>NZ_CP044344.1:3332120-3998545 GCF_008761635.1 Nocardioides cynanchi
GTCGTCTCCCGAGGAGATCGACCAGCTCCGGCGCACCGTCGACCGGCTGAAGATGGAGGAGTTCGCGCTCGCCAAGGAGACCGACGCCGCCTCCGTCGAGCGCCTCGCGAACCTGCGCGCCGACCTCGCCGACCGCGAGGAGGAGCTCCGGGCGTTGGAGTCCCGCTGGGAGCGGGAGAAGGCGTCGCTCGAAGGCGAGGGCGAGATCCGTCGGGCCCTCGACCAGCTCCGGATCGAGGCCGACAAGATGCTGCGCGAGGGCAACCTCGAGGGCGCGTCCAAGATCCGCTACGAGTCGATCCCCGAGCTCGAGCGCCGGCTCGAGGCCGTGGAGGTCGCCGAGGCCTCCGAGACCGAGCCGCTGGTCGGTGAGGAGGTCGGGCCCGAGCAGATCGCCGAGGTCGTCGAGGCCTGGACCGGCATCCCGACCGGCAAGCTCCTCCAGGGGGAGACCGCCAAGCTGCTCGAGATGGAGTCGGTGATCGGCCGCCGGCTGATCGGGCAGCGCGAGGCCGTGCGCGCGGTGAGTGACGCCGTACGACGGTCGCGGGCGGGGATCTCCGACCCCAACCGGCCGACCGGCTCGTTCCTCTTCCTCGGCCCGACCGGCACCGGCAAGACCGAGCTGGCCAAGTCGCTGGCGGACTTCCTCTTCGACGACGAGCGCGCGATCGTCCGGATCGACATGAGCGAGTACTCCGAGAAGCACTCGGTCTCGCGCCTGGTGGGCGCCCCTCCCGGCTACGTCGGGTACGACGAGGGCGGGCAGCTCACCGAGGCCGTCCGCCGGCGCCCGTACTCCGTCGTGCTCCTCGACGAGGTGGAGAAGGCGCACCCCGAGGTCTTCGACATCCTGCTCCAGGTGCTCGACGACGGACGCCTCACCGACGGCCAGGGCCGCACGGTCGACTTCCGCAACACCTTGCTGATCCTGACCTCCAACCTCGGCTCGGGCTTCCTGGTCGACCCGACCCTGGACCCCGAGACCAAGCGGAACTCGGTGCTGTCGGTGGTGCGCTCGAACTTCAAGCCGGAGTTCCTGAACCGCCTGGACGAGATCGTGGTCTTCGAAGCGCTCACGCGCGACGAGCTCACCCACATCGTCGACCTGCAGCTCTCGCTGCTCGAGCAGCGACTGGCGGTGCGCCGGATCACCATCGACGTCTCCGACGCTGCGCGCGCCTGGCTGGCCGAGACCGGCTACGACCCGGCGTACGGCGCCCGCCCCCTGCGCCGGCTGATCCAGAGCGCGATCGGCGACCGGCTCGCCCGGCTGCTGATCGGTGGCGAGGTCACCGACGGCGGCAAGGTGAGGGTCGACGTCCAGGACGGCGAGCTGGTCCTCCACCCCGCCTGACCCGAGTCGGCACAAAGAGGCAGTGGCACACCGCTGAGTCGGCGCAAACAGGCACGCGTACGACGCCGAGTCGGCGGAAACAGGCACGAGTAGGACGCTGAGTCGGCGCAAACAGGCAGCGGTGCAGCGCTGAGTCGGCGCAAACAGGCACGGGTAAAGCGCAGACTCTGCACTGGAGCGTGCACCTTTGCGCCGACTCAGCGTGATGGTGGTGTCTCTTTGCGCCGACTCAGCCGCTTTGCTGTGTCTCTTTGCGCCGAGTCAGCGTGATTGCTGTGCCTGTTTGCGCCGACTCGGCTACTCCGCGGTGGACTTCGCCCAGAGGTTGATGCCGGACTCGACGGCGTACCGGTCGATCTCGGCCAGCTCGTCGCTCGAGAGGGGTGGGAAGGCCAGCGCGTCGAGGTTGGTGTCGAGCTGCTCGACGCTGGACGCTCCGATCACCGTGGAGGTGACACGCGGGTCGCGCAGCGACCACTGGAGGGCCAGCTGGGCGAGCTTCTGGCCGCGTTGCTCCGCGATCGCGTTCAGCGCCCGCACCCGGTCGAGCACATCGGCGTCGAGGCCCGCGATCGTCGAGTCCGGACGGGCGGCGCGCGAGTCGTCGGGCACCCCGTCGAGGTAGCGGTCGGTGAGCAGGCCCTGGGCCAGTGCCGAGAACACGATGCACCCCATCCCCTGCTCCTCCAGCGCGTCGAGCAGGCCGCCCTCGATCCAGCGGTTGAGCATGGAGTACGACGGCTGGTGGATCAGCAGCGGAGTGCCGAGCTCGCGGGCGATGCTCGCGGCGTCGGCGGTCCGCTCCGGGGAGTACGACGAGATCCCGACGTAGAGCGCCCGGCCGGAGCGCACCGCGGTGTCGAGCGCGCCGATCGTCTCCTCCAGCGGGGTGTCGGCGTCGTAGCGGTGGCTGTAGAAGATGTCGACGTAGTCCAGACCCATCCGGCCCAGCGACTGGTCGAGGGAGGCGAGGACGTACTTCCGCGAGCCGCCGCCCTGGCCGTAGGGGCCCGGCCACATGTCGTAGCCCGCCTTGGTCGAGATCACCAGCTCGTCGCGGTACGGCGCGAAGTCCTCACGCAGCCACCGGCCGAAGTTCTCCTCGGCCCGGCCGTACGGCGGCCCGTAGTTGTTGGCCAGGTCGAAGTGAGTCACGCCCCGGTCGAACGCGCGGCGCAGGATCGCGCGCTGGCTGTCGTCGGGACGGTCGTCCCCGAAGTTCTGCCAGAGACCCAGTGACAGCGGGGGGAGCTGGAGTCCGCTGCGCCCGCAGCGGCGGAAGTCGGCGTCGTCGTACCTGCTCTCGGCTGCGTGATAGCTCATGGCCCCATCCTGCCGCCTGCCCACGATGCCGGAGCACCCGGCCGTGCGTGGTGCAATGGAACCCGTGAGCCAGCCGTCCACGACCCCCGTGCGCCCGTCGCAGGTGACCGTCGCCTCGTGGATGATCATGATCGGCTCGGTCTTCGTGGTGCTGATGGTGTGGGACCGGATCGCCGGTCTGCACTCGCTCGAGTCGCGACAGGCGCTCCAGTCGGTGCTCGACAACCCGGGCGTCAAGGGCTCCGGGCTCCAGGTCGACGACCTGATGCTGGTGGTCCGGATCCTGGGCATGGTCGCCGCCGGCTGCGCCACGGCGATGGTCGTCCTCGGCTACCAGGCCATGCATCGCAGCCGGGTGGCCCGCCTCGTGATGAGCATCCTGGCCGTCCCGCTGTTCGTCGGTGGCCTCGCGATCGGCGGCTTCGTGTCGTCGGGCGTCGCGGCCGCGGTGGCGACACTGTGGCTGGGCCCGGCTCGGGCGTGGTTCGACGGACGAGACCCGGCCGCCGACCGGCCGAGGCCCCTGCCGCGCCAGGTCGCGGACCCGGGTCGGCCCCCGGGCGGTCACCCCTCGGCGTTCGGCTCCCCGACTGCCCCGACCTCGCCGACCGCTGCGGCGGCCCCGCCCTCCACACCCGCGTCGGCGAGCGAGATCTGGGCACCCCCGCGCACCTCGGTGTACGACGCGCGCGGGGCCGCCGGCTTCGGCGCCGCGCCGGCCCCGCGCGAGCTGGAGGGCAGCCGACCCAGCACGGTGCTGTGGGCCTGCGTGATCACCTGGATCTTCGCCGGCCTCACCGCGCTGACCCTGGTGGTCTCGGTGAGCTTCCTGGCGGCCAACTCCACGGCGGTGCTCGCCAAGATGCACGACCAGAACCCGGCGCTGGCCGAGCAGGGTCTGAGCGACCACGCCATCCTGGTGATCTGCTACGTGTTCTGCGGTCTGTGCATCCTCTGGTGCCTGGTGGCAGCCGGGTGCGCCACCCTGGTGTTCCGGCGGGTGCGCTGGTCGTGGCTGGCCCTCGTCGTCTCGACCTCGGGGGTCGCCGCCCTCTGCCTGCTGGGCGTCGTCGGCTCCGTGATCACCCTGGTGCCGCTGGCGGCAGCCGGTGTCACGCTGGCCCTGCTGGTGCGCCCCGAGTCGCGCCGCTGGTTCGGCTGATCAGCGGCCGAGGTCGGCTCCGGCCAGCCGTCGCAGGGCCTCCTCGATGACGCCGGCCTCCTTGCAGAAGGCCCACCGCACCAGGTGGTCGCCGGCGTGCGTGTCGTGGAACGGCTGGGCCGGGATCGCGACCACACCGGCCCGCTCGGGCAGGGCCAGGCAGAACTCCATGCCGTCGGCCCAGCCGAGGGCCGAGATGTCGGTGAGGGCGAAGTAGGTGCCCTCGGGGCGGCGCACGTCGAGACCGAGCCCGGCCAGGCCGTCGCAGAGCAGGTCGCGGCGGGCCTGGAGGTCGCGGCCGAGCGCACGGGGCCAGTCGGGCTCCTGGTCGAGCCCGTGGGCGACCGCGGGCTGCAGGGGAGCGCCGGAGGTGAACGTGAGCCACTGGCTGGCCGCGAGGACGGCCGAGACCAGGTCGGCCGGGCCGGTCGCCCAGCCGACCTTCCAGCCGGTGACGCTGTAGGACTTGCCGGCGCTCGAGAGCGTCAAGGTGCGATCGAACATCCCCGGCAGGGTCGCGAGGGGGACGTGCTCATGATCGTCGAAGGTGAGGTGCTCGTAGACCTCGTCGGTGATCACGACGAGGTCGTACTCGGTCGCGACGTCGGCGACCGCCTGGAGCTCGGCCCGGGTGAGCACCGTGCCGGTCGGGTTGTGCGGGCTGTTGAGGAGCACGAAGCGGGTGCGCGGGGTGACTGCCGCACGGAGCTCGTCGGCATCGAGCCGGTAGTCCGGCGCGCGGAGGGTGACCACGCGGCGTACGCCACCGGCCATCTGGATCATCGCGACGTAGGAGTCGTAGTAGGGCTCCAGCACGATCACCTCGTCGCCGGGGTCGACCAGCCCGAGCAGCGCCGCGGCGATGCCTTCGGTACAGCCGGTGGTGACCAGCACCTGGCTGTCGGGGTCGAGGTCGAGGCCGTAGTGGCGCTGCTGGTGCCGTGCGATCGCCTGCCGGAGCACCGCGACGCCGTTGCCGGGGGCGTACTGGTTGGCGCCGGCGGAGATCGCCTCGCGGGCGGCCTCCAGCACCGAGGCCGGACCGTCGGAGTCGGGGAACCCCTGGCCGAGGTTGACCGCCCCGGTGCGGACCGCCAGCTGCGACATCGTGGTGAAGATCGTCGTCGGGATGCCGTCGAGGCGCGTCGCGGTGCGCACGGTCACGCCTGCGCGGCGGTCCACGCCGCCAGCAGCTCCTGCTCGCGCTCGGGCGACAGACCGACCGCCGGGTTGGTCGCCTGGTCGGGGTGGGCCTGCGCCCAGGCCAGGGTGTCGCGGACGACGTCCGCGAACGGCCGGTGGGTCAGCCCGGTGGCCTCGGCTCGTGACGTGCCCATCGCCAGCGCGAGCTCGGGGCTGCCCTCGGACCACAGCGGCAGCTGGGCCCCGTCGACTCCCTGCCCGACCAGCCAGTCGCCGTCCACCTCGACCAGCGTCGCGTCGCTGCCGAGCGCGGCCAGGGTCTGCTCCACCATCGCCGCGAACGTCGTCGAGGGCCGCGCTGCCGTGAACGCGCCCGAGATCCGGCGCTCGGCCAGCGTGACCGTCCAGGCGCCCATGTCCCGCGCGTCGATGCACTGCATCGGTGCCTCGCCCGGACCCGGCAGCAGGATCGTGCCCCCGCGGGCGGCCCGTAGCACCCAGTAGGGGTAGCGCGCCGTCGCGTCGCGCGGACCCACGACGTACGTCGGGCGCACGATCGCCAGGCCGGCGTCGCCGTAGGCCTCCCGGGCCGCCGTCTCGCAGGACACCTTGAGCGGGCCGTAGGTCTCACCCGTGATCTCGGTGACGTCGTCGGCCGCCTCGTCGAAGAGCGGCGAGGCCTCGTCGGCGCCCACGGTGGCCGGCTCCTCGTAGACCGACACGGTCGAGATGAAGACGTGGTGCCCGCCGCGGTCGCCCAGCGCCTCATGGAGATGGCGCACCTGACCGGGCAGGTAGGCGCAGACGTCGATGGTCGCGTCCCAGGTCTGGCCGGCGAGCACCGCGAGATCGCCGTTGCGGTCGGCCAGCAGGTGGGCTGCTCCGGGCAGCTCGTCGGTCGCGTTGCGGTGGAGGAGGGTGACGTCGTGTCCGGCGTCGAGGGCGGCCTGCGCCATGGCATGGCCGACGAAGTGAGTGCCGCCGATGATCAGGATGCGCATGCTGGGAGAGTAGTCACATGGACCGACACGTTGATCCAGCACTGGCGCGCGACATCGACTCCCGCTGCCGACTGACCGGGGAGTTCACGCTGCGCTCCGGGCAGGTCGCCGGCGAGTACTTCGACAAGTACCTCTTCGAGACCGACCCCGACCTGCTCGCCCGGGTCGCGGCGGCGATGGTGCCGCTGCTGCCCGAGGGCACCGAGCTCCTCGGAGGTCTCGAGATGGGCGGCATCCCGATCGCCACGGTCCTCAGCTCCCAGTCGCGCCTGCCCGCGATCTTCGTGCGCAAGCAGGCCAAGACCTACGGCACCTGCAAGCTCGCCGAGGGTCCCGACGTCGAGGGCCGGACCGTAACTCTGGTCGAGGACGTGATCACGACCGGCGGCGCGGTCCGGGACGCGACCCGCGCACTGCGCGAGGCGGGGGCGATCGTCGAGACCGTGGTCTGCGCCATCGACCGGTCGCCGGGCGACGACAACCCCCTGGCCGACGTCGGGCTGGAGATCCGGGCCGTGCTCACCAAGGCCGAGCTGGACGCCGTACGTTCCTGATTCGGCCGCGCGTCTCGCGGCCCGGTGGGACCATGGGGACCCCCACCTCTCCCGGGAGTCTCGCCATGTCGTCCCCCCGACGGACCACCGTCCGTGCCCTCCTGACCGCGTCCGCGCTGACGGCCTCGCTGCTGGTGTCCGGTGCCGCCGGCCAGGCCGTCTCGGCCGCCTCGACCAGTGGAGCCAGTCCCACGCTGCAGCCCCGCTCCTGCACGGCCAAGCCGATGACCGCGCCCAAGGCGGGTGTCTACTACGGCGTCAGCATCGACTGGGAGCACGACAGCCTCGCTGCCTACGCCCGGCGGCTCGGTCACGACCCCGCGATCGCGGTCACCTTCGCGGGCTTCCCGATGACCCGCCAGGACCGCACCAACGTCTCGGCCGCGGTGGACCAGGCCACGGGCGTCCACAGCGCCCTGCTGCTCACCCTGGAGCCGCACCAGGGACTGGCGGCGGTGACCAAGGCCGCGGCGACCACGCTGGCCCGTCAGCTCAAGGGCTACAACCAGCGCGGCGTGGCGGTGATCGTGCGGTTCGCCCACGAGATGAACGGGTCGTGGTACCCGTGGGGCCAGCAGCCGAAGGCGTACGTCGCCGCCTTCCGTCGCGTGGCCGTCGCCGTGCACCACGGAGCGCCCGGGTCGCTGATGATGTGGGCGCCGAGCTATGGCGGGGGATACCCGTTCACCGGGGGCGCCTACGAGGCGGCGCCCGGATCGGCCGACGCGCTGGCGCTGGACACCGACCACGACGGCACCCTGGACGCCACCGACGACAGCTACGCGCCGTACTGGCCGGGTGACAGGTACGTCGACTGGGTCGGGATGTCGCTCTACCACTGGGGTACGGCGTACCCCTGGGGCGAGAACGAGGTGCCGCAGGCGGGCAAGTTCGCCGACGAGCTGCTCGGCAGGTTCCAGGGACCCGGTGCCGACGAGCGGGTCGTCCCGAACTTCTACGCGACCTACGGCACCGGACACCACAAGCCGGTCGCGATCAGCGAGACGGCCGCTCTCTACAACCCGACCGGCGGCGGTGCCGGTGCCCTCGCGGTGAAGTCGGGCTGGTGGCAGCAGGTCTTCGCCCGGAACCTGCAGCGCCAGCTCCCGCGCCTGAAGCTGATCGACTGGTTCGAGTGGGACAAGTACGAGTCGGAGGTGGGGGGGCCGGTCGACTGGACGGTCACCCGCAGCCGCGCGATCCGGCGGGCCTTCCGGCACGCCCTGCCGTCCTGGCTGAGGTACGGCGTGCCGCGCTGCTAGCTGGTGGCTTCCTCGCCGCGCTGGCGCCACCACTCGATGCCGATCGGGATGACCGTGAGCACCAGCAGGGCCAGGATCAGCAGGTCGATGTTCTTGGCGACCCAGGGGAAGGCCGAGCCCAGGAAGTAGCCCAGGCACATGATGCTGGCCACCCACAGCACCGCGCCGATCACGCTCCAGAGCCAGAACTTCACCCGGTTCATCTCGCTCACGCCGGCGATCAGGGTGACGTAGGTGCGTACGAACGGCACGAACCGGCCGATCAGCAGCGCCTGGCTGCCGTGCCGCTCGAAGAAGTCGACGGTCTGGTCGAGGTACTTCTTCTTGATGATCCGGCCGTCGTGACGGCGGATCGGGTGCCCGATCGCCCGGCCTATCTCGTAGCCGGCGACGTTGCCCAGGAAGGCCACGATCGTGAAGCCCAGGACGCCCAGGGCCAGGCCCACGAGGTTGGGGGTGCCGGCGAGGTTGAGCTTGTCGGTGGCGAGGAACAGCCCGATCGAGACCAGCAGCGTGTCACCGGGCAGGAAGGGGAAGAAGAGACCGCACTCGATGAAGATGATCACGAGGCTGATCAGCACGAACTGGGTGTGGAAGTGGTCGAGCAGCCAGTTGGGGTCCATCCACGGGACGCCCAGGAGCATCGTCTGCAGGCCGGTCACTCGATGAGGGTACAGAGCGTCGTCTGACGGCCACCTGTCCGGTGCGGGGTGTCGCGACGGACTCGTCGAGCCGGGGGGTGGCCTGGGCTAGCGTCCCGCCCATGGAGCAGATCGACAGCGACGCTTTCCTGGCTGCGGCCCGGGTCGCCGGCCACCTCGCCCGACGGGCCGAGGTCACCGAGCATTGGGACGACGAGAGCGCCTGCGAGGCGATGAGCGTCGGAGGCCTGGCCTGCCACCTGGTCTCCCAGGTCGACAACGCCGTCCGGCTGCTGGGGGCCGGCCCGTCCGACCAGCCGCCGATCGCGCTGGCCGACCACTACGCCGGCGTCGGCTGGCGCGACCCCGACGACGAGGCCAACGTCGGCATCCGCGAGGGGAGCGACGCCCGGGCCGCGGCAGGGCCGCAGGCGCTCCACACCTTGATCGATCGTCGCCTCGCCGAGCTGCCGACCACGCTGGCGTCGGTCGGGAGCGGCGACCCCGTGCTGATCCCCTGGCAGGGCTGGTCGCTGACAGCCGGCGACTTCCTGGTCACCCGGATGATGGAGATCGTGGTCCACTCCGACGACCTGGCTGCGAGCGTCGACCTGCCCACCCCGGGCTTCCCCGACCGGGTGCTGGAGCCGGTGCTCGGCCTGCTGACCGGGCTGGCCGTCCGCCGGCACGGCGCGACCGCCGTGGTCCGGGTCCTGACCCGGCCGCAGCGGGCGCCGGCCTCGATCGCCGCCTTCTGATGGGCGGCCCGGCTCCCGGTGACGACGAGCGCGCGCCGTACGACCCGATGCCCTACGGCCCGGTTGAGGTGGGGGTCGGACCGTGGTCGGGGGAGTGGCCCACCGGTGAGGAGTACGACGCGGCGCTGCTCGCCGACGGAGACCGCCGCAACGTCGTGGACCGCTACCGCTACTGGCGGCTCGAGGCGATCGTGGCCGATCTCGACACCCGCCGCCACGACTTCCACGTGGCGATCGAGAACTGGCAGCACGACTTCAACATCGGCACCGTGGTCCGTACCGCGAACGCGTTCCTCGCCGCCGAGGTCCACATCATCGGCAACCGCCGGTGGAACCGCCGCGGAGCGATGGTCACCGACCGCTACCAGCACCTGCGGCACCACGCCACGGCGGCCGACCTCGCGGCGTACCTCCATCAGCGAGACGTGCGGCTGCTGGGCATCGACAACCTGCCCGGCTCGGCACACCTGGAGACGGCTACCGTGCCGCGCCGGGTCTGCTTCCTGTTCGGTCAGGAGGGCCCCGGGCTCTCCGACGGCGCCCGCGAGGCCTGTGACGGCACCTTCTCGATCGCGCAGTTCGGGTCGACGCGCTCGATCAACGCCTCGGCCGCGGCCGCGATCGCCATGCACGCGTGGATCCGGGAGTACGCCGACCTGGGCGGCGACTCGGCGTGGCGGGGCTGACGCCCCGGCTCAGCCAGAGGTCTTGGTGTAACAGACGACCGTGCTGTCGTGGGTCAGGTTCCAGATCGGCTTCGGCTTCCAGCTGAACAGGTACGACCGGCTGTTGACGCGCGACGGGCACCTCGCCCGTCCCGCCCGGACCAGCGCGCGGCGGCCGGGGAACGACCTGCTGGAGACGGTGAACGAGCCGGTCGCCCGGTAGCTGTGGGCCGACGAGCACGTCGTGGGCAGGTGGCTGGTCCCCTTCAGGCAGCGCGCGACCTTGTCGCCCAGCGGCAGCCCCGACAGGGCCGGCTGGTGGTCGGTGGGCAGGGCGGCCAGAGCCCTGGCGCGGCGGAGCACCAGGTCGCAGCGGATCCAGGTGGCGCCGGCGGTGATCTGGTCGGCGGTCGGCTGGAAGAACACGAAGTCGTAGGCCGACCGGTCGCGCACGGTGTCCTGCTGGCCGAGGGCCTTGCGGAAGTACGGCGTGCAGAGCTTGATCCCCTGCTTGACGATCTGGGTGTCCGACAGGTCGGTCCACAGCACTCCGGAGGGCAGGTCCGGCACGCCGATCACCCGTTCGTCGTGGGTCTTCCGGCACGCGATGGGGGTCGTGGCGTCGGTGCGCGCCGCGGCCTGCGCCGAGGTCAGGTTGCGACACTCCCCGACCGCCGGCCTCGGGAGGGTGCCGCCATCGGCGGACGGTGTGGCGGCCAGCAACCCGGCCGCGGCCAGAGCGAGGGTGAGCGGACCGGTCAACCAGTGGCTGCGTCGCATGATGGGGGACCCTACCGTCGGCCGACCCGGGTGCCGGTGCGGCACTCGGACGCCGGGGCGGTGGGGAAGGTCGTCGGGCCCGGGCGGCAGAGGACGAACGGCCCCCCGGGGCGGGCTCAGCGGGCACTAGGGTTGGAGCTGTCGAGCCCGCAGGTCCCAGAGGAGTCGTCCCATGCCCATTGCCAAGCCCGAGATCTACGCGCAGATGCTCGACACCGCGAAGGAGAAGGGCTTCGCCTTCCCGGCGATCAACGTGTCGTCGTCCCAGACGCTGAACGCGGCGCTCAAGGGCTTCGCGGACGCGGGGTCGGACGGCATCATCCAGATCTCCACCGGCGGCGCCGAGTACCTCTCCGGGCCAGCGGTGAAGAACATGGTGACCGGCTCGGTCGCGTTCGCGGCGTACGCCGTCGAGGTGGCCAAGAACTACCCGATCCACGTGGCCCTGCACACCGACCACTGCCCCAAGGACAAGCTGGACGGCTTCGTCCGGCCGCTGATCGACATCAGTGCCGAGCGGGTCAGCCGCGGCGAGGCCCCGCTGTTCCAGTCGCACATGTGGGACGGCTCCGCCGTACCCCTGACCGAGAACCTCGAGATCGCCCGCGACCTGCTGGCCAAGTGCGCGGCGGCCCACATCATCCTCGAGGTCGAGATCGGCGTGGTCGGCGGCGAGGAGGACGGCGTCGAGGGCAAGATCGACGAGAAGCTCTACACCAGCCCGCAGGACGCGCTCGACACCGTCGCCGCCCTCGGCCTCGGCGACCAGGGTCGCTACCTGACCGCGCTGACCTTCGGCAACGTGCACGGCGTCTACAAGCCCGGCAACGTGAAGCTCCGGCCGGAGATCCTCCAGGCCGCCCAGGACGCCATCATCGAGAAGTTCGGCGCCGACGCCGGCTTCGGGCCCGGCACCCGTCCGCTCGACCTGGTCTTCCACGGCGGCTCCGGCTCCACGGAGGAGGACATCGCGGCGGCCGTGTCGTACGGCGTGGTGAAGATGAACGTCGACACCGACACCCAGTACGCCTTCACCCGCCCGATCGCCGACCACATGCTGAAGAACTACGACGGCGTCCTCAAGGTCGACGGGGAGGTCGGCAACAAGAAGGCCTACGACCCGCGGGCGTGGGGCAAGGCCGGCGAGGCCGGCATGTCGGCACGGGTCGTCGAGGCCTGCGCGAACCTCAGCTCGACGGGCCACGCCCTCGGCTGACCGCCACGTCGGGCCGTCAGTCGAGTGCCGGCGAGGTCGCCGGCTGGCGCGCGGCCGCGGGATCGCTGACCGCGGCGTTGCGCGCCGTGAGGTGGCGGGGCAACGCGAAGAACAGGACCGAGACGAAGCCGAGCGCCAGGATCGCGACCGGGAGCAGCAGGGTGTCGGACATGGCGGCGCTGAACGGCGCGCGCACCGGCAGCGGCAGCTGCTGGAGCTGACCGTCGGGCTCGGCGCCACCGGACAGGCCGTGGGCGGCGATCCGGCTGTCGATCAGGACCGCGATCGCAGCGGAGCCCAGCACCGCGCCCACCTGACGGGTGGCGTTGTAGACGCCCGAGCCGGCGCCGGCGAGATGCATCGGCAGGTTGCGGGTCGCAGTGGCAGCCAGGGGAGCCCAGATGCCGGCCATGCCGATGCCGAGCAGGCCGAAGGCGACCAGGATGTGCCAGACCGGGGCGTCCGCGGTGAGCACCCGCGAGAGCGCGAAGATCGAGACCGCCGTGATCGCGAAGCCGCCGCCGGTCAGGACCCGCGGGTGCACCTTGTCGGTGAAGCGCCCGACGATCGGGGCCAGGATGATGGACATCACCGCCATCGGCACGAAGAGCAGGGCCGACTCGAGGGGTGAGTCGCCACGCACGAGCTGGGCGTAGAGCATCACCGGGAAGCCCATCGCGGTCGCGGTGAACGACATCGACGAGATCGCGAAGCTCGAGATCGAGAAGTTGCGGTCGCCGAACAGGCTGAGCGGCACGAGCGGCTCCTGCCGGTTGACGCGCTGCCACAGCACGAACACGGTGAAGACCACCAGGCCGCCGATGATCGAGGTCAGCACCCAGGCGCTCCAGTGGTACTTGTGGCCCTGCTGGATGCCGAAGACCAACAGGAACATGCCGACCCCGCTGAGGGCGACGCCGACCCAGTCGAACTTGTGCATCCGGGTCTCGAGCGTCGGCACGAGACGCACCGCGAGCACGAACCCGATCACCCCGACCGGGATGTTGATGAAGAAGATCCACTCCCAGCCCAGGGCTCCGACCAGGATGCCGCCGAGGATCGGCCCGATCAGCGTGGCGACGCCGGCCGTGGCGCCCCACAGCGCCATCGCCTGGCCGCGCTTCTCGGCCGGGAAGATCCGGGTGATCACCGACATCGTCTGCGGCGTCATCATCGCCGCGCCGAAGCCCTGGAAGACCCGGGCCACGATCAGCATCTCGATGCTGGTGGTCAGGCCGCACCACAGCGAGGCGAGAGTGAAGATGGTCAGGCCGATGAGGTACAGACGCTTGGGGCCGAAGCGGTCGCCGAGCCGGCCGGTGATCAGCACGGGCACGGCGTACGCGAGCAGGTAGGCGCTGGTCACCCAGACCACGCTGTTCACGTCGGCGTGGAGGTCGGAGATGATCGCGGGCGTCGCCACGGTCACGATCGTGGTGTCGACCAGGATCATGAAGAAGCCGAGGCACAGCGCGAAGAGCGCCGGCCACGGTCGCACGTCGGGAGCGGGCTGCTGCTGCGTGGGAGTGGTCTGCGCCATGACAAGAGTCAACACCGGGCCACCGACATTGATTCCGCGGTTTCCCGTCGGCGGTGGGCCGGAGGCGCGTCTGGCAAGGTGGTCCTCATGAGCCACGTCGACCTGATGGCCGGTCCGCCACCGACCCACCTCCCCGAGGACCCCGCCACCCCCGAGCTCGACGGCGGCGACCCGCCCGCCGACGTCGTACGCCGTCACCCGGCCTCGCCGATGGCCTGGGCCGCGCTGGCCGACCTCGCGAAGGCCGACGGGGCCGACGACGTCACCGTCTACGCCTATGCCCGGGTGGGCTACCACCGCAGCCTCGACATGCTGCGTCGCAACGGCTGGAAGGGGCACGGCCCGGTGCCGTGGGCGCACGCGCCCAACCGCGGCTTCCTGCGCTGCCTGGCCACGCTGGCCCTGGCCGCCCGCGCCATCGGCGAGGACGACGAGTGGCAGCGCTGCTCGGAGTTCCTGCGCGACTCCAGCCCCGAGGCGGCCGACGCACTGCTCGGCTAGGCGCCCAGCAGCGAGCGCACCCGCTCGGTGCCCAGCGCCACGATCAGCGTGGGCAGCCGCGGGCCGCGGTCGGCGTCGACCAGCAGGTGGTAGAGCAGGGTGAAGAACTCCTTCTGGTCGGCCTTCACCTCGTCCGTGGGCTGGTCGTCGAGCGCCATCCCGCGCGCCAGCTTCGGTACGCCGTACACCAGCGAGGTCACCGCATCGAGCTCCAGGTCGCCCTGGAGCCCGGTCAGGAGCAGTGAGAGCCACTCCCGCTCCTGGGAGGAGAGAGCCTCGATGGCGACGGCGTCGGGCTCGGAGCGCACCGACGTGCGCTCGGACTCGGGCACGAACTGCTCGGTCCAGGCCATGGCCCGCGACAGTCGTGGCTCGAGGTCGTCGACGGAGTCGTGGGCGTGCCCCAGGTGGGAGACGATCCGGCTGATCTGCTCGGCGGACCCGGCGGTCACGTCGGCCACCGAGGCCAGCATCCGGAACGGAACGACGACCCGCGGCGCTGGCAGCGGACCGGACGACGCGGTGGCCGCGGCCCGCTCGTGGGCCAGCACCTGCAGGTCGCGCCTGGCGGGGTCGGCGGCCTTCCGGCCGAGCGCGTCCCACTCGTCGTACAGGCGCACGACCTCGGGGCCGAAGTCGATGTCGAAGGTCTGCTTCGGCTGGCGGCGGACGTAGAGCCAGCGCAGGATGCCGGGCTCGAGCACCGTCAGGGCGTCCGAGGCGGTGGGTGCACCGCCGGCCGAGGACGACATCTTCTGCATGCCCGCGAAGCCGACGAAGCCGTAGCCGAACCACGCCGGCCGCGGGTAGCCCCACACCGACTCGACCAGCTCGTGGCCGACCGTGAACGACGAGCCCGGAGTCGCGTGGTCCATCCCGGCCGGCTCGAAGTCGACGTGCTCGAAGGCCCACCGCATGGGCCAGTCGACCTTCCAGACCAGCTTGCCTTCGTCCTGGGTCGCCAGGTTGGTCGTCCCGTGGTAGTCGCACACCGAGCAGACGTAGGCGAGATCGGAGGTCTCGTCGTCGTACGACGTGACCGTGGTGGTGTCGCGGCCGCAGTCGTGGCAGTAGGGCCGGAAGGGGAAGTAGCCGACGCCTGTGCCGGGGGCCGCCTCCTCCTCGTCGTTGGCCACCGACTCGGCCAGCGCCTCGGCCTCCTGGGCGGCGTGGTCGTCGAGCGCGTCCGGCTCGTCGGACGACGGGGGCTTCCGGGTGCGGTACTTCTCGAGCACGGCGTCGATCTCGGCCCGGTGGCGGACGGCGCGCAGCACCTCGTCGCGGTAGATGCCGGAGCGGTAGCGCTCGGCCTGCGAGATCGTCTCCACCTCGGCACCGAGCGCCGCGAAGGTCTCGATCACCGGCTCCTTGAAGTGCGTCGACCAGGAGTCGTGGCAGCTCCAGGGGTCGGGCACGTCGACCAGGGGCCGCCCGATGTGCTCGGCGAACGCGGGGTCCACACCGTGCGGCACCTTGCGGAACCGGTCGTAGTCGTCCCACACGTGCAGGTGGCGGACGGCGACGCCCCGACGGCGCAGCTCGTCGGCCACGAAGTGCGGCATCAGGAACTCGCGCAGGTTGCCCAGGTGGACCCGGCCGGACGGCGAGATGCCGGACGAGCAGGTCACCGGACCCATCGCCCCGGTCTTCTCGTGGTGGCGGACGGCGTCGTCGGCAGCACGGGTCACCCAGTCGACGGGGTCCTTCGTGGCCATGGGCGCGGGCTCCTGGAGAGGTCGGCGGGTGGGCCACGAACGCTACCGGAGCCGGATTCCACCCCCGAGTCGTGGGCCCGGCGCCGGACGCGAGAAAGGGCGCCGGCCGGAGACCGGGCGCCCTCTCCACGGACGTCGCCCGTTCCCCCGCGAAGGGCGCCTGTCCACGAGGAGTCTTGCCTGTCCGCTCGCGGCCACACGAGTCGACGCTGCCGCTGGCACTAAGATGCCAGCATGGCTCCTCGGCGTCGTGCCGTCACGGTCCTGGCGGCGCTCGGTCTCGATCCCGAGGCGGAGCACCGGTACCACCAGGTCCTCCCGCTCTCCGGAACGCCGATCGCCGGCGTCGCCTCCGCGCTCGGCGTACCCGAGGAGCACCTCGGCCAGACCCTGGCCCCCCTCCTCGCTCACCGGATCGTCTCCGTGACCGAGGGCCGCCTGCGGGTCAGGCCTCTGGCCGAGGCCCTGGCGGAGGCGTTGGCGCGCGAGGCGGACGCGACAGCGGCCACCCGCGAGCGGCTCGACGGGCTGGCGGCCGCCGTCCCGTTGCTGGTGGCCGCGGGCTCGCGGCCCGGTCCGGGGGAGGTCGAGGACGTCGGGGCGATCGACGGCGAGGTCAGCTCCGGTGGCAACGCCCTGGCCCTGCTCACCGCGCTGATCGAGCAGAGCAAGGGCGACCTGCTGTTCCTGCGCCCCGACACCTGGATGATGCCGCGCGAGTCGGCGATGGCGCGGGTGGTCGGCCGGGCCGTGGCGTCCGGTCGCCGTTCCCGGGCCATCTACCCGGTGCGAGCGGCCCGGGAGGCGCCCGAGGCCCTCGAGGCGCGGGTGGCCGAGGGTGAGGAGGTGCGGTTGCTCGACGACCTGCCCACCCGCCTGATGATCATCGGGACCACCCACGCGATCGTGCCCGAGCCCCTGGGGTTCGCCGACGAGCCGCGGATCCTGGTGCGGCAGGGCGCGATCGTCGGGGCGCTCACCCTGCTGTTCGAGCTCTACTGGCAGCGCGCGGTCGCCGCACCCGAGCTCCTCGACAGTCCCACCGGGCAGCGCGCCTTCCTGCTCCGCCAGCTGGCCTCGGGGGCGAAGGACGAGCAGATCGCGCGCACCCTGGGCGTCGGCCTGCGGACCGTACGCCGGCGGGTCGCCGAGCTGATGATCGAGCTGGGGGTGGACACGCGCTTCCAGGCCGGGGCCGAGGCCGTACGCCGCGGCTGGCTGTAGGCGGCACGCCCGTCACCGGGTCTCGACACGCGGTCACGACCTCGCGAGCTCGGTCGCGCGCTTGCTCGACCTGCCCGAGCCCACGTAGACCGCTCGTCCCTCGCGGTCTACTGCTCGGGCAGGATGAAGGAGTAGGCCCCCGGCTCGACGTGCCAGCTGCGCTGGCGCTCCGGGCCGCTGATCTCCCCGTCGGCACTGATCCAGAAGGAGTCGCCGGAGATGGTGACCTGCCGGGCCCGGAAGTACTGCACGTCGTCGCGCCGGTGGTGCTCGCCCTTGCGCAGCGAGACGGCGTAGCCGACCTTGGCCGCGGCTCCGATCGCGTGCGAGATCATCACGTCGACCTTGCCGTCCTCGGGGTCTGCCTCCGGGGTCAGCTCGGTGCCGCCGCCGACGTTCGCGCCGTTGCCGACCGCGACCATCAGCACCGGCTGGTCGAGGTCGGTGACGACCTGGCCGTCGACCTCGACGTGCATGTGCACGCTCGGGGGGTGGAACGCCGAGAGCACCGCGCCGATCGGGTAGCCGAGCTTGCCGAGGTTGACCTTGCCGAACCCGACCGAGCCGAGGCGCTCCTTCCAGCGGGCGCCCCGGCGGCTGGCCTGGGCGCCGGCGCCCACGTGCACGTTGTTGACCACGATCTCGCCGAGCTCGTCGACGATCAGGTCCATCGGCCGCACCTCGCCGGTGACGACCAGCTCGGCCGCCTCGTCGAGGTCGAGCGGGATCCCGAGGGTGCGCGCGAAGTCGTTGCCGGTGCCCATCGGCAGCAGGCCGACCACGGCCCCGGCCAGGTCGTGGCGCCGGTAGAGCGCGGAGATCACCGCGTGCAGGCTGCCGTCACCTCCGGCGACGATGATCCGCCGCGAGCCCGCACGCTGGAGCACGCCGTCGAGCTCGCCGGGCTTGGAGGTGGACTGCACCTCCACCGAGCAGTGCGTGCGCAGGATCCGGAGGGCCGACTCGAGCGCCTCGTCGTCGGCGGTCCCGGCGTCCTCATTGGTGATCACGAGCAGCGGGTCCACGGGGCGGACCCTAGCCCACGTCCACGACCGTCAGGCTCCCCCGGTGGGGTAGGGTCGCGTCCGCACGAGGCCCCGCCCGGCGCCGATGGGCGCGAGCGGGGCCGATCCGTTTCTGGGAGCCGGTGGAGGTCCGATGCCCGCGATCGTCGTGCTCGGCGCGCAATGGGGTGACGAGGGCAAGGGCAAGGCCACCGACCTGCTCGCGACCACCGAGCAGATCGACTACGTCGTCCGCACCAGCGGTGGCCACAACGCCGGCCACACGATCGTGGTCAACGGCGAGAAGTTCGCCACCCACCTGCTGCCCAGCGGCATCCTCACACCCGGCTGCACATCGGTGATCGCCAACGGCGTCGTGGTCTCGCCCGAGGCGCTGTTCCGCGAGCTCGACGCCCTCGAGGCGCGCGGGGTGGACGTCTCGCGGATGGTGGTCAGCGCCAACGCCCACGTGATCGCGTCGTACCACTCGACCATCGACCGGGTCACCGAGCGCTTCCTCGGCTCCAACAAGGTCGGCACGACCGGCCGCGGCATCGGGCCGGCGTACGCCGACAAGGTCGCCCGCGTGGGCATCCGGATCGCCGACCTGTTCGACGAGAAGATCCTGCGGGCCAAGGTCGAGGCCAGCCTCGAGGTGAAGAACCAGCTCCTCGCCAAGGTCTACAACCGCCGGGCGGTCGAGGTCGACGCGGTGGTCGAGGAGCTCCTCGCGTACGTCGACCGGTTGCGGCCGATGGTGGCCGACACCTCGCTGCTGCTCAACCGGGCGCTCGACCGCGGCGAGACGGTGCTGTTCGAGGGTGCCCAGGCGACGATGCTCGACGTCGACCACGGCACCTACCCCTTCGTCACGTCGTCCTCGCCGATTGCGGGCGGGGTGTGCACCGGCGCCGGCATCGGCCCCACCCGGATCGACCGGGTGATCGGCGTGATCAAGGCCTACACGACCCGCGTCGGCTCGGGCCCCTTCCCGACCGAGCTCTTCGACGAGGACGGCGAGAAGCTCTGGAAGATCGGTGGCGAGGTCGGCGTCTCCACCGGCCGCGACCGCCGCTGCGGCTGGTACGACGCGGTGGTCGCGCGCTACGCCACCCGGGTGAACGGTCTGACCGACCTGTTCCTGACCAAGCTCGACGTGCTCTCCAGCTGGGAACGGGTGCCGGTCTGCGTGGCGTACGACGTCGACGGCGAGCGCCAGGACGAGATGCCGATGACGCAGACCGAGTTCCACCACGCGAAGCCGGTCTACGAGTACCTCGACGGCTGGTGGGAGGACATCTCCGGCTGCCGCTCCTTCGCCGAGCTGCCGGCCAACGCCCAGGCCTACGTCCGGGCGCTCGAGGAGATGTCCGGGACCCGGATCTGGGGCGTGGGCGTCGGGCCCGGGCGCGAGCAGACGCTCGTCGTACCCGCGTAGCAGCCCGCGGCGGTACTGTCCGGTTCATGCTCGAGCCGCGCGAGGCGATCGACCGCATCAACCAGGTCTACGGCCGCCATCCACACCACCGGGCCCTGCACGCACGCGGCACCTTCTACACCGGCACCTTCACTGCCACCCCCGATGCGACGGGCCTGTGCTCCGCCGCGGCGTTCTCCGGTGACCCCGTGCCGGTGCTGGTCCGTTGGTCCAACGGCGGCGGCGACCCGGGGCGCCCCGACCAGGACCAGGACGTGCGCGGCATGGCCGTGAAGCTCCAGGCTCCCGGCGGTGACGTCGACCTCCTGGGGCAGACGTCCCCGCGCTTCCCGACGCGCGATCCCGAGGAGTTCCTGTCGATGACAGCCGCGGCGCAGCGGCAGGCGACGTTCCCGCTGTGGATGCTGCGCCACCCCACCACGGTGCCCGCGCTGCTGGCCGGCCTCCGCGCCAAGGCGCTGGGCCCGCCGTACTCCTACGCCGAGGTCTCCTACTACCCGATCCACGCCTACGCCTGGGCCGCGGCCGACGGCTCCCGCTCCTGGGTCCGTTACGTGCTCCGGCCGGTGGGTGGTCGTGACGAGCGGCCCGACGGTGAGTTCACCGGACCCGAGCGGCTGACCGACGAGATCGCGGCGCGCCTCGTCGCCGGGCCGGTGCGCTACGACCTGCGGGTCACTGTCGCGGCCGCGGGCGACGACCCGCACGACCCGACCTCGGTCTGGAAGGGTGCACGCGAGCTCAGTGCCGGTGTCATCGAGGTGACCACGAAGGTGTCCGACCCCGAGCAGTCAGGCGGCCTGGTGGTCTACGACCCGACCCACGTCGCGGAGGGGATCGAGCTGTCCGACGACCCCATCCTGCGCTACCGCGGCGCGTCGTACGGCGAGTCGATCTCGCGGCGCTCGTCCTGACCGTTCGGACTTGATCGGGGTCGACAACTGCGGTCAAACGCGGGTGGGTGCCCTCGGCAGATGCTCGGTCCATGACCCTTCCGTACGCCGAGCCACTGACCCTGACCGAACCCGCCGACCTCGTCGTCCCCGAGCCGCCCCGTCGTGGCGAGGACGGCGGCGCCCCGTGCTTCCCCTGCAGCCCCGACTCCGACTCCAACCTGATCTGGTCCGACGACGCGTGGACCCTCCACAACCCCGGTCAGACCGGGCTGCCGGGATCGGTGTGGCTGGCCGCGCGGGCGCACTTCGACTCGTTCGCCGACATGCCGGCCGATGTGGCGTCGACGTTCGCCGGTGTCTGCGGGCGGGTCGAGCGCGCGGTGCTCGCCCTCGGGGACGTCGGGCGCGTCCACGTCTACCGCTGGGGCGACGGCGGCGCGCACTTCCACGTCTGGTTCGTGCCGCGCCCGCTGGGGCGGCTCGACATGAGCGGCCCGCACCTGATGGCCTGGGAGGACGTGCTCCCGCCGGCGACCGATGAGCAGATCGCCGAGGCCGGGCAGCGGATCGCTGCGGCGATGGCGTAGCCCGTGACCGCCACGACCGTCGCCACCCTGGAGCGCCGGCTGGGCCTGGGCGACGCGGTGTTCATCGGGCTCGGCTCGATGATCGGCGCGGGTGTGTTCGCGGCCTACGCACCGGCCGCCCGCGCCGCCGGCTCCGGTCTGCTGCTCGGGCTCGCCCTGGCGGCGGTGGTGGCCTACTGCAACGCGACGTCCTCGGCCCAGCTCGCGGCTGCGTACCCCTGGGCCGGTGGCACCTACCTCTACGGCCGCGAGGTGCTCGGCGAGTGGTGGGGCTACCTCGCCGGCTGGGGGTTCCTGGTCGGCAAGACCGCGAGCTGCGCGGCGATGGCGCTGACCTTCGCGGCGTACGTCGCGCCCGAGGGTTGGCAGCGACCGGTCGCGGCGGCCGTGGTCGTGGTGCTCGCCCTGGTGAACTGCGCGGGCGTGACCCGGACCGCCCTGCTCACCCGCGTGCTGGTCTCCCTGGTGCTGGTCGCCCTGGTCGTGGCCGCGATCGCCTGTCTCCGGGGCGGGACCTCGTCGGGACTGTCCGGCTGGGCGTCGCCCCGGAACGGCGTCTACGGCGTTCTGCAGTCGGCCGGGCTGCTCTTCTTCGCCTTCGCCGGCTACGCCCGGATCGCCACCCTCGGCGAGGAGGTGCGCGAGCCGGCGCGGGTGATCCCGCGCGCGATCGTCGCCGCCCTGGCCGGGGCGGTCGTCGTGTACGCCGTCGTGGGGGTTGCCGTGCTCTCGGTGCTCGGCGCGTCCGGGACCGCCGCGTCGACGGCCCCGCTTGCCGACGCGGCCCGGGTCGTCGCCGCTCCGTGGGTCGTCGGCGTGGTGCGGGTCGGGGCGGCGCTGGCCTCGGCCGGTGCGCTGCTCGCCCTGGTCGCCGGGCTGGGCCGGACCGGCCTGGCGATGGCACGCGAGGGCGACCTGCCGCGCCGGCTGGACGCCGTACACCCGCGCTTCCGGGTGCCCCACCGCGCCGAGCTCTCGGTCGCGGCCGTGGTCGTGGTGCTCGTGCTGACCGCCGACCTGCGTGGGGCGATCGGCTTCTCGTCGTTCGGGGTGCTGCTCTACTACTTCGTCGCCAACGTGTCGGCGTACGCCCAAGGGAGTGGGGTCCGTCGGTTCCCGCGGTGGCTCCAGGTCCTCGGAGCCGCGGGCTGCCTCACCCTCGTCGCCACACTGCCCTGGGAGTCGGTCGTGACCGGGCTGGTCGTGCTCGCCGTCGGTGTCGCGCTGCGCGCGGGTCGCCTCGCTCTGCGGTGACGGCGGACCACCAGGTGGTCCGGAGCCACCACACAGGGCGCTCCTCCACAGGCCGACCCTCCTAGGCAGCGGATGTGGCGGCTCGGCGTCCATGCTCGAGGGATGTCGCAGCGCCGCGAGGTCGACTTGATCGGCGAGCACCTGTCGAGGCAGACGGGCGTGATCTCGCGCGGCCAGGTGCACGCTGCAGGCGAGGCGGTCTGGGACATCCGGCGGCGGCTGCGTAGCCGCGAGTGGGTGCGGCTGCTGGACGGCGTCTACCTCGACCACACGGGCGAGCCGACCTGGCTGCAGCGGAGCTGGGCCGGGGTGCTGTTCCTCCGGCCCGCGGCCCTGGCCGGGTCGTCCGCGGTGCGGGCGGCGCTCGGGCCGGGCTGGCGCGGGTACGACGACCGGGGACCGATCGAGATCGCGGTCGCCCGCGACCGGAGAGTGAACGCCCCCGCCGGCTATCGCGTGCGTCGTACGACCGACTTCGACCGGCGGGTGCTCTGGAGTGCCGGGCCACCACGGGTCCGGCTGGAGGAGGCGGCCGTCGATGTGGCAGCGCGCCAGACGGGGGAGTTCGAGGCGATCGCCGTCCTGGCCGACATCTGCCACAGCCGGCGCACGACCGCGGCGCGGGTCCGCGATGCATGGGCAGGACGGACTCGCCTGCGACGTCGCGCGTGGCTCGGCGCGATCCTCGACGACATCGCCGAGGGCACGTGCTCGGTCCTGGAGCACGGGTATCTCACCCGGATCGAGCGGGCGCACGGTCTTCCACGTGGGCGGCGCCAGGCGCCCCAGGTCGCCGGTCGCGGCCCGGAGTTCCGCGACGTGGTCTACCTGCGGCAGAAGATGATCGTCGAGCTCGACGGCCGGCTCTTCCATGACACAGCGCGCGCCCGCGACGTCGACCTCGACCGCGATCTCGACGCCGCAGCGCTCGTCGGTGGGCTCACCGTGCGCCTGGGGTGGGGGCAGGTGTTCGAACGCCCGTGCCGGACGACGCGTCGCCTGGTCGCGCTGCTGCGGGGTCGCGGCTGGGAGGGGGCGCCGGTCCCGTGCGGGCCGACGTGCACCGTCCAGTCATGAAGGTGGTGGCTGTGGACCACCTGGTGGTCCACAGCCACCACAGAGCGCCCGAGTGGCCCCGATAGGCTCGCCCCGATGAGAGTCCTCGTGATCGGCACCGGTGGCCGGGAGCATGCCCTGGCGCTCGCCCTGGCCCGCGACCCCGGTGTCAGCGAGGTGCATGCCGCGCCGGGCAACCCCGGCATCGGCGAGGTCGCGACGCTGCACGACGTCGACCCGATGGACGGCGGTGCGGTGGCCGCGCTGGCCCGGGCGATCGGGGCCGGACTCGTCGTGGTCGGGCCCGAGGCGCCGCTGGTCGCCGGGGTGGCCGACGCCGTGACCGCGGTGGGCATCCCCTGCTTCGGACCGTCCGCGGAGGCGGCCCGGCTCGAGGGGTCCAAGGCGTTCGCCAAGGAGGTCATGAACGCGGCCGGAGTCCCGACCGCCGACGCCCGGTTCTGCTCGACCCCCGACGAGGTGGCGGCCGCTTTGGACGCCTTCGGCCCGCCGTACGTCGTGAAGGACGACGGCCTGGCCGCCGGCAAGGGCGTCATCGTCACCGACGACCGTCAGGCCGCGCTCGACCACGCCGCCGGATGCGGGAGCGTCGTGGTCGAAGAGTTCCTCGACGGCCCGGAGGTCAGCCTGTTCGGGATCTGCGGCTGGAGCGAGCGCGACGGTACGACGGTCCACCCGCTGCTGCCGGCGCAGGACTTCAAGCGGATCTCCGACGGCGACCAGGGACCCAACACCGGCGGGATGGGCGCCTACACCCCGCTGCCCTGGGTGCCCGACGACCTGGTCGACGAGATCACCCGCACCGTGCTCCGGCCCACGGTCGAGGAGATGGCGAGGCGAGGGACGCCGTTCCGCGGACTGCTGTACGCCGGGCTGGCGCTGACGTCGCGCGGCCTGCGGGTGGTGGAGTTCAACGCCCGCTTCGGCGACCCCGAGACCCAGCCGATCCTGGCGCTGCTCGACTCGCCTCTGGTGCCGTTGCTGCTCGGCGCGGCCACCGACGACCTCGCCGCCGTGCCCCCGCCCACCTGGAAGCCCGGCGCTGCGGTCACGGTGGTGATGGCCAGCAAGGGCTACCCCGAGACCTCCTCGAAGGGCGACGTCATCGTCGGCACCGAGACCCTGGCCCGCGACCCGCACGTCCAGGTCATCCAGGCCGGCACCGCCCTGGTCGACGGCCACCTGGTCACCGCCGGCGGCCGGGTCCTGGCCGTGACCGCGACCGGCACCGACGTCGCCGATGCCCGAGCCCAGGCCTACGAGGGCGTCGCGATGATCTCCTTCCCGGGCGCCCAGTGGCGCCGCGACATCGCAGCAGGCCGATGACCGAACCCTCTCGGGACCGGGCCGTCACCGACAGCGGCGGCACGATGGTGCGCTTGACCGAGCCACCTCGCGCCGTCACGCCCGACCTCTCCCTGCTCGAGCAGCTGCGGACCCGCGCGCGAGCCGAGCCGGTGCGCGCCGCGGGTGCCCCGCCGTACTTCGCGACCGGCGACGTCGTGAGCTGGTTCTACGGCGACTGGGTCGACGTGCTGCGGGTCGTCCGCGACGACGAGCGCGGCCTGGTCGCCTGGTTGCCGCGAGGGTCGGAGCGCATCGTCGCGGTGGCTGTCGACGGCCAGGGGCTGCGCGACCGGCCGGTGGAGGAGCGGCCCAACGTCGAGCGCGTGCTGCGGGCCGTGACGTGGCGGGGACCGGGCGTCCTGAGGATCGCGCCGGCGGAGCGGCCGTGGTCGGTGTGGTACTTCACCGACGAGACCGACGGCTCGTTCGAGGGGCACTACGTCAACCTCGAGCTGCCGCACGAGCGGCCGGTCGACGGCAGCCCGCGGGTGCTCAGTCGCGACCTGGTCCTCGACGTGTGGGTCGAGGACGGCGAGACCTGGCTCAAGGACGTCGACGAGCTCGAGGCCGGGGTCACCGTCGGGAAGTTCACCGCTACCCAGGGCGCCGTGATCCGTGACGTCGCAGAGCTCGCCCGGGCCGAGCTGATCGAGCCGCGGGCGTGGCCGCTCGACGAGGGCTGGGAGACCTGGCGTCCGCCGGAGGGGTGGGACGAGCCGCTGACGCTGCCCGCGTCGGTAGCCTTGCGCTCGTGAGCGTGCCCAACGTCCTGGCGACGCGGTACGCCGCGCCCGATCTCGCGGCGATCTGGTCGCCGGAGCACAAGGTGGTGCTCGAGCGGCGCCTCTGGGTCGCGGTGCTGAAGGCCCAGCGCGACCTCGGGGTCGACGTACCCGACGGTGTCGTGGAGGCCTACGAGAAGGTCGTCGCCCAGGGTGAGCAGGGCGTCGACCTGGCCTCCATCGCCGACCGCGAGCGGGTGACCCGCCACGACGTGAAGGCGAGGATCGAGGAGTTCGCCGCGCTCGCCGGTCACGAGCACATCCACAAGGGGATGACCAGCCGCGACCTGACCGAGAACGTCGAGCAGCTCCAGGTGCGCCAGTCGCTGGAGCTCGTGCGCGACCGCACCATCGCCGCGCTGGCCCGCCTGGCCCGGCTCGCGAGCGAGCACGAGGCGACCGTGATGGCCGGGCGTTCGCACAACGTCGCCGCCCAGGCGACCACGCTCGGCAAGCGCTTCGCCACCGTGGCCGACGAGCTGATGACCGGTCTCGAGCGGGTGGAGGAGCTGCTCGGGCGCTACCCGCTGCGCGGGATCAAGGGCCCGATGGGCACCAGCCAGGACATGCTCGACCTGCTCGGCGGCGACGAGGCGAAGCTGGCCGACCTCGAGCAGCGCGTCGCCGACCACCTCGGCTTCGCACGGGTGCTCGACAGTGTCGGCCAGGTCTACCCGCGCTCCCTCGACTTCGACGTCGTCTCCGCGCTGGTGCAGCTGGTGGCCGCGCCGTCCAACCTGGCCACCACGATCCGGCTGATGGCCGGGCTCGAGCTGGTCACCGAGGGCTTCGCCGAGGGCCAGGTCGGCTCCAGCGCGATGCCCCACAAGATGAACACCCGCTCCTGCGAGCGCGTCAACGGCCTCGCGGTGGTCCTGCGCGGCCACCTGTCGATGGTCTCCGAGCTGGCCGGCGACCAGTGGAACGAGGGCGACGTCTCCTGCTCCGTCGTACGACGGGTGGCGCTGCCCGACGCGTTCTTCGCCACCGACGGGCTGTTCCAGACCTTCCTCACCGTGCTCGACGAGTTCGGCGCCTTCCCCGCGGTGATCCACCGCGAGCTCGACCGCTACCTGCCGTTCCTGACCACGACCAAGGTCCTGATGGCCGCGGTCCGCGCCGGCGTCGGTCGCGAGGCCGCGCACGAGGCGATCAAGGAGCACGCGGTGGAGGTGGCGCTGGAGATGCGCCAGGGGCGGTCCCACAACGACCTCTTCGACCGCCTCGCCGCCGACCCACGGCTCGGCCTCGACCGCGCCGACATCGCCGCGCTGGTCCGCGAGCCGATCGAGTTCACCGGCGCCGCTCGCTCCCAGACCGCCGCCGTCGTACGCCGCGTGGAGCAGGTCGTGGCCCGCCACCCCGACGCCGCGTCGTACACCCCCGGCTCGATCCTCTAGCCCGCGAGCAGCCGGTCGAGCTTGGCCTCGAGCCGGGCGATGTCGGCCTTCGTCGCCGACTCGAGCTCCGAGCGCAGGTCGACCACGATCGTGCCGCCCGGCTCGAGCTTGACCTGGTCGACGTCGGTGATCTTGTAGGCGTTCTGCCGCCGCAGGGCCGCCTCCATGTCGGTCTGCCGCACGCCTTCGTGGCGCAGCGCCTCGGGGATCCACTTCCCGCCGCGCGCGAGCACGGTGGTGGTGCCCTCCATGAAGGCCGCGATCTTCGCGTGCGGGCGCACGACCCGCACCAGGAACGCGTTGGCGGCGATCAGCACGGTGGCGCCGATCAGGCCGCCGAGCAGGGAGTTGTCGGGGCCGATCACGGCGTTCTGCACGACGTTCGAAAGGAGGAGCACCACGATCAGGTCGAAGGAGTTCAGCTGTGCCAGGTCGCGCTTGCCGGCGACCCGGAGCAGCACGATCAGCGCGAGGTAGACCACGACGGTCCGGATCACCTTGTCGAGCACGGAGATGTCGAGGTGCATGAGGTCGGTCCACATGCACCAGATCATCGTCGCGGTCGACCGCCGTGCTGCTTAGGCTGGCCGCATGGACAAGGCGGTGTCGGTGAAGGTGACCGGACGCGTCCAGGGCGTCGGCTTCCGCTGGTACGCCGTGCAGGAGGCCGAGCGGCTCGGCGTCCGCGGCTGGGTCCGCAACGAGCCCGACGAGTCGGTGGCCGGCCACTTCGAGGGACCGGCCGACGCCGTCGACGCCCTGGTCACCTGGTGCGGCTCCGGGCCGTCGTCCGCCTCGGTCCGCCACGTGGCGGTCCGCGAGTCCCGTCCCACCGGCACGGCGGAGTTCACGGTCAGGTACTGATCGGGTGGCGACCGCCTGTCGGTAGCCTTCGACCCATGCAGTCGCCCGTCGCCCCACCGATCGAGGGTGCGACGCACCTGCACTCCGGCAAGGTCCGTGACCTCTACGAGCTGCCCGACGGCCGGCTGCTGATGGTCGCCAGCGACCGGATGTCCGCCTTCGACTTCATCCTCGAGACGACGATCCCCGACAAGGGCGAGATCCTCACCCGGATGTCGCTGTGGTGGTTCGACCAGCTCTCCGGGCTGGTGCCGCACCACGTGCTGTCCACCGACGTCCCGGCCGAGGTCCGCGGCCGCGCGGTGATCTGCGAGCGGCTCGAGATGTACCCCGTCGAGTGCGTCGGCCGTGGCTACCTGACCGGCACCGGCCTGCTCGACTACCGGGCGACCGGTCAGGTCTGCGGCATCAGCCTGCCCGAGGGGCTCCTGGACGGCAGCAGGCTCCCGGAGCCGATCTTCACCCCGGCGACCAAGGCCGACTTCGGCGACCACGACGAGAACGTCTCGTACGACGCCGTCGCGGGCACCGTGGGCGACGGCGTGGCCGAGCAGCTGCGCAGCCTGACCCTGGCGGTCTACGCCCGGGCCGAGCAGATCGCCCGCGAACGAGGGATCCTCCTGGCCGACACCAAGCTGGAGTTCGGGGCGCGCCCCGACGGCACCATGGTGCTCGCCGACGAGGTGCTGACGCCCGACTCCTCGCGCTTCTGGCCGGCCGACGACTGGCACCCCGGCCGGGCCCAGCCGTCGTACGACAAGCAGATCGTGCGCAACTGGCTGCTCTCGCCCGAGTCCGGCTGGGACCGGGCATCCGGCGCGGCGCCCCCGCCCCTGCCCGACGAGATCGTCACGCTGACGCGGTCGCGCTACCTCGAGGCCTACCAGACCCTGACCGGCGAGACCTGGTGACCCGATGAGCACTTTCACGGTCACCATCGACCTGCCCCATCCGCCGCCGGTGCTGTTCCGGTTCCTGGCCGAGCCGCGCAACCGGCCACGCTGGCAGAGCTCCCTGCGCACCGTCGCCGACATCGACGAGGGCGAGCCGCATCCGGGTCAGCACTGGCGCGACGTGACCAAGGTCGGCATCCGGCCGCAGATGCAGCTCACCGAGCTGGTGCCCTACCGGTTGATCTCCGAGACCGGCCACTGGCACGGCGTGGACGGCCTGCTCAGCCTCAAGTTCCTCAAGATCCAGCAGGGCACGCGGGTCACCGCCGAGGGTCGCCTGATCGGGCGCGGTGCCTTCGCGCTCGCGGCCGCGGTCAGTGGCCGCTGGGCTCCGGAGACGATCCGCAAGGACCTGCTCCGCGCCTCGGAGGTGCTGTCGCAGGAGCCCGGCGACGGCGTGGCGCGAGGCTAGGCGAAGCCTTCGGGCTCAGGCGAACGGGTTGGGTCGTCCGCCGGGCAGCTGCGCGAGCAGCTCCTGGGCCTGGGCGAGCAGCTTGTGCTCGACCAGGACCTCGTAGCGGGTCGCGATCACCGCGCGCACCGAGGAGAAGTCGCGCTGGCCGCGGGTGGCGGCGTACCCGATCAGGGCCCAGACCAGGCCGAAGACCAGACCGAAGAGCACCGTCGACAGCACGGTCGCGATCGCGGTGGTGCCGCTCTTGGAGAAGATCGTGATGATCAGCCCGACGAAGAGGCCGAGCCAGACCCCCGACAGCGCGCCGCCGGCCGCGACCTTGCCCGTCGTGAGGCGGCCGGTGATCCGCTCCACGGACTTCAGGTCGGTGCCGACGATCATGCAGTTCTCGACCGGGAAGTGGTTGTCGGAGAGGAAGTCGACGGCCTTCTGGGCGGCGGCGTAGTCGTCGTACACGGCCAGGGACTGGGGGAACTGGAGCTGCAGGAGGGCCGAGCCCTGACCCGGCTGGCCCGGTGCGCCGAACGGAGTGTTGGATGCCATGGCACCAGTGTGCCGGTAAGGGGTGCCGGTACGCCGTGCCAGGTCGACTCGTCCCTAGACTTGGGTCCGACCCGCGCGCTCCGGCGCGCCGACGCTGCGAAAGGCGCGCCCCGTGGCCCGATACGTCGTCGACGTGATGCCCAAGCCCGAGATCCTCGACCCGCAGGGCAAGGCCGTGCTCGGCGCCCTGCCCCGGCTCGGCTTCGGGGGGGTCACCGACGTCCGGCAGGGCAAGCGGTTCGAGGTCGAGGTCGAGGGCGACGCCTCAGCCGCGGGGCTCGACGAGGTACGACGGATGGCCGAGACCCTGCTGGCCAACCCCGTGATCGAGGACTTCACGGTCCAACCCGTCGAGCCGGAGGCGACCACCGAGCAGCCGGAGCCGACCTCGTGAAGATCGGTGTCGTCACCTTCCCCGGCTCGCTGGACGACGTCGACGCCGCGCGCGCCGTACGCCTGGCAGGAGGTGAGGCGGTCGCGCTGTGGCACGGCGACGCGGACCTGCACGGGGTCGACGCCGTGGTGCTGCCGGGTGGCTTCTCCTACGGCGACTACCTCCGGTGCGGTGCGATCTCGCGCTTCGCCCCGGTGATGTCCGAGGTCGTGACCTGGGCCGGTCGGGGCCTGCCGGTGCTGGGCATCTGCAACGGCTTCCAGATCCTCTGCGAGTCCCACCTGCTGCCCGGCGCCCTGATCCGTAACGACCACCGGACCTTCGTCTGCCGCGACCAGCGACTGCGGATCGAGAACAACCGGACGCCGTGGACGTCGTCGTACGCCGAGAACGCCGAGGTCACGATCGTGCTCAAGAACGGCGAGGGCGGCTTCGTGGCCGACGAGCCGACCCTCGCGATGCTGGAGGGCGAGGGCCGGGTGGTGGCTCGCTACCTCGGCGACAACCCCAACGGCTCGCTGCACGACATCGCCGGCATCACCAACGCGCTGGGCAACGTCGTCGGTCTGATGCCCCACCCGGAGCACGCGGTCGAGGCGCTCACCGGCGCCGGCACCGACGGGCTCGGCTTCTTCACCGGGCTCGCCGCGCTCACCGCCCGCTGATCAGCGCGTCTCAGCGCGTCGCGCGGAGCCCGGAGGCCAGCGCGGCCCAGGTCGCCGGGTTCGCGACGCCGAGGGAGGGCCGGCCGACCGCCGACTGCCAGGTTCGCAGCGCCGCGTCGGTGCGGACGTCGAAGATCCCGTTGACCGGCAGCCCGAGGCCACGGGAGGCCGCGTTCAGGGTGCGCTGCAGGTCTCGGACCGCGGGGCCGGTGGAGCCGAACTTCGCCACGGGCTGGGTCCCGGTGGCGAGCAGCGACATCCAGCTGTGCCGGTTCCACGACGGCCGCACCGGCAGCCCGTGGGCGGTCTGCCAGGCGTTGACGGCGGCGAGCGTGGCCGGGGTCCAGTGGCCGTTCAGCTTGCCGGCGTACGCCTTCTGCTCGGTGAGCAGGCACTGCAGCGCCGTGACCAGGGCCGGGTCGGAGGTGGCGCCGGTGCGTGGGTAGTCGGGCAGGTCGACCGGGACGCCGTTGCAGTGCGACTCGGGCCGCGCGGTGGGAGTGCCGAGGCTGAGGTAGTCCTTGTCCACGTTGATGGTGACCCCGCCCCACGTCTCGTTGTGCCCACCGACGTACTGCTTCATCCGGCCGCCCGGGCGCCAGCCGTCGTTGCGGATGTAGCTCGTCGAGGTGTCGGCCTTGCCGTCCCAGCGGGCGATCCAGATCTGGTCGGGCAGGTGGTACGCCGTGGGGTCGTCGATCCGGGCCTCGTCGAGCATCCAGATGCCCGAGCCCGCGGAGGAGTAGACGCCCGAGACGAAGTGCCGGGTGTGCAGCTCGCGGGTCCAGGCGCTGAGGAACGCCATCGCGGAGTCGCGGCAGCGCGTGTTGGTGGCGTCGAAGCCCTCGAGGTCGTACCACATCGTGCTGCCCGGGGCGATGCCGAGCGCCGTGGCCGCCGCGACGGTCTTGTCGGCCTCGGCGACTCCTTGCTTGCGGGCCTTGCCGTAGTGCTGGGTGGCGCCCGGGGTCGGGTCGATGGTGCGGTCGTGGCCGTAGCGAGGGAAGCGGGGGTTGCACGACGCCTGCGGGCCGAGGGTGATCGGCAGCAGCCGCCAGCCGTTGGCCAGCTGGGTGGTGATCCAGGTGGGGGTGAGGTTGGGCTGGTTGCGGCAGGCCCGCGAACTGCCGGAGATGTAGATGCCGACCGCGAGGTAGGGCGACTGCCGCAGCCAGGTGTTCATGCTCTTCTGCGAGGGCGCCAGGCACTGGTCGAACCCGTATCCCCGGAAGTTGCCCGGGGTCACGACGTTCGCGGGCACCGACTGCGCGGACGGGACGACCGCCGTCGGCACGAGTGACGCCGTACTCGCCAAGACGGCCAGCGCCGCTGCGCCGAGCAGGGGACGCAGGAACATGTGGTCACTCCAGGATCGGTGGTCGGGGACCCCGTGGGCGGGGGCTCGGCCAGTGATCTGGGCCCACGGGGACCCGACACCTTAAACACACGAGTCACACCCGTCACAGTGGTTCGGGAGAACTACAGGGCTGTAGTTCGCGGCGGCGGGTCAACCCGGATGCGCTGGCGGTTTCGGACGTCAACGTCCGACACCTCACGTTCCCGGCCGACGTATCGACCGGGAACGTCAGGTGTCACCGGTGAACCGGTGAAGACTTCGTCCTCACGCGACCTCGGCGAGCTCCGGCTCGAGGTCGAGCACGACCGGCTCCGGCGCCCGCCGGTCGCGGAGGAGCAGCGTGGCGACGAGGAGCGCGGCCAGTGAGAAGGCGGCTGAGGTGAGGAACGCCGGCTCGACGCCCGGCACGAACTGGCCGGGTACGGCGCCGGTCGCGTAGACCGACACGATCGCGGCGACGCCCACCGCACCGCCGAGCTGCTGGGTGGTCTGCAGCAGGCCGGACGCGGAGCCGGCGTGCTCGGGCTCCACGCCACCGAGGACGGTGGCGGTGATCGGCATGAAGATGAAGCCGGTCGAGAGACCCGCGATCAGCACCGGCCCGAAGACCGATCCCCAGTACGTCGACGAGGTGCCGAGCTGGCTGAGCCAGAGGTAGCCGACGACCAGCGCCGCGGAGCCGATCATCACCATGGTCCGGGCCCCGAGGACCGAGAGCAGGCGCGGAGTGACCCGGGACATCGCGAACACGCCGAGGCTGAAGGGCAGGAACGCCGCGCCGGTCTCGAACGGCCCGAAGCCGAGCACCCGCTCGTCGTACTGCACGACCAGGAAGAACATCGAGAAGTTCGCCCCGATCACCAGCGCCATCACCATCAGGGCGCCGACCCGGCGCCGGTTGCGGACCAGGTGCGGCTGCACGAGCGGGTGCGGGTGCCGCACCTCGGTGCGGGCGAGCACGAGCAGGAGCAGGAGGCCGACCACGAAGCCGGCGATGGTGCGCACCGACAGCCAGCCGTGCTCGGGGGTGCCGATCAGCGACCAGACGATCGCGACCGCGCCGAGCGTGGCGGTGAGGGCTCCGACGATGTCGAAGCGGCCCTCCCGGCGCGGCGTCTCGGTGACGAAGCGTCGGGCGGAGACGAGGACGGCGATCCCGATCGGCACGTTGATGAACAGCGTCCAGCGCCACGAGCCGAGGTCGGTGACGACGCCACCGAGCAGCAGCCCGATGGACGCGCCGGCCGACGACACCGCACCGAAGAGGGCCAGGGCCCGGTTGCGAGCCGCTTCGTCCGGGGCGCTCGTGGTGAGCAGGGCGAGCACGCTGGGTGCCGCCATCGCCGCGCCGGCGCCCTGGAGCGCCCGGGCCAGCACCAGCTGGGTCGGGGTCTGGGCCAGTCCTCCGAGGAGGGAGAAGAGCGTGAACATGCTCAGGCCGATCTCGAACATCCGGAGCCGGCCGCGGACGTCACCGAGCCGCCCGCCGAGCAGGAGCAGGCCGCCGAAGGCGAGCGTGTAGGCGTTGAGCACCCACGAGAGCGACGCCGGGCCGAAGCCGAGGTCGGTGTCGATCCGGGGGAGGGCGACGTTCACGACGGTGGCGTCCAGCACGAGCATCAGCTGGGCCACCAGGACGATCGCCACCCCGGTCGCGACGCGGCCGGCGTTCGGCGGAAGGTCCGTGGGGAGGTCGTGGGTGGTACGGGTCGTGAGAGCTGTCTGCTGGGAAGAAGACACGGGATGGATCCTGTTCTGGTCCCGAGGGCGGGGCCGAGGTACTCTTAGCGGAGAAGTTCTCCGGTTGGAGACCAATATACGGAGACACTCTCCGTTTGGCAAGTGAGGTGGAGCATGCGCGCCGATGCGCAGCGCAACCGCGAGCGGCTGATCGAGGTCGCCCGGGAGGTATTCCGCGAGCAGGGGTACGACGCGTCGCTGGACGAGGTCGCCAAGCGGGCCGGCGTCGGCGCGGGCACCCTCTACCGCCACTTCCCCAGCCGCGAGGTGCTGCTCGACGCGATCATGCAGAGCTGGGTCGACCGGGTGAACGAGTCGGCCGACAAGGTGCTCACCCACGAAGGATCGCCGCGCGACCTGCTCCTGGCGTGGTTCGAGACCTACGTCGAGCTGATCAGCCTGCACAAGGGAGGCCCGGCGCGGATCACCCAGGCCATGGGCGACTCCTCCTCCCCGATCGTCACCAAGTGCCAGACACTGACGGCGGCGACCGACCGGATCGTCGAGCGGCTCGAGTCCGAGCACGCCCTGCGCGACCACGTCGAAGCCGTCCAGATGGCGCGGCTCGTCGGTGGGGTCGCCACGGTGGCCGACAACGGCAACCTCGACCACGACGCCGTCCGTCCGCTGCTCGAGGTCATCGCCGACGGCATGCTCGTCTCGAGCGACACCAGGTCCTGAGCTAGGCACCGAGCGCGCTCGCCGGCGGGAAGCCCGGTCGGTTGTCGCCGCCCCCGCGGACCGTGAAGATGCTGGTGTGACCAGCACGGCGTCGGAGGGCTGTCGCGTCCGCGTGCTCGGACCCCTGGAGGTCGCGGTCGCCGGCGGGCCGGTGTTCCCGACCGGTCGGCAGGGGGCGCTGCTGGCCCTGCTCGCCGCCGACGCCGCCGCCGTCGTCCCGCACGACCGGCTGGCCGACGCGCTCTGGCCGGATGAGGCTCCGCGGGACCCGCTCAACGCCCTCCAGATCCTCGTCTCGCGGTTGCGGGCCCGCCTCGGGGCGGACCTGGTGGAGACGCGGCCGGGCGGGTACCGGCTGGGCGCCGCGGGTGACCTCGACGCCGCGCGGTTCGAGGCCCTGGTCGCCGAGGCTGCCGGCACTGGCCCGGAGCGCGCGGTCGGCCTCCTCGGAGCGGCCGAGCGGCTGTGGCGCGGCGCCGCCCTCGCGCCGTACGACGACCTGCCCGGCGTGCGTCAGGCCGCGGCCCGCCTGACCGCACTGCGCTTCGTCGCCCGTGAGCGGCGCGCCCAGGCACTGGTCGAGCTGGGACGCTTCGACGAGGCGGTGTCCGAGCTCGAGGCGCTGGTCCTCCTCGACCCCCTGCGCGAGACGGCCGTGTCCGTGCTGGTGACCGCCCTGGCGCGGAGCGGCCGCGCCGCCGAGGCGCTCGGGCGCATGGCCGACCTCCGGGTCCAGCTGCGGGCATCGGGCCTCGACCCCTCGCCGTCGATCGAGGCCCTCCAGCAGCGGGTGCTGACCGGCGACCTCGGCCCCGACGGCGACGCGACCGTGACCGGCTCGCCGCTACGACTGGTCTGCCGCCAGCTCAGCCGGGCGCCGGGCGAGACCGTGACCCTGGGGGAGGCGGGCACGGGCCCGCCTCTGGTGTTCGTGCCGGGGTGGGTTTCGCGGCTCGACTCGGTGGCGAGCGGGTTCGACCCGCGTGGCCGGGTGCTGGCCCGGCTGGCAGCCGAGCTGCGGGTGGTCACCTACGACCGCTACGGCACCGGGCTCTCGCCCGGCCGGGTCACGTCGTACGACCTCGAGAGCAGCGTGGCCGAGCTGCTGGCTGTGCTCGACGCCCTGGGGGAGCGGCGGGTCGTGGTCATGGGGTCGAGCGCGGCCGCCCCGATCGCCATCTCCGCCGCGGCCCGCGACGCCCGGATCGAGCGGCTGGTCGTGCTCGGCGGGTACGCCGACGGGCCCCGTGTCTTCAGCAACCCCGGCGTCCGCGAGGCGATGCTGAGTCTCGTCCGCTCCAGCTGGGGTGTGGGCTCGCGGGTGCTGGCCAACCTCCTGATGCCCGACCGGTACGACGAGAAGGTCTTCGCCCGCTTCCAACGGCAGGTTGCCGACGCCGAGGTCGCGGCCGGCTTCCTGGAGCAGATGTACGACGCCGACGTGTCCGCCGAGCTCGGCCGGGTCCGGCAGCCGACCCTGGTGCTCCACTACGCGGACGACCCGGCGGTGCCGATCGCGGGCGGCCGGCAGGTGGCCGAGGGCATCGCCGGTGCCCGCCTGCGGGTGCTCGACGGCGCCTACCACCTGCCGCCGGCGCGTCACGCCGCGGCGATCGCGGACACGATCGTCGCCTGGTGCCGCGAGCCGCTGACCTCGGGAGAGAGCCCGGCGCCGGCACGACAGTGACCTGCAAGGTCGACCCGTCACGCTCCGGACATGACCGACACCCTCTTCCACGCCCACCCGGTCCGCGGGCCGATGAACGCCGCCTTCTTCTGGGCCGCCGGCGGCATGTTCGACCGGCTGCTGCGCTCGCACAAGCGGCGGGTGTACGCCGACCTCCCGGACACCGTGGTCGAGCTGGGTGCCGGCGTGGGTGCCAACCTGCGCTACCTCTCCCCGGGCTCCACCCTGATCGCGGTCGAGCCCAACCCCGCCATGCACGGGCGGCTCCGGCGCGCCGCCCGGCGCAGTGGCGTCCACCTCGATCTCCGGCCGGTGTCGGCCGAGCGCACCCACCTGCCCGACGCGAGCGTGGACGTCGTCCTGAGCAGTCTGGTGCTGTGCAGCGTCGGTGATCCCGGTCAGGTCCTCCGCGAGGTCCGCCGGGTGCTGCGTCCCGGTGGCCGTTTCGTCTTCGTCGAGCACGTGGCCGCGCCGGCCGGGACGCCGTTGCGCCGGCTCCAGCGGTGGGTCCGGCGTCCGTGGGCGTGGTGCTTCGAGGGCTGCTCCTGCGAGCGCGACCTCGCCTCCGTGGTCGGGGACGCCGGCTTCGACCGCGTCGACGTCGAGAGCTACCGCCTCCGGTCGCCGTTCCTGCCGTTCAACACCCAGATCGCCGGGGTCGCCACCCGATGACCGGCGAACCGCCGCTCACGGTCGGTCTGATGCGGCAGCCCGACGAACCGGCGGCTGACCTCGCCCGCGACCTCGCCGCGCTGTCCTCGGCGGGGCTGGACCACGTCGTGACCGCCGACCACGTCAGCTTCCGGGTCGGAGCCGGCCGGGACGGGCTGATCGACGCCGCGACGCTGCTCGCGACCGGCGACCTCCCGGTGTACGTCGGCCTCTACCTGCTGGCGCTCCGGCATCCGGTCCTGGTGGCCCGGCAGCTCTCCACCCTTGCGGAGAGCGCCCCCGGCCGGCTGGTGCTGGGCGTCGGCGTGGGCGGCGAGGACCGGCACGAGGTGGAGGTGTGCGGGGTCGACCCGCGCACCCGGGGGCGGCGGACGGACGAGTGCCTGGCGGTGCTCCGCGGCCTGCTCGCAGGCGATCCGGTCACCCACCACGGTGACTTCTTCGACCTCGAGGAGGCTCTGGTCCTGCCCGCGCCCTCGCTTCCGGTGCCGATCGTGGTCGGCGGACGCTCGGACGCTGCCCTGGCCCGGGCCGCCCGCTTCGGGGACGGCTGGCTGGGCATCTGGGTGTCCGCGCGCCGGTACGCCGAGGTGGTCTCCCGGATCGCCGAGCTCGCCGACGCCGAAGGCCGCGGCGAGGTGGCGTGGCGGCACGGGCTCAACGTCTGGTGCGGGCTCGGCGCCGACCCGACCGAGGGCCGCGAGCACCTCGCGGCCGCGATGACCGCCCTGTACGGGCTGCCCTTCGAGGCCTTCGCGCGCTGGTCGCCGAGCGGATCGCCAGAGGACGTCGCGGCCTTCCTGGCGCCGTACGTCGACGCCGGGGTGCGCGACCTCAACCTGATCTGCCCCGGTCGGGACCGCGCCGCGGTCCTGACGCGTGTCGCGGAGGTCAGGAGGCTGCTCCTCGACCGGTAGATTGACGTCCGTGCCGCAGACCCTCGACACCGTCGCCGTCGCGGCCGCGGACCCCGACCGTGACCAGCCCTGGGCCGAGCTCGGGCTGAAGGAGGACGAGTACCTCCGGATCCGCGAGATCCTCGGCCGCCGCCCGACCTCGAGCGAGCTGGCGATGTACTCGGTGATGTGGAGCGAGCACTGCTCCTACAAGTCCTCCAAGGTGCACCTCAAGCAATTCGGCGAGATCGCGCAGGAGACGCCTGTCGGCAAGATGCTGGCCGGCATCGGAGAGAACGCCGGCGTCCTCGACATCGGCCAGGGGTACGCCGTCACCTTCAAGATCGAGTCTCACAACCACCCGTCGTACGTCGAGCCCTACCAGGGCGCCGCGACCGGGGTCGGCGGCATCGTCCGCGACATCCTGGCCATGGGCGCACGCCCGGTCGCGGTGATGGACCCCCTCCGCTTCGGCCCGTTCGACGCCGACGACACCCACCGCGTGCTGCCCGGGATCGTGGCCGGCGTCGGCGGTTACGGAAACTGTCTCGGCCTGCCCAACATCGGCGGTGAGGCGGTCTTCGACGCGTCGTACGCCGGCAACCCGCTGGTCAACGCCCTCTGCGTCGGGGTGCTCCGGCACGAGGACCTCCACCTGGCCAAGGCGTCCGGCGAGGGCAACCGGGTGATCCTGTACGGCGCGCGGACCGGCGGTGACGGCATCGGCGGCGTCAGCGTGCTGGCGTCGGAGACCTTCACCAGCACCGGGCCGACCAAGCGCCCGAGCGTCCAGGTCGGCGACCCGTTCATGGAGAAGCTGCTGATCGAGTGCACCCTCGAGCTGTTCGCGGCCGGTGTGGTTGCCGGGATCCAGGACCTCGGGGGCGCCGGCCTGTCCTGCGCCACCAGCGAGCTGGCCAGCGCCGGCGACGGCGGGATGCGCGTCTCGCTCGACCTGGTGCCGCTGCGCGACTCGAGCCTGGTGCCCGAGGAGATCCTGATGAGCGAGTCGCAGGAGCGGATGATGGCCGTCGTCGAGCCCGACGACGTCGAGCGGTTCCTGGCGATCTGCGCGAAGTGGGACGTCGAGGCCGTCGACATCGGCGAGGTCACCGAGACCGGCCGCCTCGAGATCGAGTGGCACGGCGAGACCGTGGTCGACGTACCCCCTCGGTCCGTGGCGCACGACGGGCCGACCTACAAGCGACCCTTGGCCCGCCCGGGCTGGCAGGACGACCTCCAGGCCGACCGTGCCGAGGCCCTGCCGAGGCCGGAGTCCGAGGGCGACCTGCGCGAGACCGTGCTCCGGATGGCGGCCTCCCCCAACCTGTGCGACAAGTCGTGGATCACCGACCAGTACGACCGCTACGTCCAGGGCAACACCGTGCTCGCCCAGCCGTCCGACGCCGGGATGGTCCGGGTCGACGAGGGCACGCACCTCGGCGTCGCGGTGGCCACCGACGGCAACGGCCGCTACTGCAAGCTCGACCCCTACACCGGCGCCCAGCTCGCCCTGGCCGAGGCCTACCGCAACGTCGCCTGCGGCGGCGCGACCCCACTGGCGATCTCGGACTGCCTCAACTTCGGCTCGCCCGAGGACCCCGACGTGATGTGGCAGTTCGCCGAGGCCTGCCGCGGCCTCAAGGACGCGTGCGTGACCCTCGGCATCCCGGTCACCGGCGGCAACGTCTCGCTCTACAACCAAACCGGCACCACCGCGATCCTGCCGACCCCGGTGGTCGCCGTGCTCGGCGTGATCGACGACGTACGACGTCGTACCCCGACCGGCTTCGTCGCGGCCGGCGAGGTGATCGTCCACCTCGGCCAGACCCGCGAGGAGCTGTCCGGCTCGGAGTGGGCCCACGTCGTCCACGACCACCTCGGCGGCCTACCGCCCGAGGTCGACCTGCACGCGGAGAGCCAGCTCGGTCGCCTGCTGGTGGAGGCCGGCCGGGGCGGCCACCTCACCAGCGCCCACGACATGTCCGACGGCGGACTGGCGCAGAGCCTGGTCGAGTCATGCCTGCGGCTGGGGATCGGGGCGACCGTCTCGCTGCTCGGCGACCCCTTCGTCGGCCTGTTCTCGGAGTCCGCGGCGCGGGCGATCGTCACGGTCGAGGCCGAGAAGCTCGAGTCGTTCCTGACGATGGCGGCGAGCCTCGGCGTCCCGGCCGGTGAGATCGGCCGCACCGGTGGCTCCTCGCTGACGGTGACCGACCGGTTCGAGATCCCCCTCGACGAGCTGTCCGGGGCCTGGCGCGGCACGCTGCGCGCCGCGTTCGCCGGCTGAGGAACGGTCCGGTCGCCGCGCGGCTCCGAACTCCCGGGGTGGACCGTCGACAGCTGCTGACCCTGGCCGGCCTCGGCCTGCTCGCACCGGTCGTGGCGTCCTGCCAGACTCGTCCGGTGACCATCCGGAAGCGTCCCGCCGGCGCGAAGCGGATCGGGTACGGCGACGACCCGGCCCAGTTCGTCGAGCTCACGATGCCCGCCGGCGAGCCGAAGGGGGTCGTGGTCGTCGTGCACGGCGGCTTCTGGAAGGCCGCCTTCGGCATCGAGTACGGCCGCCCGATCAGCGCCAGCCTGGCCGATCACGGCTGGGCGGCCTGGAACATCGAGTACCGCCGGGTGGGCAACGGCGGCGGCGACCCCACGACGTTCGACGACGTCGCGGCTGCGATCGACGCGCTGTCCGGGCAGGACCTCGACCTGAGCCGGGTGCTGGGGGTGGGTCACTCGGCGGGCGGCCACCTCGCGACGTGGGCTGCGTCGCGCACCCGCTTCCCGCGGTGGAAGTCAGGGGTCGAGCTGACCGGGGTGGTCTCGCAGGCGGGTGTGCTCGACCTGTCGGCGGCGTTCGACGAGAACCTCGGCAGCGGGGCGGTCGTCGCCTTCCTCGGCCACCGGCCCGGCCGCGACGACGCTCCGCTCGACCCGATCCAGCAGGTCCCGCTGGCGATCCCGGTGCACTGCATCCACGGGACCAGTGACACGAACGTGCCGATCAGCCAGTCGCGTGACTACGTCGCGGCCGCCGTCGCCGCCGGCGCCGCGGCGGAGCTGACCGAGGTCGACGGCGACCACTTCGTGCTGATCGACCCGAAGTCGGATGCCTGGCACCGGACCCTGACCATCCTGGACGGGCTCTGAGCGTGGTCACCGACGGGCTGCGGATCGGGCGGTCGGTGGTGATCCCCGAGCGGGAGCTGTCCGAGCGGTTCTCCCGTTCCTCCGGCCCCGGCGGCCAGGGCGTGAACACCGCCGACTCCCGGGTCGAGCTGTCCTTCGACGTGGCCGCGTCCCCGTCACTGCCCGCGGCGACGCGGGCCCGGATGCTGGCCCGGCTCGAGGGTCGCCTGGTCGACGGGGTCCTGACCCTCGCCTCGTCGGAGCACCGCAACCAGCTCGCCAACCGTCGTACGGCGCGGGAACGGATGAGCGAGGTCCTCACCGCCGCGGCGGCCCCGCCGCCCCGTCCCCGCCGCCCCACCCAGCCCTCCCGCCGCGCCAAGCAGCGGCGCCTCGACGAGAAGAAGCAGCGCTCCCGGACCAAGCAGGGCCGCGCCGGCAACTGGGACTGAGTCGGGATAGTCCGGCACGCCTGGCACCTGGAAAGGGTGGAGAAGGGTGCCTAGCGTGCCGGACTACCCCTGGCTGGGGGTCTCGACCAGGGAGGTCAGGCGGGCCGCGAGCGCCGCGCGTGCGGTGGTGTGGTCCCACGCGAGCAGCTCGCCCATCGGGTGCTCGGCGAGCAGCCCGCGCAGCAGGAGGTCGCCGAGCCAGTAGCCGGCTCGGGGTGGGAGCTCCCGCTCGGACTCCTGGACGGTGAAGAGCGCCCGCACGCGCGGGTCGTCGTACGACGTGTCGAGTCCTTCGAGCGCTCGCCGCGCGATCCGGCCGACGAGGGCCGCGCAGTCGTCGGCCCAGCCGCCGTGGGTGTCGTCGAACCACAGGTACCCGCCGTCGCCCAGGCCGGGATGCAGGTCGCGCGAGACGGCGACCGCGAACCCCTCCTGGAACAGCGCGCCGGCACAGTCTTCGGGCCACCTGCCGGCGCCGTGCCGGTCGTGGGCGACGTGGAAGGCCTCGTGGGACACCAGGATCGCGTCGAAGGGCTCCTCGCCCAGGAACTCCAGGGCCAGGAACAGGGTCTCGCGTCCGGCGTACTCGGTGACCCATCCGTTGGAGGTGTGGGCGCCGACCATCAGGACGACGTCGAGGTCGTCGTCGATCAGGCCCTGCGACCTGAAGTAGCGCTCGGCCCCCGCCACCAGGCCGCGAGCGCGGGCTTCGACCGCGGCCATGGTCGGCGCCAGCCGCAGGACGTCGTGCGCCGCCGCGGCCCGTCTCGCGGTCAGGCCCCAGGCGCGGTAGTAGACCTCGAAGACCGCCGGTTGGGCGGCTTCGTACTTCTCGACCCAGGCGATCTCGCGCTCGGCGTCGTCGCGGATCGCGGCCAACGCGAGGTACTCAGGGACGGTGGTGGTCAGTCGCACGGGGCCTCCTCACACGGTCTAGCCGGCAACGGCGGCGGCGGCGCCGTGCTCGAGGTCTGCGCGCCACTGGGCCGGGCGCGGCACCGAGCGGATGCTGCGGCTCAGCGTCGCGGCCAGGGCCACCAGCACGGTCAGCACCACCAGGACCAGCACGGCCCGATCGCCGCCGAGCGAGGTCAGCAGCCAGGCACCCATCAGGGGCGCCAGCGGCATCACCATCATCGAGGTGAACTGCATGGCCGACGCGACCCGGCCCTGCAGGTCGTCGGGGGTGTGCGCGACCCGGTAGGCGCCGATGCCGGCGTTGCCCGCCGGGTTGAGCAGCAGGAGCAGGAACACCGCGGTGCACGCCGCCCACGGGGTCGACCACCAGATCAGCGGGATCAGGGGCAGTGAGCACATCCAGGCGATCGCCAAGGTCAGCCAGCCGGTGCGGGCGCGCTCGATGATGTACGGCGCGGCGAGGGCGCCGAGGATCCCGCCGACGCCGGCCGCGGTGGAGACCAGCCCGATCTGCGCGGCCGGGTAGCCCTCGCGGATCAGCCGGAGCAGCACCACGAAGAACACCCCGTTGACCAGCAGGTTGGTGGAGGAGGAGAAGAACATCAGGGTCCGGAAGAAGCGGCTGTCCCAGATGAACCGCAGACCCTGCACCAGCTGGGCGCGCAGCCGTGGCTGGACACCTTCACGACGCGGTGGTCGCAGGTCGGTGCGGATCCGGCTCACGGTCAGGCACGACACGGCGAAGGTCACGGTGTCGACCAGGAACGGCACCCAGGCCCGGACGGCGTACAGCAGGCCACCGAGCGGGCCACCGAGCAGGGCGGCGATGTGCTGCCGGGCCTGGTTCTGGCTGAGCGCGGTCGAGAGGTCCTCGGTGGCCACGACGGCGCGGATCGCCGCTCCCTGGGCAGGCTGGAAGATCCCGGAGCCCACACCGGTCAGCAACGCCACGACCACCAGGTGCGGCACCGTGAGCACGTCGAGGATGCCGGCGACGGCGAGCGAGCCGTAGAGCACCACCCCGGCCGCGCTGGCGCCGAGCATGAGTCGCTGGCGGTCGACCCGGTCCGCGATCACCCCCGCGGGCAGCAGGGTGGCGCACAGTCCGAGCAGGCCGACCGACTCGAGCAGCGCCGCGACCAGACTGGAGCCGGTCAGGTGGTAGCCGAGCAGGGGGAAGACGAACAGCGACATCGTCGAGCCGAGCTCGTTGACGGTCTCGCCGATCCAGAGCGTGGTGAAGTCACGATTGCGGGCGAGCTCCCGGTAGCCGGTCATGTTCCGCACCGTATGTTGCGCAACAGGTATTGCGCAAGTGTTCGTGCGAAACTGTGGCAGAATGGCGGTCGTGAGTGAGCCCTACCCCCGTCGGCACGATCCGACCGTGCTCCGAGCGATCGCGCACCCGACCCGCAACCGGATCCTGCACGAGCTCGAGGCGTCGGGTTCGCTCCGGGCCGCCGACGTCGCCCGCCTGCTCGACATCCCGGCCAACCAGGCCAGCTTCCACCTGCGCCAGCTCGCCAAGTACGGCCTGATCGAGCCCGCCCCCGACGACGCGAGGGACGGTCGCGACCGGGTCTGGCGGGTGGTGGACGAGGGACGGCTGCAGTTGAGCCTCGACGAGATGCTCGACGCCCCCGGCGGCCCCGCGGCGGTCAAGGTCTGGCAGCGGAACGCCTCGGGCTGGGCGCACCAGATCGTCGACGAGGCCTACACCCTCGACCGCACCCCCGGTGTGATGCGGGCGATCACCGAGCAGCCACTGCGGCTGACCCGCGACGAGGCCAAGGAGCTCTGCGAGCGGCTCGACGCCGTGCTCCAGCAGACACTGAAGGAGAAGCGCGACGCCGACGACGACGTCGATCGCTCGACGTACCTCTTCTTCTCGATCATGCAGCCGCACCCGCAGCGGACCGGCTCCTGAGGCGTCGGCGTCGCGTGGTGTGATGGGCTCGTGCCTGCCCGTCTCCGGCCCGCCAGCGCCGCCGAGGTGACCGCCGCGCTCGCTGCCGAGCCGCGCCAGCCGGCGCAGACCCGGCTGCTGGTCAAGCACTATCTCGCGGTGCTGTCCGAGCGGGCACCCGGCGCGTCGGTCGAGGTGCGGGTGCCGCCGTACGCCGCGGTACAGGCGGTCCCGGGCGTCCGACACACGCGTGGCACGCCGCCGGCCGTGGTCGAGCTCGATGCCGACACCTGGATCGCGCTGGCCGTCGGGGAGCTGACCTGGGCGGTCGCCGAGGCTGCCGGCCGGGTGCGGGCCAGCGGGGAGCGAGCCGACCTCTCCGCCCTGCTTCCCCTGGCCCAGCCGTGATCGTCGCCCTGCTGCCGACCCAGCGACTGGTCGACGCGGTCGGGCCGCTCGACGGGGTCGAGCTGGTGCTCTGGCGCGGAGACGGGCCGCCGCCCCGGGCCGACGAGGTCGACCTGGTGGTGCCCGACTACGCCCGCGGCCGGGCCGCGATGGGGCAGCTCGGCGTCCTGCCCCGGCTGCGCGTCGTCCAGCTGCAGACGGCGGGGTACGACGGCGTGCTCGAGCTGACGCCTCCCGGTGTCCTGCTGGCCAACGCGCGAGGGGTGCACGACGACGCGACCGCCGAGCTCGCGCTCGGACTGACCATCGCCTCGCTGCGCGGGATCGACACCGCCGTGCGCGAGGCCGGCACCTGGCGCCAGGACACGTCGCGGCGGAGCCTGGCCGACAGCCGGGTGGCGGTGCTGGGCTACGGCGCGATCGGTCGTGCGGTCGCCGAGCGGATGCTGGCCTGTCGGGCCGTGGTGACCGGGGTGGCGTCGGCGGCGCGCGACGACGACCTCGTCGGCCGGGTGGTGACCGTCGACGACGTCGGCTGGTCCGCCCAGCACGTCGTGGTCGTCGTACTCCCGCTGGACGACGCGACCCGTCACGTGGTCGACGCTCCCTTCCTGGCCCGGCTCGCCGACGGCGCGCTGGTGGTCAACGTGGGCCGCGGGCCGCTGCTGGACACCGACGCGGTGCTGGCCGAGGTCGGCCGCCTGCGCTTCGCCCTCGACGTCACCGATCCCGAGCCGCTCCCGTCCGACCACCCGCTCTGGACCGCGCCGGGCGTGCTGGTCACCCCCCACATCGCCGGCGGCACCACCGCGATGCTGCCCCGGATGGCCGACCTGGTCCGCGACCAGCTCACCCGCCTCCGCGACGGCCGCGCCCTCCGTAACGTCATCCGCTGACTCGGCGCAAAGAGGCACGCCAACCACGCCGAGTCGGCGCACAGGGGCATGCCAGGCATGCCGAGTCGGCGCAACAGGCACGGGAACGACGCTGAGTCGGCGCACACAGACACGGGAACGACGCCGAGTCGGCGCACGAGGGTGCGTCAGGCGGTGACGACCTCGCGGAATCCGGTCACCAGCAGGTCGATGTCCGACTCGCTGGCCACGATCGGCGGGGCGAGACGAACGGTCTGGCCGTGGGCCTCCTTGGCCAGGATCCCCTTGGCCAGCAGGGCCTCGGTGAAGTCGCGGCCGGTCATCCTGTCCGGAGCGATGTCGATCCCGGCCCAGAGCCCGCGGGCGCGGACGGCGTCGATGCCGAAGCCGACCAGGTCGGAGAGCCCGTCGTACAGCTGCTCGCCGAGCTTGGCCGCCCGCTCCTGGAACTCGCCGGTCTCCAGCATCGCGACGACCTCGCGGCCGATCGCGGCGGCCAGCGGGTTGCCGCCGAACGTGGAGCCGTGGGTGCCCGGGGTGATCACGCCGAGCACGTCGCGGTCGGCGGCCACGGCGGAGACCGGGTAGAGGCCGCCGCCCAGCGCCTTGCCCAGGATGTACATGTCGGGGACGACGTCCTCGTGGTCGCAGGCGAAGGTGCGGCCGGTGCGCGCCAGGCCGGACTGGATCTCGTCGGCGACCATCAGCACCTGCTCCTCGCGGCACAGCGTGCGCACCTGCTGCAGGTAGCCCTCCGGCGGGATGACCACGCCGGCCTCACCCTGCACCGGCTCGAGCAGCACGGCCACCGTCGTGCTGTCGACGGCGGCACGCAGCGCCTCGATGTCGCCGTACGGCACGAGCCGGAAGCCCGGAGTGTACGGCGAGTAGCCGTGGGTGGCGTCGGAGTCGGTCGAGAACGACACGATCGTGGTGGTGCGCCCGTGGAAGTTGCCCTCCATCGCCACGATCGTCGCCTGGTTCTCCGGGACGCCCTTGACCTGGTAGCCCCACTTGCGGCTGACCTTGATCGCGGTCTCCACGGCCTCGGCCCCGGAGTTCATCGGCAGGATCGTCTCCTTGTCGGTGAGGTCGGCCAGCGCCTCGGAGAACGGCCCGAGCTGGTCGTTGTAGAACGCACGACTGGTCAGCGTCAGTCGACCGAGCTGCCGGCGCGCCACCTCGACGAGGCGCGGGTGGCCGTGCCCGAAGTTGAGGGCGGAGTAGCCGGCCAGACAGTCCAGGTAGCGCCTGCCGTCGACGTCGGTCACCCACGCGCCCTCGCCGGAGGACAGCACGACGTGCAGCGGGTGGTAGTTGTGCGCCGCGTAGGTCTCGGTCAGCTCGATGTGCCGGGCGGTGTCGGGTGAGACGTGGTTCATGAGGACTGCTTTCGGGCCGTCGGGTCGCGGGTCGGGGAAGTCCTCCCATGGTGGCGTACCGGGCAGCCGGAAGCCAAATGATTGTCAGACAATTCTCGTCGTGTCGGGATAGTCCGTGACGAAAGCGCCCTATCTGGGCCCGAAATAGGGCCCGATCGTCACGGACTATCGGGGTGGATAGGTTGGCGGGCATGAGCGATGACGACCTGCGCGCCCGGGTGCGCGACGTCCTTCCCGGTGTACGACGCGACCTCGAGGCGCTGGTCCGGATCGAGTCGGTCAGCGCCGACCCCGAGCGCGCCGGTGAGGTCCAGCGCAGCGCCGAGGCGGTGCGCGACCTGTTCGCGGCCGAGGGCTTCGAGGTGCAGGTCACCAGCGCGGAGGGCGGTCGCCCGGCCGTGATCGCCCACAAGCGGAGCAGCCGCGAGGGCGCGCCGACGGTGCTGCTCTACGCCCACCACGACGTCCAGCCCGAGAACGACCACGCCGACTGGGACTCCCCGCCGTTCGAGCCGACCGAGCGGGAAGGCCGGCTCTACGCCCGCGGCGCCGCCGACGACAAGGCTGGCATCGTCGCCCATCTGGGTGCCCTGCGGGCGCACGGCGACGACCTCCCGGTCAACGTCGTGATGTTCGTCGAGGGCGAGGAGGAGGTCGGCTCCGACAGCCTCCCGGCGCTGTTGAAGCAGCACCTCGACGAGCTGCGCGCCGACGTGATCGTGATCGCCGACAGCGGCAACTGGGACATCGGCGTCCCCGCCCTGACCACCAGCCTGCGCGGCCTGGTCCGCCTCGACGTCGAGGTGCGCACGCTGACCCACGGTGTCCACTCCGGGATGTGGGGAGGCCTGGTCCCCGATGCGCTGATGGCCCTGTCCCGCCTGATCTCCACGTTGTACGACGACGCCGGCAGCGTCGCGGTCGAGGGCCTGTACGCGGGCCCCGCCGCCGATGTCGACTATCCGGAGGCTCGGCTGCGCGCCGAGTCCGGCGCGGTCGCGAGCGTCCGGTGGATCGGCACCGGCTCCAGCGTCGAGCGGCTCTGGACCAAGCCGTCGCTGTCGATCATCGGCCTCGACGCACCCAAGGTCGCCGGCTCCAGCAACACCCTCGTGCCCGCCGCCCAGGCCCGGCTGAGCCTCCGGATCGCCCCGGGTGACACCGTCGCCGGTGCCCGCGCCGCCCTCACCCGCCACCTCGAGCAGCACGTGCCGTGGGGCGCCGAGCTCACGATCACCCCGGTCGACTTCGGCGAGCCGACCGCGATCGACGCCACCGGCCCTGCCTACGACGCGGCCCGGGCCGCCTTCACCGAGGCCTGGGACGGCACCGAGCCGATCGACATGGGTGTCGGCGGGTCGATCCCGTTCATCGCCGAGTTCCTCGACGCCTTCCCCGAGGCCAGCGTGCTGGTGACCGGCGTGGAGGACCCCGACACCCGCGCCCACGGCGCCAACGAGGGCCTGCATCTGGCCGAGTTCGAGCGCGTGGTCCTCGCCGAGGCGCTCCTCCTCGACAAGCTGGGTCACCAGGGCCGCTGATCCGCGAAACCGGTGGTGCGGCGATGCCGGTACGCCGTACCCCTGCACCTAGACTGGCGCCGTGACCCCACCCACCAGCCGCCGGGGCGGCGACGGTCGGCTCACCGCAGCGCTCGATCCGCACGACCAGGGTCCGCAGGACGCCTGTGGTGTCTTCGGGGTCTGGGCGCCCGGTGAGGAAGTCTCCAAGCTCTGCTACTTCGGGCTCTACGCGCTGCAGCACCGCGGCCAGGAGTCCGCGGGCATCGCCGTCAGCAACGGTCGCCAGATCCTGGTCTACAAGGACATGGGGCTGGTCTCGCAGGTCTTCGACGACTCGACCCTGGACTCCCTCAAGGGCCACCTCGCGATCGGGCACTCGCGCTACTCCACCACCGGCGCCAGCACCTGGCACAACGCGCAGCCGACGTTCCGCCCGACCGAGGACGGCTCGATCGCGCTGGGCCACAACGGCAACCTGATCAACACCGCCGAGCTCCGCGACATGGTGGCCGCGCTCCCGGGCCTGCCCGGCGAGCTCGACCTGCACGGTCGGGCGCTCGAGCAGTCGACCAGCGACACCGACCTGGTCACCGCGCTGCTCGCCCAGCACCCCGACACCTCGCTCGAGCAGCGCGCACTGGAGGTGCTGCCGCTGCTGCGGGGCGCCTTTTCGTTCGTCTGGATGAACGAGTCGACGCTGTACGCCGCCCGCGACGCCCAGGGGATCCGGCCGCTGGTCCTGGGCAGGCTCGACCGCGGCTGGGTCGTCGCCAGCGAGGACGCCGCACTGGCCACGATCGGCGCCAGCCGGGTCCGCGAGATCGAGCCCGGCGAGATGCTGGTGATCGACGAGAACGGCCTGCGCTCCCACCACTTCGCCGAGCCCGCCCCCAAGGGGTGCGTGTTCGAGTACGTCTACCTGGCGCGCCCCGACGCCACCATCAGCGGGCGCAGCGTCCATCAGGCGAGAGTCGAGATGGGCCGACAGCTGGCCCGCGAGTTCCCGGTCGAGGCCGACCTGGTGATGCCGGTGCCCGAGTCGGGCACGCCCGCGGCCGCGGGGTACGCCGAGGAGAGCGGCATCCCGTTCGGCCAGGGCTTCGTCAAGAACGCCTACGTCGGCCGGACCTTCATCCAGCCCAGCCAGACCCTGCGCCAGCTGGGCATCCGGCTCAAGCTCAACGCGCTGGAGCACATGGTCCGCGGCAAGCGGCTGGTCGTGGTCGACGACTCGATCGTGCGGGGCAACACCCAACGTGCCCAGATCCGGATGCTCCGCGAGGCCGGCGCGGCCGAGGTCCACGTCCGGATCAGCAGCCCACCCGTGAAGTGGCCGTGCTTCTACGGCATCGACTTCGCCACCCGTGCCGAGCTGATCGCCAACGGGCTCGACGTCGACGAGATCGCCTCGAGCGTCGGCGCCGACAGTTTGGGCTACATCTCGCTCGACGGCATGACCGAGGCCACCGGCCAGTCGCAGGACAACCTCTGCATGGCCTGTTTCACCGGCGCCTACCCGATCGAGCTCCCCGACGAGAGCCTGCTCGGCAAGCACCTCCTCGAAGCCACCTTGAGCTCGCCGCGCGCGGCGCGTGAGCTGCCGGTCCTCAACAACCCGTGACCCCCGCCCACGCCTGCCAGGAGCCCTCGTGACCCAGCCTCCCGAGTCCTCCGGGACCAACGCGTACGCCGCCTCGGGCGTCGACATCGAGGCCGCGGACACGGCCGTCGCCCTGATGCGGGGCTGGGTCGAGAAGACCTCGCGGCCCGAGGTGATCGGCAGCATCGGCGGCTTCGCCGGGCTGTACGACGCCAGCGCACTGACCCGCTACGCCGCGCCGATCCTGGCGACCTCCACCGACGGCGCCGGCACCAAGGTCGCGATCGCCCAGATGATGGACGTGCACGACACCATCGGCTTCGACCTCGTCGGCATGGTCGTCGACGACCTGGTCGTCTGCGGCGCCGAGCCCCTGTTCATGACCGACTACATCGCCTGCGGGCGGGTGGAGCCCGAGCGGATCGCCGCGATCGTCAAGGGCATCGCGGAGGCCTGCGTGGAGGCCGGCTGCGCGCTGCTGGGTGGCGAGACGGCCGAGCACCCGGGCCTGATGGAGCCCGACGCCTACGACCTGGCCGGGGCCGCCACCGGAGTGGTGGAGGCGAACGGGCTGCTCGGCCCCGGACGCGTCCGCCCCGGCGACGTCGTCGTCGCGATGTCCTCCAGCGGGCTCCACGCCAACGGCTACTCCCTGGTCCGCCACGTCCTGCTCGAGCGGGCCGGCTGGGCCCTGGACCGCGACGTACCCGAGCTCGGCCGCACCCTCGGCGAGGAGCTCCTCGAACCGACCCGGATCTACGCCAAGGCGTGCCTGGCCCTGGCCGCCGAGACCCAGACCCATGCGATGGCCCACATCACCGGCGGTGGTCTGGCCGCCAACCTGGCGCGGGTCGTGCCCGAGGAGCTCTCGGTGACCATCGCCCGGGCGACCTGGCAGCCCGCCCCGGTCTTCGACGTCGTACGGCGTGTCGGCGCGGTCTCGCAGGACGACCTGGAGTCGACGCTGAACTGCGGCGTCGGGATGGTCGCGCTGGTGCCGCCCGACGACGCGGACCGCGCGGTGGCAACCCTCGACCGGTGCGGGGTGCATGCCTGGGTGGCTGGCGAGGTGTCGACCGACGACGAGCGCGGCGGCACGGTCCGACTGGTGGGGCAGTACCCCGGCTGGTGACCCCATCCGTCCCATGCACCCGCCGAGTGGTGCCTGGGGACCCTTTGGTGGACCCGGGCGCAGGAAAACTGGTCCAAATCGGGATGGGGTGTGCGGGAACAGCCACCCATTGGGTAGCGTTGCCCCCACGACGACATGACCGATCAGACCGGTGCCACGGTGTCACTTCCCTGGCCCGGCCCAGAGTGCGAGGGGGTCGACCCTATGGGGCGCGGCCGAGCTAAAGCCAAGCAGACCAAGGTCGCCCGAGACCTGAAGTACCGCACTCACGATGCGGACTTCGGGGCCCTGGCGCGCGAGCTGCACGGCGACACCGACAGCGACGCGACCGACGAGGCGGTGGACGACCCCGCCGACGAGTGGTCGGACTACGCCGAACCGTCGCGCGACTGACCCATCACACCACGCGTCCCGACCTCGGGTGTCGGGGCGCGTTCACGCGCCTCGCGCCGTTTTCGGGACGAAGGCGATCCCCGGTGCCCCGGGGATCGCGTCGCTCACCAGCCGAAATTCCGGGTGAGAAGCGACGGGGTTGCCTGGGCGCTGTGGCGCGTGGGACAGGTGCGACGGGGTACGCCGTACCGGTCCCACGTCGCCGTCCCACGTCGCCGCCCCGCGACGCCCAGCCGAGCCACCGGCGCCGTGCGTCAGCGCGCGGGCAGCCAGACGCCGCGCAGCCGACCGACGTCGCGCATCCGGCGCTCGGCCAGCCGGTCGGCCGCCTCGGCAGGGGTGACCGAGTCGGTGCGGGCGAGTTCGAAGACGGCTCGGGTGGTCTCGAGGATCCCGGCCGCACGCTGCTGGGCGCGGTCGAAGCTGAAGCCCTCGAGCTCGTCGGCGACCTGGATCAACCCGCCGGAGTTCACGCAGTAGTCGGGCGCGTAGAGGATCTCGCGCTCGGCCAGCGCCTTCTCGATCCCGGGGTGCGAGAGCTGGTTGTTGGCGGCACCGCAGACCACCCGCGCCCGCAGCACCTCGACGACGTCGTCGGTGAGCGCGCCGCCCATCGCGCACGGCGAGTAGATGTCGAGCTCGGCCCGGACCAGGTCGTCGGTCGAGCCGACGGCCGTGGCGCCGTGCTCCGCCACGACGGCGTCGACCGCGGGCTGGTGGACGTCGGTGACCACGACCCGGGCACCGTCGTCGACGAGGTACTTCACGAGGTGGCGGCCCACCTTGCCCACCCCCGCGATGCCGACGGTGCGACCGCTCAGGCTGGTCGTGCCCCAGACCGCCTCGGCGCTGGCTCGCATGCCCTGGAAGACGCCGTACGCCGTGAGGACCGACGAGTCGCCCGCCCCGCCGTGGGCGACGGTCCGGCCGGTGACGAACGAGCACTCGCGGGCCACGACGTCCATGTCCTCGGAGTAGGTCCCGACATCGCAGGCGGTCAGGTAGCGGCCGCCCAGCGACTGCACGAAGCGGCCGTAGGCGCGCAGCAGCGCCTCGGTTTTCGCGGTGGCCGGATCACCGATGATCACGGCCTTGCCGCCGCCGAGGTCGAGGCCGGCGAGGGCGGCCTTGTAGGTCATCCCGCGGGAGAGGTTGAGCACGTCACGGACCGCGTCCGCGGTGCTGGCGTAGGGGTAGAAGCGGGTGCCGCCCAACGACGGGCCGAGGGCCGTCGAGTGGATCGCGACGATCGCCCGCAGCCCGGTGGCGTGGTCGTTGCAGAACACGACCTGCTCGTGCTCGGCGCCGAGCTCGAAGACGTCGACTCCGTCGACGGAGCTGGGGACCGGTGCCGGTACGGCGGGATCGGCAGACATGAGGGTGCCTACTTTCGCATCGCGCCACGCGGGTGGGTGGCGAACCGTGGTGGGCCACGAGGGGTGGTGTGACCCACCTCGCACGATAGTGCGGGCCGGGGCCGCCCGCGGAATCGGCCCCGCCGACCGGTCCCGGCTCAGTGCAGCTGCCGGGTGACCACCAGCGCGACACCGAAGAACACCAGGAACGCCACCACGCAGACCAGGGCGAGCAGCCCCCGTGAGCCCCCCGGCCGGGCGGCGGCCGGCTCGGGCGTGGGGGTGGCCCGGCTCCCGGGGTCGGGTGGGCTGACCAGCAGGGTGCGCCCGGAGCCGGGGGTGACGGCCTGCATCGCGTTGACGTACGCCCGGACCGTCGGCCACCGGTCCTCGCGGTCGGGGGCCAGCCCGCGGAGCACGACGTCGTCGACCGTGGCCGGCAGACCCGCGAGCTCAGAGGGGGCGGGCGGCTGCCGGAGGTGAGCGAGGTCCGTGATCGAGCCCTCGTGGGCATGCCGGCCGGTCAGCATCTGGTAGGTGACCGCCGCCAGCGCGTAGACGTCTGCCCGTTCGTCGACGCCGCCCCCGGTGGCCTGCTCGGGAGCCATGTACGCGGGGGTCCCGACCACGTGCGTCAGCCCGCTGGCGTGCAGCATCGCCTTCGCCACCCCGAGGTCGGCGACCATCAGGCGCTGGCCCTCGCCGTCGGTGCGCAGCAGCAGGTTGGCCGGCTTGAGGTCGCGATGGATCGAGCCCTGGGCGTGCAGCACCGCGAGGCCGGCGCCCGCCTGCGAGACCAGGTCGAGCGTGCGGTCGAGCGAGAGGGACGTCTCACGCTCGAGCAGGTTGGCCACGGTGCCCTGGTCGGCGTACGTCATCACGAAGTACGGCGTGCCCTCGACCTCGCCCACGTCGTACACCCGGACGACGTAGTCGGAGTCCGCCCGACGCAGGATCCGAGCCTCCTGGAGGAAGCGGTCGCGGATGTCGAGCCGCTGGGCCCAGTTGTCGGCCAGCGCCTTCACGGCGACGTCGGACTGGAGCTCGTCGTCGTGGTAGAGCCACACCGACGCGAAGCCACCGACCCCGAGACGGTCGACCTGCCGCAGACGGCCGAGCCGTACGGGGAGGGACACGGTCGGTATTGTGCCGGACCAGCGAGACGACTCGGAGGCGCACACGGTGGAGCAGATGGACGAACCGGTCGACGTCGAGGCCCTGGCGGTGCAGGCCGCGGCCGGTGACGCCGCGGCTCTGGACGTGCTCCTGGTCGAGATCCAGCCGCGCGTACGCCGGATCTGCGGGCGGATGCTGCTCTATCCGGAGGACGCCGAGGAGGCGGCCCAGGACGCGTTGCTCCTGGTCGCCACCCGTATCCACACCTTCGCCGGCCGCAGCCGCTTCACCACCTGGCTGCACGCGGTCGCCGCCAACAGCGCCCGGTCGACCTACCGCACCCTGAAGCGGCGAGCCGGGGAGCTGCCCACCGACGACCTGCCGATCGCGGCCGACCCCCGGACCACCAGCGTGATCGCCGGCAGCCGCCTGGACTTCCTGGAGGCGCTGGAGGTCCTCAACGTCGACCATCCGGCGCTGGTCGAGCCGCTGCTCCTGCGTGACGTCCAGGAGCTCGAGTACTCCGACATCGCCGACCTGCTCGGCATCCCGCTCGGGACGGTCAAGTCGCGGATCCACTCGGCCCGGCAGATCGTGCAGCCTCTGCTCGCGGTGCGCTGAGCCCGTCGCGAGCCCGCATCAGCACCACGTCGCCGTGGCTGCCGTAGCCGACCAGCCGACCGCCCTCGGGGCGGCCGTTGAAGGCCACCATCAGCCAGCCGTCCCCCTCCCGGGCGAGCGTGGGCCACGGCAGGTTCGTGGGGTACGGCGCGTCGAGGGCGCCGATCTCGCGCAGTGACCGGTCGAAGACCGGGAACCGCTCACGCCGACCTCGGCGCCCGTCCCGCCCGTCACTGGCCAGCACCACCCAGCTCCCGTCCAGCTCGAGCAGGGTCGTGCCCTCGGTGGCCCGGCGGTCGGTGGCCGCGGCGACGACCCGCAGGTCGTCGAGGCTGTCGCCGTGCGCGAGGACCGGGTGGAAGTCGAAGAACTTCCGGGCGCTGACGAAGCCGACCAGCCACCGGTCGTCGGTGCGGACCAGGTGCGGGTCCCACGTGCCCACCGACCGGAAGCCCTCGGTCGGCAGCCGCAGCGGCCGGGTGTCGAGGACGTGCCGACCGGAGAGGAGGTCGTCGGTGGACTCGGCCACGGTGACCCCGACGCTCGCCGTACGACGTGACCCCGCGAAGTCGCCCCAGGTGCTGGTTGCGACCAGCCAGCCGTCGCCGTCGCGGACCAGATGGGTGGCGTTGTCGCCGTAGGCGCCGGAGCGGTCGTGCCGTCGGAAGAACAGGTCGCTGCGGTGGGTCAGCGTCAGCTCGACCGGGTCGAGGGCCCAGACCCCGGTGTGCGCCGCGTCGAAGAAGCCGGGCCCGGCGTGCGTCGCGGTGAGCAGCAGGTCCCGCCCGTCGCGGTACGGCGTCCCGTCGGCGTGGCTGACCAGTCGCAGGTCGCGGAGTCCGAGCTGCCCGAACGCCCCCGCGACCACCTGGTCGCACCCGCCCTCCACGTGTCCGACGAGGGCGTCGAGGAAGCCCGGGTCGCGGCTGTCGACCCGGTCGACGAGGTCGTAGCGGGCCCTGGCCCGCCAGCGACCCCGCTCCCGGCCGAAGGCGGTGACGTGGGTGCCGGTCAGGGTCAGTCCGAGCTCGGTGACCGGCGCCTCGGCCCGGCCCGAGCGGCGGCTGCGGTGGTCGGTGCTGCGCCCGGTGGCATCGGTGACGGCGAGGGCGAAGCCGCCGTCGTCGTACCCCAGCTCGATCCGGACGCGTCCGGAGACCAGGGCCAGGCGTGCCCGCGTGCCCGCGACGGTCGCCGTGATCGCGGCGTACGGCGCGGGTTGGGGCAGTGCGAACGCGTCGCTCGTCCGCTCCGTGCGGGTCGCCGGCGAGACCAGGTCGACGGGCCTGCGGCGCGCCACGATCTCGAACGGCGGGAGCATCGCGCCAGTCTGTCAGCGCAGATGACCGACGTAGTGCGAGGCCGTCCGCAGGTCACGCATCCGGCTCTCCCAGGTGACCCCGACCAGCGTGAGCAGGGCGCCCGACAACCCGATCAGCAGCCACGGCGGGACGGTGGCTGCGTAGGGGGCGAGCTCCCGCAGGACCAGCAGGGTGCCGACCACCGCGCCGACGACCAGGGGGGCACCGAGACGGAGCCGGACGCCGGCCAGCGCCAGTGCGAGACATGCCACGCCGAGCAGCAGCGCCCGGAGCGACACCGGCTCGTCCAGGGTCTGGAGCAGGGACGGCACCGTGGCGAGCGCCAGGCCGGGGGCCAGCGTGGTCAGCGTCGCCGACCTGTCGTCGCGGCGAAGACGCCAGGCGCCGACCACGCACAGCACCAGCGCCGAGGGCAGCGTGTAGGCCTCGGGGGCGTGGACTCCCAGCTGGGCCAGCCGCACCCAGGTCGCGGCCGCGAGCAGCAGGCCACCGGGCCAGGCGAGCTCGCGCCGCTGGGGGTTGACCAGCGACGACCCGGTGACCAGGACGCCGGCCACCGTGAGGTGCACCGCGAGCGCGAGCCGGTGGTCGGCCGCGTCGGAGATCGCGGTTGCGGACGCCACCGCCGCGACCAGGGCGGACGCCACCTCGAGCACCGGCACGGGCCGCCAGATCGCAAGCCCTCCGAGCACCAGCAGCACGGGGATCGCCCGGTCGTAGGCCGGGACGCCGGCCACGTTGCCCGCCGCCCAGACCAGGCCGGCGAACGCCGGTGCGAAGGCTCCCGAGGCGACGCGGCCGGTGACGTCGGGGCGACGCATCAGCAGCACGGCGGCAGCGGTGGCCGCGGCCAGGGCCAGCGTGGTGAGCCGGTCGCTCGGCAGGGCTCCGGCTCCGGCCAGCAGGACCAGCACGCCGCCGGCGATGCGCGCGAGGTCGGCGGAGGTGCCGGAGAGTCGCTCCCCGAAGCCGATCGCTGCCGCACCGGCGAGAGCCAGCAGGCCGACGACCACGGCCAGGGGGACGTCGTACAGCGCGACGGTGGCGATGCCGCCCGCGAGCAGGGCGCCGCCGGCCGCGGCGAGCCACGTCGTACCGCTGAGCGGGCGGACCAGGCCGACCAGGGCGCAAGCGGCGGCCGTGATCACGACGACCCCCGGCACCAGCAGCCAGGCACCCACCCACGGCGTCGACGGGGCCACGTGGATCCAGAACGACGCGGAGAAAGGCTCGCCGACCTCGAGAACGGCCCGGCCGGAGTCGGCGACCAGCGATGCGACGGCCACCACCGGCAGCACCAGGGTGCCGACGAGGGGGAGGGCGGCCCAGGCCCGGAACCGTTCGGGGGCGGCGACCACGACCGCGACCCAGGCCGCGGCGACCGTCAGGAGGGCGAGGGTCGCGGCGCTCGGCGAGTTGTCGAGGGCGGCGAACACGACGACGTAGCTGCCGAGGAGGCCGGCGACGGCACCGCCGATCGAGGTCGCCGACCGGCCGAGCCTCACGACGGGGCCGGCCGCCGCCGCGACCGCCGTGGCGACGATCAGGGGCCAGATCTCGGCCGAACCCCAGAGGCCGGCGACGGTCTGGTGCTCGGTCGCCAGGGCGAGCCCGGACACGACGGAGGGCAGCCAGGCGAGGGCTGCCGTCCCGAGCGACGCCCACCGGAGCGGGGCGCTCGGCACCAGTGCGCCGACGCGGCCCACTGCCAGCAGCACGACGACGGTCGCGAGCAACGGACCGGGGGTGTCGATGCCCCACTGGGCACCGAACCCGGCGGCGAGGACGGCCACGGGGACGACCAGCGCAGGCGCGACGAGGGGGCGTGGGGCCGACGCCAGGACCAGTGCCAGCCCCCCGAGGGCCACGGTCGAGCCGGCCAGCAGCACCACGTGGGCGTCGGTGACGGCTCCGAGCCAGCCCGCGTGCCGGACCCCGACGACGTCGAGCGCCAGGAGCCCGAGCCCGACCACCGACAGCGCCTCGGCGGCGATCCGCAGCCCGCGACGGAGCAGCACCATGGTCAGCCCGAACGCCGTGCCGGTGAGCGCGACGAGCACCAGCGTCCGTCCGCCGACGCCGAGCCAGCTCCAGGCCACGGCGAGGAAGGTGACGGCCGCGACCAGCAGGCACAGGGCGCCGAGACCGAGCAGGATCTGCGGCACGGTGGCTGCGCGCAGACGGGGCGCGTCGAGGTCCTGCGGCGCGCGCGGGGCGGGGTACGGCGCGACGCCGGCGAGCGGGGACTCGCCTCGAGCGGCGGTCGCTCCGGCCGTCACGGGGGTCCGCACCCGGTGCAGCCGGAGCTGACCGAGCAGGCGGTCGGCCTGCTGGAGCGTGGAGTAGAGCTCGGAGGCGGTGGCGCCGGTCAGCGGCAGCGCACACACCTCACAGACCTGCGGGTCCTGGGGCAGCAGTCCGCCGCAGTCGGGGCAGCGGGTCGGGTCGGCGTACGTCCTCATGAGCGAAGTACCTCACGCCAGGGGCTGGTCGGAGCAGGGCCGGAGGGCTCAACCGCCCTGAGCAGGAGTACTCAGTTGAGAGCCATCCGGGGCTCGCCGTTGACGAGTCCGGTCCCCGACGTCGTGCAGGTGCCGCTGCGGGGGGCTCCGGCGTTCCAGGCCTGCCGCAGGCAGCTGCGCACCGCCAGCTCGCCCCAGTAGTTGGGGTGCAGCGACTCCTGGATGTAGTAGTCGGAGGTCGCCGTCGAGGCGGTGCGGATCTGGTCGATCCACTCACTCTTGTCGACGGCACCGGGCGCCCGCCAGCTGCTGTAGTTGGCCTCGACCAGGTTGTCGGTGTTCTCGCAGAGCCGGTGCCCGTTGAAGGCGCCGGCCAGGTTGAGGGTCCGCACGTTGGTCAGGCCGGAGTCGGTGGCTGCCCCGAAGACGGTGTTGTCGATGGTCGGCAGCGCGGTGTTGTTGGCCCAGGTCGCGTCGTTGTTCCAGAAGCCGCAGCCGCCGGTGTTCTGCCGGGTGTAGCCCGACTCGGAGTAACGGAAGGCCGAGCCGTTGGGGATCGGCGACTCGTAGTTCTGCACCATCAGGGTCCACGCGTTGTCGGCGTACCCCGCGTTGCGCATCGCGGTCCGGACGTTCTGGTACGCCGTGGAGATGCGGGCGCGCACGGCCGCGACGTTGGCGGCGGTGAAGTTCGACGTGACCGAGCTGTCGTCGTTGCAGTAGTTCTTCCACCACGTGGGCGAGGTGAGGAAGTCGGTCACGCAGGACTGCACGATCGAGGCGAAGTTGAAGTCGTTGCCGCCGATCGAGACGGCGACCATCTTGACGTTGTGGGTGGCCGCGAAGCCCTGCAGCATCAGCGCCTGGCCCTGGTTGCCCCCGCTGTTGTAGAAGTCGAGACCCGGCTTGAAGTTGCCGCTGCTGTCGGTGAACGTCGACGTCTTCGCCCCGGAGCAGGCCAGGTTGAGGCTGTTGACGCCACCACCGATGAAGACCTCGGCGGCCTTGCTGCGGTGGCAGCGGGTGATCTGCTCGCCGGTGTTGGTCGCGTTGTCGTAGTACGCCGTCGGGCCGAGCGCGTCGACGTACGACTCCGACGCGTTGGAGTTGCCCGCCCACCGCCCGGCCTCGCCGGAGATGTAGGAGTCGCCGACGGACACCACCCACGGGGTCCCCACGCCGGGCCCGTCGGCATGCGCGGGCGCCCCGACCGTGAGCACCGACAGGCCGGCGGTGAGCAGTCCGAGGACGCCGAGGGCGAGGACGCGAGGACGGGAGGTACGCACAGGAGACTCCAGGAGGCGCGGTGTGACGTGGACCACGACGGGGTGGTGAGCGCACAGTAGCGACGGCGGACCCGCGGCGTAAGGCTCAGGTTCGTGCAGCGCAGAATCCTGCAGCCCGACTCGACGGGCGTCGTACGACGAGATGGTGGCCAGGGGCGGGGTCGAACCGCCGACCTTCCGATTTTCAGTCGGACGCTCGTACCAACTGAGCTACCTGGCCGGGTGCACCCCGCTGGGCGAAGCGCGTGCAAACAGTACCGGAGCCGGTGCCGGGTCCCGAAACCCGGGCGGCGAGCCAATCACAGCGCCCCGGAGTCGGTTGCGGGAAGCGCGTCGCCGTATGCTGACCGTCGCTCGGTCCGCACAGGCCCCCATCGTCTAGCGGCCTAGGACGTCGCCCTTTCACGGCGGTAGCACGGGTTCGAATCCCGTTGGGGGTACGACTCCGCTCGGCCGACGCCGTCAGCGGGACCCGCGGATCCGGGCGGCCTCCTGCGCCTCGTCGTGGGTGATCCGATCCAGTGCGAAGCCGGCGTGGACGACGAGCCAGTCGGCGACGGCGACGGGTTCGCCGAGGGCCATCAGCGACACCGTGCCGCGGCGTCCGTCGGACCTGGTGACCTCGGCGGTGGCACCGGCGACCGCGACCACCTCGACCAGCTCACCCAGGCACATGGCCGGCCAGCTCTCTCCCGACGAGCTCGTCCGCCGCGGCGACGGCGGCGGCCACGGGTGGCGAGAGCGTCGTACCGATCTCCAGGCACCCGGCCTCGACCCCCACGACGACCACCGTGGCCGGCAGCCGGTGCAGCGCCCGGCCGAGCTCCACGGTGGCGGCGAGCCCGAAGGCGTGCGTCCCGGCCCGGCCGGTCTCGGCCCAGGTCCCTGACGGCAGGGGTGGTGCGTCCGCTCCGAGCTCGAGGCGATGCAGCGTCCCCGCGGGGGCACCCGTGACCACGGCGTCGATCACGACCACGTGGTCGTGGCCCTCCCACAGGTCGAGGAGTGCGGTGGGGTCCTCCTGCGTGCACACCAGGAGCCCGGTGGCGGCGTCCGGGCGGGTGGCTACTGAGCGGGCGACGGCCGGCCCCACGCCGTCGTCGCCCCGGTCGCTGCGGCCCAGCCCGACCACGAGTGTCGCCCCGGTCACGACCGGCTCACGCTGAGGTCGAGGAAGTGGGTGGCGCAGGAGATGCAGGGGTCGTAGTTGCGGATCGCGTGCTCGCAGCGATGCTGGAGCGCGTGGTCGTCGAGGTCGGTCCAGGTCTCCACGAGCGCGCGCAGGTCGGCCTCGATGCCGGCCTGGTTCTGCGAGGTCGGGGGCACGATCTGGGCGTCCAGGATGGTGCCGTCCTCGTCCAGGACGTAGCGGTGGAAGAGGATGCCGCGCGGTGCCTCGCTGGCGCCGTACCCCTCGCCGGCGCGCGGTGGGACCGGCACGCTCGGTGCCGCCCCGTCGCTCCAGCCGTCGATGATTCGCAGCGACTCCGTGACCGCCTCGACCAGCTCGACCGCCCGGACGACGATCGATCGGAACGGGTTGCGGCACACCGGTCCGAGCCCCGCCTCCTGCGCCGCCTCCCGTGCGAGAGCTCCCAGCCGGTCGTGGTTCAGCGTGTAGCGCGCCAGCGGTCCCACGACGTAGGGCCCGCGCGCTCCGCCGTCCAGACGGGCGTGGAGCGCGTGCGAGTGAGGCACCTGGAACTCGTCGATGTGGTCGGGGAAGTCCCGCACCTCGAACCCGTGATCCCCGGACGTGACGACGCGGCCTTCCTCGATGGGGTAGCCGGACTCCGGCCGGAGGGCGACGTACTCGTAGGGCTGTTCCATGTCGGGGAAGTCGAAGCCGGAGACCAGCCGCACCGTGGCCACGGCGTCCTCGAGGGCCTGCTCCAGGACCGGCCTCAGGGCACGCAGCTCGGTGACCCTGGGCATCCGGTGGAAGCCCCCCACGCGGACGTTGATCGGGTGGATCGACCGGCCGCCGACGACGGACATCAGCTGGTTGCCGGCCTTCTTCAGCCGCAGCGCGGTCTCCACGACGGACGGATGGTCGGCGGCCAGGTCGATCGCTCCGTCGTACCCGAGGAAGTCGGGCGCGTGCAGGAGGTAGACATGCAGGGCGTGGCTCTCGATCCACTCGCCGCAGTAGAGGAGCCGGCGCAGCAGACGGACCGCCGCCGGCACGCTGACGCCACAGGCGTCCTCGATCGCCCAGCAGGCGCTCGTCTGGTAGGCCACCGGGCAGATGCCGCAGATGCGGGCGGTGATGTCGGGCGGCTCGGTCCAGGCGCGCCCGCGCAGGAAGGCCTCGTAGAACCGCGGCGGCTCGTAGATGCGCAGCTGGACGTCGGTGACCCGGCCGCCGCGCATCTCGATGTGCATGGCGCCCTCGCCCTCGACCCGGGCCAGGCTGCCGACGTGCATCACGTGGCCGCCGTCGGTGAGCTTGTGGTTCATCGGGCCACCTCCTCGGCATCACGGCTCGCACTCGTCTCGGCGCGGGCCTGCTCACCGGCGCGCAGGAAGACCTCCGACGCGGCGTTGAAGGTCCGGAAGACGCGCAGCACCTGGCCCTCGTCCATGCCGTGCGCGCGCAGGCGCGTGATCAGGGACGTCGCGTTCGGGGTGTCCTGCGGGCCGAAGCACCCGTAGCAGCCCCGGTCGAACGCCGGGCACAGGGCACCGCACCCGGCCTGGGTCACCGGGCCCAGGCACGGCGTGCCGTGCGCGACGGTGACGCAGACGCTGCCGCGCCGCTTGCACTCGACACAGACGCTGTGGCGCGAGATCCTCGGCGGCCGTCCCTGGAGCTCGGCGGCCAGCACCTCGAGCAGCTGGTCCCGGTCGATCGGGCAGCCGCGCAGCTCGAAGTCCACCGCGACGTGGGCGGCGATCGGCGTCGAGCGGTCGAGGGTCTCGACGTACTCCGGGTGGGCATAGACCACGGAGCGGAACTCCTCCACGTCGGCGAAGTTGCGCAGCGCCTGGATGCCGCCGCTGGTGGCGCAGGCGCCGATCGTGATCAGGCGGCGCGAGGCCGCCCGGATGTCTTGGATCCGCTCGAGGTCGGCCGGTGTGGTGATCGAGCCCTCCACCAGCGAGAGGTCGTAGGGGCCGTCCACGACCGCGCGGGTCGCCTCGGGGAAGTACGCGATCTCCACCTGGCCGGCCAGCGGGATCAGCTCGTCCTCGCAGTTGAGCAGCGTGAGCTGGCACCCGTCGCACGAGGCGAACTTCCAGACGGCGAGCTTCGGTCGGGCCATGGCTACAGCTCCGTCCTGGTCAGGAGTGGCTCGAGCAGGTCGTAGCTCAGCACCGGCCCGTCGAGGCACAAGAAGAGCTCGCGCAGCTGGCAGTGGCCGCACAGACCGACGCCGCACTTCATGTTCCGCTCCATCGAGAGGCGCAGCCGCGCGGGGGCGACGCCGCGGTCGGCCAGCGCCTGCGCGGCGTACCGCATCATCACCTCGGGGCCGCACACCAGCGCGAGGGTCCGGGCCGGATCGAACCCACCGCGGGCCACCAGCTGGGTGACGAGTCCGACGTGGCCGCGCCAGCCGAGCGTGCCTGCGTCGACGGTCTCCTCGACCACGACGTCGTACTCCCGGGCCCAGGTGTGGAGGTCGTGCCCGAACAGGATGTCCTCCGGGGTGCGCGAGCCGTAGAGCAGGCGCACCTGGCCGTACGACGCGCGGTCGGCGCAGACCTCGAGGATCGCCGGCCGCAGCGGGGCCAGCCCGATCCCTCCGGCCAGGAACACGACGTCACCGCCGCGCCCGTCCGCCACCTCCCAGCCGTGGCCGAAGGGCCCGCGGATCCCGAGGGTCGTGCCCGGCGCCGCCTGCGCCAGCCTGCGAGTGACCCCACCGACGTTGCGGACCGTGTGCTGGAGCACCTCGGGATGCGCCGGGTCACCGCTGATGGAGATCGGCACCTCGCCGGTGCCGAAGGCCGACAGCATCGTGAACTGTCCCGGCGCGAAGGCCAAGGGCTCGTCGTCGGCGGCCACCAGGTCCAGGGTCACCGTGTCCCGGGTGTCGCGCCGGTTGTCGGCGACCACGAACGGGCGCGGCACCATCACGGCCTCGCAGTCGGCCGGGCCGCGGTCGGTCCGCACCGCGCCGGCGCTCACGACGGGGCGCCGTACAGGTCGAGGAGCTGCGCGCGCGGAGTGCAGGCTTGCCGACATCACCCGGACCACCCGCTGGAGCAGCGCGTACCCGAGCTCCGGGTCGTCGTTGCACTTGCCGCGCAGGCAGGCGCCGTCGAAGGTGATCAGGCTGGTCGCGTCGACGGCGCGGGCGTCGAAGGTCCAGCGGTACGGCGCGACCAGCCACGACCACCCGACGACGTCTCCCTCGTGGACGGTCTGGGTGACGACCGGCCCGGTCGGGGAGGGCGTCTCGATCGCGACCCGGCCACGCCGGATCACGTAGAAGGTGTCCGCGGGGCCGCCTTCGCGGAACAGGTAGCTGCCCGGGGACAGGTGGGCGTTCGACGCGCAGCCGGTGACCAGGTCGACGTACCGCTCGTCGAGACCCGCGAAGAACGGGTGCTCGGGCAGGAACTGCGCGATGCTCCTCATGACTGTCCCTCCGATCGATCCGTGCGCTCGGCCTCCGAGCGCACGGCGGCGACCTCCTCGGTGATGTCGATCGCCGCCGGGCACCAGGTGACGCACCGGCCGCAGCCCACGCAGCCGGACATCCCGAACTGGTCGACCCAGGCGCCCAGCTTGTGCGTGGCCCACTGGCGGTAGCGCGAGGAGGTCGAGGCCCGCACGGTCCCACCGTGGATCCACGAGTAACCGGCGTCGAAGCAGGAGTCCCAGACGCGGGTGCGCCCGACGAGGCTGCCGGTGAGGTCGGTGACGTCCTCGACATCGGTGCAGAAGCACGTGGGACAGACCGCGGTGCAGTTGCCGCAGGCCAGGCATCGGCCGGCGACGTCGTCCCAGACCGCGCTGTCCGCAGCGGCGTACAGGAGCTCGGTCAAACCCTCCGTGTCGAGGTGGCGGCCCATCCTCCCGGCCGCCTGCTCCGCCACCCGGTCACCGGCCAGCACGTCGTCCTCGGGGGCCGGCGGTGCGCCGATCAGGTCGAGGAGCTCGGCTCCGCGCTCCCCGCCCACCTCCACCACGAACCGGTGCGGGCCGTCGTCCAACAGCTCGGTCAGCGCGAGGTCGTAGGGCGCTCCCCGCCCCGACGTCGGCCGTGGACCGGTCCCCATCGACGCGCAGAAGCACGTCCCGGAGGGGTCGGAGCAGGTGACGGCGACCACGAAGGCCGCCGCCCGCCGGGTGGCGTAGGCCACGTCGCCGTGCACCCGCCCGGTCAGGACGACGTCGTGGATCCCGATCGCGGACAGGTCGCAGGACCGGACACCGAGCAGGGCGTACGGCACGCCGCCGTCGGCGCCGGTGCCGGAGTCGATCGCGAAACCCGCCTCGGTCCGGTGCCCCCGCCAGAGGACCTCCTCGGCCGGGAAGAACACCGGCTTCGCCGACTGCGCCGCGGCCGCGAACCCGAAGAAGGAGTCGTCGTCGCGCTGCCGCAGCCGGTAGCTCCCGGCCTCCTGCACATCGCCCCAGCCCCGGGGCAGCTCGTCGACCCGGGTGATCGGTGCGTTCACGATCGCCCCCGACTGCACGGTCGGCCCGATCACGACGTACCCCTGCGCGAGCAGCCGGTCGACCAGGGCCTGGAGGCCGGCCACGTCGAGAACGCGGTCCGGGCGAGTCTCCGCCCCGGATCGTCCGGCCGTCGTACCGACGAGGTCCATCTTCGGAGTCTGGTCGTGCGACGGTCCCGGACCGTAGGGCATTCCGTCACTTCTCGGTGGCAGAACGGCCCGGTCGCCTGCGCGGAGCGGGCCGGCTGCTGCCCCGCGCGGCTCGGGGCTCTCGATTGTGAGAGGCTCGCCGCGATGGGTTAGAGTCGCACCGCTTCTCGAGCAGACCAGGCCCCGTAGCGCAGTTGGTTAGCGCGCCGCCCTGTCACGGCGGAGGCCGCGGGTTCGAGTCCCGTCGGGGTCGCTCCAGCACAGCCGGTCCGGACACTGTCCGGGCCGGCTGTCGTGTTGTCAGTCGGCGCTCGCCTCGGCCCGGCGTCGTACCGCCTCGAGCAGGCGCCGCATGCCGATCAGGTGACCTCGGCTGCCGATCACCAGCGCCCGGTAGGCGCCGCCCGCGACACCGGGGAACGTCGCGTCGGTCTCGGCCCGCAGGCGGGTCCCGCCGCGCCCGTCGGGCTCGAGGCGCACGACCATGGCGTACGTCGAGAACCGGTGCCGGCCCTCGAGGACGAGGCGCGAGCCGGGGACCGCGATCGTGACCCGGAACCCCGGCAGCGTGGAGCCCTGGGTGAGGGGTCGCGGCCCGGAGGCTCCGACAGGTCGGCACCCCACGAGCCGGGCGTACGCCGTCGCGGCCGGACGGGAGAACGCCCGGTCGAGGGTGGCGACGAGAGCCGCCCAGACCCGGTCGGGCGCAGCGGCGACGACAACCTCGTGCTCGTCGACGAACGGCAGGTCGGGGGACGTCATCGACGCTGCTCGTCGTGGCTGCACCGGGCTAGGGTCGCAGGATGGAGCTCGACCGCGCCGAGTTCGAGGCGCTGGTCGAGCAGGCCCTCGACGAGATCCCCGACGAGATCGCGCGCCAGGTGCACAACCTGGTGGTGCTGGTCGAGGACGACCCGCCCGTCGACGAGCCGGACCTGCTCGGCCTCTACGACGGGGTCGCCCTGACCGAGCGCGGCGCCGACCACGGCGGGCTGCCGGACCGGATCACGCTCTTCCGGCGACCGCTCCTGGCCATGTGCGCGTCCCGCGAGGAGCTCGTGCGCGAGGTGCGGATCACCGTCGTGCACGAGATCGCGCACCACTTCGGGATCGACGACGACCGCCTGCACGAGCTCGGCTACGGGTGAGTTCGCGAGAGGTCGGCAGTCTCGTGGCTCCACCTCAGCGGGGGATCACCGCGGGTCTGGCGCACGAACTCGCCGAACAGCCACGCCTGGAAGCGAATCTGCTCGTCGGTGCGGGCCAGGGTGAGCAGGCGTTCGTTGCGGCAGAAGGCATCCGCGAGGTCGAGCAGCTCGATCAGGCGCGCGAAGCGGGGCCCCGAGTCGGTGGGGGTGCTCACCCGCAGGTCGACGTGGTCGTGCCCGGTGGCCAGGCACTGGTGGAGGTCGGAGACGTCGAACTCGCCGCGGAAGTCGCCGGCTACGCTGTTGAAGAAGCGGGACAGGTCGCCGGCCACGGGGTAGGTGTCCTCGTGCGCGACGGCCAGCAGGCGTAGCTCACGACGCAGCTCCGCGCCCCGGATCAGGGCGTTGAGCATCAGCCGTACCGGCACCCGGTCGAGGCGGACCGACATCCGCTCGATGTCGGAGGCCGGGTCGTCCTCCTCGTCGTCCCAGCCGTTGAGCACCCCCGGGATGCCCTCCTCGCGGAAGCTCGTCGCGGGGACGAACCAGACCAGCTTCCCGTCGACCTCCCGCTCGGCACCCCAGGCCTCGCTCGCCCGGGCGACGATGGACAGGCCGCGGCCGTACGTCGTGAGGTCGGCCGACTCCGGGTCCGGCTCGACCTCGGGCAGAGCCGGCGGCTCGGTCGACTGGTCGCGAACCTCCACCCGGGGATGGTCGACGGTGCCCCGCAGCCGCACGGTCATCGGAGGGCGACCGTGCAGGATCGCGTTGGTGACGACCTCGGAGAGTGCGAGCTCGGCGTTGTCGCGGAGGTCGGGCCGGTCGATCTCCGCGCACACACCCACGACCCACCGCCGCGCCTGGACGGCGCCGCGGGGTCCCGGGGGGAGCGGCTCGGCTGGCCGGTTCAGCGGCACTGTCTCTCCACTCGGGATCGGGCGCGCCGACCGCGCCAGTCTCCGCTCGTGTACCCGCTCCAGGGCCAGTGAAACCTCAAATGCCTCACGAGTTCTCTCGCGCCACGCCCGGGCGAACCCGCGGACTGTCGATTGTGAGGGGGGAGTTCCACAGGAGCATGGTGGGTACATGGCAGATGTGGCAAGGGAGAACCGGCATCAGGTCGTCGTGATCGGGTCCGGTTTCGGGGGCCTCTTCGGGACCAAAGCCCTCAAGCGGGCCGACGTGGACGTCACGATGCTGGCCCAGACGAGCCACCACCTCTTCCAGCCGCTGCTCTACCAGGTGGCCACCGGGATCCTCAGCGAGGGCGAGATCGCCCCGTCGACCCGCGAGGTGCTGGCCGGCCAGCGCAACGCCCGGGTCCTCCTGGGGCGGGTGACCGCCATCGACCTGGCGGCCCGGACCGTGACGTCGCAGGTGCTCGGGCGCGAGACGGTGACGCCGTACGACTCCCTGATCGTGGCCGCCGGGGCGGGCCAGTCCTACTTCGGCAACGACCGGTTCGCCGAGTTCGCGCCCGGCATGAAGAGCATCGACGACGCGCTGGAGCTGCGGGGCCGGATCTTCGGGGCGTTCGAGATGGCAGAGCTCGGTGCCTCGCGGGGCGACGAGGTCGACCACCTGCTCACGTTCGTGGTGGTCGGGGCCGGCCCGACGGGCGTCGAGATGGCGGGCCAGATCGCCGAGCTGGCGCATCGCACACTGCAGCGCGACTTCCGGGCGATCAACACCAAGCACGCGCGGGTGGTGCTCGTCGACGCGGCCGGCCAGGTGCTGCCGCCCTTCGGGGCCAAGCTGGGCGCGAAGAGCAAGCTGGAGCTGGAGAAGCTGGGCGTCGAGGTGCTGCTCGGCGCCATGGTCACCGACGTGGACGAACGCGGCATCGAGGTGCAGTACAAGGACGGTCGCACCGAGCAGATCGCCGCGGTCACCAAGATCTGGGCCGCCGGGGTGCAGGCCTCGTCGCTGGGCGCGACGCTGTCGGAGCAGTCCGGAGCCCCGCTGGACCGGTCCGGGCGGATCGGCGTCAACCCCGACCTCACCCTGCCGGGCTATCCCGAGGTGTTCGTGGTCGGCGACATGATCGACCTCGACCACCTTCCCGGCGTCGCACAGGTCGCGATCCAGGGTGCGAAGTACGCCGCCAAGGAGATCTCCGGGCGGCTGTCGGGCAAGCCCCCGCAGAAGCCGTTCCGCTACTTCGACAAGGGCTCGATGGCCACGATCAGCCGTTTCCGCGCGGTGGCGATGATCGGTCGGCTGCGGCTGACCGGGTTCGTGGCCTGGCTGTTATGGCTGGGCGTCCACCTCGTCTACATCACCGGCTTCAAGAGCCGGGTGACCGCGTTGCTGCACTGGGCGGTCTCGTTCATCGGGCGCGGCCGCGCCGAGCGCACCTCGACCGAGCAGCAGATCTTCGGGCGGACCGCGCTCGGCCGCCTCGAGCACGGCGCAGCCGAGCTGGTCTCGAGCCCCGGTGAGTACGACGCTGCGCCGGCGTCGATCGCGGCGCAGCGGCGGGCGGACCTCGAGGAGCAGGCGCTCGCCGAGATCCGGCTCACCGACTCCGGCGAGCGTGGTCAGCCGGCACGCTGACCGGTCGGTCTCAGGCGACGTTCTCCAGCACCACGGCCAGACCCTGGCCGACGCCGATGCAGATCGCGGCGACGCCCCATCGCTCGCCCCGCTCGACGAGCACGTGGGCCAGCGTGCCCAGCACCCGGGCCCCGGACGCGCCCAGCGGATGGCCGATCGCGATCGCCCCACCTCGGGTGTTGACGATGGAGGGGTCGACGTCCCACGCGTCGATGCAGGCCAGCGACTGCACCGCGAACGCCTCGTTCAGCTCGACCGCACCGACGTCCGACCAGCCGATGCCGGCCGCAGCCAGGGCCCGGTCGGCGGCCTCGACCGGAGCGAAGCCGAACTGCTGCGGAGCCAGGGCGCTGACGCCACGGCCGGCGATCCGGGCCAACGGGGCGCGGCCGACCGATGCCTCGGCTCCCGCGATCAGCAGGGCAGCAGCGCCGTCGTTGAGCGGCGAGGCGTTGCCGGCGGTGATCGTGCCGTCGGGCCGGAAGGCCGGCCTGAGTCCGGCCAGGCTCGTGGCAGTGGCATCGGGCCGGATGCCCTCGTCGCGGGTGACGTCGTCCACCGGCACCACCAGGTCGTCGTAGAAGCCCGCGTCCCAGGCGGCTGCCGCTCGTTGGTGGGACCGGGCTGCGAACTCGTCCTGCCGGTCGCGGCCGATCCCACGGTCGTCGGCCAGCTGCTCGTTGCACTCGCCGAGGGAGACGGTCCACTCCGCCGGCATCCGGGGGTTGACCAGGCGCCAGCCCAAGGTGGTGGAGACCAGCGTCTCGTTTCCCACGGGGAACCCTCGCGAGGGCTTGGGCAGCACCCACGGAGCCCGGCTCATGGACTCCACGCCGCCGGCCACCACGACCTGAGCGTCGCCGGTCTCGATCAGACGGGAGGCGTCCATCGCGGCCTGGAGGCTGCTGCCGCACAGGCGGTTGACGGTCACCCCCGGCACGCTCACGGGCAGGCCGGCCAGCAACCCGGCCATCCGGGCGACGTTGCGGTTGTCCTCCCCGGCCCCGTTCGCGCAGCCGAGGATCACGTCGTCGACCGTGGCCGGGTCGAGGTCGGGCGCCCGGTCGAGGAGGCCGCGGAGTGCGACGACGGCCAGGTCGTCGGGCCGCTTCCCCGCCAGCGCACCGGCGTACCGGCCGAACGGCGTACGGACGGCGGCGAAGAGGTAGGCGTCGTTCACGTAGGCCCTGTGGGACTCGAACCCACAACCCATGGATTAAAAGTCCACTGCTCTGCCAATTGAGCTAAGGGCCCGGGACGTGCGGACTGCGACCGGACGAACCAGGGGACATCCCTGGGAAGACCCACCCGCACGTCGGCGCCATCATCGCAGGGTGTCGAGTCGCGATGGCGGCTGCCCACCTGCGCCGGCGGGCCGGTCCCGCCTGAGCGTCGACGTCGATCAGGGCCGGCCCGGTCACAGCCGCGGGTCCGGTGGGTGGGCGACGGCGACCACCGTTCCGGTGTCGGCACTGCGCCGAGCCGCGTCGAGCACGACAGCCGTGGCGACCGCATCGGGCGCCGGCACGGGAGCCGGGCCGAGACCACGGACGGCTCGTGCGAACGCCGGGTAGAAGGTGTCCCAGGCTCCGCGCTCCAGCCTGATCGTGGAGGTACCGGAGCCGGTGACGATGCGATCGAGGTCCGACGCCGCCTCCGACCCCCACGGCCCGCGCCCGTCCGGGGTGCCGCCCGCGATGAGCACGTCCTCCTGGGTGTCGGTCGTGGTGACCACCATCGACCCCGACGTCCCGGTGACCCGGAACCGCGGGCCGGGCGCATGCTGGCTCCAGCTCCCCCACAGGTGCGACCGCGCGCCCGTGGCGTGCTGGAGGGCGATGAAGACGTCGTCGTCGAGGCCGGACCCCCGCAGCGAGAGCTCGGCGTACACCGACGTGACCGGGCCCAGGAGCACGAGCGACTGGTCGACCAGGTGACTGCCGAAGTCGAGGATCGTCCCGCCACCCGAGGCACCCGGTCCGTCGTCAGGAGCGAACCGCTCGAAGCGCGACTCGAACCGGCGCACCTCGCCCAGGGTGCCCGCGTCGACAGCCGCCCGCACCGAGAGGAAGTCGGAGTCCCAGCGCCGGTTCTGGTACGGGCTCAGGACCACGCCGCCCGCCGCAGCGAGGTCGACGGTACGGCGAGCCGCGTCGGCGTCGAGGGCGAAGGGCTTGTCGCACACGACCGAGAGCCCCCAGCCGATCGCCTCCTCGGTGAGGCTGGTGTGGGTGCCGGCAGGCGTGGAGATGCCCACGGCCTCTGCACCGGCAGCGGCGAGCTCTCCCAGGGTGTCGAAGCAGCGGGTTCCGGGGAGTTGGTCGGCGAGCTGCGCCCGGCGCTCCTGCGAGCGGGTGACCACGCCGATGAGCTCGCACTCCGGCGCGGCCGAGAGCAGCGGCGCGTGGAAGTACCTGCCACCGAAGCCGTAGCCGACGAGCCCGAACTTCACGGCGTCCATGACGTTCCTTCCTCGGTGCACGCCCTCGATCAGCGTGCCCGCAGTAGATCACGGTTCGGGGGTCACGGAGCGAGCCGTCTCGGTGGCCATCACGGTCGTCGCCGGCGGCGCAGCGGCCGTGCGCGAGACGTGGTGGCGTGGCCCGGTCGCGGCCGCCAAACTGTCGGACGTGCCGGATCACGAGAGCGGACCTCTGGCATGACCTGCGTGCTCGCCGTCGACCAGGGCACCTCCGGCACCAAGGCCATCGTGGTCGACGAGACCGGTGCGATCCTCGCGCTCGCCGAGGTGGCGCTCGAGCCACGCTATCTCGCGGGCGGCGGGGTGGAGCAGGATCCCGAGGCCCTCTACGACTCGGTGGTGCTGGCCGGCCGCCGCGCGGTCGCCGAGGCAGGAGTGCCGGTCGCGGCGGTGGCGCTGGCCAACCAGGGGGAGACGGTGCTGGCGTGGGACCGCGCGACCGGTCGGCCCTTGTCCGCCGCGGTCGTCTGGCAGGACCGCCGCGCCGAGGCCTGGTGCCGGGCCCACCGGGAGCACGGGCCACGCGTGGGCGAGCTCACCGGCCTCGTGCTCGACCCCTACTTCTCGGCTCCCAAGCTGCGCTGGCTCCGCGACCACGTCACGACGGACGGCGTCGTCACCACCACCGACACCTGGCTGGTGCACCGGTTGTGCGGAGCCTTCGTCACCGACCTGTCGACGGCCAGCCGGTCGCTGGTCCTCGACCTGGACGACACGACGTGGTCCGGGGAGCTCCTGTCGCTCTTCGGGCTCGATGCCGAGCCGTTGCCCGAGCTCGTCGCGTGCGACGAGGTCGTCGGTACGACGCGTGCCTTCGGCGGGGAGGTACCGGTGGCCGGGCTGGTCGTGGACCAGCAGGCTGCCCTGCTGGCCGAACGCTGCCTCGAGCCCGGCACCGCCAAGTGCACGTTCGGGACCGGCGCCTTCCTGCTGGCACAGCTCGGCGAGGAGGCCGTCCGGTCCTCGGCCGGGCTGACGACCTCGGTGGCCTGGCGCCTGCGAGGACGCACGTCGTACTGCGCGGACGGGCAGGTCTACACCGCGGCCTCGGCGGTGCGATGGGCGGTCGAGCTGGGGCTCGTGTCGTCCCCGGACGAGCTCGACACGGTCGCCGCCGGGTCCAGCGACGGCGTGCTCTGCGTGCCGGCGCTGGCCGGCCTGGCCGCACCCTGGTGGGACGCGAGCGCCACCGCGTCGTTCACCGGGATGACCCTCAGCAGCGGGCGCGGGCACCTGGTGCGCGCACTGCTCGAAGGGGTCGCCGCGCAGGTGGCGACGCTGACCTCACTGGTGGCCGACGACCTCGGCCGGCCTCTCAGCAGGCTGCGCGTCGACGGCGGGCTGACCCGCTCGCGGACCCTGATGCAGGCGCAGGCCGACCTGGCCCAGCTGCCGGTCGAGCTCTACCCCTCAGCCCACGCCACGCCCCTGGGGGCCGCCGCCTGCGCCCGGCTCGCCCTGGAGCCCGGCCTATCGATCGAGGACGCGGTCCCTACCTGGCGCGCGGCCGAGGTCTTCGAGCCGGTGTGGTCGGCCGACCGGGCGGACGACCACCTCTCCCGCTGGAGGGCGGCCGCTCTCGTCGGCACCACCCCGGACGGTTCCTCGTGACCAGCGTCGACGTGGCCGTCGTCGGGGCCGGGATCGTCGGCTCCGCGATCGCCCGCGACCTGGCGGCGAGCCACCTGAGCGTGGCTCTGGTCGAGGCGCGCGACGACGTCGGCGACGGCACCAGCAAGGCCAACACGGCGATCCTGCACACGGGCTTCGACGCCCGCCCGGGGAGCCTCGAGTCCCGGCTCGTGGCCCGCGGCTGCCGGCTCCTCCGCGAGTACGCCGCTCGCACTGGCATCCCGGTCGAGCGCACCGGCGCCCTCCTCGTGGCCTGGACCGACGAGGAGGTCGCGGCCCTGCCGGGGCTGCGGGCCAAGGCCGAGGCGAACGGCTACACCGCGTGCCGCCAGGTCACCGCCGAGGAGGTGTACGCGACGGTCCCGCACCTCGGGCCCGGGGCCCTCGCCGGCCTGACCGTGCCCGACGAGTCGATCATCTGCACCTGGACCACCAACCTGGCCCTGGCCACGGACGCCGTACGGCGTGGGGCAGCGCTCCTGCTCGGGCACCGGGTGACGTCGGTCCGGCTGCCCGCCACGCCGGCTGGTCCCACGGTCCTGGTGACCGACCGGGGCGAGGTCGCGGCCCGGTGGGTCGTCAACGCCGCCGGTCTCGGCGCCGACCACCTGGACCGGATGCTCGGCCACGACCGGTTCACGGTGACCCCTCGTCGCGGGGAGCTGCTCGTCTTCGACAAGCTGGCCCGCCCGCTGGCGCCGACGATCGTGCTGCCGGTCCCCTCGTCCCGGGGGAAGGGAGTGCTGGTCAGCCCGACCGTCTACGGCAACGTGATGCTCGGCCCGACCGCGGAGGACCTGACCGACCGCTCGGCGACCGGCACGTCGGAGGAGGGGTTCGCGTTCCTCCAGGGGTGGGGGAGACGGTTGATGCCCGCCCTGCTCGACGAGGAGGTCACGGCGGCCTACGCCGGGCTCCGGGCCGCCACCGACTCCGACGACTACCTGGTCGACCTCGACGTCGACCGCCGTTACGTCCTGGTGGGTGGCATCCGCTCCACGGGACTGACCGCCGGCATGGCCGTCGCGGAGCACGTCTGCGGGCTGCTCGCGGACGCCGGGCTGGCCCTCGAGCCGCGTCCCGACCTCCCCGAACCGCCCCGGATGCCACAGCTGGGTGAGGCCGGCCCACGGCCCTACCAGGAGGCCGACCGGATCGCGTCGGACCCGGCGTACGGACGGATCGTCTGCTTCTGCGAGCGGGTGACCGCCGGCGAGATCCGGGATGCCTGCGTCTCGACGATCCCACCCGCGGACAGTGACGGCCTGCGACGCCGGACCCGGGCGATGAACGGTCGGTGCCAGGGCTTCTACTGCGGCGCCCACGTACGGGCCCTCCTCGCGTCCGGCGGCGTCGAGGCGTCGTCGTGACGACGGCCGGCCTCCCGGTGGAGCGGGTCCGGGTCGCCGTCGTCGGCGGAGGTCCGTCCGGGCTGACCGCGGCCGCGGCGCTGGCGCGCCGGGTCGACGGCGAGGTCCGGGTGATCGAGCGCGAGGACGCCGCCGGCGGCATCCCCCGCCACAGCGCCCACCCGGGGTACGGCGTGCGCGACCTGCACCGCTTCGTGTCCGGGCCGGCGTACGCACGGCGCCTCGTCGCGGCCGCGGGCGACTCCGGCGCCACGGTCCACACGCAGGCTCAGGTGACCGGATGGGACGGCGACCGCCGCCTCGTGGTCACCTCGCCCCGCGGTCGCCACGTCGTCGAGGCCGACGCGGTCGTGCTGGCCACCGGCGCCCGGGAGCGGCCGCGGGCGGCCCGGTGGATCCCCGGCGACCGGCCGGAGGGCGTCTACACGACCGGGGAGCTGCAGAACCTCGTCCATCTCCACCATGCGCCGGCCGGACGCCGTGCGGTGGTGGTCGGCGCCGAGCTGGTCAGCTGGTCGGCGGTGCTGACCCTCCGGGAGGCGGGGTGTCGCACCGTGGCGATGACCTGTGGCCGCGACCGGCCCGAGGCCCACCTCGCTGTCACGTGGGCCGGTCGACTCGCCCTGCGGCCCCGGCTCCTGACCCGGACCCGGGTCGTGCGGATCAGCGGACGGGACCGCGTCGAGTCCGTCCTGGTCGAGGACGTCGACACCGGGACCCGCACGCTCGTGCCCTGCGACACCGTGGTCCTGACCGGCGACTGGGTCCCCGACCACGAGCTGGCCCGGTCGGGCGGGGTCGGGCTGGACCGCGCGACGCTGGGGCCGGCCGTCGACTCCTCCCTGCGTACGTCGGCCACCGGTGTCTACGCCGTCGGCAACCTCCTCCACCCCGTGGACACCGCCGACGGCGCTGCCCTCGACGGCCGTCATGTCGCGGCCGGAGTGCTGGCGCACCTGGCGGGGGTGGGCGCGCCACCGGTCACCGTCGAGCTGGTCGCGGCCGCGCCGTTCCGCTGGGTGACCCCGCAGCGACTGCTCCTCGGGATCGAGCCGCCACGCGGTCACCTCCTGCTGTGGCCCGAGGCCTACCAGCGGCTGCCCGTGGTCCGGGCCGTCCAAGACGGGCGGGTCCTCGCCCGGCATCGGCTGTCGTGGCCCGCCGCGCCGGGCCGGGTGTTCCGGGTGCCAGCGGGCCTGGTGGCCTCGGCGAACCCGCACGGCGGCCCGGTCGAGCTCGGTCTGGAGCGGGACGCTCGCTGAGGCCGGCGCGATCGCCGTACCACCGCCGCGCGATGTCGGGCGGTCGCCGGGCGGGCGGGGGCCGGGCCGGGTTCTCGAAACCTGTGTGCTTGCGGGTGGTGTACGTCGAGCGATCGGTTGGTATGGTCGGAGGTGCAACAGGTGCAGGTTCCAGCAGGTTTGACGCCCGCGGAGTTTGTGATCCAACGGCGTTCTCTTCGTGGGTGCCACCCATGCAAGTCGGAGCGACGTGTCACCGCATCTGGTGCGGGGTCGTCGAAGTGACGAGCCCCTCGTTCCGATTACAGGAGTATCGAGCACATGGCTCAAGGCACCGTGAAGTGGTTCAACGCCGAGAAGGGTTTCGGCTTCATTGCGCAGGAGGACGGCGGCGACGACGTCTTCGTGCACTACTCGGCGATCCAGTCGCAGGGCTACAAGTCCCTCGACGAGAACCAGAAGGTCGAGTTCGACGTCACGCAGGGTCCCAAGGGCCCGCAGGCGGAGAACGTCCGCGCGCTCTGACCGAGCAGTCGTAGACCAGCTGTCCGGGTTCCGGACGCCGGGGACCCCACCTTCGGGTGGGGTCCCTTCCGCATTTTGGGGGTTGCCCCAGTTCTCGGGTTTGGGAGGATAAGCGCGCGGGAAGGCTTTACCTTCGTCTCACGCACCCGCGACCCCGACCGCAGAGAGGTGTGTCCGTTGCCCGATCAGTTCGACGTGTCCCTCGAGGACGGCGACCTCCTGGGCGAGGTGGAGCTGACGACCAACCTGATCATCGCGGCGAGCGAGACCGACCAGCACCTCAGCGACGCGGAGATCGACGAGATCCTGGGCGTCGAGCCCCAGCGGAGCTGACCCTGTCCCGCGGCCGGCCCGGTCAGCAGGTCGCGAAGAGCACCGGGCCGGTGCTGAGGTCGGAGAGCACGTAGGCACCCCGGCGGGGCGCGAGCCGCATCACCACCAGCGAGCCGTGCGCGGTCACCGAGTCCACGGTGAACCGCTCACCGAAGGTGCCGCCCTGCCCGGGTGCCGGACCGCGGGCCAGCACGGCACGGGTGTCGGCGTTGGTACGGGCCGTTTCGGAGCCGTCGAACTCCAGGGCCACCCGCACCGAGCCGTCCGGCTCGTCCGACATCGCGAACGCCGAGTAGGGGTTCACCTCGCCGGCCGCCGCCAGGAGCCGACGTGCCGCGGCCTGGTCGCTGGCCCCGGCGTGCGCCATCGCCAGGGCAGCGCAGGCGTAGTCGCCGGAGTAGACCGCCGACGAGAGCGGCTCGCCGGCGTCCGCGACCACCGCCCCGAGCCCCGAGACCCGGGCACCGCGGCCGCCGACCGCATCGAGGGCCACGGTCAGGAAGGCGGACGTGTCGGAGGCCAGGATCACCGAGTCCTGCGTGTCGATCGCGAGGTAGGACAGCTCCGGCGTCAGGTCCGGGGAGATCCGGGCCACCAGGTCGCTGCCACCCGACCAGACCCCGCCCGGGTCGGAGGGCTCTTGGTAGCCGAGTGCCCGCAGCCGGCCGGGTACGGCGTCGAGGACGGCCGCGGGAAGGTGCACCATCACCACCGCGCCCTGGTCGGACTGGCTGAACAGCTCCCAGTCGGCATCGGCGGGGGAGAAGCCGAAGCGCTGCTGCAGCGTCGGGGCCGACTGGACCAGGGCCGAGGTCGAGCTCAGGTCGTCGTCGAAGCTCCGCGAGAGGAAGTGGTGGAGGTCGGCCGCCGACGAGCGCGACGACAGGCCGGCGCCCTCGTGGCGTCGTACGGCGGCCCAGTCGGTCCAGGAGGCCCGCTGCGTGCCGGCCGGCGCATGGGCGACCGCCCAGGCGAACGACGACTGCTCGCCACGGCGCAGCCACACGACCCCGCCCACGACCAGCGCCAGCACCGCGACCACGGCCCCGGCGAGCCAGAGTCGTCTCGGCACGTGCGCTCCTTCGTGGCCAGCGGCTGGTCTTCTCCGAGACCCGTGAGTGACCGCGCGGCTGCGGTGATGTGAGACTAGCGGCATGGCCCCGACGTCCTCGCCCGGCGACGTCCTCGCGGCTGGTGCCGTGGTCCTGCGCAAGGGCAGGGTGCTGCTGGTGCACCGGCCCGCCTACGACGACTGGTCGTTCCCCAAGGGCAAGCTCGACCCGGGAGAGCGACCGGCGGTCGCCGCGGTGCGCGAGGTGGGTGAGGAGACCGGGCTGCGGGTGCGGCTGGGCGTCCCGCTGCGGCGGCAGAGCTATCCGAACGGTTCGCGCACTAAGATCGTCGACTTCTGGGTCGGCCGGGTGCTGGGGGACCCCGATGTCTCGGGCTACCTCGTGAACTCCGAGATCGACGAGGTGGCGTGGGTGCCGGTCGACAAGGCCGCGGTCAAGCTCACCTACCGCCGGGACGGCGGGACGCTGCGGGAGGCCCTGGCCGTCGGGAAGGCGACGCGGTCCCTGGTGGTCCTGAGGCACGGCCAGGCCCGCGCCCGGAAGTCGTGGAAGCCCGACGACCGGCTGCGCCCGCTCGTCGCGGAGGGGCAGGCGCAGGCCCAGGGCGTCGTACCACTGCTGGCGGCGTTCGGCGTCTCCCGGATCGTCTCGTCCTCGAGCCGGCGCTGCGTGGACACGGTGCTCCCGTACGCCGAGGGGAGCGGCCGACCGATGACCCGCACCGACGGGCTCTCGGAGGAGGAGGCGGACGCCCGCGCGGTGAAGACGGTCGTTGCCGACCTGGTCACGAGCGGGGAGGACGCCGTGCTGTGCACCCACCGGCCGGTCCTGCCGCTGGTCTACGAGAGCCTGGGCGTCGAGCCGATCAACCAGTCGACCGGTGAGCTGGTGGTGGTGCACCACCGACGCGGCCGGGTGCGCTCGGTCGAGCGGCACCGCGGCTGACCACCCCGCGGGGGCCGCGTCGCCGAGCCGCGTCGCCGGCCCGGTCCGGACGCGTGGCCGAATAGGCGTCCTGAGTTCACCGCCCGTTCACCGACGCCGACCTGACCGTCCACCTCCCGCCCCTAACTTCGTGAGCGTCCAGACGACACGACTTCAGGAGCACTGACGTGAACAGCTCTTCCCTTCACCGGGCCACCCTCCCGGCGGTCGCCCTCCTCGCGATGGGCCTGACCCTGGCCGGGTGCGGCAACAACAGCGGTGGCGGTGGCGGCGACACGCTGAACGGCGGCGGCGCGACCTCGCAGGCCAATGCCGAGCAGACCTGGCGCGCGAACTACCAGAAGGCCAACGGCGGCACCATCAACTACGACGAGGTCGGCTCCGGGACCGGCGTCACCAACTTCACCAGCGGTGCCTACGAGTTCGCAGGCTCGGACGCCTACCTCACCACCGACCAGCTCGCCGCGGCCAAGAAGCAGTGCGGAGCCGACGTGATCGAGGTGCCGGCGTACGTCAGCCCGATCGCGGTCGCGTTCAAGCTGAGCGGGGTCACCTCGCTCAACCTCGACGCCAAGACGATCGCCGACATCTTCAGCGGCAAGATCACCACGTGGGACGACCCCGCGATCGCCCAGCAGAACTCCGGCGTGAAGCTGCCGAGCACCGCGATCACCACCATCCACCGGTCGGACGAGTCGGGCACGACGTTCAACTTCACCGACTACCTCAGCAAGGCCGCCGGTGGCGCCTGGAGCGACCCGGCCGCCACCGTGTGGCCGACCGGGGTCACGGGCGGACAGGGCCAGTCGGGCACCTCGGGCGTGATCGGCGCTCTCGCCGACACCGACGGTGCGATCGGGTACGCCGACAACTCGGCCGTCACCGCGGACGGCACCCTCGGCGTGGTGTCGATCAAGGTCGGCAAGTCCTACAGCGCGCCGTCCGCGCAGGGTGCGGCCAAGGTGCTCGCAGCCTCGCCGGCCGCGCCGGGTCGTCCGGCCACCGACATGGCCACCGACATCGACCGGACCGCCACCGCCAAGGGCGACTACCCGCTGATGCTGGCGTCGTACCTCCTGGCCTGCCCGACCTACAGCGACGCGAAGACCGCCGCCATGGTCAAGGGCTACCTCAGCTACATCGTGTCGAGCAAGGGCCAGCAGGACGCCGCCTCGGCGGCCGGCTCGGCGCCGCTCGACCCGTCGCTGTCCCAGAAGGCCACGGCTATCGTCTCGAAGATCGCCGCAGGCTGACCGACCACGGACGGGTACGACGGCCACCTGACCGGCCGTCGTACCCGTCACTTCGTCACAGAGCAAGGCAGGAGCACCCGTGACCGCCACCGTCTCCCCGGAGCAGGCCGGCCCCGAGAGCCCACCCCTCGCCCGGGCCGCGGGCCGCCGCGGCGACCGCGTGTTCGCGGGTCTGGCCCGCGCCTCGGCGCTGACCATCCTGGTCGCGCTGGTCGCGGTGTTCGTCTTCCTGGCGATCGAGGGCTGGGTCGGACTGACGTCCGTCCCGACGACCTACGCGCCGTTCACGTCGTTCCTCAGCTACATCTGGCCGCTGGTCGTGAGCACGCTGCTCGCCTCCGCGATCGCCCTCGTCGTCGCCGTACCGTTCTCGATCGCGGTGGCGCTCTTCATCTCGCACTACGCGCCGCGGCGACTGGCCACGGCGCTCTCCTACCTGATCGACCTGCTCGCGGCCGTGCCGTCGGTCGTGTTCGGGCTGTGGGGTGGCCGCTACCTGGCGGCGTACCTCCAGCCGGCGCACGTATGGCTGCACGCCCACCTGGGTTTCATCCCGATCTTCGGGCCACCCTCCCCGAACGGGCGTTCGCTGTTCACCGCGGGCATCGTGCTGGCGATCATGATCATGCCGATCATCACCTCGATCTCCCGCGAGGTGTTCCGCCAGACGCCTCGACTGCACGAGGAGGCCGCGCTGGCCCTCGGTGCCACGCGCTGGGAGATGGTGCGGTACGCCGTGTTCCCGTACGCGCGCTCGGGGATGGTGTCCGGCGTGATGCTCGGCCTGGGTCGCGCCCTCGGCGAGACGATGGCCGTGGCGATGGTGCTGGCGACCACCCCGCTGACCACCCTCAACGTGATCGGCACGGCGAGCCCCCCGACGATCGCGGCCAACATCGCCCTGAACTACAAGGAGTCCACGCCCGAGCGGCAGTCGCTGCTGATCGCAACCGGCCTGGTGCTCTTCGTGGTGACGTTCCTGGTCAACTTCGCCGCCCGCTGGGTGGCCGGCCGCAACGCCCGGAAGATGGCCCGATGACCAGCGCCCCGATGACGCTCTCGCAGGCGCGGCTGCCCCGGTGGGCGCCGGCCCTGATCGCCACGATGGCGCTGGCCGTCGCCGGCCTGCCGGCGCTGCTGGCCGGCTGGGGCCTGGCGGCCTGGCTGTGCCTCTCCGTGGTCGTCTTCCTGGTCGCGATGCCGCTCTGGTCGCGGCTGGTGGAGGGTCGGCGGGCGGCCGTCGACCGCCTGGTCACCGGCCTGATCTGGACGGCTTTCGCGATCGCGATCTCCCCGCTGGTCTGGCTGCTGTGGGTGGTGCTGCGCAGCGGCGTGCCGGCGATCAACGGCGACTTCCTGACCTACTCGATGCTGAACGTGATCGGCGACGAGCAGGGCGGCATCCTGCACGCCCTGATCGGCACCCTGCTGATCACGGTCGCGGCAGCCGTGCTGTCGGTGCCGATCGGGATCCTCACCGCCGTCTACCTCGTCGAGTACGGCGCCCGCTCCCGGATCGCGCGGATCATCACCTTCCTGGTGGACGTGATGACCGGCATCCCGTCGATCGTGGCCGGCCTGTTCGCCCTGGCGCTGGTGGTCCTGCTGTTCGGTCCGGCGTTCCGGATGGGCTTCGGCGGGTCGATCGCCCTGTCCCTGCTGATGATCCCGACCGTGGTGCGGTCGTCGGAGGAGATGTTCCGGCTCGTGCCCGACGACCTGCGCGAGGCGTCGTACGCGCTGGGCGTCCCGAAGTGGCGCACCATCGTCAAGGTGGTGCTGCCGACCTCGGTGGGTGGCATCGTGACCGGGGTGGTGCTGGCCATCTCGCGGGTGATCGGCGAGACCGCGCCGCTGCTGGTCGTGGCCGGGGCGACCGACGGGATCAACACCAACCTCTTCGACGGCCGGATGACCACGCTGCCGGTCTTCATCTTCTCCCAGTACTCCAGCTCCACGCCGGTCGGCTACCAGCGCGCCTGGGGTGGTGCGCTGGTGCTGATCGCCCTGGTGATGGTCCTCAATCTCACTGCCCGTCTCATCGGTCGCATCTTCGCGCCCGCCAAGGGACACTGATCCCGGGACGCCGGAAGGAAGGAATCATGGCCAAGAGCATCGACGTCTCGGACCTCGACATCTACTACGGGGACTTCCTCGCGGTGGAGGGGGTCAACATGACGGTCAAGTCGAAGTCGGTGACCGCGTTCATCGGCCCGTCGGGCTGCGGCAAGTCGACCATGCTGCGCTCGCTGAACCGCATGCACGAGGTGATCCCCGGCGCCCGCGTCGAGGGCAAGGTGGTCGTCGACGGCCAGTCGCTGTACGACGCCAGCGTCGACCCGGTCGCCGTACGCCGTCAGATCGGGATGGTCTTCCAGCGCCCGAACCCGTTCCCGACGATGTCGATCTACGAGAACGTGCTCGCCGGCAACCGGCTCAACGCCAAGAAGCTGAAGAAGGACGACGCCGACTCGATCGTCGAGCGCTCCCTGAGGCGGGCCAACCTCTGGACCGAGGTGAAGGACCGGCTGAACAAGCCCGGCATGGGGCTCTCCGGCGGCCAGCAGCAGCGGCTCTGCATCGCCCGCGCGATCGCGGTCGAGCCCGAGGTCCTGCTGATGGACGAGCCGTGCTCGGCCCTCGACCCGATCTCCACCTCCGCGATCGAGGACCTGATCCACGAGCTGAAGTCCGAGTACACGATCGTGATCGTCACCCACAACATGCAGCAGGCCGCGCGGGTCTCCGACGACACCGGGTTCTTCAACCTCAAGGCCGCCGGGCAGCCCGGCCACCTGGTCGAGTTCAACCCCACCCGGAAGATGTTCTCCACCCCCGACGAGCCCTCCACCGAGGCCTACATCTCCGGCCGCTTCGGCTGACGGCGCTGGGCGGCTGGCGCGCGCTCTCCCCCCGCCCCGTCCCGTTACTCGGCCCCTCATCGGGATAGTCCGTGACGTAAGCGCCCCATTTCGCTCGCGGATAGGGCGCAAACGTCACGGACTACCGCGACGATCCGGTGGTCCCTGTGGAGAAGCGCAGCGGAGCGCTCGGCTCCCGCGGCACAGTTCGGTGATGGGGAAGCGCAGGCCCGTGCGACTGGGGCAGTCGGCCACGGGCCGGCCCGGCTTGGTCGACCCCGTTCGACGCGATCCGGCGGGACTGCGCGGCCCGACTCCGAAGCAGGCCAGGGGCCGCTACTGGCGGGCCACGAGCCACGGCCTCTTCGTACCTGCGGACGTCGACGGCAGCGTCCCCGAACAGCGGATCGTCGAGGCGGCGGCCGTGCTCCCGTCGTACGGCGGGGTCACCGGCTGGGCGGCGCTGCGGTGGATGGGTGCGCGCTGGTTCGGTGGCCTGGCGCCCGACGGCCTGACGGAGCTGCCGATCTGGCTGGCCACCGCGGGCGACGACATCCGGCCGCAGCCCGGGTTCCAGGTCAGTGCCGAGCGCCTCAACCCCATCGAGCTGATGGTCGTGGACGGCATTCGCGTGACCGTGCCGGTGCGGTCGGTGACCTTCGAGATGAGGTACGCCGCGTCCGTGCGCTCCGCGGTCGTGGCGGCCGACATGGCGATGCAGGCCGACCTGGTCTCGCCGTCGGAGCTGGTGGACTTCGTCGCCGGTCTCTCGGGCTGGACTGGAGTCCCGCGGTGCCGTGCCGCGCTGCCCCTGACCAGCGAGAACAGCTGGTCTCCTCGCGAAACCAGCCATCTGCGACTCGTCTGGGTGCTCGACGCCGGTCTTCCGCCGCCCCTGTGCAACGTGCCGATCTTCGACCGTTCCGGACGCCACATCGGCACTCCCGACATCCTCGACGAGGAGGCCGGCGTCGCCGGGGAGTACGACGGCGCTCTCCACCTGGAGGGCTCTCAGCGGGCGCGGGACGTGCGGCGGGAGGAGGCCTTCCGGTCCGTCGGGCTCGAGTACTTCACGGTCCTCGCCTCCGACGCGCGCGACCCCTTCGACGTCGTACGACGGATGCGGGCCACGCGAGCGCGGGCCAGGTTCGCCGCACCGTCGGATCGGGCCTGGACGGTCGACAAGCCGCCGTGGTGGATTGCCACCGAGACGGTCGACCAGCGCCGGGCTCTCAGCGACGCACAGCGGGAGCGCCTGCTCCGTCACCGCGCCGGCTGAGCGCATTCTCGGGATAGTCCGTGACAAAAGCGCCCTATTTCGCTCCCAGATAGGGCGCAAACGTCACGGACTATCAAGGAACGCCGGGAGGGGAGGGGAGGAGGGAGGAGGGTCAGCCGAGGAAGGGGTGCAGTACCAGGAAGCAGAGGGCGGCGGCCGACCCGGCGGCGGGGAAGGTGAGCACCCAGGCCACCACGATCGAGCGGGCCATGCCCCACCGGACGGCGGAGACCCGGCGGGTGGCTCCGGAGCCCATGATCGCCGAGGTGATCACGTGGGTGGTCGAGACCGGGGCCTGGTAGAGGAACGCCGTGGCGTAGAGCACCGAGGCGCCGACGGACTCGGCGGCGAACGCGTGCGGCGGGTCGAGGTGGATGATCTTGCGACCCAGGGTGCGCATGATCCGGAAGCCGCCGGAGTAGGTGCCCAGCGAGATCGCGCCGGCCGACGCCGCGATCACCCACAGCGGCAGGTCCTGGGTGTCGGGAGCGAGATGCCCGCTGGTGATCAGCACCAGGAAGATCACGCCCATCGTCTTCTGCGCGTCCTGGAGGCCGTGTCCGAGCGCCATCGCCGACGCCGAGACCGTCTGTGCCAGCCGGAAGCCTCGGGTCACCCGATGGGCGTTGCGATGTCGGAACACCCACATGATCGCCAGCATCACCACGAAGGCGAGCGCGAACCCGACCAGTGGCGAGAGCACCATCGGGATCACCACCTTGTCGACGATCGTCGACCAGTGCACCGCCGTCCCGGCAGCGAGCGCCGCGCCGACCAGGCCGCCGATCAGGGCGTGCGTGGACGAGGACGGCAGGCCGAAGTACCACGTGACGAGGTTCCAGGTGATCGCGCCGAGCAGCCCGGCGAGTACGACGACCAGGCCCTCCCGGCCGGTCGGCGGGACGATCACGTCGGAGACGGTGTGGGCGACCTTCTGGCCGAGGAACGCGCCGACGAAGTTCATCACCGCGGCCAGGATCAGCGCGACCCGGGGGGTGAGCGCCCGGGTCGACACCGAGGTGGCGATGGCATTGGCGGCGTCGTGGAAGCCGTTGGTGTAGTCGAAGGCGAGAGCGACGACCACGACCGTGATGACGATCGCGAGGTCCACGGTCGATCAGCTCTCCTTGACCGTGATCTGCTCCACGATGTTGGCGACCTTCTCGAACGCGTCGATGGCACCCTCGAGCGACTCGACGATGTCCTTGAGCTTGAGGATCTCGATCGCCTTGTAGTCGCCGCTGAAGAGCTTGGCGAGGGTACGGCGGTAGCTCTTGTCGCCGGCGTTCTCGAGCCGGTTGATCTCGATCCAGTACTCGTCGAGGTCGGCCATCGACCGCAGCCGCGGCATCGCCTCGGCGGTGATCTCGGCACATCGCTGGATCACCTCGAGCTGGGTGAGGAACTCCGACGGGATCTGCACGACCTCGTAGAGCAGGATCAGGTCGACGACCTCGTCGAGCATGTCCATCACGTCGTCGAGGCCCGAGGCGAGGGCGTAGATGTCCTCACGGTCGAACGGCGTCACGAAGCTGCTGTTGACCTTGCGCACGATCGCGTGGGTGTTCTCGTCGGCCTGGTGCTCGGCCTCGCGCATGCGCTTGGCGACCTCGGAGCGGTCGGCCCCGTCGCTGATCATCTCCGCGAGAAGACCCGCCCCGGTGAGGAGGTGCTGGGCGGAGATGGTGAACAGGTCGTAGAACGACGTGTCCGTCGGACGTAGGCGCAGAGCCACGACGTACTCCTGATGAGGGGGACGCGAACGCCGATCATGCTACGGGCGCCCACCCGTGCCGGCGCAATCCCCCTCGGCGATGGCCTCGACGGGTTTGTGCGGGGTCAGCCCACCGAGCGACGGTGCCTCTGCTGCTCGATCAGCATCTCCTGGAGATGGTCCGTGCCGTCGTTGACGGCCCAGCGCCCGGTGCTGTCCAGCAGCCAGGCCACGGTGGACGGCGCGAAGGCGAGATCGAGCAGCCCCGAGATCTGGGCGACGTTGTCCTCGCTGGGCACCTGCACCAGCACCTCCACGCGTCGGTCGAGGTTGCGGTGCATGAGGTCGGCCGAGCCGATCCAGACGCTGGGCCGGCCGCCGTTCTCGAACCGGTAGATGCGGCTGTGCTCGAGGAATCGGCCGACCACCGAGCGCACCTGGATGTTCTCCGACAGCCCCGGGACCCCCGGTCGCAGGGCGCAGATGCCGCGCACCAGCAGCTCCACCGGGACGCCGGCCTGCGAGGCGAGGTAGAGGGCGTCGATGACCGACTCGTCCACGACGCTGTTGGCCTTGAAGCGGACCCCGGCGGGCCGGCCGCTCAGATGGTGGTCGATCTCGCGGTGGATCCGCTCGACCAGCCCGGTGCGCAGCGAGTCGGGGGCGACCAGCAGCCGGTCGTAGGAGGGGTTGCGGGAGTAGCCGCTGAGGTTGTTGAACAGGTGCGCGACGTCCTCGCCTATCACGTCGTTGGTGGTGATCAGCCCGATGTCCTCGTAGAGCCGTGCGGTCTTGCTGTTGTAGTTGCCGGTGCCGATGTGGGTGTAGCGACGGATGCCGCCGCCGCTGGTCGCCTCGTCCCGCACCACCATCGCCAGCTTGCAGTGGGTCTTGAGCCCCACCAGCCCGTAGACCACGTGACAGCCGGCCTGCTCGAGCTTGCGCGCCCAGCGGATGTTGGCCTCCTCGTCGAAGCGGGCCTTGATCTCGACGATCACCAGGACCTGCTTGCCGGCCTCGGCCGCGTCGACGAGGGCGTCGATGATCGGGGAGTCGCCCGAGGTGCGGTAGAGGGTCTGCTTGATCGCCAGCACGTGCGGGTCGGCCGCGGCCTGCTCCAGGAAGCGCTGCACCGACGTGGCGAACGAGTCGTAGGGATGCTGCAGGAGTACGTCGTACCGCGACGTCGCCTTGAACACGTCGACCGGCGCGGCCGACTCGACCTCGGCGAGGCGGGCGTGGGTGGTCGGCACGAAGGCGGGGTACTTGAGGTCCTCCCGCGGCAGGTCGGCGATGCTGTGCAGCCCGACCAGGTCGAGCAGCCCGTCGATCCGGAACACCTCGTCGTCGGAGATGCCGAGCTCCTCGACCAGCAGCTCGAGCACCTGCGGCGCGATCGACTCCTCGACCTCGAGCCGGACCGGCGGTCCGAAGCGGCGGCGGAGCAGCTCCTTCTCCAGCGCCTTGAGGAGGTTCTCCGCGTCGTCCTCCTCGACCTCGAGGTCCTCGTTGCGGGTGACCCGGAAGCTGTGGACCTCGAGCACCTCCATGCCGGGGAAGAGTCGCTTGAGGTGCTCCCCGATGACGTCCTCGAGCGGCACGAAACGCTGGTTGCCCAACGGCACGAACCGGTTGAAGATCGGCGGCACCTTGACGCGGGCGAAGTGCTCCTTGCCGGTCTTGGGGTTGCGGACCAGCACCGCGAGGTTGAGCGAGAGCCCCGAGATGTAGGGGAAGGGGTGGGCCGGGTCGACGGCCAGCGGCGTGAGCACCGGGAAGACCCGGTCGCGGAAGAGCCGCTTGCAGTATTTCTGCTCGTCGCGGTCGAGGTCGGCCCAGCGGACCAGCTCGATGCCCTCGGCGTCCAGGGCGGGCACGAGCTCCTCGCGGAAGAGCCGGGCGTGCCGCTGCATCTGGTCGCGGCTCTCGGCCCAGATCCGCTCGAGGACCTCGCGCGGCATCAGCCCCGACGCCGCCCGGACGGCCACCGAGGCGGCGATGCGGCGCTTGAGGCCGGCCACCCGGACCATGAAGAACTCGTCGAGGTTGCTGGAGAAGATCGCCGCGAAGCGCACCCGCTCGAGCAGCGGGAGGGAGGCGTCCTCGGCCTGGCCCAGGACCCGCCGGCTGTAGGCCAGCCAGGACAGCTCGCGGTCGAGGAAGCGGTCGTCGTACGCCGTGACGGCGGCGAGGGCCGCCTCGTCGGGCTCGTAGGGCGGCTCGACGTCGAACGGCTCGTCGGCCGGGCCGTCGTCGTCGCGTGGGTACGAGGCGGACGCGAGCTGGACCATGCGCTCAGTGTGGCACCGCCAGGTGAACGGTGGGCATCGGCCGGGACCACCTCGCTAGGTTGGCCGCGTGCCGAACCCGTCCACCCGAGCCGCCGCGATCGACCTGGCCTGGAAACGCGGCGTCCTGCGCGCCGCGTTCGCCCTGCCCGAGCCCGTCCAGCGCGCGCTGGCCGGTCGGCGGTTGACCCTCGACGGCCAGACCCTGGCCACTGACACGCAGCTGATGCTGCGGCTCCAGCGCCTGGCTCGCGAGCCCAGCCTGGAGAGCCTGACCATCCCCGAGAGCCGCCGGGTGCTGCTCCGGCAGACCGCCATCGCGGGCGGAGCGCAGCCGATCGGGGCGGTCCGCGACCTCCCCGTCGGTGACCTGCGGGGACGGCTCTTCGTGCCCACCGAGGTGGGCACGCCCGGGCCGCTGCTGGTCTACTTCCATGGCGGCGGCTGGGTCAGCGGCGACCTCGACACCCACGACCCCGCCTGCCGGTTCCTGGCCGAACGGAGCGGCGTCCGCGTCCTGTCGGTGGACTACCGGCTCGCCCCCGAGCACCCCTTCCCGGCGGCGTACGACGACGCGCTGGCCGCCTACCGCTGGGTGGTCGCCCACGCCGAGGACCTCGGTGCCGATCGGTCGCGCCTGGGGGTCGGCGGCGACTCCGCCGGAGGCAGCCTCGCCGCGACCACCGCGGTCGCCGCGGCCCGCGAGGGCCTGCCCCTCGCGCGCCAGCTGCTGATCTACCCCGGCACCGACCTGACGGGCCGCACCGAGAGCGGGCGGCTCTTCGGGAAGGGACTGTTCCTGACCGAGGCCTACATGGACATGGTCAAGGCGGCCTACGCCCCCGATCCCGCGACCTGGGCTGCTCCTGAGGCCAGCCCGCTGCTGGGCGACGTGCCGCCCGGGCTGGCCCCGGCGTACGTCGTCACCGCCGGCTTCGACCCGCTGCGCGACGAGGGCGAGGCCTACGCCCGCAAGCTCGCCGACGCCGGGGTGGACGTGGAGCTGCGGCGCTTCCCCGACCAGATCCACGGCTTCGTCAACGTGGTCGGGGTGACCGGCACGGCGCGGGCGGCGATGGCCGAGATCGCGGCGAAGCTCGGTGCCTTCCTCGCCTGACCCCGACCCTCAGTAGACGAGGGCCTGGACGCCCTCGGCCAGCACCTCTTCGACGTACGACGGGGCGCCGGCCAGCCGGACCCCCTCGACCAGGTCGCCCTCGACGATCCCGCGTCGTACGGCGCACTGGCTGCACACGGTCACCCGGCCGCCACTCACCACGGCGGCCAGCAGATCGGCGAGGGCGGGCGCGTGGGCGAGCTCGAAGGCCTCGGCCCGGCCCGGCAGCCCGAACCACGCGGCCTCGCCGGTCAGCCACAGCGACACGTCGGCCCCCGCGACCAGGGCGGTCGCGGCCACCGTGAAGCCCTGGCTGCACCGCTCGGGTTCGTCGGCTCCGCAGGTCACCTTGACGACGAGGGGTCGGGTCATCGGGCCAGCCTAGGGCCGATCCGGCCCGGGCCGGTGAGCCCTAGACTCGACCGCATGGTCTTCGAGATCCCGGCCAACATCCACCCGAGCTGTGCCCGGCTCGCGTGGCTGATCGGCACGTGGGCCGGCAACGGGCACGGTGAGTACCCCGGGATCGACGCCTTCGAGTTCGGCCAGGAGGTCGTCTTCCAGCAGGACGGCCGACCGTTCATCCACTACTTCAGCCGTTCGTGGATCGTCGACGCCGAGGGCAACCACGTCCGTGAGGCGGCGCAGGAGACCGGCTTCCTGCGGCCCCAGGAGGACGGCACCATCGAGATGGTGATGGCCCACAACCTCGGTTTCGTCGAGATCTGGCACGGCGAGATCCACGCCGACCAGCCGCGGTTCGAGATCGTCACCGACGCCGTCGCCCGCACCTCGACGGCCAAGGAGTACGTCGGCGGCAAGCGGCTCTACGGCTACGTCAACGGCGACCTGCTCTACGCCTTCGACATGGCCGCCCAGGGACACGAGCTCCAGCCCCACACCCACGCCCAGCTGGTCAGGCAGTAGCCCCATGGGCGACGAGCACGGCGACCACGCCCACGTCGACACCGACTGGCGGGCCCGGCTGCGCGAGCGTGGCTACCGGCTCACCCCGCAGCGTGAGCTGATCCTCGGGGCGGTCGAGCGGCTCGGGCACGCCACCCCCGACGAGGTGCTCGCCGAGGTGCGCACGCACTCGACGGCGGTCAACGCCTCGACGGTCTACCGCACGCTCGAGGTGCTGGAGGAGCTCGGTCTGGTGCGGCACGCCCACCTCAGTGACCGCGCCCCGACGTACCACTCCGTGACCGAGCACGAGCACTTCCACCTGGTCTGCCGGAATTGCCACCGCACGATCTCGGTTGACCCTGATGTGCTGACTCCTGTGATCGACCGGCTGGCCGCCGACCACGGCTTCACCGTGGACATCGGACACCTCACGGTGTTCGGCCTGTGCGCCGACCACTCCGGAGACCCGACCCCGTGACCAGTCCGCTGCTCGAGCTGCCCGGAGCGGTCGCCGGCGCCGGGATCGACGCGCCGGTCGCCGCGCACTACGGCTCGTTGTACGGCGAGCAGACGGTGCTCGAGGCAGGCAACGGGTTCGTGGACCTCTCCCACCACGACGTGGTCCGGATCGCCGGCCCCGACCGGCTCCAGTGGCTGCACGACCTGAGCACGCAGTACTTCCTCGGCCTGGCGCCGCGCACCTGGACCCAGGCGCTGATCCTGAGCCCCCAGGGGCACGTGGAGCACGAGTTCGCCGGGGTGGACGACGGCGAGGCGTTCGTCGCGGCCACCGAGCCCGGGCGCGCGGCCGCGCTGGTCGAGTTCCTGGACCGGATGCGCTTCATGTCGCGGGTCGAGGTCACCGACATCACCGCCGAGCAGGCGCTGGCCTGGCGGCCGGCGGCCGGACACGAGTTCGTCCCGCGGGCGTCGTTGACGGCGTACGCCGAGGCGGCCGGGCCGGCCTGCGGGCTGTGGGCCTACGAGGCGCTCCGGATCGCCCGCGGCGAGCCGCGCCTGGGGCTCGACACCGACCACCGCACGATCCCCAACGAGGTGGGCTGGATCGGGTCCGCCGTACACCTCGACAAGGGGTGCTACCGCGGCCAGGAGACCGTGGCGCGGGTGCACACGCTCGGCCGCCCACCGCGGCGGCTCACGCTGCTGCACCTCGACGGCTCGGAGAACCGTCTGCCCGTGGTCGGGTCCGAGCTGATGGCCGGGGAGAAGGTCGTCGGCGTCGTCGGCACCTCCGCCCGCCACCACGAGCTCGGGCCGATCGCCCTGGCGCTGGTCAAGCGCAACGTCCCTCTCGATCAGCAGCTCGAGGTCGACGGGCTCCCCGCCGCCCAGGAGGTCCTGGTCGACCCCGAGGTCGGCCTCCACGTGCGACCGCGCCTCACCTGACCCTGCGCCCCCCCGAGGTCTTCCACGGGTTCTCGGACTATTCCGGCGAGCGCGAGTACTGGACGTGGGTCTGGGTGTGGGAGAAGCCGAGGCGGGAGTACGTCGCGACCGCGGCCGCGTTGTCGGACTCGACGTAGAGGATGATCCGGCCGACGCCCAGCCCGGCGAGGTGCTCGAGGCCGGCCGCGGTGACCGCACGACCCAGGCCGCTACCCTGGGCCACCGGGTCGACCGCGACCACGTAGACCTCGCCGAGCTCGGCGGAGTGCTGCTTGGTCCAGTGGAAGGCGAGCAGGCGGTCACCGGCGTCCGCGACGAGCAGCCCGGCCGGGTCGAACCACGGCTCGGCCATCCGCTCGGCCAGGTTGGCACGGTCCATCGACCCCTGCTCGGGGTGGTGCGCGAACGCCGCCGCGTTGACGCGCAGCACCTCGTCGGCGTCGGCGTCGCGGTAGCCGCGGATCGTGACGCCCTCGACCGTCGGCACATCGACGTGCCCGGCCGCACGCTCCATCACCCACAGCTCGCGGGTGGGCCGCAAGCCGAGGCGTGAGGCCAACCGTCGGGCACCGGGATGGTCAGCGTGCGACCACGCCGTGACGTCGGCGGGTGCCTCGCTCAGCGCCGCCTCGGCCAGTGCGGTGCCGAGCCCGCGGCGACGGCCACGCGGCGCCACCACGAGGTCGAGCGACGACCCGCGGAGCAGGGCGAAGCCCTCGTCGGTCTCGCCCTCGTCGTCCCGGGCGATCCAGAGGGATGCGCCGGCGAGGCCGTCCCGCGCGAGGGCCATCGTCGCCGCCTCGTCGAGGGGCCGGATCCCGTCGGCGGCACCGGAGTCGTCGGCGGCGTACTCGACCAGGTCGAGAGCCCGCCGCCGCTCGCCGTCGTCGACGCGTACGACGCTCAGGAGCGGCGCTCCGCGGGCTCGGACGCGACGGCAGCCGGCGCCGCCGACGCGGGCTCCTTGGGCTCCTTCGACGGGAGCACGAAGCGGTAGCCGACGTTGCGCACGGTGCCGATCAGGGTCTCGTGCTCGGGGCCGAGCTTGGCGCGCAGTCGACGGACGTGGACGTCGACGGTGCGGGTGCCGCCGAAGTAGTCGTAGCCCCAGACCTCCTGCAGCAGCTGGTCGCGGGTGAAGACGCGGCCGGGATGCTGGGCGAGGTACTTGAGCAGCTCGAACTCCTTGAACGTCAGGTCGAGAGCGCGCGCGCCGATGTGGGCGGTGTAGGTGGCGTCGTCGACGACGACCTCGCCGGAGCGGATCACGTGGTCGTCGCTGCCGTCGTCCTCGCGCTGGGCCTGCAGCCGGCCCAGGGACAGCCGGATCCGGGCCTCGAGCTCCGCGGGTCCGCAGGTGTGCAGGACGACGTCGTCCATGCCCCAGTCGTGGGCGACCACGGCCAGACCGCCCTCGGTGACGATCAGCAGGACCGGGCAGTCGGTGCCGGTGGTGCGCAGGAGTCGGCACAGGTCACGCGCGTGCGCGAGCTCCTGCCGCCCGTCGACCAGGATCAGGTCGACGTCGGGTGCGTCGATCAGGGCGCTGCCCTCGGCCGGCAGGATCTTGACCTGGTGACCGAGCAGGGCCAGGCCGGGCAACACCTCGGCGCTGGGCTGGAGCGCACTGGTCAGCAGCAGCAGGGTGCTCAAGCCGGACTCCTCCCGTGCGGACCGATACGTCAGGATATCCGGCATGAGCCTTCCCTCCGACCGGGTCGCGGCAGATGAGACCGCATCGGTCACCGTGCACTACTGGGCCTCGGCCCGGGCAGCGGCCGGGGTGAGCTCGGACGAGCTGCCGGCCACCGGTCCCCTGACCCTGACCGACGTCGTACGACGTGCGACGGCGCTGCACCCCGGCACCCGGCTCCCCCAGGTCCTCGAGGCCTGCTCGGTGCTGGTCGGCGACCGGCCCGTGGCTTCGGCGCACCCCGACGACGTCGTGGTCAAGCCGGGCGAGACGGTGGAGTTCCTGCCGCCGTTCGCCGGCGGCTGACCTCTAGGTCCTCACGAACGCGGCAGGTGGGTGACTCCCACCAGCCACAGTGGTTCGCGGCCGCCGCGCACCGTCTGCTCACGCACGCTGCCGATGTCGCGCACGTAGTACTTGTGGTCGACGACCCCCGGCTCCAGCGGGGTGGTCTCCCTCGTCAGCAGTGCGCGATGGGAGCTCAGGAGCGGGACGGTGACCTGGGCATCGCGCCGGGCGACTGTGTAGGTGTCCAGCGCGTGGCCGGGGTAGTACTCCTGGAAGTACGACGGCCCCACCCGCGGATGGGCGGTCATGAAGATGCCCGCCTGCGCCCCGTCCACCCCTGAGAGGAACGAGCCCTCGCGGCTCTTCACGTGGCCCTGCCGGTCCAAGGTGGCGGTGCGTTCGCCGAAGTACCACACGGTCCCTCGCTTGGTCTGGGCGTAGAAGTCGTGGGTCCGTTCCTGGAGCCGGCCGTTGCTCCAGACCCGGTCGAAGACCACCCGGCACACCACGCCGTCGATCGTCCGGGTCCGGTAGGTCGCGATCATCACGTCGCGGGTGTGCGCGCTGCCCTCGACCCCGCGGTAGGAGTAGCGCGTCCCGGGCTTCAGCGGGAACCACGGGTTGTCCACCCGGCCGTGGGTGAAGTGCGACGGCGCGGGGTGCCGGGGGATCGCCGCGCCGGCAGAGGCCGGGGCGGCTGAGGCAGGAGCGCCGATGATGCCTGCGACGGTGGTCGTCCAGACGGTGAGCATCGCGACGGCCACGAGGCGGGTCGCGGTCAGGCGCCTGGTGGGGATGGTGGTGGGGACGGTGCGCATGGTTCCTCCTCGTTGGCTTCGGAAGGGACGCTAGGACCGGTCCGTGAGCGGAGGATGAGCCCGGGCACGGCTCACCTCCGGCTCATCATCGGGAGCAGAATGGACGGGTGCGCATCCTCCTGGTCGAGGACCACCTCAAGCTGGCCCGACTGCTGCAGAAGGGCCTGCGCGAGGAGAAGATCGTGGCCGACCTCGCGGCCACGGGTGCGGACGGCGTGTGGATGGCCACCGAGCAGCCGTACGACGTGCTCGTGCTCGACGTGATGCTCCCGGACGTCGACGGGCTGGAGGTGTGCCGTCGGATCCGGGCGGTCGACCCGCGCACACCGGTGCTGATGCTGACCGCGCTCGGCGCCGTTCCGGACCGGATCGCGGGGCTGGACGCCGGGGCGGACGACTACCTGATGAAGCCCTTCGCCTTCGACGAGCTGCTGGCCCGGCTCCGCGCCCTGGCGCGGCGCGGCGGCGTACCCCGGGCGACGGAGCTCCGGGTCGGGGACCTGTGTCTCGACCCGGTCACCCGGCGGGTGAGCCGCGCCGGCACGACCATCTCCCTGACCGGACAGGAGTTCACGCTGCTGGAGGCGATGGCGCGGCGCGTGGGCGAGGTGCTGACCCGCGAACAGCTCGTCCACCTCGCCTGGGACATCGCCTACGAGGCGCGCTCCAACGTCGTGGACGTGTGCGTCAAGGGTCTCCGCGACCGGATCGACCGGCCGTTCGGACGGCGCTCCCTGGAGACGGTCCGCGGGCTCGGCTACCGGCTCGTGGCGGACGAGCCATGAGGCGGCTGCCGATCCGGCTCCGGCTGGCGGTGTCCTTCGCGGCCGCGGCCGCCGTGCTGCTCACCGCGGTCGGGTGGTTCGGCTACGCCCGCCTCGCCACCGGTCTCTCCCACGATCTCGACCTCGAGCTCCGGCAGCGAGCCCAGGACCTGATCGTTCCGGTCAGCCGACCGGGCTCGTCGCTCACCGATCTGGCGGGCACGGGTTTCGTCGAGCGGGGCGAGAGCTTCGCCGAGGTCGTGACGCCCGGCGGGCGGCTGCTGGAGTCAACGCCGACGCTTCACGGGCGGCTTCTGCTGACGCCGGCCGAGGCGACGCGTGCCGCCGCGGGCACGATCACGATCGACCGCAGCAGCGCGCCGGGCCTGAACGAGCCCGCCCGGCTGCTCGCCACGCCGTTCACCCGGGCGGGGCGGCACCTGGTCCTGGTGGTCGGCGACACCCGGGAGAACGGGCTCGAGGTGCTGCGCCGCGTCCGGACCCAGCTCCTGATCGGGATCCCGCTGCTCGTGCTGGTCACGCTGCTCGGTGCGTACGCCGTCGCGGGAGCGGCTCTGCGACCGGTCGAGCTGATGCGGCGGCGCGCCTCGGAGCTCACCGCGGGCGACCCGGCGCTGCGCCTGCCGATCCCACCCGCGGCCGACGAGATCGCGCGGCTCGGGACCACCCTCAACGCCTTGCTCGCCCGGATCGAGGAGACCCTCGAGCGGGAGCGCGCCTTCGTGGCCCACGCCAGCCACGAGCTCCGCACGCCCCTGGCCCTCCTGCGCACGGAGCTCGAGCTCGCCGTACGTCGCCCGCGACCGGCGCCGGAGCTGGCGGGTGCGATCCGGTCGGCCGGCGTCGAGGTCGACCGCCTCCAGCGGCTCGCGGAGGACCTGCTGCTGCTCGCCCAAGCCGTGGACGGCGAGCTCGCCGTCCACCCGGAGGACCTCCGGCTCTCGGAGGTCGCGGGCGACGTGCTGGCCCGGTTCGGGCCCGCCGTCGCCGACGCGGGACGGACCCTGGAGAACGCCGTGGGAGGCGAGGTCGTGCGGGGCGACCGGGGTCGCCTCCAGCAGGCGCTGACCAACCTGGTCGGCAACGCGCTCGACCACGGCGAGGGAGCCGTCCGGGTCGAGACGCGGGTGCACGACGGGCGGGTGGACCTGGTGGTCGCCGATCACGGGGACGGGTTCACCGGCGGGATGTTGGAGCGCGCAACCGAGCGCTTCGCGCGGAGCTCCACCTCTCCCGGAGCTGGCCTGGGGCTGGCGATCGTCGCCGCCGTCGCCGAGGCCCACGCCGGTCATGTGGTGCTCCGCAACGTCGAGGGCGGTGCGGAGGCGTGGATCTGCCTCCCGCTGGCGGAGGTCAGCGCCGGAGCAGTGCCAGCAGCTCGGCCGGTGTCATCGTCCCCGGGCCAGCACCGCGTGCCGCCGCCTCGGCCATCAGGGTCTGGATCCGCGCGTTCGCCGGGGCCGCCACACCGTGCAGGCGGCCGAGGTGGGCGATCTCGCCGTTGAGGTAGTCGGTCTCGACCCCGCTCCCGCGAGCCAGGCTCTGCCACGTCGAGCCGCCACCGCGTTCGGCGCCGTCGATCGGCCGCAGCCGCAGGTGGTCCGCACGTCGTACGTCGTCCTCGGCCTGGGTGACCGGGTCGATGCCGGCCGCCGCGAACACGGCCTCCGCCTCACCGACGAGGAGGTCGAGCGCCTCCCCCGCCTCCCGGCCGTCGAGCCGCTCGCCGGCCAGTGCCTGCACGGCGTTCCCCAGGTTGTTGACCAGCTTGCGGTACTTCCAGCGCATGATGTCGCCGCGCGGCTCCGACTCGAAGCGGGCGCTGCGCAGGGCCTCGGCGAGTGCAGCGTCGACGTCGTCACTGCCGTCCGGGAAGCGGCCGACGTCGAGGATGCCGGGGGTGGGGGAGCCGTGCGCCACGACCACGCCGGGCTCGAGGTGCTCGGCCGGGAGCATCACGCACATCCCGTGCACGCGCTCGAACCACCGCGTCAGCGCCGGCTCGTTGGCGACGCCGTTCTGGGCGGACACCACCGGGAGGTCGGGCCCGGCGGCCGCGACCACCTGGCGCGCGGCCGCCTCGGTGTCCTGGCTCTTGGTGGCGAGCACGAGCACGTCGTCGGGCCGCCATGCGACGGCGGCAGGGCGCGCGTAGGTGGCGATCGGCAGCGTCACCCGCTCCTCGGGGGTCACGAAGGTCAGACCGTGGTCGCGCAGAGCCTCGCCGTGCGCGCCGCGGGCGATCAGGCCCACCTCGTGGCCGGCGAGGTGCAACCGGGCGCCGATGGTGCCGCCGATGCCCCCGGCGCCGAGGACCACGATCCGCATGCCCTCACCCTAGGAGCGGAATGTCCGGTCGGGCACCGGGGTTGGGCCCACATGGACCTCGGTCGGTGGGTGCTGCTCGTCGCGGTCGTCGGCGCGCTCGGGTTCGGCGGCTGGCGCGCCGTCTCCGACGGCCGCTTCCGCGGGACGCACCGGGTCCGGACCGGGGCTCCCGACCCTGCCGCGGCGGAGGAGTCGGCACCGGCGCCGGTTGCGGCCAGCCTCCTCGCCGGCACGTCGTACGACGGGCGGCGGGGGGAGCGGGCGACGCTGCTGCAGTTCTCGTCGGCGTTCTGCGCGCCGTGCCGGGCCACCCGGCGCGTGCTGGCCGACGTCGCGGACGCCGTACCCGGCGTCTCGCACGTGGAGATCGACGCCGAGGAGCACCTCGATCTCGTGCGCAGGCTCGGCATCCTGCGGACGCCGACGACGCTGGTGCTCGACGCCGACGGGCGCGAGATCACCCGGGCCACCGGCGCGCCGCGACCCGCCCAGGTGCTCGCCGCGCTCGAGACGAGCGTGGCCTGATGTCCAGTATCTGGACCATCGTCTCGCCATCAGAGACGGAGAGTGGCCGCAGGCGCTCCGGGCTCCCTACAGTTCGACCTATGGCCACGACCATGCTCACGAAGCGGCGCGCAGTCGACCACTGCCGCATGCACTCGTCGCTGTGTCGCCCGTCCTGACGCGAGCCCTGCCCGTTTGTCTACTGACTAAGTAGACTTTGCCGTGCGGCTCGAACCGAGTCCTTCCTCGTCCCCTGTCAGGAGTGCCATGTCCGTCACGTCGAACACCGCCGCCGCCCGAGTCGGCGCCGTTCGGGAGTCCGGCATCGACCCGCGGGGCCCCCGACTGTCGGCTGCGCTGACGTCCGTGGTGCTGGTCGGTGTGCTGGTGGCTCCGTCGGCGGTCGCGGTGTGGCTGCTCGCGGCACAGGCCGCGGTGTTCGCGGTGGGCACCGCCCGCGGCATCCAGCACACGCCGTACGCCTGGCTGTTCCGCACGCTGGTGCGGCCGATGCTGGCCGCGCCCGCGCACTTCGAAGACCCCGCGCCGCCGCGCTTCGCCCAGGCCGTGGGTCTGGGGTTCGCGCTGGTCGGTCTGCTCGGGTTCGCGGTCGGTGTGCTGCCCGTCGCGCTGGTGGCGACCGGGTTCGCGCTCGCCGCCGCTCTGCTCAACGCGGTCTTCGGCTTCTGCCTGGGCTGCGAGATCTACCTGCTTCTTCACCGGGCCACCGCCCGCTGACCTCTGACCCCACGCCGGATGCCGGCGTATGAGAAAGGTGAACCAATGAGTCGCGACTCGTCCCTCGTCTCCGCCCAGTGGGTGGAGGACCATCTCGACGACCCGAACGTCGTCCTCGTCGAGGTCGACGAGGACACCGCCGCCTACGACAAGGGCCACATCAAGGGCGCCATCAAGCTCGACTGGACCACCGACCTCCAGGACCAGGTGCGGCGCGACTTCGTCAACAAGGCGCAGTTCGAGGCCCTGTTGTCCTCGCGCGGTGTCGCGAACGACGACACGGTGGTGCTGTACGGCGGCAACAACAACTGGTTCGCGGCCTACGCCTACTGGTACTTCAAGCTCTACGGCCACGCCGACGTCAAGCTGCTCGACGGCGGCCGCAAGAAGTGGGAGCTCGACAGCCGCGAGCTCACCGAGGAGCTCCCGCAGCGCGACACCACGTCGTACACCGCCTCGGAGCAGGACCGCTCCATCCGGGCCTTCCGGGACGAGGTCGGCGAGGCGATCGGCAGGCAGAACCTCGTGGACGTGCGGTCGCCCGACGAGTACGCCGGTCGGCTGCTCGCGCCGGCCCACCTGCCGCAGGAGCAGGCGCAGCGCGCGGGCCACATCCCCACGGCGGCGAACGTCCCGTGGAGCAAGGCGGCCAACGACGACGGCACCTTCAAGTCCGACGAGGACCTCAAGCAGCTCTACACCGAGGCCGGCGTGGACTGGGACAAGGACACCATCGCCTACTGCCGGATCGGCGAGCGGTCGTCCCACACGTGGTTCGTGCTCAAGGAGCTGCTCGGTCAGCAGAACGTGAAGAACTACGACGGCTCCTGGACCGAGTGGGGCTCGCTCGTCGGCGTTCCCGTCGTACTCGGTGACGACGCCGGCTCGGCGGACGCCTGATGTGCGGCGCGACTGCCGGGGGCCTGTCCCTCGACGGCGTGGACGTGGCCAAGGAAGCGGTGGTGCAGGGCCAGGTCGTCCGCGACGGTCGGCCGGTGCCCAACGCCTACGTGCGGCTCCTCGACCGGACCGGTGAGTTCACCGCCGAGGTCCCGACCTCGGCCACCGGCCACTTCCGCTTCTTCGCCGGCAACGGCGAGTGGACCCTGCGCACCCTGGCTCCTCGGGCCGAGACCGTGGACCACCAGGTCGAGGCGGCCGTCGGCTCGGTCGCCGAGGTCACGATCACCCTCTGACGCTGACTGACGCTGAGTCGGCGCAAAGAGACATGCCACCCCCGCTGAGTCGGCGGAAAGGGACATGCTGACGGCGCTGAGTCGGCACAAAAGGGCATGCGGAGGGCGCTGAGTCGGCACATGTTGGCGTGGTGAACGCGGCATCTTCGCGCCGAGTGAGCGGCTCATCGCTGCGTCTTTGCGCCGAGTGAGCGCTGCTCGTGTGCCTCTTTGCGCCGACTCGGCGTTGTTTGTGTGCCTGTTTGCGCCGAGTCAGCGGTCGAGGAGGAGGGTGACCGGGCCGTCGTTGACCGACTCCACCTGCATGTCGGCCCCGAACACACCGCGTTCGACGTGGGCGCCGAGGTGGGAGAGGGCCGCGCAGAAGGCGTCGTACAGCGGCTCACTGACAGCACCGGGAGCCGCCGCCTGCCAGGTCGGCCGCCGGCCCTTGCGGGCGTCGCCGTACAGCGTGAACTGGGAGACGACCAGCAGCGGCGCTCCCACCTCCGAGGCCGACCGCTCGTCGCGCAGGATCCTCAGGTCCCAGATCTTGCGGGCCAGCCAGGTCGCGTCATCGGGGCCGTCGTCGTGGGTCACGCCGAGGTAGACCAGCAGGCCGGGTGAGCCCAGCGCGCCGACGACCACCTCGTCCACGGTCACCGAGGCCGAGAGCACCCGCTGCACCACCGCCTTCACGGACCCACTCTGACACGATGCACCCATGAGCGAACCGCTGCTGATCACCGTGGCACCGACCGGGGCCGAGACGGCCAAGGAGGACTGCCCCCAGCTCCCCACCACGCCCGAGGAGATCGCCGAGACCGCGCGCGCCTGCCAGGCCGCCGGTGCCGCGATGATCCACCTGCACGTACGGGACGGCGAGCACCGACCGACCCTGGATCTCGGGCTGCTGCGCGAGTGGGTGGCCGCGGTCCGCGACGCCAGCGACCTGGTCGTCCAGCTCTCGACCGGTGGCAGCGTCCACGACCCGCTCGACCAGCGGTTGCAGGTGCTCGACGCGGAGCCCGACTCGTGCAGCCTGACCATGGGTACGACGAACTTCGGCGACGACGTCTTCTCCAACCCGTGGCCCTTCGTCTGCGAGCTCTACCAGCTCGCCCAGGACCGCGGCGTGGCGCCGGAGTTCGAGCTGTTCGACCTCGGCCAGGTCCACGCCCTGACCCGCCTGCTGGACCGCTACGGCCTGCCCGCCGGCGGCCGGGTGCACGTGGACCTGGTGATGGGCGTCCCCGGGGGCATGAACGGTACGACGGACGCGCTCGTCGCCGCGGTCCGCGACCTCCCCCCGCAGACGACCAGCTGGTCGGCCACGGGGATCGGCCGGTCGACGCTCGCGGTGATGCTGGCCAGCCTGTCCAAGGGCGGCCACCTGCGGGTCGGCATGGAGGACGTCCTCACCATCGCCCGCGGCGTGCCCGTGGAGTCCAACGCGCAGCTCGTCGAGCGCGCCGTCGCGGTCGGGGCGCTCGCGCAGCGGACCCCGATGACGCCCCAGGAGGCGCGGGTGCTGATCGGGGCCACCGGCTGACTCAGCCCGTGGGCGAGCCGGCCGACTCGGTCTTCGCGTGGCCCGACCTGCCGGACCTGCCGGGCTTGCTGGGCTTGGTCTTGGCCCTGCGCTTGCCGCTCTCGGCTTGGTACTCGTAGCGGTAGTAGGCGTCGCCGTAGTAGCCCCCGGACGCGCCGCGGCGCATCCGGTTGAAGACGATGCCCAGGGTGCGTCCGTGCACGGTCGAGATGTGGTTGAGCGAGACCGTGAGCTCGGTGTCGAGGGTGCCGCCGTGGGTGATCACGACGATCGCGCCGTCGGCCGATCGGGTGAGCACGGCCGCATCGGTGACCGGCAGCAACGGCGGCGCGTCGATGATCACCATGGCGTCCTGGGCGAGCTCGGTGATCAGGGTGCGCATCGCCTGGGAGCCCAGCAGCTCGCTGGGGTTGGGCGGGATCGCACCGGAGGCGAGCACGCGCAGACCCGGCACGTCGGGGTGGTCCTGCATCACCTCGGCCGCGGTGACCCGGCCGACGAGCACGTCGGTCAGGCCCGCTCCGTCGACCATCTCCAGTGAGTGCGCGACCGTCGGGCGGCGCAGGTCACCGTCGATCAGGGTGACCGGCTGGCCCCCGATGGCGATCGCCGCAGCCAGGTTGGCCGCCACCGTGGACTTGCCGTCGGACTGCTTCGGGCTGGTCACCACGATGATCCGGGGCGGGTGGTCGACGTCCATGTACGCGAGGTTGGTGCGCAGCTTCCGGAAGGCCTCGGCGGTGCTGGCCGAGCTCGAGCTCCCCGCGCCGGTGACCGCGAGGGCCAGCGCGTTGCTGTCGCCCTGGCGCATCGAGGAGGACTGGGGCACGAGACCGATCACCGGGATGCCGAACTGCTTCTCGACCTCCTCGGTCGAGCGGAGCCGGCGGTCGAACTGCTTGCGGATCAGCGCGTAGACGAAGCCGAGCATCAGCCCGGCTAGCAGCCCGAGCACGAGGTTCACCTTGGTCCGCGGCAGCACCGGCGTGGTGGGCGAGTCCGCCGAGTGGCTGACCGTCATGCGGAGGCCGTGCTTGGACGTCGGGGTGGTGCCCTCGACCGTCCCGACCTTGGCTGCCAGCTGGTCGACCCACGCGTTGGCCAGGGCAACCGCTGCCTGCGGCGAGGACGACTGGGCGGTGACCGTCAGAAGGACGGTGTCCTGCGGGTTGGTGACCGAGACCTCGGCGGCCAAGGCGCTCGGCGAGGTCGACACGCCGAGCTGCTTCTGGACGGCGGTGGCGATGTCGACGCCGCGGGAGATGGAGAGGTACGAGATCACGCGGGACTTCGCGTACTGGTCGTTGAGGTTGGCCGTACCCTCCGAGTTCTGGCCGCCCACGCTGGGCGCTCCGAGCAGCCCGCTCGCGCTCGCCTCGTAGACCTTGGGGGCGGAGAGGTTGTAGCCGGTGGCGGCGAGCACGCCGAGGGCCACGAGAACCAGCACACCCACCCAGTGGGCGCGCATGATCCTGACGTAGTCCTTGAATTCCATGAACGGCTCCTCCAGGGGGCGACCGCGGGTCTTACACTCCCCCGGGTGCGAGGTCCCAGCGTAGGCGATCCGGACACCGTGCGTGTGCGAGCTCTGGAAGTTGCCATCGACGTCGTGTGCACCGGATCCGGCGGCTCCGAGCTGGCCCGCGCCGTCGCCGCCGCCTGGGACTGGTGCGCGGTCGACCAGGGAGGCGAGGACGACGGGGCGGTCGTCCGGCTCGAGGTCCTGCTCGAGGACGACGCCGATCGCCTGGCGACCACGGCGGCGGGCACCGATCTGTTCGGGACCGACCTGACCACGGTGATGGATCGCCTGAGCCCGGTGATCACCCGGCTCGCGGTCACCGAACGGGCCGGTGACCTGACCATGTTCCACGCCTGCGCGCTCGCGGACCCGGCCACCGGTGACGCCGCCGTGCTCTTCGGGCCCTCCGGGACGGGCAAGACCACTGTGGCCCGCACCTTGGGCACTGACTTCGTGTACCTCACCGACGAGACGGCGGCGATCACCCGTGAGGGCCTGCTGGTGCCTTATCCCAAGCCGCTCTCGATCATCCTCGGACCCCATGACCGGTTGAAGGAGCAGGTCTCGCCCGGAGCGCTCGACCTCCAGTCGATCGGTCCCGGCCCCTTCCGGATGCGGGCACTGGTCCAGCTCAAGCGGGTCCCCGACCATCGCGGTGCGGCCACCCTGGAGTTGCTGCCGACCATCGAGGCGCTGCCCGAGATGGTGACCCAGACGTCGTACACCCGGCTGATGGAGCGACCCCTGCACCGCCTGGCCGCCCTGGCCGAATCCGTGGGCGGCGTACGACGCGTGACCTACGCCGAGGCGACGCAGCTGCTGCCGGTGGTGCGCGGTCTCGTGTCGGGCGGTCGCTGATGCGGGCCCGCAGGCTCGCGATCGTCGACGAGTACCGCGAGGGCGGACGCGTCGCGGTCTACTCCGAGGCCGACATGGTGGTGCTGCTCTCCGAGCTGGCGAGCATGGCGTGGTCGGTGCTGGGGGAGGAGTGGACCGACGCGGACGACGTCACGGCCGAGCTCGTGGAGGTCTTCGGTGACCCGGGCGCCGCCGGCGACGCGCTGGCGATGACGCAGGCGGCACTGCGGACCCTGGCCGAGCACGGGATCGTCGAGCTCGACGCCGACGCCTGACCGAGCCGTCAGGTGCGGGAGATGTTCGTTCGGGCCCGGCGACTGGTCCCGTTGGGTCATCGGAATCAGACGGAGGGTTTCGGCGAATCTCGACCGTGCAGGCAACGGATTCCGCCATGCTCCCTTCAGCGTCCTTCGGGGGATGAACATCCGCCGGGAGGCGCCGCCAGTCGCCTCCCCCCACCACAGGGGCCCCCTCATCATGCGCGACCACACCACCACCAAGCCCACCCGTTCCTCCCACCTGGGGCGCCGGACGTTGGTCCGCGCCGGCGCGACCGCAGCGTGGACCGTCCCGGTCATCGCGATGGCGGCACCGGCGCACGCGACCAGCTGCTCGGGCGGCGTCACGACCCTCTCGGCCGTCACCGTCACCGACAGCAAGACCCAGACGGGCAAGCCGAAGCTCACCGTGACCGTCCAGGTCCAGGTGTGCAACACCGGCGAGACCCAGACGTGCGACCTCTACGCCACCGCGTCGGGCAGCGGCGCATCCACCCGCCTCAACGCGTTCAGCGTCGGCGACTGGCCGGCCGTCGAGGTCGGAGGTGGCGGCTCGAAGACGATGATGGCCAGCGCCCCGGCCAACGAGCAGCTCGGCTCCGGCAGCTGTACGACCTACCTGGTCTCCTACCTGCTGCACGACGGCTCGGGTGAGCACACCGTGACCATCACCTTCGCCACCGGCAACGGCGGGGTCGCCTCGGTGAACGTCACCACGACCCGCTGACCTGGGGCACCATGGGCGCGTGACCGAGCTCCAGCTCCGCGAGGCCGTCCCGCTCGCGCATGCCGTGGTCGCCCGGGTGGCAGCGGACCACGACGTCCGCGTGCTCTTCTTCAAGGGACCCGTCGCGGCACGCCAGGGACTGCGGCCGGAGCGGGACTCCCAGGACGTCGACGCGTTGGTCGACCCCGCCCGGCTCGAGGTGCTCGCGGGTGCCCTGACCGCACTCGGCTGGGTCGACGAGCAGGTCTTCGGGACGCCCACCGCTGCGACGTACTCCCGCACCCATCGCCACGCGGCCTGGCCGTGCGAGCTCGACCTCCACACCACCTTTCCCGGCCTGTACGCCCCCGCCCAGGAGGTCTTCGAGCGGCTCTGGGCGCGGCGCGAGAGCGTCGAGCTGGCGACCCACGAGGTGGCCTCCCCCGACCCCCAGGCGCACGCCCTGCTCCTGGCCCTGAACACCCTGCGCGACCCCCACGAGACGACCAAGATCGCCCAGCTGAACGACCTGGTACGTCGGGTGTCCGGCTCCTTCGACGCGCGCGCCGTGCAGGGCCTGGGCCGCCTGGCCGGCGAGCTCGGAGCCCCGGACACCGCGGCACCGTTCCTGAGCGCCGTCGGTGCCCCCAACGACGCCCTCGGCTCGACCGCGCCGGCCGACCTGCATGCCTGGCGGCTCCGCACCCAGCCGGCCTGGCGGGTGGCCACCTGGATGGACGGGCTCCGCGAGCAGCCGCTCCGGCGCCGGCCTGGCTACCTCTGGTACGCCGCGATGCTCACCGACGACGAGCTGCGCAGGGCGCACCCGGAGCTGCCGCCCGGACGTCTCCCCCTGCTGAGACTGCGGCTGGGGCGCCTGCGGCGCGGGCTGTCCGCCGTACCGGCCGCCTGGCACAACCTCCGGGACGCGAACACCGAGCCCTCGCCAGGGGCACCGCGCTCCGGCGACCACGGCGGTGAGCCACGCGAGACAGTCGTCGTCACCCTGCTCCGGCCCGAGGGTGACTCCGGGGTGCAGACCCACGTCTCCACGCTGGTCCAGCAGCTGCGGCAGTCGGGCCGCCCGGTCACGCTGATCACGCCGTTCTCGGCGCGGTCACCCCTCGTGCGGCCGGTCTTCGCGCTCCGGATCCCCCTCCGCAGGGCCAGCAGGCCGGCCGGCGTCTGGTGGTACCGCCGCTGGCACGCCCGGTACCTCGAGCAGGCGCTGCGCCGGCACCTCGCGCAGTCAGGGCGAGGCGGCGCGGTGATCTACGCGCAGTGCCCGGTGTCCGCCGACGTGGCGCTGCGGGCCCGCGCCCGGCAGCCCGTGGTGATGATCGAGCACTTCAACGTCTCCCAGGCCGAGGAGTGGGCCGAGAAGGGTGAGGTGCCGCGCTCCGGCCGGGTCTTCGGCTCGATCCTGGCCTTCGAGGAGCGGGTCCTGCCGCGCCTCGACGGGATCGTCTACGTCTCCGACTTCGCGCGGGCCGGCCTCCAGGAGCGGATCCCCGCCCTGGCCGGCGTGCCATCGGTGGTGATCCCCAACTTCGTGCGGCCCTCCGACGTCCCCGCCCGGCCGTCGCCCACCCGCGACCTGGTCACCGTCGGCACCCTGGAACCCCGGAAGAACCAGGGCTACCAGCTGGAGATCCTCGCCGCCGCGGCGGAGCAGGGTCACCGGTTCACCCTCACCGTGGTCGGCGGCGGGCCGGACCGTGGCCGCCTCGAGGGCCTGGTCCGGTCGCTGGGGCTGGACGGCCAGGTGCGCCTCGTCGGCCAGCAGCACGACGTACGCGCGTTCCTGCGGGACCACCGCCTGTACTGCCACACCGCGACCATCGAGAACCTGCCGATCGCCCCGATGGAGGCGATGGCCGAGGGGCTGCCGGTGCTGGCCGCCCCGGTGGGCGGCATCCTCGAGCTGTTCACTCCTGGCGTCGAGGGGGAGGTGTGGGAGCTCGGCGACCCGGTCGCCGCGGCCCGGGTACTGGTCCGGATGCTCTCGGACGACGCGAAGCTGGCGACGATGGCGCAGCAGGCCCGCGACCGGGTGGACCGCGAGTTCACCGCCGCCGCGGTGGTGCCCCGGCTCGAGGACTTCCTCCAGCACGCCGGTGTGCTGATCTCGTCGAGCACCTCGCGCTGAGCCAGGCCGCCGGGCCTCCCTCACGCATCGCCGGACACGGCCGGTGCCATGAGGCAGAATTCAAGGACGCCTGCGACGGCGCACATCGAGCCGGACCGGACGAGGGGGAGGTGGCCGCGATGGCGACATCGACCCTGCTGGCCGACCGCTCACGCATCGTGCCGCGCGCCGCTGCTCGCCCGCTCGCCGGGACGGCGGCCGTGGTGCTCCTCGTGGGGGCGACCCGCTGGGGCTCCTACATCGGCGTCTCGTCGCTCTATCTGACCGACGCCCTGGTGGCGGCCGCTGTCGTCCGGATGCTGCTGAGCCCGGAGCGCGAGGCGCCCGTGCGCCCCGGCTTCCGAGCCGGCAGCTCAGGCCTGCTCGTGGCCTTCCTCGTGTACGTCGTGCTCCGGATGTCGCTGTCGTCGACCTGGGTGCTCTCCCAGGTCTGGCTGCGCGACGGCGTGCCCTACCTGTACGCCGTGCTCGGACTGCTGTCCGGTCTGTCGATCGCCCGGGCCACGCCCGCCTCGCTCGAGCGGACCATGACGTGGGTCTGGCGGGCGCTGCTCTTCCACCTCGCGTGGGTCAGTGTCGTCGGTCTGGTCGGGTCCGCGACGACCTGGGAGACCGCGCGGCCCTTCCTCGGCGGCGGGATCTTCGCCTTCCGGCCCGACGTGGACACCGCGATCGTGGGGGTCACTGCGGGGCTCCTGCTGCGCCGGTTCCTGCTGGGGCAGCGACGCTTCCAGTCCGGGTGCGGACTGCTGGTGGCCGGGGTCGCGGTCTCGCACAGTGCCACGCGGGCCGGCTTCATCGCCGTGCTGGTGTGCCTGTTGATGGGCTTCGGCCTCGCCTATGCCGCCAACCACGGCAAGGGCATCCGCCGCGCCGGCATCCTGGTCGCGGTACCCCTGCTGCTGATCATCGGGGTCAAGGCGCTCCCGTCGACCACGGCCGGTGACCGGCTGCTGGCCACGGTCGACGCCGCGAGCGCGACGACCCAGGACGCGCAGAGCGCCCTCGGCACGGCCGGCGCCCGCAAGAAGGTCTGGCACGGGGTCATCTCCTGGACCGAGGAGACCCAGTCGCGAGAGATCTTCGGTGCCGGCATGGGCGTGGACTTCCTCGCCGAGTCGCACACCCTGCTCTACCTCGAGGGCACGACGTACCAGAACGTGCGCAGCCCCCATGACTACCTGATCGGCAGCTTCGCCCGGCTGGGACTGGTCGGCGTGGGCCTGCTCCTGCTGCTGGTGCTGCGCCTGGTCCAGCAGATCTTCCGCTTCCGGCGTCGCATCGCCCAGGACGAGCTGCTCACCTTCGCCGCGCTGCTCACCGTGGCGCTCTTCGTGGTGGCGTCGCTGGGGGTCGTCCTCGAGGCGCCGTTCGGCGCGGTGCCGTTCTGGTGGGCCGCGGGCATCCTCCTGGCCCTGGTGCGGAAGCCCGAGGAGCAGGCTCCGGCCGCAGAAGCGGTCCCCGACCTGCGGATGGGCACCTGGTCGCCGCCGCCTAAGCGGTAGCCGCCGAGCCGATCGCCTCGTCGTACCCCGAGAGCAACGACGCGAGGCCGCGCTCCGGGGTGTTCTCCGCCTCGTACGACGTCCGAGCCTGCGCGCCACGGCGGCGGGCGTCCTCGTCGTGGATGCTCGCCATCGCGTGGGCGAGCGCCTCGACCGTGGGGGGCACCACCCACCCCGTCCGGTCGTCGACGACCGTGCCGACGCTGCCTCCCGAGATGGTCAGGACGGGGCGGCCACGGCCGAAGGCCTCGGCGACCGCCAGCGGGTAGCCCTCGAAGACCCGGGACGGGACGACCACGTAGGCCGCCTGCTCCATCGCGGCCGCCACGCGGTCCGGCGGGAGCTGTCCGAGCCAGCGCACCGAGCCCCCGGCGGCCGCCCGCTCGACCAGCGGCCGGAGCGGGCCGTCGCCGACCACGGTCAGCGTGCGGCCGCAGGCGGCACCGCCCGCCGCCCACGCGTCGAGCAGCCGGTCGACGCCCTTGGGCTCGTCGAGCCGCCCGACGTAGAGCACATCGGTGCCGGCGCCGGCAGCGACCCCCGGGTCCGGCACCCAGGTCGGGCGGATCAGGATGCGGTCAGCCGGGACGCCGGTCACCACGAGCTTGTCGCGCATGAACGGGGTGAGCACGAAGTAGCGGGCGACGTCGTCGCGCCAGGTGCCGTGGTGCACCACCTGCCCGATGGTCATCGGCACCGTCTGGAGCCGGGAGCCGCGGTAGCAGCCGTGCTGCACGGCCGGCAGCCCGAGCCTCGTGCCGAGGCAGTCGGTGCAGGGCCGGCCGTCGCGCAGGTGCAGGCCGTTCACGCAGCCGTGCCGGTAGTTGTGCACGGTCTGGACCACCGGCACGCCCCGGCGATGGGCGACCCGGGCCACCCACGGCGAGATCAGCGGGAAGACGTTGTGCAGGTGCACCACGTCGGGCCGGGTCCGGTCCAGCAGCCGGGTGAGACGGCGCACCCCCGACCGGGAGTAGACCGGGCCCGGTGCCGCCTGCAGGACGCCCCGGAGGCCGCCGGCGATGTCGTCGCTGTCGGCGAGCATCTCCACGACGTCCACCCCGTGGTCGCGCAGCAGCGAGACCTCCGCACGGACCAGCTGGTTCTCGCCGCTGGGCGTGGCGGACCGGTAGAGGTTGTGCGCGACGAGGACCCGCATCCCTACCCTCGGTGACGCCAGGCCGAGAGCACGAACCTCGGGTTGCCGAGCAGGTAGCGACGCCACAGGCGTCGGGGCTCCTTGGCCAGGCGGTAGACCCACTCCAGCCCGGTCCCGCGCAGGAAGCGCGGCGCCTCCTTGATCGTGCCCGACCAGAAGTCGAAGGCCGCACCGACCGGCACCACCGGGATCGAGAGCTGGGGTGCGAGCAGGTGGACGAGGTAGTCCTGCCGCGGGGTGCCCAGCCCGATCCAGAGCACGTCGGCCCCGGACGCGCGGACCCGCTCGACCAGACCCGAGAGGTCCGCGTCGGTGAGCGGGCGGAACGGCGGGCACTCCGTCCCGACCACGGACGTCGCGGGCACCTTGCGGACCAGCGCGGCGGCCATCAGGTCGGCGACGCCCTCGTTCCCGCCGTAGAGGTAGTGGCGCACGTCGGCGCCGCCCTGCCGGGCCACCTCACCGACGAGCTCGGTGCCGCGGACCGGGCCGGGCAGGCCGTGCCGGCGCCCGAGCAGCGCGACGGGGGTGCCGTCGGCGAGGTTGAGGTCGGCCGCCAGGAGGGCGGTGCGCATCTGCTCGTCGCCGTCGACCAGCGACAGGGTGTAGGCGTTGCACAGGTGCACCTCGCACGGCAGGTGCGCCATCGCATCGGCGACGATCCGCGCCGCTGCTCCCGAGGCGTCGATCGCGGCGATCGGGACCGAGCAGACGGCATACGTCGGTACGGTCGGCCGGCGGATGTCAGGCACCGCACCACCTTGTCACATACGCCTCCTACGTCACGCCGGTTTGGCTATGCTCGTGGGGCTGATCAGCCCAGTCGGGGGGTGGCGGACAGAGGGGACGGGATCGCGTGCGCCGAGCACTCATCACCGGGGTGACCGGCCAGGACGGGTCGTACCTCGCCGAGCTGTTGCTCGCCAAGGGCTACGAGGTGCACGGCGTGATCCGTCGCGCCTCGACCTTCAACACCGCGCGGATCGACCATCTCTACCGCGACCCGCACGAGGACGACAGCCGACTCCATCTCCACTACGGAGACCTCACCGACGGCGTCCGGCTGGTCCAGCTGATGCGTCAGATAGACCCCGACGAGGTCTACAACCTCGCCGCGCAGTCGCACGTCCGCGTCTCCTTCGACGAGCCCGAGCACACCGGAAACACCACCGGGCTGGGCTCGATGCGGCTGCTCGAGGCGGTCCGGATGTCGGGCGTCGAGTGCCGGTACTACCAGGCGTCGAGCTCGGAGATGTTCGGCGCGACCCCGCCGCCGCAGGACGAGTCCACGCCGTTCCACCCGCGTTCGCCGTACGGCGTGGCGAAGGTCTACGCCTACTGGGCCACCCGCAACTACCGCGAGGCCTACGGACTGTTCGCCGTCAACGGCATCCTCTTCAACCACGAGTCGCCGCGCCGTGGCGAGACCTTCGTGACCCGCAAGATCACCCGGGCCGTCGCCCGGATCAAGGCGGGGCTCGACGAGCACGTCTACCTCGGCAACCTCGACGCCGTCCGTGACTGGGGCTACGCACCGGAGTACGCCGAGGGCATGTGGCGGATGCTCCAGGCCGATGCGCCCGACGACTACGTCCTCGCCACCGGCGGCGCGATCTCGGTGCGGGAGTTCATGGAGTCGGCGTTCGCGCACGCCGGCCTCGACTGGGAGGCCCACGTCCGCTTCGACGAGCGCTACCTACGGCCCTCCGAGGTCGACGCGCTGCGCGGCGACCCGAGCAAGGCGGAGCGGGAGCTGGGCTGGAAGGCGACCGTGGACGCGTCCCGGCTGGCCGAGATCATGGTCGACGCCGACGTCGAGGCGCTGACCCACGAGGGTCGTCCGTGGATCGACCGCCCGGATCTCCCCGGCTGGCCCGGTGCCCGATGACCTCGTTCGTCCCCGGTCCGCTCGACCGCGAGTCCGCGACCTACGTCGCCGGTCACCGCGGCATGGTGGGCTCCGCGATCTGGCGGCGGCTCGAGAGTGCCGGCTTCACCGACCTGCACGGCCGCTCCTCGGGTGAGCTCGACCTGCGCGAACGAGATCTCGTGTTCGACCTCTTCGACCAGATCCGGCCGCGCTACGTCGTCCTCGCCGCGGGCAAGGTCGGCGGCATCCTGGCCAACGACAGCCACCCGGTCGACTTCCTGTCCGACAACCTGCGGATCCAGACCAACGTGCTCGACGCCGCCCTCGCCCACCGGGTCGAGCGGCTGCTGTTCCTGGGCTCGTCGTGCATCTACCCGCGGCTCGCGCCGCAGCCGATCCGCGAGGACTCCCTCCTCAGCGGTCACCTCGAGCCGACCAACGACGCCTACGCGATCGCCAAGATCGCGGGCATCCTCGGAGTGCAGGCCGTACGCCGTCAGTACGGCCTGTCCTGGATCTCGGCGATGCCGACCAACCTGTACGGCCCCGGTGACAACTACTCCCCGACCGGCAGCCACGTGCTCCCGGCGCTGATCCGGCGCTACGAGGAGGCGCGTGAGCAGGGTGCGCCCGCGGTGACCAACTGGGGGAGTGGCTCGCCCCGGCGCGAGTTCCTGCACGTCGACGACCTCGCCGACGCGTGCCTGCACCTGCTCGAGCACTACGACGACGGCGTCCAGGTCAACGTGGGGACGGGCCAGGACGCGACGATCCGGGAGATCGCGGGGTTCGTGGCCGAGGCCGTCGGCTACCGCGGTGAGACCGTGTGGGACACCTCCAAGCCGGACGGCACGCCCCGCAAGCTGCTGGACGTCACCCGACTGCACGACCTGGGCTGGACCGCCCGGACCCCGCTCCGCGAGGGCATCGCGGCCACCGTCGAGTGGTTCCGCGGGCATGCAGGCCACCTCCGCGAGGTCGGCTGAGTCGTGACCATCGAGTCGGGCACCTGACCGTGGGCGCCGAGCCGGGAGCCGGCGCCGCGCGCGGCAGCAAGGAGATCCGGGGCAAGGCGCTGGCCTCGACCGCGATGGTGCGGGTGGTCACGCTCGTGATCAGCGGCGTACCGACCGTCCTCGCGTGGGCCCTGATGAGCCGCCGGCTCGACGCGTCCGACTTCGCCGCCGTGTCGCTGGCGGTCTCGCTGCCGACGGTCTCCAGCTTCGTGCTGCCCGCGATGGGCGCCCGGATCGCCAACTCGGTGGCCCTGAGCCCCGAAGCCTTCCACGACGCCATCTCCCGCTCCTTGCGGACCTGCCTGATGGGGGCGGCTCTGCTGACCGGTCTGTCCGTGGGCCTGTCGTGGATCGGGTGGAGCCGGCTGCTCGGGCGGGACCAGCCCGACGCCTTCCCGATGGACTTCGCCGTGATCTTCGTGTCGATCTCGATGGGCCTGTGGATCGTCCTGCTGATCGGCGACCGCGTCCTGATCGCCATGGGGGAGGTGACCAAGCGGGTCTGGGCGAGCTCGGTGACCGGGCCGGCGTCACTCCTCGGGGTCCTGCTCGTCGGTGCCTTCGACGGTCCCCCCTGGGCCTACGTCTTCCCGGTGCCCTGCGCGATGCTCCTGGCCGCCCTGTCGTCGCTGCTGATGGCGGCCCGCCTGCCGGGTGTCAGCCTGCGGTCGCTGTACGCCGACGCGCGGCGGCGCCCGAGCGACCGTTTCGGCCGGAGCACGCTGACGCTGTGGCTGATCGTCGTCGAGGGTGCCCTGATCCTGCCTGTCTGGCTGCTCCGGCCCGTCCAGAGCGTGCACGGGACCGACCGCGACGTCGCCGCGCTGAGCGTGGCCCTCCAGCTCGGGGCGCCGGCGTTCTCGATCGTGGCCGTCCTCGGGCAGGCCCTGTGGCCGTTCTACGCGCGGAACCGGCTCTCTCTCGGGAGGCGGGACGTGCTGCGTCACTGCGTGACCATGGCCGCGGTGTCGTCGGCACTCGGTGCCGCCTACGCCGTCTCGCTGTGGGCCCTGGTCCAGGTCGGCTTCGTCGGGCACGGTCCCGGGGTCGCGGTGCTGGCCGCGATGGCGCTCTACATCGCGGCGGACGGTGCCTGGCAGCCGGCCCGCATCGTCTTCTCCACCGACCAGACGGTGCGCCGCCTGGCCGCCCTCTGCGTCGCCACCTGCGCGGCCGCGATCGTCGCCCTGTGGTTCCTCTCCGACATCGGCCACGGTTCTCTGGCAGTCGTGGCCGTCAGTGCGGCATTGTTGGCCAACACGATCCTCTCGACGCTCGGGCTGACTGTTCATCTCCACCGACGCGCAAAGGACGGTGACGGCGTCCAGACGCGCCGACCATGACCGAAGACATCCCACCCCCCGGTTCGCGGATGATCGACAGCCCGGAAGCACTTCAGGCACAGCTGCGCGACATGCTTCGCCAGGTGGCCGATGTCTTCGAGAGGCGTTCGATCAGCTACTTCCTGTGCGCCGGCACCGCTCTCGGCGCCTGCCGCGGTGGCGACCTGATCCCGTGGGACTTCGACGTCGACCTGCTGGTCCCGCTGGAGTCCTACGGCGCGGCGCTGGAGGCGCTGCGGGACGAGCTGCCGCCGCGGTACGACGTGCTGGACCCGTGGACCGACCCCACCTACGAGCAGCTCTTCGGCCGCGTGCACCTGGCCAGCGTGCACCACAAGTACGTCCACATCGACCTGTTCCCCCTGGGCGGGACCTACGCCTCGCGTCGCGCCCAGCACGTCCAGCTGCGCCTCTCCGGCTGGCTGCGTACGGCGTTCTACGGGCGTACCCGGCTGGTGACCACCGGAGGACCCTCGGCCCGCCCGCGAGCCCTGAGGCTGGCCGCCCGGGCGGTCGCCCGCGCCGTACCCCGTCGGTGGCTGCTCTGGAGCTACGGCGCCCTCTGCGGGCTTCGCAGCGCGCAGGGCTCGTCCCACCTGACCAACCTGGCGGCCGGGTACCTCGAGCGCGAGGCGATGCCACGACGGATCTTCGACGGAGGCGGGCGGGTCAGCATCGCCGGGCACGACTACCGCTCGCCCTCGCCCCTCGAGGAGTACCTCGAGCGGCTGTACGACGACTACGCCACCCCGCCGCCACCCGACGAGCGTGCGCGGCTCTTCGACTTCTTCGACTCGTGGTACCTGCCGACGCTGCGGGACGTCCCCCTCGACGTCGCGCCGTAGCGCGAGGGCGACCCCCTCCTGCGGATTCCCGGGGCCACCGGTCCCGCACCTAGAATGTCCGGCCCGGGCCCTGCTCGGGGCTTCGCAGACGACTTGAGGTGCACCTCCCGATGACCCAGCCCGCCGCCACCGACGGCTCCACCGTGCTCGTGACCGGGGGGACCGGCTCGTTCGGGGGGACGATGGCGCGTCGGCTCCTGGACGGTGACGTCGCCGAGGTGCGGATCCTGTCGCGCGACGAGCTCAAGCAGGACGACATGCGCCGTGAGATCGGTGACCCCCGCGTGCGGTTCTACATCGGTGACGTGCGCGACTACGGCAGCGTCGACCGGGCGAGCCGGGGCGTCGACTTCGTCTTCCACGCCGCCGCCCTCAAGCAGGTGCCCAGCTGCGAGTTCTTCCCGCTCGAGGCGGTCCGCACCAACGTCTTCGGCAGCGCCAACGTGATCGAGGCCAGCAACGCCAACGGCGTGAGGTCGGTGGTGTGCCTGGGCACCGACAAGGCGGCGTACCCCGTGAACGCGATGGGGATGTCCAAGGCGATGATGGAGAAGGTCGCCCAGGCCTTCGCCCGCAACAACCCCACCGCCCGCACGGTGGTGTCGACGGTGCGGTACGGCAACGTGATGATGTCGCGCGGCTCGGTGATCCCGATGTTCGTGGAGCAGGTCAGGTCCGGCCGGCCGATGACGGTCACCGATCCCGAGATGACCCGCTTCCTGATGTCGCTCGACGACGCCGTGGGCCTGGTCGAGTACGCCTTCACCCGAGCCCGCCCCGGCGACCTCTACGTCCGCAAGGCCCCCGAATGCACGGTCGGAGACCTGGCGACGGCCGTCGCCACGGCCATGGGCGTGCAGCCCGACCTGCAGGTGATCGGGACCCGGCACGGGGAGAAGCTCTACGAGACCCTGGCCACCCGGGAGGAGCTCACTCGCGCCGAGGACCAGGGCGACTACTACCGCGTCGCCGTGGACGCCCGCGACCTCAACTACGCCGAGTACTTCGACCAGGGTGACGTGGCCGAGATCGGCGCCGACGACTACCACTCGCACAACACCGAGCGTCTCGACGTCGCCCAGGTCGTGGACCTGCTGCAGTCGATCCCGGCCTTCCGGGCACTGACAGCGCGATAGACGTGCTGGAGTTCTCCGTTGCGCTCGTCGCTGCCGCGTCGTTGATGGTTCCGGTGGTCGCGCTCCTGCGACGACACCAGGTGCTGGACGTGCCCAACCAGCGCTCCTCGCACGCGACAGTCGTGCCGCGCGGTGGCGGGATCGCCCTGCTGGCCGGGGTCCTCTCCGGGGTCGTGGCCGCGCTGCTGGTCGAGCCCGACGGGTCGGCCTCGCTCACGCGGACCTCAGCCGCGCTGGTCGCGCTCGGAGTCGCGCTCCTCGCCGGGCTGGGCTTCGTCGACGACCTGCGGGGGGTGGGCGCCGCCCCCCGCCTGCTGCTCCAGGTGCTGCTCGCCGTGGGCATCGCCGTCGCGGTCGCCGTGGGAACGGCCTCGTCGTGGGACGGCCCGCTGGTCGCCGTCGTGGGCTCGCTGTGGCTGGTCTCCTACGTGAACGCCTTCAACTTCATGGACGGCATCAACGCGATCTCCGCGGGCAGCGCCCTGCTGGCCGCGTGCTGGTTCGGAGGCCTGGCGGCGCACGACTCCGACCCCCTGGTGTACGGCGTGTCCTGGGCGCTCGCCGGCGCCTCCCTCGCCTTCCTGCCCTGGAACGCCCCGCGGGCCAGGGTCTTCCTCGGAGACGTGGGGAGCTACGGCGTGGGGGCCCTGATCGGCGTACTGGCCCTGCTCACCGCGCTCCGCGAGCACGACCTCTGGCATGGCCTGGCGCCGCTGGTGATCTACCTCGTGGACACCAGTGGCACGTTGGTACGACGTGCCGTGCGGCACGAGCCCCTGCTCGAGGCCCATCGCTCCCACGTCTACCAGCGCCTGCTCGACTGCGGACTCTCCCACCTGGCCACCGCGGCCGTCGTACTCCTGGCCGGGGTGCTGGTCTGCCTGGCCACGCTGGCCCTGCCGACTCCCGGGGCGGTTCTCCTCGCCGCGGTCGTCTCGGGGGTCTACCTCGCCCTGCCCGCGCTGCTGGGCCGGCGTCCGGAGGTCGCCGCATGAGGATCGGCATGATCACCCAGTGGTACGAGCCGGAGACGGCGTCGGCCGCCCACTCGACCGCCGTCGCGCGCGCCCTGGCCGCCCGGGGCCACGAGGTCAAGGTCCTCACCGGCTTCCCCAGCTATCCGCTCGGCCGGGTCTACGACGGCTACACGATGCGGCCGCGTCTGCACGAGAACCGCGACGGCGTCCAGATCCTCCGGGTCCCCGACGCGCCCAGCCACGACCGGTCGGCCGTGCGGCGAGCGCTCAGCCTGACGTCGTTCGCGGCATCGGCGACCGCCCAGGTCGGTTGGCTGCGCGACGTCGACGTGTGTCTGACCTACCTCACCCCGGCGACGGTCGGCCTGGCCGCGATGACCCTGCGCCGCGTCTGGGGAGTCCCCTACGCGGTCTACGTGCAGGACCTGTGGCCGGAGACGATCACCGCGAGCGGGTTCATCGGCAACCCCGCGACCGCAGCACGGGTCGAGCGGCTCCTGAACCGCTGGCTGCGACGGCTGTACGCCGGAGCGGACGGCGTCGCGGCGATCAGCCCGACCATGGCCGAGACCCTGGCCGCTCGCGGTGCCACGGTGTCTCCCGTGTCCATCCCGAACTGGGTCGACGAGCGGATCTTCGCCCCGGTGGCGCGCTCCGGTCGGCCGCACCTCGACGACCGCCGGTGGGTCATGTATGCCGGTGGCCTCGGCGAGGTGCAGGCGCTGGACACCGCCCTGCGAGCCCTGGCGCTCGTGGACGACCCCGACCTCGCCCTGGCCCTGGTCGGGACCGGGGTGGCGCTGCCCGCCCTGGAGCGACTGGCGGGCGACCTGCGTCTGGGCGACCGGGTCCGGTTCCTCGGGCGGTTCCCGATGGAGCAGATGCCCGCGCTGATGGCCGAGGCGGACGCCCAGCTGGTGTCCCTGAAGGACCTGCCGCTCTTCCGCGGGACGATCCCGAGCAAGCTCCAGTCGTCGATGGCCTGCGGTCTGCCGATCGTGTGCTCGGTGGCGGGTGACGCCGCGGCGCTGGTGCGCCGCTCGGGTTGCGGCTTCACCGCGAACCCCGAGGACCCAGGATCGCTGGCCGAGGCGTTCCGGCAGCTGGCCGGCACCAGTCCCGAGGAGCTGACGGCGATGGGCTCCCGGGCCCGGTCGACCTATGTCTCCGAGCTCGGTGAGGAGTCGGGGGCCGCCGTCCTCGAGGAGCTGCTCGCGGCCGCGGCCGCGAGGCGGTCACGATGAGCGACTGGTCGGGACCTGCGGCCCGCGGCCCCAGGCGAGCCATGATGATGAGGTGCGACCGGGAGCCGACCGGCTCCCGGGCTGACGTGCCGAGGACCGCCCCTGGCCGGGGTGCGCGATGGGAGGAGCCGGACCGATGACCGAACTCCGACGCGTCGCCATGACCGGTGGCCACGGCTTCCTCGGCTGGCACACCGCGTGCCGGCTCCGGGCGCTGCACGGCATCGAGCCGCTGCTGGTGGGCCGGGACACCTGGGCCGACCCGAGTGCCCTCCGGGACGCTCTCGACGGTGTCGACACCGTGATCCATCTGGCCGGCGTCAACCGAGCCGCCTCCGACGAGGAGGTCGAGGGCGGCAACGTCGAGCTCGCGGAGACCCTGGGGTCCGCCCTCGGGCAGCGGCCGGTGCACGTGGTGTACGCCGACTCGGTGCAGCGTGAGCTCGACAACCCCTACGGCCGGGGCAAGCGCCGGGCCGCGGAGCTGCTCGCGCGGCTGCCCGGCACGTTCGCCGACGTCGTCCTGCCCAACCTGTTCGGCGAGCACGGCCGACCGGCGTACAACTCCTTCGTCGCGACCTTCTGCTCCGAGGTGGCGGCCGGGCGCCGACCGGAGGTGACCGGCGACCGCGAGATCCCCCTGCTGCACGCGCAGGGCGCCGCGCAGGCGCTGATCGGCGCGGCACTCGACCCGGTGGACCGGCTCGTCCCGGTCGAGGGCGAGCCGCACGGCATCGGCGAGGTGCTCGACCGCCTCACCGGCTTCCAGGCGCTCTACGCCGAGCGCGGCGAGCTCCCCGACCTGTCCACGTCCTTTGCGGTCGACCTGTTCAACACCTACCGGTCCTACCTCTTCCCCGGGCAGTTCCCGATCGCGCCGTCGGTCCACGGCGACGCCCGCGGAGACCTCGTGGAGACCGTGCGCGCCCACGGAGGCACCGGACAGGGTTTCGTGTCGACGACGCGGCCCGGCCACACCCGTGGGGACCACTACCATCTGCGCAAGGTCGAGCGGTTCTTCGTGCTTGCGGGCGAGGCCGAGATCTCGTTGCGCCGCCTGCTCCATGACGACGTGGTGACCTTCCGCCTCTCCGGTGACACCCCGTCGTTCGTCGACATGCCCACGATGTGGGTGCACAACATCCGCAACGTCGGCGATCGCGACCTGCTGACGATGTTCTGGGCCGACCAGCTCCTCGACGCCGACCAACCGGACCAGTATCCCGAGAAGGTGACGCCATGAAGGTGATGACGATCGTGGGGACCCGCCCCGAGATCATCCGGCTGTCGCGGGTGATCGCCCGGCTCGAGGCGACCGAGGGCATCGAGCACGTGCTCGTGCACACCGGTCAGAACTACGACCACGGGCTCAACCAGGTGTTCTTCGACGACCTCGCCCTCCGGGCCCCCGACCACTACCTCGGGGTCGACACCTCGAGCCTGGGCGCGGTGCTCGGCGGGGTGCTGGTCGGCACCGAGCAGGTGCTGCTCTCCGAGCGCCCCGACGCCGTGCTGGTCCTGGGCGACACCAACTCCTGCCTGGCCACGGTGATGGCCAAGCGGCTGCGGATCCCGACCTACCACATGGAGGCGGGCAACCGCTGCTTCGACGAGAACGTGCCGGAGGAGACCAACCGCCGGCTGGTCGACCACGTCGCCGACTTCAACCTCGCCTACACCGAGCACGCGCGCCGCAACCTGCTGGCCGAGGGCCTGCAGCCCCGCCGCGTCATCGTGACCGGCTCCCCGATGCGCGAGGTGCTCGCGCACTTCCGTGCGCAGATCGACGCCTCGGACGCCGTGTCCCGACTGGGCCTCGAGCGCGGCGGGTACTTCCTGGTCAGCGCCCACCGCGAGGAGAACGTCGACTCCCCGGCCCGGCTGCGGATGCTGCTGGAGTGCCTGCGCACCGTCCACGAGTCCTTCGGCCGCCCGGTCGTCGTGTCCACCCACCCCCGCACCCGCAAACGGCTCGAGGCGCTCGGCGAGCAGGTCGACGGCGACATCCGCTGGCTCGACCCGTTCGGCTTCCACGACTACAACCGGCTCCAGCTCGACGCCGCCTGCGTGCTGTCGGACTCCGGCACGATCTCGGAGGAGTCGGCGATGCTCGGCTTCCCCGCGGTCACGCTGCGCGACTCGATCGAGCGCCCGGAGGCGCTCGACGCGGGCACGATCCTGATGACCGGCCTCGACGCGGACGACGTACGCCGTGCCGTCGCGGTCGCGGTCGCGGTCGCCGACGGTCCGGTGACTTCTTCGACGCCACAGGGGTACGACGTCCCCGACACGAGCAACCGGGTGGTCCGCTTCATCCTGTCCACGGCCTCCCGACACCACTCCTGGGCAGGTATCAGGACCACATGACGGCCGAGACACCACAGAGCACGGGGCGGCGCTCCCTGGGCGGTCGGGTGGTCGAGGACTCCCTCGCCCGGGTGGGCTACTCCTTCCGCCCTGCCGTGCAGCTGGTCGAGACCGCGCGTCCGAGACTCCGACGGGCCGAGGTCGTCCTGGTCCAGAACGCCTGGAACTTCCTGCCCGCCGTGGAGTTCCGCGAGCTCGCGCGCCCGTATCCCTCGCCGATGCGCCGCCGCATGGAGCAACGACGCCTGCTGGCCCGGCTGAACACCCGTCGCGCCGAGCGGATCGTGGCCCTGACGACCCCGATGGCCGAGCTGGCCGGGCGATCGACCGGCCGCCCGGTCGAGGTCAGCGAGGTCCTCTACCCGCTCTCGCTGCTCGACCCGGCGGACGACCACACCGGCCTTCCCGACGAGCCGTTCGTCCTCGTGCCGGGCACCTTGACCTGGTACAAGGACCCGGTCCTGGCCCTGACGGTGGTCGCCGCCCGCCCGGACCTCCCGCGACGGGTGGTCCTCGCCGGCCCGGACGACGGCTCGGGCTGCTGGACCGAGATCCAGCGGGTGGCCTCGACCCTGGGGCTGCGGGTCACCGGGGGTCCGGTCACCGCAGCCGTCATGCGCACCGCGCTCCGGCGGGCCGATGCCGTGATCGTCGGAAGCCGCCTCGAGAGCCTCGGCTTCTCCCTGACCGAGGCCCTGGCCCTGGCGCCGGGCCGAGTGCTCGCCTCGCCGCTGGCATCGCACGTCACGCTCGCCGAGCGGGTGGGGCGGCTGCCCGAGTGGCTCGGTCAGGAGCCGTCGGGATCGTCGGGGGCCGGGCTCCCGTCGCCGCCCGACCCCGCTGACCTCGAGGCCTCCTGGGACCGGCTCGGGACCTGCCTGGGCCTGCTGCGGACCGGGGAGGCGTCGTGACCGCCGCAGTGGACGTCCTCTACGTGTCGAGCGTCGCGACCCCGGCGGAGTTCGCCCGGATGCGCGAGCAGCTGCGGCCCGGCGCGCAGGAGGTCACCTACGGGATGCCGGACGCCGGGTTCAAGTTCCACAGCCTGATCCAGCAGGGCCTGCTGGCGCAGGGCTGCCGGATCCACGCGATCGTCGGCCGAAGCGCGTCGCACCGGTTCCACCTCGGCCGGTGGTGGCCGCGTCGTCGCGAGGTCGTCTCCGACCGGCTCACGGTGGACCATCTGGCCTTCCCCAACCTCCCGGTCCTCAAGCAGGTCTGGCTGGCCCTGGGCCTCGCCCGGCAGACGCTGGCCTGGCGGTGGCGGACGCGCCGTGCCGCCACCCGGGTGATGATCATCGACGGTGCCTACGTCTCGGCGATGGCCACCGTGCTGCCGTCCCTGCGCGGAGCGTCGCACCTGACCCGGATCGGCATCTTCGCCGATCTGTACTCCTACATGGCCGACGTCCACGATGCCAGCGGGCGTCGGGTCGGCCCGGTCCACTCCGCGGCCCGCCGTTCCGTCGCGACCTCGCTGTCGATGCTGGACGGCTACGTCGTGCTCACCGAGCAGATGGCCGAGGTGCTCGGCACCGACGGCAAGCCCTACGTCGTGATGGAGGGTCTGGTCGACGTCGAGGCATCCGCGCCCGCGCCCGAGGGCACCGAGAAGGCCTCCCACCCGACCGTGCTCTACGCCGGCGCGCTGCGCAAGGAGTACGGCGTCGAGTCGCTGGTCCGCGGCTTCCAGGCCTGGGACCGGCCCGACGCGGAGCTGGTCGTCTTCGGCCAGGGCGACTACGCAGCCGAGCTCGCGGCGATCGCGGCGGTGGATCCCCGGATCACCTACCGGGGGGTGGTGCCGACGGCCGAGGTGGTGGCGGCCGAGCGCACCGCCTGGCTGCTGGTGAACCCCCGGCCCGCCGAGGAGGAGTTCACCAAGTACTCCTTCCCGTCGAAGAACATGGAGTACCTCGTGTCCGGCACGGCGGTGCTCACCACACGTCTGCCGGGCATGCCGGTGGAGTACCTCGAGCACGTGCTCACCATCGACGAGCCCGGTCCCGACGGGGTCTCGCGAGGCCTCGAGAAGGCGTTCGCCGAAGGCTTCGACGCGCTGCTCCGTCGCGGCGAGCACGGCCGCGCCTTCGTGCTCGAGCACAAGAACAACGTCCGTCAAGCGTCCCGTATCCTCAGCCTGTCTCGGAGGCCAGCCAGATGAACACCACCCGCACCAGGACCCGCGTCCTGAGCCACCCGCAGCTGCGCGACAACGACGCGCCGCTGCTGTTCGACTTCACCGGCAGCAGCCGCTACGTCCCCTTGCTGGCCGGCGCCGGGCTCTTCGTGGTCGCCATGCTGCTGTCCCTGTTCGGGCCGATCGACTGGCAGATGGACAACGCCGTCGAGGTCTACGGTCTGCTGACGGCCTACCTGGTCGCGATGGTCGCGGGCTACTGGTGGGCGGTCCGGCGCAAGGGCGGGCGGCCGGTCGGCGGGCGGTGGCCTCTGCCGCAAGCGAGTGCGATCGTGGTGGTCGGCTCCGTCCTCTACCTCGTTCTCTACCCCCTGACGGTCTACGACGCCACCGGGCAGTGGTTCCCGAACGTCGTCCAGGGCCTCCTGCACCCGGGACAGGCCTACGCCGCGAAGACGGCCGCAGAGCTTGCGATCCCGCAGTACGCCGTCTACCTCGGCACGCTGGTCGCGCCCCTGACCATCGCCGTCCTGCCGCTGACGCTCTTCTTCTGGCCCCGGCTCTCCCCCTTGGCCCGCGGGCTCGGAGTGGCCACGATCCTGATGACCCTGGCGCTCGGGGTCGCCCGCGCGGTCAACCAGGACGTCGGTGACCTCTGCGGCTACATCGTGCTCTTCCTGGTCCTGGTCGCGTCGACGAGCCGCGTGGGGCGTGGACGCTGGAAGCGGTCGCTGACCTGTCTCGCGGGCGCCGTTCTGGTCGCCGGGCTCTTCCTCGGCTACTACCACACCGTGATCTCCGGCCGCGTGGAGACGGACGCGGTCACCTCCGGCCAACACCGGCACCAGTCCCTGAACGATGCGATGCGCAACCAGGCGCTGGTCAGCCTGGGCACCACCCGGACCGACAGCGTGTTCTACACGGTGGTGCCCACGGCGGCGCAGCCGACCGGCTCGGTGTTCACCAGCTATCTCACCCAGGGCTACAAGGGGTTGTCCCTCGCCCTGGACGCGACCTGGCACCCGACGTACGGCCTCGGTTTCTCCACCTTCGTCCGGCACAACGTGTCGCGGGTCCTCGGGCTCGACGAGAACGCCGTCGAGGCCCGGACCTACGAGGGCCAGGTGAGCGCCGAGGGATGGACCGCCGGAGTCCAGTGGTCGACCTTCTTCATCCACCCCGCGTCCGACCTCACGTTCCTCGGCGTGATCCCCTTGATGGTGCTGATCGGGTTCGCCTTCGGATCGGCGTGGCGCGACACCTGCACCCGTGCCGATCCGGTCGCCTGCGTGGTGTTCTTCTACCTCGGCATCCAGGTGCTCTACCTCTCGGCCAACAACCAGCTGTACGAAGGGGGCCGGCTGGCGGTCGGGTTCACGGTGGCGCTGGTCGCCTGGCTGCTGCTGCGGGTACGCCGGCCCAGGGTCCACGAGCCGGACCGGCAGTCCAGCGCGGTCCGCTCGTCGGTCGGCGCACCGGCCGTCGCGCGCGGCGACGCGCGGGACTGACAGCGCAGCCGCCGCGGCAGCCCAGGGGTGTGGTCAGGCCGTGGCGTTCGGCACGTCGGCGGCGACCGGTTCGGACGCCGGACGAACGGCGCTGATCCAGGAGAGCACGGCGAGGATCGCCGCGGACGCCGCGAGAGCGGCCTGAACGCCGGTGGCGGTGCCCAGGAGCAACGCCGCACCACCCGCTGCGACGACAGCGACAACGAGGTAGACCACGCGGAACACTGCGCTGACGTGAGTGCGACCCGCCGCTCTGAGCAGCGTGATCGCACCCGTCCACACCGACAGTCCGACGAACTCGGCGGTGCTGAACGGAAGCACCCTGCGGGCGCTGTCCCACGTGGGGCCCAGGAGGAAGTGGCCCAGGCCGTCGGGTAGCAGCCACACGGCCGCTCCCCACAGCACGGAGCAGCCAGCGAGCCCCAGGGACACCATGATCATGAAGGTGCGGCCCTGCGCCTGCGATCGACGCGTGACCTCCGCGACGGCCCCGAGCCCCACGGCCGCGATGCCCACGTTGATCGGGCTCATCAGCGTCGACGCACCGCGCAGCGAGCCGACGGTCGCAGGGGAGCAGACCGTGGCCACCAGGAACACGACGAGGAGCGGCGTCACCGCCGCCGTCAGGGCATCGACGGTCAGGTGGCGACGGCGCCGGTCCTGTGCGAACCAGCGCCAGGTCCCGCGCCAGACCGGACGTCGCAGGCAGTGCCGGATCGCGCCGAGTGCGAGCAGGCCGCCGAGCACCCAGCCGCCAGCGGCAGCAAGCGCACCCATGCCTTGAGACAGCGCGCTGATGCCGAGAACGGCCAAGGCCGTGCATACCCAGACGAGGTCGGAGATCAGCGCCCTGCTCGGGACACCGCGCGCGACGGCAACGAAGCGGGCGACGTCCTGGACGACCAGGAAGGGTGAGGCGCAGGCCAGCAGCAGCAGGGTGCCGCGCAGACTCGACCCGTCGCCGACGAGGGCGCCGAGGGCAGCGACGACGACCCCGATGGCCGCACCGGTGACGAGTGCCACTGCCATGGAGCGCCCGATCGCCTCGTCGACGGCTCGGGGATCTGTCTCGTGCGGAAGATCGACGCTCAGCGGCACCCCGAGGTTCGCACGTGACAGACCCAGGCCCACCGCCAGCACGCTGAAGCCGACCGCGAACGTCCCGAATTCGCTGGTCGTCAGCAGCCTGGCCACCAGGATCACCAGCAGGAAGTTGCTCGCGCTGCTCAGACCCTGATCAACGAAGATCGCAAGGCTTCGTCGGCCAGAACGTGCTGGCGGTCGAGTCACCGGTGACTAGCTGCCCGAGTTGATCATCCCGGCGCCGACGGTGACCCCGGTGGCCTCGTCGATCAGGATGAACGACCCGGTGGTGCGGTTCTTGGAGTAGGGGTCGCACAGCAGCGGCACCGTGGTGCGCAGCTGGACGCGGCCGATCTCGTTGAGGCCCAGCTCCTTGGTCTCCTGGTCGCGGTGCAGCGTGTTGACGTCGAGGCGGTACTGGATCTCCTTGACCATCGCCCGGCCCATCCGCGTCGTGTGCTTGATGGCCAGCTTCTGCCGCGGGCGCAGCGGCTCGTTGGTCATCCAGCAGATCATCGCGTCGATGTCCTGGCTGGGCTTCGGCGCGTTCTTGACCCGGGCGATCATGTCGCCGCGGCTCACGTCGACGTCGTCGGAGAGCCGGACCGTGACCGACATCGGCGGGAACGCCTCGTCGACCTCCCGGTCGAACAGGTCGATGCCTTCGATCGTCGAGGTCATGCCACTGGGCAGGACGACGACCTCGTCGCCCTTCTTCAGCACGCCACCGGCGACCTGTCCGGCGTACCCGCGGTAGTCGTGGTACTCGTCGGACTTCGGGCGTACGACGTACTGCACGGGGAAGCGGGTGTCGACCAGGTCGCGGTCGGAGGCCACGTGCACGTGCTCGAGGTGGTGCATCAGCGTGGGCCCGTGGTACCACGGGGTGTTCTCCGAGCGGGTCACCACGTTGTCGCCCTTGAGCGCCGAGATCGGGATCACCGCGAGGTCGGGGATCGACAGCTTGGTGGCGAAGTTGGTGAACTCGTCGTGGATCTTCTCGTAGATGTCCTGGTCCCAGTCGACGAGGTCCATCTTGTTGATGGCCAGCACCAGGTGCGGCACCCGCAGCAGCGACAGCAGCACGGCGTGGCGCCGGCTCTGCTCGGTCAGGCCCTGCCGAGCGTCGACCAGGACCAGCCCCAGGTCGGCGGTCGAGGCACCGGTGACCATGTTGCGGGTGTACTGGATGTGGCCCGGGGTGTCGGCGATGATGAACTTGCGTGACGGGGTCGCGAAGTAGCGGTAGGCGACGTCGATGGTGATGCCCTGCTCACGCTCGGAGCGCAGGCCGTCGGTCAGCAGGGCGAGGTCGGTGTAGTCGTAGCCGCGCGAGTGGCTGGTGGCCTCGACGGCCTCGAGCTGGTCCTCGAAGATCGACTTGGAGTCGAGGAGCAGCCGCCCGATCAGGGTGGACTTCCCGTCGTCGACCGAGCCGGCGGTGGCGAATCGGAGCAGGTCCATCAGAAGTAGCCCTCTTTCTTCCGGTCCTCCATGGCTGCCTCGGAGAACCGGTCGTCGCCTCGGGTGGCCCCACGCTCGGTGACGCGGGCGATGGCGATCTCGTCGATGATCTTGGGAATGGTGTCGGCGTCGGACTCGACGGCACCGGTCAGGGTCAGGTCGCCGACCGTGCGGTAGCGCACGACCTTCTCCACGACCTCCTCGCCGGGCTTGCAGGGGTTGAGCGGGTTCTCGCTCATCCACATGCCGTCACGCTGGAAGACGCGGCGCTCGTGGGCGAAGTAGATCGAGGGGAGCTCGACCTCCTCCTGTCCGAGGTAGTGCCAGACGTCGAGCTCGGTCCAGTTGGACAGCGGGAAGATCCGCATGTGCTCGCCGCCGTGGATGCGGCCGTTGTAGAGGCTCCAGAGCTCGGGGCGCTGCATCTTGGGGTCCCACTGGCCGAAGTCGTCGCGGTGGGAGTAGACGCGCTCCTTGGCGCGGGCCTTCTCCTCGTCGCGGCGGCCGCCGCCGAAGAGGGCGTTGAAGCCGTTCTCCTCGATCGCGTCGAGCAGGGTGGCGGTCTGCATCCGGTTGCGGCTGGTCTTGCCGTCGTCGACGACCACGCCCTTCTTGATCGCCTCGTCGATGCTGGCCACCACGATCCGGACCCCGAGCCGGTTGACCCAGTTGTCACGGGTCTCGAGGACCTCGGGGAAGTCGAGCCCGGTGTCGATCTGCAGCAGGGGGAAGGGGATCTTGGCCGGGAAGAACGCCTTCTCCGCCAGCCGCAGCATGACGATGGAGTCCTTGCCGCCCGAGAACATCAGGACCGGCTTCTCGAACTCGGCGGCGACTTCGCGGAAGATGTGGATCGACTCCGCCTCGAGCTGGTCGAGCTGGCTCAGCTGGTAGTCGACATGCGTCGGTGGTGCACTCATCGGATGGTGGGGCCTCTCCTCGGGACAGCAGCCCTCATGGTATCGGCCGGGCGCTTCAGCCCTAAACTCGGCGCGTGTCCGACCCAGCCTCCCGCCCACGTGGTGAGGCCGCCGTCGACGGCACGGTCTGGCGGCGCTCCGGCAGCGCGGCGTACGTCGAGTCCGACGAGCGCGTGGTCGTCCTGGACCTCGACCATCTCGACCACCAGCCCTACGTCTTCGAGGGCTCGGCCGCGCAGATCTGGGCCTGTCTGGACGGCGACCGCACCGAGGTCGAGATCGTGGCCGACCTCGCCGAGGCGTTCGGCGCACCCGTGGAGCAGGTCGCTCCCGACGTCCGGGCCTTCATCGACCGGCTGGCCGACCTGTCTCTCATTCTCCCCGGCCCCGGCGACTGACCTCACTGCTTGACGACCGGGACCTTCCAGGAGCTGGACTCGGTGAGCTGGGGCACCACGAGCACCGCCAGCTGCGGGCTTCGAAGGGTCCAGCCCGAGGGCAACGTCCCGAAGGTGTATCCGCTCGGGATCGTCAGCGAGATAGCGTTGGTCTGGGGCTGGACCAGGTCCTGCGGGTCCAGCGCCACCCGATACATCAGGTCCCCGGACGCCCGGTCGACCGTGGCCGCGTGCGGGACCGTGTAGCGGACGGTCAGCTGGACACCCTGCTGCGGCGCGAGCAGCCACCCGTGCCTGAGCACCGGACGGTTGCGGACCCCCGGCAGCCTCGTGGTCGACTGCTCGAGCGACTCGTGCACCATCGGGGAGCTGTTGCCCAACGCGTCCTCGAGCTGGGCGCCGTACGGCAGGAAGACCCCGATCAAGGTGCCCAGCCACCTCGTGTCGTAACCGGTCTGCGGGTCGGGGGTCGGCAGCGTGTAGGGGGGAGCCGGATTCTGGACCAGGACGTTCAGGGTCTCGGCCGCGCTTCCGTCAGGTCTCAGCCCGACCTGCATGTCGACCTGTCGGGACTGCCAGAAGTCGGACTTGCTGCCGTTGAGGTTCTGGGTGAAGACGCCCAGGTAGTCGTGCCGCGTCGTCGACAGGTTGCCGCTGAAGCCGGCGGAGGCGAAGGCGTGCTGCACCAGGGGCTGCCGGAAGTACAGCGCGACGTGCCGGCCCTTGGCGTCGTCGAGAAGTGACCGCGCCTTGGCGACGAAGTTGCCGCCGCTGAGGAACTTCTGCTGGAAGGCGGGCACCAGCGCGTTGTTGAGGCGGCGACGCTGGTAGGCGTTCTGGAAGCTGTCGTAGCTGCCGGCCAGGGACTGCACCAGGTTGTCGGCGTTGAGCTCGCCGTAGCCGGGCACCTGCATCGGCCCGGTGATCCGGAACAGCTCGGCCAGGGCCTGGAGGTCCACCGCGATCAGCCCCTGGCACCGCTGTCCGGTCTGGGCCTGCCAGGCGCGGAGCAGCTCCTCGCCGGACACCCGCCACCACGGCGAGTACGCCGCCGCGGCCAGACGTCGTGGCCCGGGCGGGTGGAAGAGGTTGCCCTTGACGGGCGGCCAGTTCAGGAAGGGCTTGGCCTGGTCCACGTCAGCCACGCTCTGGCTGCGCCCGAAGGTGATCAGCCCGTGGTCGAAGGTGATGGACGCCATCTGGAGCGTCGCGCCACCGGAGAACCGCTGCTCGGCGGGGTTCATGATCGTCAGCAGATAGGTACGCCGTCCCCGGGCGCCGAGGACTGCCGGCAGCTGGTCGAGCAGCGGCTTGAAGCTGCGGTAGGTCCCTTGGGTGGTCGATAGCTGCTCGGTCGCCCGCTTCTTCAGCGAGTCGATCTTGCCTCCGACGAGAGGGTCGTTGCCGCGCACCGCTGCGATCTCGGCCTGCGCGGCTCGCAGGTGCGGCCCGATCCGTCGGGCCTGCGCGGCGATCTGCCGGACGTCGTGGATGTTGACCCGGGTGCCCTCGATCAGCTGCGACTCGGGGGAGGTGGCGTGGGCGATCAGGTTGACGCCGATGGTCGCGGCCGTCGTCGCCTGGTCGAGCGCGGCGACGAGGTGGCGGCCGTCGGCCACGGCCGGGCCGAGCACCGGAAGGTGCGACCATGCGTTCGCGACGAAACCGTCGAGGTGGCCCTGCGCTCCCTGGACGTTGCCCCGTGCCTGCGCCAGGGCCTGCTGCGCCTGCGGGATCTGCTCGGAGGACACCGCGTCGTTCGCCTGCTGGAGCTCGTTCGCGGCAGCGGCCGCGTCGTGGTGCGCCAGCAGCAGCGGCAGCAGCGTCAACAGGAAGGCCGCGACGAGCAGGCCGACCCCGCAGCCGACCCTGATCAGCAGGCGCCGGGACACCGCTCCCAGCCCGGGGACCCGCACGCGCCGGGACGGGTCGCGGTGCTTCATGCGTAGAGGTCCTTCGTGGGGTCAGGATCGGCCCGCGATGTGTGCGACGCGCGCTAGATGTTCACGGCAGAAGTGAAAAGTATAGGGACGCGCACCCCAGACCCACGCTTCCGCGGCGCCCGACCGGCTCCGGTGGACGCGCCCTCACCCGCTCCGGGTGACCGGGCTACGGCACGTGTGGTCGGTCGTCGGTGCCGGCGATGCCCGAGGGTTCCGCCGGGGGCAGGGGCACCGGCCCGTCCAGCTCGGCCACCGTCGGGGCGCCGAACATCGGCAGGCCTTGGCCCTTGCGGAGAAGCCCCCAGATCAACGGCATCACGACGATCATGGCGACACCGACCAGGGCGATCAGCACGGGATGCGTCTGGTCGTCACCGGCGCCGAGCGGCGCCCAGCCTGACTTGTCGAGCAGGGCGAGCCCCGACATGGTCAGCACGACCACGATGCCTCGACGGATGTAGGACTGGGGCACCCGCGGAGCGATCCGGCTGCCGAGGATGCTGCCGGGCAGCGAGCCGATGACCAGCGGGATCAGGATGTGCCAGTCGAGACCGTTCAGGATGATGTTGGAGATGGCGGCGGCGATGACGAGGGGCACGGCCTGGACGAGGTCGGTGCCGACCAGTCGGAGCGCGGAGAGCCCGGGGTAGAGCATGACCAGCGAGATCATGATCACCGACCCGGAGCCGACGCTGGTGACTCCCACCAGCAGGCCTCCGAGGGCGCCGACGGCGACGGTGACCAAGGGACGGATCGTGGGATCGGGATCCACGGAGGGGCCGCCGCCGCGCACGCGCCGCAGGTTCACGTAGATCCGCAGGGCGTAGGTGAGAGCCGCGAAGAGCAGCGCGAAGCCGATGCACTCCTTCAGCAGGGTGTCGAGCTGGTCGGCGGACCCGGCCACCCGGTGGATGATCCAGGGACCCGCGAGCGCGAAGGGCACCGAGCCGGTGATCAGCCAGCGGGCGAGCGTCCAGTTGGGCGCCCCCTCCTTGGCGTGCGTGATCGCACCACCGGTCTTGTAGATCGCGGCAGCGGTCAGGTCGGCGGTGACCACCGTCGAGGCGTCGCCGACCCCGAGGAAGATCAGGGCGGGCGTCATCAGGGCGCCACCGCCCATGCCGGTCAGGCCGACGATGGTGCCGACGAAGAAGCCGGCAGCGATGATCGAGAAGAACGAAGCAGTGAGCCAGTCACCCATGGGCGCGATCCTTCGAAGAAGGTGGGTAAGACACCTAACTCTACAGTTTGACCCGAGTTAGTTGCAAACCCCCGCGCCATGGGCACGACGATCGTCTCCCGGAGTCCTCGGCCCGGCCCCCTAGTGGGCCGGTGCGTCGCCGCCGTCGACCGCCGGCGTGCCGGCGGTCTGGACGCCCGGCGCTGTGGCTGGGCTCGGGGCGCCCTGCTGGCCCTCGAGCTGGGCCACGGTCGGTGCGCCGAACATCGGCAGGCCCTCGGTCCGCCGGATCACACCCCAGACCAGCGGGACGAGCACGAGCATCGCCACGCCCACCCCGGCCACGACCATCGTGTGTGTGTCGTCCTTGCCCGCGCCCAGCGGAGCCCAGCCGGACTTGTCGAGCAGGGCCACCCCCGACATCGTCAGCACCACGACGATGCCGCGCCGGATGAAGGACTGCGGGACGCGTGGCGCCAGGCGCGCCCCCAGCACGGTGCCGGGCGTGGACCCGACCACCAGCGGGATCAGGATGTGCCAGTCGAGCCCGTTGATGATGATGTTGGAGAGCGCGGCGGCCAGGACGAGCGGAACGGCCTGCACCAGGTCGGTGCCGACCAGCCGGATCGGCGAGAGCCCGGGGTAGAGCATCAGCAGCGCGATCATGATCACCGACCCGGCGCCGACACTCGTGATCCCGACCAGCAGTCCGCCGAGGGCGCCGACCCCGAGCGTGACCAGCGGTCGGATCCGAGGGTCGGGGTCCGCGCGCGGGCGGTCGGCGCGGTTGCGCCGGAGGTTCACGTAGAGCCGGAGGGCGTATGTCGTGGCTGCGAACAGCAGAGCGAAGCCGATGCACTCCATGAGCAGGCGCTCGACCGAGGCGGGGCTCCCGCCCGCGACTCGATGGACGATCCAGGGCCCGAGCAGGGCCATCGGCACCGAACCGATGATGAGCCACTTGGCGAGCGTCATGTTGGGTGATCCCTGACGCGCGTGGGTCACCGCGCCGGCACTCCTCGACACGGCGGCCGCCGTCAGGTCCGCGGTGACCACGGCGGAGGCGTTGCCGACGCCGAGGAAGATCAGGGCAGGCGTCATCAGGGCACCGCCCCCCATCCCGGTCAGGCCGACGACGATGCCGACCAGGAAGCCGGCGCCGATGATGGAGAAGAAGTCGGAGGTGAGCCAGTCACCCATGGGTGTGGTCCTTCCTCGGACGGTCGGGAGCGACGCGTGGACGGGTCTGTGCGGTCAGCTCGTCCGGTCGGTCGGTGCAGGTCTCCGCAGCCGGTCGACGGCCACCTCGAGCAGTGCCTCCATGGTGACGGCGGCCCGCCGGGCAGCCTCGGGGCCACGCCGGTAGGGGTCGTCGATGTCGTGGGCCGGCGAGGCGGCGACCCGCCGGTTCGCAAGAGCCTCGATCAGCTCGCGGCCGCGCAGCGACGGGTCGGCCGCCTGGGCGCTGGCCACGAACTGCCCGAGCGTGAAGATCTTCCGGAACGCCGCCGGACGGTCCTCCAGCAGCCGGGTCCGATGGCTCGCCTCGGCGGTGAGCACCAGGTCGGCGGCGTCGACCAGCTCACCGGTCGCGGCTCGGCTGCGGAAGGCCTCCACGTCGGTGCCGTGCCGGGCGAACTCCGCGGCCATGGTGTCGCTGACCGGTGACGCGTCGAACCCGTGGGTCCCGGCGCTGCTCACCTCCACCCCCGAGTCGGGCCCGAGCAGCTGACGGGCGCGGAGCTCGAGGTACGGCGAGCGGCAGATGTTCGCCGTACACACGAAGAGGACGCGGAGCGGGTCTTGGTCTCGACTCCGCTCGACCACCGAGGCTGCCGGCTCGACCACCGGGTCGTGGTCTCGACTCCGCTCGACCACCGAGGTTGCCGGCTCGACCACCGGGCCGCCCGGGCCGGCCACGCGGCCGGCCGCCACCAGGGCATCGAGCACCTCGTCGCGGCAGTCCTCGATGGAGCGGCCCGTGGTGTCGATGCGCAGGTCGGCGTCGTCGGGCGGCTCGTAAGGGGAGGAGATCCCGGTGAAGTCGGGGATCTCGCCGCGCCGGGCCTTGGCGTACATGCCCTTGCGGTCGCGGCGCTCGCACTCCTCGAGCGGCGTCGCGACGTGGACCAGGAAGAAAGCCCCTCCGGCGGCCTCCGTCATCGCTCGCACGTCCTGCCGGGTCCGGTCGAACGGCGCGATCGGGCTGCACACCGCGACCCCGCCGTGCCGGGAGATCTCCGCCGCCACCCAGCCGATCCGGCGGATGTTGGTCTCACGATCGGCCCGGCTGAAGGTCAGCCCGGCCGAGAGGTTGCGGCGGACGACGTCGCCGTCCAGGGAGGTGATGCTGCGCTCTCCCTGCTCGAGCAGGGAGTCGATGACCGCCTGGGCGACGGTCGACTTGCCGCTGCCGGAGAGGCCGGTGAAGAACAGGACGAGACCCTGGCGGTCCGGGCCCGGCTGGTCGCCCTCGACGATCGCCGCGATGTCTTCGGGGTAGTCGCCGTCGGTGTCGCCCAGGGCGAGCACCGGGTCGGGTCCGGCGTAGGCGGCCACGACGTGGATCCCGAGCTCGTGGTCGACCGACGGGTCGCCGTGTGAGGCGAGGGGTACGGCGACCACCGCGGCGTCCGGCAGGTGCCCGGCGGCCGCCAGCGACGCCCGGAGCAGCGCCACGGTCGAGAGCTCCGGGGTGCCCGGTCCGGTCAGCGCGAGCAGCACGACCGGCGTGCCGACCTCGCGGAGCCGGTCGATCTCGTCGGTGGTGAGCGCGTCGACGACCGGGACGAAGGTGGACCCGGCGTACTGCTCGCGCACGTGGGCCGGGCTCAGGTGGAGCCGGCGGAACGGTCCGTGCTGGGCGTGGGTGAGCGGCTCGACCGTGCCGTCCGCCGAGAGCCGGGCCAATGGCAGCCCTTCGGGGTCGACCAGCTCGACCTCCTGCCCGCGCAGCTCCTCGGGGAGCTCGAGGGTGATCGGCGAACCCGGCTCGTTGAAGCCGCTGACCGGAGTGAACGCCCCGCCGGTGAGCAGCTCGAGGTCGGCCAGCTCCCGGGGGCTCGGGCAGTGTTGGGGCATCGGCACGGGACCATCCTGCCAGCGCCGTTACCCTGACCGGGTGCCAGCCGATCCGCGCCTCCACCGCTCCGACCGCACGCCCCGTTCGGCGAGCCCGCGGTGAGTGCCGTGGTCCCGGTCGCGGAGATCGTCCGGAGCGGCTTCGTCGAGGGCCATCACTACGGCTCCGTGGTCGCCCTGGAGCCCGACGGCTCGGTCGCCTGGGCGGTCGGCGACGTCGCGAGCCCGATCCTGCCCCGCTCCTGCAACAAGCCGGTCCAGGCCCTCGGCATGCTCCGGGCCGGGCTCGACCTGCCGCCGGACCTGCTCGCCCTCGCCTGCGCCTCGCACTCGGGGGAGCCCTTCCACATCGAGGGCGTACGCCGGATCCTGACGGCCGCCGGACTCTCCGAGGCCGATCTGCGGACGCCGCCGGACTACCCCCTCGACGACGAGGCCCGTGACCGGCTGATCCGCGACGGGGGCTCGAGGGCGCCGGTCCTGATGAACTGCTCCGGCAAGCACGCCGCGATGCTGGCGACCTGCGTGGCCAACGGCTGGCCGACCGCGACCTACCTCGACGCCGACCATCCGCTGCAGCAGGCATTGGCGGCGACCTTCGGCGAGCTCACCGGTGAGCGGGTCGCGGTGACCGCCGTGGACGGCTGCGGTGCGCCCCTGTTCTCGGCGTCCCTGACCGGCCTGGCCCGCGCCTTCCGGGCCCTCGCCCTCGGGGTCGACGGGAGCGGAGCGCCGGACCCCGCGAGTGCCCGGATCGCCGACGCCATCCGTAGCCACCCCGCCTACGTGTCGGGGACCAACCGCGACGAACGAGCCCTGTTGACGGCCATCCCCGGCGCGATCGGCAAGGCCGGCGCCGAGTGCTGCTACGTCGTCGCCCTCGGCGACGGTCGTGCGTTCGCCCTCAAGGCCGACGACGGCGCCGCCAGGGTCCGGCCGGTGCTGATGGCCGAAGCGCTGCGTCGTACCCCCGGGCTGCTCGACGACCCGGCCGTCGACGCCGAGGCGGTACGCCGGACCGGGGTGCTCACGCTGCTAGGCGGCGGTGTCCCGGTGGGCGAGATCCGCGCCTGCTACTAGCTGCTAGCAAGCAGCCCGTGACAATTGCCTATGTTTTGTTGGGCTTTCAGGCGAGGTGTGAGTGCTCTCACCTCGCCAGGAGTTGAGTTTGCTAACTGCTGCTAGCAAAATGGAGCTGTGGCAAAGAACAAGGTGGGCAAGACCGTCGAGAGTCTCGGCGACTACTTGCGCGAGCAGCGGGTCTCGGCCCGGCTCACCCTCCGTCAGCTCGCCGAGCAGACGGGTGTTTCGAACCCCTATCTGAGCCAGATCGAGCGCGGTCTGCGCCGCCCGTCGGCCGAGGTGCTCCAGCAGCTGGCCAAGGCGCTGCGGATCTCGGCCGAGCAGCTCTACCTCCGGGCCGGCATCGTCAGCCCGGACGACGGCATCGGCGGCTCGGTCGAGCTGGCGGTCCTCGGGGACTCCTCCCTGACCGAGCGGCAGAAGCAGACCCTGCTCGATGTGTACGCGTCCTTCCTCGCGTTGAACGCGGGTCAGGACGCCACCTGAACGACCCGGCGTCCGCCGGACCATCCCACCACCAGAAGGAGCCGATCATGGCGAAGACCAAGTTCGACATCACCAACCAGATCCCCGAGGCCGCCACGCGTCCGCTGTACGCCGGCGTCGGCGTGACCGACCGCGTCGTGGAGGCCGTCCGCGACTACGTGGCCGACATGCAGAAGCGGGTCACCGTGGTGCAGAAGTCGGTCGCCGACTTCCAGGTCGAGAGCCTGACCAAGAACCTCGGCAAGGACGCCCAGGCCCGTCGCACCCAGATCGAGAAGCGCGTCGCGGAGCTCCAGGCCGAGGCGCTGGCCCTCCCGACCCGGCTCCAGAAGCTGGTCGACGAGCAGGTCGCCACCGCCGGTGACACCTACGCCGAGCTGGTCAAGCGCGGCGAGACCCTCGTGGGTCGGATCCGTCGTCAGCAGTCCACCCAGGCGACCGTGTCGTCGGCGAAGACCACCTCCGCCAAGGCGAAGACGACCAAGACGCAGGCCGCCAAGACCGCCGCGACCGCCAAGAAGTCGGCGAGCCGGACCACGGCCAAGGCCAAGAAGAGCCCGGCCCGCAGCAGCGCGAAGGCCACCCGCACCTCGGCGACGACCACCGCGTCGAATGCCGCCAAGGCCGTCGGTGACGCCGCCGCGAAGGTCGGCGACTGACCGCAGATCGCCCGAGCGACGCCCGGGCCCCGGGGGCCATGAGTCCTCGGGGCCCGGGCTGCTCGCGTGGTCAGCGTTTCCTCCGTCGGCACCCCGGTCAGGTAACGTTTCTCACCGCTAGTGTCGACGACTCGGGATGCGGGGAACTGTGAACCACAACGGACCGACCACGTGCCGTCGGACCCTCAGGCTCGGTGTCGCCGCCATGGCGGCGGCCCTGGTCCTGGCGGTCCAGGCGTGCGGCCCGGCGACGGCCCACGGGCCGGCGGCCGATTCCGTGCAGGCCGGTGCCGCACCCGCGAAGGCGGCAGCGACCACGTCCCGCTTCTTCGGGATGCACGCGCCGCAGCTCGCCACCGCCTTCCCTCGGGCCCGGGTGGGCGCGGTGAACCTGACCACCAACGGCGTCTACTGGCCCGACCTCGAGACCTCGCCGGGCGTGTGGGACTTCAGCCACCTCGACGCCCTCGTCAGCCGGGCCCACCGCAACGGCGCCCAGCCGCTCCTCGTGCTGGGGCAGACCCCCGCCTTCTACTCCGCCTCGCCGAGCAGCCCGCAGGTCTGGGCCACGGTCCCGGACCTGGCCGCCTGGAAGAGCTACGTGCAGAAGGTCGTCGACCGGTACGGCACCCGGATCGACTACGAGATCTGGCCCGAGGCCAACATCGTCTCGAACTGGGCCGGCACCCCCCACGAGCTGGCGGTACGGGTGGCCGCGGCCGCGCGGATCATCCACCAGACGGCTCGCCACGCCACGGTGGTGTCTCCGGCCATGGTGCTCCGGCTCTCCTACGAGCGGCACTGGATGGACCAGTTCTTCGCCCAGAAGGTCGGCGGCACGCGGATCGGCGCCTCCTTCGACGCGATCGGCCTCGACCCCTACCCGAAGGCGACCGGCTCCCCCGAGGACTCGATGACCCTGATCGGCAAGGCGCGCCGGATCCTGGCCTCGCACAAGGTGACCGCGCCGCTGTGGAACGTCGAGATCAACTACGGCGTGGTGGGCGGCAACCAGCCGATCACGGGGCACTCACCGGACCGCAAGCAGGCGTCGTACGTCGTCCGGACCTACGTGCTGAACGCCGCCGCCCGGATCCAGCGCGTCTACTGGCTGGGCTGGGACCGGTTCTCCTCGCTGGACATCCAGATGGTCCAGTCCGACGGGGTGACTCCCAGTGCAGCCGGCCGGGCGTACTCCCGGGTCCAGAAGTGGCTGACCGGCCAGAAGGCGAAGGGCTGCCAGCAGGCCCGCCACTCCCACGTCTACACCTGCACGCAGGTTCGCAACGGTCGCACGAGCTGGATCTACTGGGTCCCGTCGGGCAGGACTTCCGTCCCTGCCCCGGCCGGAGCCCGACACGTACAGTCGATGACCGGAGTGGTGTCGGGTACGCATCGTGGGAAGCGGATCAAGGTGACCAGCTCGCCGGTGTGGGTCTACCACTGAACCTTTCTACCCGGTGACGCATCCGACAGGACGCACCACATCCGGTTCGACGAGCACCGATCCGGTGCCGGCGTGTGACGGAATCGATGTCACAGACGCTGTAGTAATTGAGTGAGGAGCTGTTCTCGGCAATGGATCTGATCAAGGCTCTGCGGCGTTTCCGCCTGGTGCTGAAGGCGGGTTACGACGCGCTGGCCTGGGCTGCGGCCACGGCTGTCGCGACGCTCCTGCGCTACACAGATCCCTCGGTGGCGCCCTGGCGCCACGCAGCCGTGATGGCGGCCGCCCTGGCGATCGTCTACTTCGCCCTGGCGCTGGTGGTGCGGACCATCTCGGGACGCGCTCCCACCGCCAGCCTCGAGGAGATGCTGCTGATCACCGCCCTGGCACTGATGTCGGGGCTCGTGGTCTTCTTCGGCAACCTGGGGCACGTCTACGTTGCCCGCTCGGTCCCGATCGGGGCGACCCTGTGCTTCCTGGTGGCAGCCGGGCTCGGGCGAGGCGTGTGGCGCTCCCTCGTGGTGCGCCCGCCCGCGAGCGGCTCGCCCACGTCGTCCCGAGTGTTGGTGGTCGGGGCCGGCGACGCCGGTCGTGACCTGGTCGGCTCGATGCTGCGTGAGGCCGGGAGCGAGTGGCACCCGGTCGGTTTCGTGGACGACGACCGGGCCAAGCGTCACCTTCGCGTCCGCGGCGTCCCGGTGCTCGGCGAGATCGCGCGGCTCTCCGAGCTGATCGAGCGGTTCCGGGCCGAGGTCGTGGTGGTGGCCATCCCGAGCGCCTCGTCGGCCCTGATCTCGCGGATCGCGGACTCCTGCCGCTCGGCCGGGGTGCCGGTCAAGGTGCTCCCGTCGGCGGTCGAGCTGCTGCGCGACGACGTCGGCATCCGTGACATCCGCGACATCAACCTGAGCGACTTCCTCGGGCGCAAGCAGGTCGACACCGACGTGGCGTCGATCGCGGGCTACATCACCCGCCGGCGGGTGCTCGTCACCGGCGCGGGCGGCTCGATCGGTTCCGAGCTCTGCCGGCAGATCGCGGCGTTCGGGCCGTCGGAGCTGATCATGCTCGACCGCGACGAGTCGGCGCTCCACGCGGTGCAGCTGTCCCTGACCGGACGGGCGATGCTGGACGGTCGCGACGTCGTGCTCTGCGACATCCGTGACGCCCGCGCGGTGCGCGAGATCTTCATGACCCGGCGCCCCGAGGTGGTCTTCCACGCCGCGGCGCTCAAGCATCTGCCGATGCTCGAGCAGTACCCCGGAGAGGCGCTGAAGACCAACGTCGTCGGCACCGAGAACGTGCTCGCCGCCGCGGCCATGGCCGACGTGTCCCGGCTCGTGAACATCTCCACCGACAAGGCAGCCAACCCGATCAGCGTGCTCGGCTACTCCAAGCGGCTCGCGGAGCGGATCACGGCCGCCTATGCCGGTACGGCGAACCGCAGCTACCTCTCGGTCCGCTTCGGAAACGTGCTCGGCAGCCGGGGCTCGGTGCTGACGACGTTCGCCGAGCAGATCGCGAACGGCGGCCCGATCACTGTGACCGACCCCGACGTGACCCGCTACTTCATGACCATCGAGGAGGCCTGCCAGCTGGTGGTGCAGGCCGGAGCGATCGGCCGACCCGGTGAGGCCCTGGTGCTCGACATGGGCAAGCCGGTGAAGATCCTCGACGTGGTCAACCGGCTGATCGCCCTGCACCACCGACGGGTGCGCATCGAGTACACCGGCCTGCGGCACGGCGAGAAGCTGCACGAGGACCTGTTCGGCGACCTCGAGCCTCGCGACGTCCGGCCGTGGCACGCGCTAATCTCCCACGTCCCGGTCGACGCGATCGATCTCGACCTGGTGGGCGCACTGAGCGGCAGCGGCCGCCGCGGCGACGTGATCGACGCGATGGCGCGGGCCTCCGCCGACGGTTGCCGGTCAGGCTCGTCGGACCCCTTCGCCGAGCTCGACGACACGGTCGGGCTGGAGCCGGCCGTCGGACATCGGCGCCATCAGGGCTGAGCTGCCGGGGGTGACGACGGCCCCTCCGGTGGTCGGTCAGGCCAGCGAGGCCGCGTAGGACCGGAGCGCCGTCCGCGCGTCGGAGGGCTCGAAGCCGGTCGCCTCGATCCGACGCGTCGACAGGAGACTGCTGGCCGGCCGGAGCGCGACCGGTCGCCCCGCGGCGTACTCCTCGGTGCTGATCTCCCGCACGTCTCGTGGATCGCGCCCGCGGCTCCGGAACACCTCGCGCGCCACCTCGGCCCACGACATCGGCGGGCCACCGTTGCTGACGTGGTAGGTGCCGTACGGCGCCTGCCGGCCGAGCAGGTGACGGGTCGCTCGGGCGATCTCGTCGGCGAAGCTCAGCCGGCCTGTCTGGTCGGCGACCACCGAGGGCGAGACCCCCGCGTCGGCGAGGCGGGCCATGGTCCGCACGAAGTTGGCTCCTTCGCCGACCACCCACGACGTCCGGATCAGGTAGTGGCGGGGGGCAACGGCGACGGCGAGGTCACCGGCCGCCTTCGACTGGCCGTAGACGCCGAGTGGTGAGAGTGGCTCGTCCTCGTCGTGCTCGGGACGGGTGCCGTCGAAGACGTAGTCGCTGGAGTAGTGGACCAGCGTGAACCCGTGCCGGGCCGACAGGCGGGCCAGGGCAGCAGGTGCGCCCGCGTTGACCGCCCAGGCCGACCGCCGGCCGTCGGGCGACTCGGCACGGTCGACGGCGGTGTACGCCGCGGCGTTGAGCACCAGGTCGTGCTGCCCCCAGGACCACGCCTCGAGCCCGTCAGGGTCGCTCACGTCGAGCTCGGCCCTGGACACCCCCCGGGCCCCGGGGAGCGCCTCGAGCAGGGCGCGGCCCAGCTGCCCGTCGGCGCCCAGGACGAGGGGCGCCGGCCGCGGCACCGGCGAGATCTCGGTCAGCGGCGGTGCCGACCGGTCGCGGTCGGACAGCGTCTGCTCGGCCCGGGGGACCGGCCAGGCGATCGCCAGCGCCGGGTCCGCGAGGTCCACCGCGAGGTAGTCCGGGCCCGGGCGCCAGTGGTCGTTGACCAGGTAGGTGTAGGTCGTGGCGTCCTCGAGCGTCTGGTAGCCGTTGCCCACCCCGCGCGGCACGAAGACCGCCGTGCCCGGCTCGAGGTCGACGGTGTGGGTGGTGCCGAACGTGTCGCCGTCACGCAGGTCCACCCAGGCGCCGTACGCGCGTCCGGTGACGACGGTGACCAGCTTGTCCCACGGCTCGGCGTGCAGGCCCCGCGTCGTGCCGCGGGTCGCGTTGAAGGCGACGTTGGCCTGCACGGGACCGAAGTCCGGGAGCCCGAGCGCGGTCATCTTGGCCCGCTGCCAGGACTCGACGAACCAGCCGCGGTCGTCCCGGCGCAGGTCGAGCCGCAGCACGAGCAGCCCGGGGATCGCGGTCTGCTCCAGGACGGGTCCGGCCATCACTGACCCTTCGCGGCGTACGCCGCCTCGGTCGCCCGCTTGTGCGGCGCCCACCACTGCCGGTGCGAGCGGTACCAGTCGACCGTGTCGGAGAGCCCGGCCTCGAAGTCGGAGAAGCGCGGCTGCCAGCCGAGCTCGAGACGCAGCTTGCCGGACTCGATGGCGTAGCGGACATCGTGCCCGGCCCGGTCGTTGACCAGCTCGAAGTCGTCCTCGGGGCGTCCCATCAGGCGCAGGAGCAGGCGGACGACGTCGCGGTTGCTGCGCTCGCCGTCGGCGCCGACCAGGTAGGTCTCACCGATCCGGCCGCGCTCGAGGATGGCGACCAGGGCCGAGCTGTGGTCGTCGGCGTGGATCCAGTCGCGGACCTGGCGGCCGTCGCCGTACAACCGCGGGCGCCGCCCTTCGAGCACCTCGGTGATCTGGCGCGGGATGAACTTCTCGACGTGCTGCCAGTGCCCGTAGTTGTTGGAGCAGTTGGAGATCGTCGCCCGCAGGCCGAAGCTGCGCACCCACGCCCGGACCAGGTGGTCGGAGCCGGCCTTGGTCGCGGAGTAGGGGCTGCTCGGTCGGTACGGCGTGTCCTCGGTGAAGCGCTTCGGGTCGTCGAGCGCGAGGTCGCCGTACACCTCGTCCGTGGACACGTGGTGGAGCCGGACGTCGTGCTTGCGCACCGCCTGGAGCAGGGTGAAGGTGCCGACCACGTTGGTCATCACGAACGGCGTGGGGTCGTCCAGGGAGCTGTCGTTGTGGGTCTCGGCGGCCAGGTGGACCACGGTGTCGTGCGCGGCCACGAGCGGGTCGACCAGCCCGGCATCGGCGACGTCGCCGATGACCAGGTCGATCCGGTCGGGCGGCAGGTCGGCGAGAGCCTCACGGCTGGCCGCGTAGGTCAGCTTGTCGAGGACGGTCACCCGCGCATCCGTGTGCTCGATCACGTGCCGGACGAAGTTGGCGCCGATGAAGCCGGCGCCGCCGGTGACGAGCAAGCGGTCCATGGGCCGATCCTAGGCCAGCGGCTTCCCTAGGATGACCGGCATGCGCGGCATCATCCTGGCCGGCGGGACCGGCTCCCGTCTCCACCCGATCACCCAGGCCGTGAGCAAGCAGCTGGTGCCGGTCTACGACAAGCCGATGATCTACTACCCGCTCTCGACCCTGATGCTCGCCGGGATCCGCGAGGTCCTGGTGATCACCACGCCCCACGAGTCAGAGTCGTTCCGTCGGCTGCTCGGTGACGGCTCGCCGTACGGCATCGAGATCAGCTACGCCGTTCAACCGTCGCCGGACGGCCTCGCCCAGGCCTTCCTGATCGGTGCCGACCACATCGCCGGCGAGCCGGTCGCGCTCGCGCTCGGCGACAACATCTTCTACGGGCCGGGCCTCGGCTCGAAGCTGCGGCGTTTCTCCGACATCGACGGTGCGGCGATCTTCGGCTACCGCGTGGCCGACCCGTCGGCGTACGGCGTGGTGACCTTCGGCGCCGACGGCCGGGCCACCTCGCTGGAGGAGAAGCCCGCTCGACCGCGCAGCCGGTACGCCGTACCGGGGCTGTACTTCTACGGCGGCGACGTCGTCGACGAGGCCCGCACATTGCGGCCCTCGGCGCGCGGCGAGCTCGAGATCACCGACCTGAACCGGCGCTACCTCGAGGCGGGTCGACTCCAGGTCGAGGTGATGCAGCGAGGCACGGCCTGGCTGGACACCGGCACGGTCGAGTCGCTGCACGCCGCCGGCAGCTTCGTGCAGGCGATCGAGGAGCGGCAGGGCCTGAAGATCGGCTGCCCCGAGGAGGTCGCCTGGCGGATGGGCTTCCTCGACGACGACGGGCTGCGGGCCCGCGCCGAGGCGCTGAGCACGAGCGGGTACGGCGCGTACCTCGCCGCCCTGCTGGAGGAGGGGCTGGGTCAGTAGGCCCCGCGGGAGTTGAGCACGGCTCCCACGGTGCGGGCCAGGATCATCACGTCCTGGACCATCGACCAGTTGTCGACGTAGTAGAGGTCGAGCCGGATCGCCTCGGACCACGACAGGTCGGAGCGGCCGGAGACCTGCCACAGCCCGGTCATGCCGGGGCGGACCCGCAGCCGACGGGACTGGGTGAGGGTGTAGCGGTCGACCTCGAGGGGCAGCGGCGGGCGCGGGCCGACCAGGCTCATGTCACCGCGCAGGACGTTGATCAGCTGGGGCAGCTCGTCGATGGAGTAGCGCCTGATCCAGTTGCCCGGCTTGGTGACGCGAGGGTCGCTGGCCAGCTTGAAGAGTCCCTCGTGGTAGCCCGCCTGCGCATGCAGGTCGGCCAGGATGTCCTCGGCGTCGACCACCATGCTGCGGAACTTCAGGCAGGTGAAGTAGTCACCGTCGCGGCCGACCCGGGTCTGCCGGAACATGATCGGACCACCGTCGAAGCGCTTGATCTGCCACGCGGTCCACAGCAGCAGCGGCGAGACGACCGCCAGCAGGGTGGCCGAGCCGACGATGTCGAAGGTGCGCTTGGCCCAGCGCAGGGCGTCCTGGGAGCGGGGCCGGTCGATGTGCAGCAGCGGCAGGCCGGCCACGGGGCGGACCCGGATCCGCTCGCTGGAGACCTCGGTGACTCCCGGCGCCATGATCACCTGGACCTCGTCGGGCTCGAGGTCCCAGACCAGGTTGCGCATCGCGCTCGGGTCGCTGAACGCACCACCGACGACGAAGACGACCTCGGCCTCGTAGGCACGCACCAGGGCGGCCGTCTCGTCGACGCTGCCCAGGACGGGTACGCCGCCGGGGGTCTCGTGACCGATCTCGTGGGCCGGAGTCAGCGCGCCGGCGATGTGGTAGCCCAGCCACGGCTCGCGGGCCAGGACCGAGGCCACGGCGTCGACGTGGTCGCTGCTGCCGATGATCACCGTGCGCTGCCCGAGGGCGCCCCGGGACCGGGCCCGGTGCAGCGAGCCGCGCAGGACGAATCGTCCGAGCACCAGCAGCGGCGGCCCGATCAGGAACGCGAAGACGAAGAACCCACGGGAGAGCTCGAGCTTGGTCAGGTAGCAGCCGATGCCGAGCAGGGCGGCCGCGAGGAGACTGGAGTTGACGACGCACTTGTACTCGTCGGCGCCGGCGCCGAAGACCCCCTGGTCGTAGCCCCCCTTGATCGCGATCAGCCCGATCCAGACGATGATCAGGGGCAGCGCGATCAGGGTGACCGACTCGGAGAGCGTCGGCCCGCCGGTCGACTGTGAGAGCGACGGCGACGAGTCGAAGAGCAGGAGCTTGCTACGGCTGTAGGCAGCGAGCAGGACCGTGATGGTCACCAGCGTGACGTCGGCGGCCAGCGCGGTGAGCGGCAGCGCGCGCAGCGCGCGGCTGTGGATGCGGAGCGGATGAACGCTCGACGGCAGAAGTCGATCCGGCGCGATACCCATGTGTGCTGACCTGCGGCTTTCCCCCGTGCAACACGGGACACCCCCTGCGCCCCGCCCGAAAATCGTTGCCAGACGAGTCTATCGGCGCCGCCGTGAGCGGGTGGACGGTTCGCGGAAATCCTTTACCCGACCGGGTCACCAGCCCTGGCGGGTCGCCTCGAGGTCGGAGTCGACCATCATCTCGACCAGCTCGCGGAAGGACACCGTGGGCTTCCAGCCGAGCACCTCGCGGGCCAGGGTGGCGTCACCCACGACGAGGTCGACCTCGGCCGGGCGCATGAACCGCGGGTCCTGGCGGACGTGACGGCGCCAGTCGTCGATGCCCACGTGGGCGAACGCGGCCACGACGAAGTCGCGGACCGAGTGGGTCTCGCCGGTGGCGATCACGTAGTCGCCGCCCTCCGGCTGCTGGAGCATCAGCCACATCGCCTCGACGTAGTCGCCCGCGAAGCCCCAGTCGCGCTGCACGTCGAGGTTGCCCAGGACGATCTCGTCCTGGAGGCCGAGCTTGATCCGGGCCACGCCCTGGCTGATCTTGCGGGTCACGAACTCCGGGCCGCGGCGTGGTGACTCGTGGTTGAAGAGGATCCCCGACGAGGCGTGCATGCCGTAGGACTCGCGGTAGTTGATGGTCATGTAGTGCCCGAAGACCTTGCTGACGCCGTACGGCGATCGCGGCCAGGGCAGCGTCCGCTCGTGCTGCGGGACCTCGGTGACCTTGCCGAACATCTCCGAGCTCGAGGCCTGGTAGAAGCGGATCGCGCTGAGGTCGTCGTCGACGTGCAGTCGGATCGCCTCCAGGACGGTCAGGGTGCCCTTCGCCGTGACGTCGGTGGTCAGGGCGACGTTCTCCCACGAGTAGGCCACGTTGGAGACGGCGCCGAGGTTGTAGACCTCCTGTGGGTCCGAGTCGCGCAGGGCCCGGATCAGGCTGGAGAGGTCGGTCAGGTCGCCGTGGTGGATCCGCACGTCGGGGACCAGGGCCCGGACCAGGTCGAGCTTGGGGTTGTTCTGCCCCCGGATCAGGCCGTGCACGTCGTAGCCCTTGTCGAGAAGGGTCTCGGCCAGATAGAGGCCGTCCTGTCCGGTGATCCCGGTGATGAGTGCGCTGGGTATGCGGTGATTGTGCCAGTTCCACTGCCGCGCGGCTGTCGGAGGTCGGCGGCTACCCTGCTCGCATGAAGATCCTGGTCACCGGCGGTGCCGGCTACCTCGGCTCCACCACCGCCAAGGCGCTCGAGGAGGCCGGTCACGTCCCGGTCGTCCTCGACTCCCTGCTCACCGGTCCGCTGGCTTTCGTCCGGGACCGGATCTTCTACGAGGGTGACATCGCCGACCGGGGGCTGGTGGCCGGGATCGTCGAGGAGCACCCCGACCTCGACGCCACGATCCACATGGCGGCGCGGATCGTCGTACCCGAGTCGGTCGAGAAGCCCTACGAGTACTACCGCGACAACGTCGCGAAGTCGCTGGAGCTCTTCGACGCCCTCGTCGGCCTGGGCAAGCCGAGGATCCTGTTCTCCTCGTCGGCCTCGCTCTACGCGGTCAAGGACGACTTCGAGGTCACCGAGAGCGACCCCGTGGAGCCGGCCTCGCCCTACGCCCGGACCAAGTGGATGATCGAGCACGTGCTGCGTGACATGGCAGCGGCCACCGACCTGCGCGCGATCATCCTGCGCTACTTCAACCCGATCGGTTCCGACCCCGACCTCGAGTCCGGTATCTACGCCAAGGAGCCCTCCCACGTGCTCGGGCAGCTGGTGATGGCCGCCCGCGGCCAGAAGGACTCCTTCACCGTCACCGGCACCGACCTGCCCACGCGCGACGGCACCGGACTGCGCGACTACATCCACGTGTGGGATCTCGCCCAGGCGCACGTGCGCGCCGTCGAGCGCTTCGACGAGGTGATCGAGGCGTCCGGGCAGCCCAGCGTCACGCTCAACGTCGGTCGTGGTGACGGCGTCACCGTGCGGGAGCTGGTCGCCGCCTTCGAGCGGGTCTTCGGCCACGAGGTCCCGATCACCGAGGCGCCGCCGCGACCCGGCGACGCCATCGGTGCCTTCGCCAACGTCGACCGGGCCACCGAGTTCCTGGAGTGGCGCACCGAGCTGAGCATCGACGACGCGATCGCCTCGGCCCTGGCGTGGGCCGACCGACGGCAGGAAGTCCTGGGCTACGAGTGAGGGCTCGAGGTCGCGCAGCCAGGTACGCCGCGGCCGGTCTGGTCGCCGGCGTCGCCGCGACGGTCTCGACGGCCGTCCCGGCCTCGGCCGCCCACGACTACCTCGCGTCGCCGGAGCAGGCGGTGGGCACGTCGCTCCCGCTCCAGGGACGCACGGTGGTGCTCGACCCCGGTCACCAGCTGGGCGCCCACAACTTCCCGGCCGAGATCAACCGGCTGGTGCCGGCCGGTGGCTTCGAGAAGGCCTGCCAGACCACCGGCACCGCCACGGACGCGGGCTACCCCGAGGCGACCTTCACCTGGCAGGTCGCGCGGCTCCTCGAGCACCGGCTCGAGGCGCTGGGCGCGGAGGTCCGGCTGACCCGCCAGGCCAACCGCGAGGACCGCTGGGGCCCGTGCGTGGACCGGCGCGGTCGCGCCGGGAACGCGCGCCCGGCCGACCTCAAGATCAGCATCCACGGCGACGGCTCCTACGTCGCCGGAGCGCACGGCTTCCACGTGATCGCGCCCACCGATCGCAAGCCGTGGACCTCTGACATCTACCGCTCCTCGCGCCGGCTGGCCCTCGACACCCGCTCCGCCCTGCAAGCGAGCGGGCTGCCGGTCGCCAACTACCTCGCCGGCGGCGACGGTCTCGACTTCCGCTCGGACCTGGCCACCCTCAACCTGTCCGACATCCCGACCGTGATGGTCGAGCTGGGCAACATGCGCAACCCCGGCGACGCGACGAGGATGACGTCGCGGGTCGGGCGGGCGTCGTACGCGCGGGGGCTGGCGAAGGCCGTCCGCGCGTTCCTCGGCTGACCTCGCGCCGGCCCCTCGCTCCGCGTGGGTAGGGTCGCGACCATGGACCTGACCCTCAACGACGAAGAGCGCGAGATCCGCGACTGGGTGCGCACGTTCGTCACCAAGGAGCTCATGCCGCTGGAGCCCCAGGTGCTCGAGCGCGAGCGCCGGGGCGAGCGCGGCTTCACCCTCGAGGAGCTGCGCGAGCTCCAGGAGAAGGCCAAGCAGTCCGGCTTCTTCGGCGTGCTCACGCCCGAGGAGTACGGCGGGATGGGGCTCGGTTCGTTGATGGCGGCGCTGATCGAGATCGAGCTCGGTCGCACGTTCGTGCAGTTCAAGTTCGGCGGTGATGCCGACAACATCCTGTTCCACGCCAACGACGAGCAGAAGAAGCGCTATCTCGAGCCGACGATCAGCGGCGAGCGCTACAGCTGCTTCGCGATCACCGAGCCCGGCGCCGGCTCGGACGCCCGCAACATCCGCACCGCCGCCGTACGCGATGGTGACGAGTGGGTGATCAACGGTGAGAAGACGTTCATCACCGGCGGCGACATCGCCGACTTCTGCATGGTCTTCGCCGTGACCGACAAGGAGAAGGGCGCCGACGGCGGCGTGACCTGCTTCCTGGTCGACCGGGAGGCCGGGTGGACGTCGGCGACCATCCCGACCATGGGCCAGTGGGGGCCGGCGTCCCTGTCGTTCCAGGACGTGCGCGTGCCGCACTCCGCGATCCTCGGCGAGGAGGGTCGCGGCTTCGCGCTGGCGATGAAGTGGATCGGCAAGGGCCGCTTCATGCTGCCCGCCCGGGCGCTGGGTGCCTGCGAGCGGCTGGTCGAGATGGCGATGGAGCAGGCGAAGAACCGGGTGACCTTCGGGGAGCCGATCGCCAACCGGCAGGCCATCCAGTGGATGATCGCCGACTCGGCGGTGGAGATCGAGGCGCTTCGCTGGCTGGTGCTGACCGCGGCCTGGCAGGTCGACAACGGCATCGACTCACGGCAGTCGCAGTCGATGGCCAAGCTGTACGGCGGGGTGCAGGCCAACCAGATCGTCGACCGGGTGCTGCAGATCCACGGCGGCATGGGCTACACCCGGGAGCTGCCGATCGAGCGGTGGTACCGCGAGCTGCGCCTGCTGCGCATCTACGAGGGCACCGACGAGATCCAGCGCCGCACCATCGCCCGCAACCTGCTCTCGGGGCACGTGTCGGTGCGCGGGCACCTCGGCTAGGGCTCAGCCGACCGAGAGGTCCCCCATCGCCCTGAGCACCGCGCGCACGTGCGCGACCTCGTGGGTGCGGAACAGGTGGGTCCCGCCGAGCTGCGCGATCATCGCGAAGAAGCCCTCGGCCTTGCGGAACTCGTCCTCGAAGAGGTCGAACGCGTGGGGCAGGGCGTTGCAGACGGGCACGCCCAGCGAGCGGAGCCGGAACGACTGGGCGAGCACCCGCGTCTGGTGCCGGACCCGCGCAGTGGGGTCGACCAGGTTGGCGTAGTAGAAGCCCATCCCCGGGTCGATCACCACCTGCTCCACGCCGAGCTCCCGGGCTCGGGCCAGCCGCGGGCCGAAGTGGTCGACCAGGTGCGGCATCGGGTCGGCCTCCATCGACACGGTGCCGGCGTCGCGGACGTTGTCGTGCTCCACGAAGCACAGGACCACGCCCGCGTCGTACTCCGCGGCCAGGGTGAACATCTCGTCCTCGTGCTGACGCCCGGTCATGTTCAGGATCTGGGCTCCGGCGGCCAGACCCTTGCGGACGACGGCCGGCTCGTAGGTCTCCACCGAGACCACCGTCTCCGCGGCGATCGCCTCGATCACAGGCACGAGAGCCGCGATCTGGTCGTCGGCGCTGACCCGCTCCGCGCGGGCGGTGCTCGACTCGGCGCCGAGGTCGACCACCTGGGCGCCCTCGGCGACCTGCACCCGGGCCTTGCGGATAGCGGACTCCTGCGACACCGCGATGCTCTCGCGGTACGTCGACGCGCGGGACAGGTTGACCGTCCCCATCAGCACCGGGGCGCCGTCCGCGATCACCAGGTCGCCCAGCCGCACCGGCGTCACGGGGAGAGCGAGGTCGGTCGCGAACCTCTCCCGCAGCGCGGACAGGTCCTCGAGCGAGATCACCCCGCGAAGTCTAGGCGGCGGCCCCAGGCCGGCTCGCCCTCGCTTCCCTCGGCGACGCGCTGCGTGGGGCGCGGGCCGGCCGTGGGACACCGGGCAGGATGGTGGAGTGACCTCGTTCGGACAGCTGGCAGACCTGGACGACGACGCGCTCCGGGTGGCGTACGCACCGCCGCGGCTGCCGTGGCTGCGGCTCAACTTCGTCGCCACCGTCGACGGCGCTGTCTCCGGCGGCGACGGCACGAGCGGGTCGATCAACAACGAGGCCGACCACCGGGTGTTCGGCGCGCTGCGGGCACAGGCGGACGTGGTGGTCGCCGGGGCCGGGACCATCCGGGACGAGGGCTACCGGCCGAACCCCAAGCCGCTGGTCGTGGTGACCCGGTCGGGCGAGATCCCGCCGACCCTGCTGGAGGGCGACACCGGTCGGGTGTACGTCGCCACCGGAGCGCGGGCGCCCGGTCTGGCTGACGCGCGGTCGGTGCTCGGCGACCGGGTGCTGGTGCTGGGCGAGGACGCGCCGGATCCCGTGGCGCTGAGGTCCGCGCTGGTAGACCTGGGCTTCGCCAACATGCTGTGCGAGGGCGGACCTCACCTGGCCCGCGACCTGCTCGCGGCCGGCGTCGTGGACGAGCTGTGCTGCACCCTCGTCCCGACCCTGGTGGCCGGGTCCGCCCCGCGGATCACCGTCGGCGACGGGATCGACGTACCCCTCGCCCTTCACGCCCTGCTCGAGGACGCCGGCACGTTGCTGGGTCGGTGGTTGGTTTCACCGGTTCACCGGTGAACGTCCCGTGGGATCGGCCCTGGCTGCGTGTGGCAGGCTGACTCGATGAGCATCGACGCCATCGACCCGACCGTCCCGCCCTCGGGCACCGGCTGCGTGGAGTGCCTCGCCGCCGGTGGTTGGTGGTTCCACCTCCGCAGGTGTGCGGCGTGCGGCCACGTGGGCTGTTGCGACTCCTCGCCGGCACAGCACGCCACCGCGCACTTCCGGGAGTCGGGCCATCCGGTGATGGCCAGCTTCGAGCCGGGGGAGGACTGGTTCTGGGACTTCCACGAGGAGCAGGCTTACGACGGCCCGGAGCTGGCCGGCCCGCAGAGCCACCCCGCCGACCAGCCGGTCCCCGGCCCGGCCGGCGCCGTACCCGACGACTGGCAGGACCACATCCACCGGTGACCGTCGGGCGCTCCGGGTTTGCCCGGGATGCACGCGACGGCGCACCCCCGAGAGGATGCGCCGTCGCGTCGGTCGGTTGTTGCGTCAGTGCACCGTGGTCGCCGAGACTCCGAAGGGCTCGAAGTCGTAGACGGTGTTGTTGATCTGGAGAGCGTCGACGGCGCCGCTGAAGGCGTAGTCGCGGCCCTTGCTGATCAGGGCGGAGATCAGGGTGCCGTTGGGCGCGGCCGCCTCGGCCTGCGCCAGGGTGCAGTACGTGGTCTGGTTGCAGCCGGAGTCGGCACCGAACCCGCCGGTGTAGTACCACTGCGCGGCCGTGCTCGCGTCGAGCTTGGTCCAGACGTTGCTCGCTGCCGAGACGGGGACGTACACCAACGTGGTGAACGTGCGGGCGGTGTGCGGGTTCACCTCGAACTGGACGCTGGGCAGGTTGTTCGCCGCGGCGCTGTTGTTCTCGCCGGTGGTGAAGACCGAGTAGGTGACCGTGTTGATGGTGCCGAGGGCCTGTCCGGCGAAGTCGACCTGGTCACCGAAGGCGGCCTTGTCCGATGGGGATCCGGTCCGGATCCCGAGGCTGCCGATCCCCATCGGCGGCGTGACGCCGCCCGCACCGGAAGGACCGGAGCGGAGGTAGGAGTCGCCGTTGCCGATGACGTTGCGGTCGATGATCGACCAGTCCGCACCGACGTACTTGGCGCTTCCGGCCGGCCCCTGCGGACCCTGGGGACCCTGCGGTCCCTGGGCACCCTGCGGGCCGCCCTGGGCGATCTGCTGGTTGAGCGCGTCGTTCAGGTCGCGGGCCTTGATCGTGCCGTTCTGGAGGTCCTCGCCGGTGACGCTGGCGTCGCTGATCGCGCGGCTGTCGACGCTGCCCGTGGCCAGGTCGACCGCCTGGATGGTGTGGTTCTTGATGTCGTCGGTGGTGACCAGGCCGGCGGCCATGGCGCCCCCGCCCGCGGCGAGGGTCAGCACGACGGCGCCGGCGACGACGGCCGCGCTGCGGCTGCGGAGAGGTGAGTGGATCTTCAAGGAGACTCCTGGGTCCGAGTAGGCGCGCAGGAGTGAAGCCCACCCCCGTGCGTGTGTGGTTCAACGAGGCCCGGGGCGAAGCGTTACGGCGTCGCCCGAGGTCCCGGCGGGGACCGTAGAACACGACATCGTTGTCCTCGACATCCATCACCCCGAGGGGTGGGACGGCCGGTCAGGACCGGGTCAGCGGGCGGCCTTGCGCACCCGAGCGGCGGTCTTGGCCCGCTCGTTCTGGTCGAGCACGACCTTGCGGATCCGCACGTTGTGGGGCGTCACCTCGACGCACTCGTCCTCGCGGCAGAACTCCAGGCACTGCTCGAGCGAGAGCTTGCGCGGCGGCACCAGCTTCTCGAAGTTGTCGCTGGTCGCGGACCGGATGTTGGTCTGCTGCTTCTCCTTGGTGATGTTGACGTCCATGTCGTCGGCGCGGGAGTTCTCGCCCACGATCATGCCCTCGTAGACCTCGGTGGTCGGCTCGACGAACATCACGCCGCGCTCCTGCAGGTTGGTCATGGCGTACGCCGTCGCCGCGCCCTTGCGGTCGGCCACCAGGGAGCCGTTGTTGCGCGAGCGGATCTCGCCGGCCCACGGCTCGTAGCCCTCCGAGATGTGGTGGGCGATGCCGGTGCCCCGGGTGTCGGTGAGGAACTCGGTCCGGAAGCCGATCAGCCCGCGGGCGGGGACCAGGAACTCCATGCGCACCCAGCCGGTGCCGTGGTTGGTCATCTGCTCCATCCGGCCCTTGCGAGCGGCCAGGAGCTCGGTGATCGTGCCGAGGTACTCCTCCGGTGCGTCGATGGTGAGCCGCTCGACCGGCTCGTGCACCTTGCCGCCGACCTCCTTGGTGACCACCTGGGGCTTGCCCACGGTCAGCTCGAAGCCCTCGCGTCGCATCTGCTCGACCAGGATCGCCAGGGCCAGCTCGCCGCGGCCCTGCACCTCCCAGGTGTCGGGACGCTCCGTGGGGAGGATCCGCAGGGAGACGTTGCCGACCAGCTCGCTGTCGAGGCGGTCCTTGACCAGCCGGGCGGTCACCTTGGACCCCTTCTCGCGACCGACCAGGGGTGAGGTGTTGGTGCCGATCGTCATCGAGATCGCGGGCTCGTCCACGTGGATGAGGGGCAGCGCGACCGGGTTCTCCGGGTCGGCCAGCGTCTCGCCGATGGTGATCTCCGGGATCCCGGCGATGGCCACGATGTCGCCCGGGCCGGCCTCGGTGCCCGGCTTGCGCTCGAGGCCCTCGGTGACCAGCAGCTCGGTGATCTTGACGTTCTTGGTGGTGCCGTCGCGCTTGATCCAGGCGACGTTCTGACCCTTCTTGAGGTAGCCCTGGTGCACCCGCACCAGCGCCAGCCGACCGAGGAACGGCGAGGCGTCCAGGTTGGTGACGTGGGCCTGCAGCGGTGCCCCCTCGTCGTACGTCGGTGCCGGGATCGTCTCGAGGATCGTCCGGAACAGCGGCTCGAGGTCGGGGGAGTCGGGGAAGCCGCCGTTGGCGGGGATCTCGAGGGAGGCGCGGCCGGCCTTGGCGCTGGCGAAGACCACCGGGAAGTCGAGGGCGTCCTGCGAGTGGTGCTCGTCCAGCAGGTCCATGAACAGCTCGTAGGTCTCGTCGACGACCTCGCTGATCCGGGCGTCCGGACGGTCGACCTTGTTGACCACGAGGATCACCGGGAGATCGGCGTTCAGTGCCTTGCGGAGCACGAAGCGGGTCTGGGGGAGCGGGCCCTCGCTGGCGTCCACCAGCAGCACGATCCCGTCGACCATCGACAATCCGCGCTCCACCTCGCCGCCGAAGTCGGCGTGGCCGGGGGTGTCGATGATGTTGATCGTCATGCCGTTCGGATGACCGGCAGCACTGGCGCCCTTGTAGTGGACCGCGGTGTTCTTGGCGAGGATCGTGATCCCCTTCTCGCGCTCCAGGTCACCGGAGTCCATGATCCGCTCGGCGACGCCGGCCTCTTCCTGATGAGCCGTGAAGGCGCCCGCCTGGTGCAGCATCGCGTCGACCAGCGTGGTCTTGCCGTGGTCGACGTGCGCGACGATCGCGACGTTGCGGAGATCGGAACGTGTGGCAGGCATGGGTGTACGACGTCGCTTTCGCAGGCGGGGATTGACCCCTGATCGTATCGGCCTGTCACACGCGGGCCCGCATCGTCGCGACGTCCGGCGGCGCCACCCCATGTGGCCGTCCGGCGCGACGTGCGGGCCCCTCGCGTGCGCGTCAGGAGACGCGGCGCAGCATCACTTCGCTTGCGAGGCGGACGCGGAACCGGCGTTGCCGGGCCCACAACGGCACCAGCCGCCGCTCGCGGCTCGCCATCTCGACGGTGAGCCGGATCCGGTTTCCCAAGCAGTCCTCGCAGTAACAGCCGTGGACACCATGGGGGGTGGTGGTGTTCATCGTGCCTCCTCGGGGATGAAACGGGGCTCGCCTCCCACGGTGACGCCGACGATCGGACATAGGTGACTAGTCCCCTGGGACTGGCCCGTCGCGCACCCGCCGTCCGCGCAGCCGATGGCGTCGTTTCGAGCGTCTCGAGTTTCGATCTCGGCAGTTTGTCGAGGCTCCTTCGAACGGATCCGAAGTCGTCGGTTCGGGCCGCTCCGGTCGCCCACCGGCCGGTCCGGACCGTGGCCGCTGGTCAGCCCGCCGAGACCAGCTCGAAGGCGCGCCACATCGCGGCGTACCGGCCGTCGCGGGCCACCAGCTCGTCGTGCGTGCCGTCCTCCAGGACCCGACCCTGGCCGAGCACGACGATCCGGTCGGCGGTGCGGGCGGTCTGGAGTCGGTGCGCGATCAGGATCGTCGTACGGCGTCCGGCCACGGCGGCCATCGCAGCCGCGACCTTGGCCTCGGTGGCGAGGTCGAGGTTCGCCGTGGCCTCGTCGAGCAGCAGGACCGCCGGGTCGACCAGCTCGGCCCGGGCCAGCGCGATCAGCTGCCGCTGCCCCGACGACAGGGATGCGCCGCGCTCGGCGATCGGCTGGAGGTAGCCGTCCGGCAACCCGGCGATGAAGTCGTGGGCGCCGACCGAGCGGGCGGCCGCCTCGACCTCAGCGTCGGTCGCCTCGGGGCGACCGTAGGCGATGTTGTCCCGGATGGTGCCGGTGAAGAGGAACGACTCCTGCGGCACGTAGCCGAGGCGGCTGCGGAAGTCGTGCAGGCCGAGGGTGCGCAGGTCGTGCCCGTCGAGGGTGACCGAGCCGGAGTCGGGGTCGTAGAAGCGGGCGAGCAGCTTGAGCACCGTCGACTTGCCGGCCCCGGTCTCGCCGACCAGGGCCACCGTCTCCAGGGGGGCGACCCGAAGGTCGAGGCCACGCAGCGCCTCCGGCGGCTTGCGTCGTACGACGTCGGGGTCGGGCAGCGCGGAGTCGGCCGGCCCCCTGGCGGCGAGGGTCGGGACCTCCGGGGCCGACGGGTAGCGGAAGTGCACGTCGACCAGCGCCAGCTCGCCGCGCACCGGCCCGAGCGGCTGGGGCTGGTCGGGGTCGGGGGTGCCGGTCTGCAGGCGCATCAGGTCCGCGATCCGGTGGACCGAGACCCGGGTCTGCTGCCAGGAGTCGAAGACCTGCGAGAGCTGCTGGATCGGCGAGAAGAACATCGTCAGGTAGAGGATGAACGCGATCAGCACGCCGGTGGTCAGGCGGCCCTGCGCGATCAGGTGGGCGCCGACACCGAGCACGATCACATCCGCGATCGCGGACAGGAACAGTACGAACGGGAAGTAGGTCGCGATCGTGCGCTGGGCCATCAGCCTGGCGTCGAAGTAGCGCAGCCCCAGCCGGTGGAACTGCTCGATCGTCGCGTCCTCGTGCACGAACGCCTGGGCCTCGCGGATGCCCGACAGCGACTCCTGGAAGTCGGCGTTGACCACGGCCAGCGACTCGCGCACGACGTCGTACAGCCGGTTGGTGACACGGCGGAAGAGCACGGTCGCGACCGCCAGCGGGACCACCACGGTGAAGGTCCAGAGAGCGAGCTCCAGGTCGAGCAGCAGGAGCGCGACCCCGACCCCGGCGAAGGTGACCAGGGAGACCAGCGCGGCCAGCAGACCGTTCTCGATCAACGTCTCGAACTGGTCGACGTCGGTGGTCATCCGGGTCATGATCCGGCCGGCCATCTCCCGCTCGTAGTAGTCGAGGGACAGTCGCTGGAGCTGAGCCCAGATCCGGACCCGGAGACCGGCCATGATCCGCTCGCTGGTGCGGCCGGTCACGAACGTCTCCGCGATCTGGTCGACCAGGTCGACCAGCACCACGAGGGCGAAGACGGCGGAGACGGCGAACAGCACATGAGCGGCGTCGACGCGGACGCCGTCGTCGATGCCCTGGTGGACCAGCCAGGGCCCGAGCAGCGCGGCGACCGCGTCGATCACCACGAGCAGCAGGCCGAGCGCGAACGACCAGCGGAACTCGCGCACCAGACCACGCATGGAGAAGTGCGGGTCGGGCGCGGTCTGACGGTCGAGGTCGAGGGTGATGTGGTCGCGCACGGGCGGCAGCGCAGCGACCCTCGCCAGCAGCTCCGGGGTGGGGGCCAGGGACATCTGCCAGCCTCCGCCCCGGCCACCGGCGCGGATGCCGGGACCGATGCCGGCGGCCGCCGGGGGGAGCTTGGACGCCCGCCGCTCGTCCGCGGCCCGGACGGCATCCGCCCGGTTGCCGGACTGCCACGCCTCGGGGGTCACCTCGAGCTCGGTGAGGGTCTCGATGCTGTCTCCGACCGACGCGGCCGCCTCCTCGTCGAGACCGGTGAGCAGCTCGCGGTACGACGCGTTGCGCGCCATCAGGTCGTCGTGGGTGCCGTCGTCGGCGACCCGGCCGTCCTCGAGCAGCACCACGCGGTCCGCGAGGTGGAGCGTGGAGACCCGGTGCGCGACGATCAGCGAGGTGCGGCCGGCCAGCACCTCACGCAGCCCGGTGAAGATCCGCTCCTCGGTCGACGCGTCCACGGCGCTGGTGGCGTCGTCGAGCACCAGGATCGCCGGGTCGGTCAGGATCGCCCGGGCCAGGGCGATCCGCTGCCTCTGGCCACCCGAGAGACTCATGCCGCGCTCGCCGACCCGGGTCTCGTAGCCGTCGACCAGCTCCTCGACGAAGTCGTGGGCACGGGCCACCTGCGCCGCCGCGACCACCTCCTCGCGACTGGCGTCGGGCCGGCCGTAGGCGATGTTGGCGGCGATCGTGTCGGAGAACAGGAAGCTCTCCTCGAACGCCGCCCCGATCTGGCCGCGCAAGGTGCGCAGGCGCGCGGTCCGTACGTCGTACCCGTCGAGGAGGACCTGGCCGCGGTCGGGGTCGATCATCCGCTGCACGAGGGCCACGACGGTGGACTTGCCGCTGCCGCTGGAGCCGACCAGAGCCACCCGCTCCCCGGCACCGATGTGGAGGTCGAGACCGCGCAGGATCTCGGTGCCGTCGTAGGAGAAGTGCACGTCCCGGAGCTCGATCTCACCCTGCAGGGTCGGCAGGTCGGTGGCGTCGGGGGCATCGGTCAGCTGTGGCTCGAGGTCGAGCACCTGGAAGATCCGCTCGACTCCTGCGCGGGCCTGCTGGCCGATGGTGAGCACCCCGGCGAGCTGGCGGGCCGGCGCGACGAACTGCCCGACGTACGTCGAGAACGCGAGGAAGGTGCCGATCGTGATGTCGCCCTGCATCACCAGCCAGCCCCCGAGGGCGAGCACCGCGACCTGGGCCAGCGTCGGGATGGCCTCGAGCAACGGCTGGTAGCGGGCCTGGAGCCGGGTGGCGCGCATCCGGGCGCCGTACAACGACTGGACGACGCCGACCATCCGGAGCAGCTCGCGCTCCTCCTGACCGAACGCCTTGACCACGCGGACGCCTCCGACGTCCTCGTCCACGATCTCGGCGACCTCACCCTCGCGCTGCTGGCCGTCCCAGCTGGCCGGGAAGACGCTGATCCGCAACCGGTAGGAGACGACGAAGAGAGCCGGCGCGATCACCAGTCCCACACAGGCGAGCAGGGGCGAGAGCACGAACATGATCACCAGGGCGATCAGCATCAGCAGCACGTTGCCGAACATCAGCGGCAGGAAGTTGAGCAGCCCCGTGATCAGGGTCGTGTCGCTGCTGGCGCGCGAGACCAGCTGTCCCGTCGGCAGGTGCGACAGGGTGGCCCGGTCGAGGGTCAGGAGGTGGTCGTGGATCTGGTTGCGCAGGTCGTACTGCACGGCCAGCGACGACCGGCCGTTGTGGAAGCGCCGCAGGTAGGCCAGCCCGAAGACCGCGACCGCGATCAGCACGAGCAGGAGCAGCCACGGCCACAGCGGGGCGCGGGGGTCGCCCACGACGTCGTCGACGATCTTCCGGGCGATCAGCGGGACCATCGCCTGCCCCGCGCTGCCCAGGACGGCGGCGCCGAATGCGATCACCACGTCGCGCTTGTGCTTCCAGACCTGCCCGCTCAGTCTGCGGATCCACCCCGGCGTGGGCTCCTGGCTGGCTGGCATCTGCGGGGGTGGTTCCTCTCGGCACGGCGGCCCACCTGGGCCTCCGCCACTCTAGTTGTGCGTCCCAGCGCTGTCGGTGGTCGTGCCAGGCCTCGATGGTCGAGCGGAGTCGAGACCACGGCCCTCGGTGGTCGAGCGGAGTCGAGACCACGACCCTCGGTGGTCGAGCCAGGCCTCGGTGGTCGAGCGGAGTCGAGACCACGGCCCTCGGTGGTCGAGCCAGGCCTCGGTGGTCGAGCGGAGTCGAGACCACGGCCCTCGGTGGTCGAGCCAGGCCTCGGTGGTCGAGCGGAGTCGAGACCACGGCCCTCGGTGGTCGAGCCGCACCCCTCCGGACGTCGACGTCGGCCCCGTGTGCCCCTTGGCGATGTCGGCGGCGAGGCGTAGGAAGGGCGTATGACTCTCGGACCCCGCTGCACCTTCGTCCCGCCCTTCCTGCTCGAGCGGATCGCCGCCTCCGACCACGCCGCTGCCGACCACTGCCGGGCGACGCTCGCGAGAGACCAGGAGTTCCGGGCCGGGCGCGAGACGCTCCAGCCCGCGACGGCAGTGCCGGCCGCGGGCTCACCGGCCTGGGTGGTGGACACCGCGGCCAACGGCTCGACGCTGCCGGGCCGCGTCGTCCGGGCGGCCGGGCAGGCGGCGTCGGGCGACGCGAGCGTCGACGAGGCGGCCGTGGGCATCACCGCGACCCTGAGCCTGTACGCCGACGTCTACGACCGCGCGTCGTACGACGGCCAGGGCGCCGAGGTGGTGCTGACCGTGCACTACGAGCAGGGCTATGACAACGCGTTCTGGAACGGCACGCAGCTGGTGTTCGGCGACGGTGACGGCAAGATCTTCGGCAGCTTCACCAAGCCGATCGACGTGCTGGGTCACGAGTTCACCCACGCCGTCACCCAGTTCACCGCCAACCTGACCTACCAGGGCCAGTCCGGCGCACTCAACGAGTCGGTGTCGGACTGCTTCGGCATGTGCGTCAAGCAGCGCGTCCTCGGCCAGACGGCGGCGCAGGCGGACTGGCTGGTCGGAGAAGGCATCTTCCTGCCCGGCATCCACGCCCGGGCATTGCGCGACATGGCCAACCCCGGCACGGCGTACGACGACCCGACGCTCGGCAGGGACCCCCAGGTCGGCAGCATGTCCGACTACGTCGACACCACCGACGACAACGGCGGGGTCCACACCAACTCCGGGATCCCCAACCGCGCGTTCCAGCTCGCTGCGACCGCGATCGGCGGCGACACCTGGGACGGCGCCGGCCGGATCTGGTACGCCGCCCTCACCGGAAGCGGGGTCACCGCCGGCACCGACTTCGCCGGCTTCGCCGCGGCGACCGTGGCTGCCGCCGGCGACCACGCCGATGCGGTCCGTCAGGCCTGGACGACCGTCGGCGTGACGCCGGGGGCAGGTGCGACGACGGCCGCCTCACCGTCCGGCAGCGCTGCCGGCCAGGTCCTGCGGGTACGCCGTACCGGCGGCATCGCGGGCCGCACCGTCGAAGGCTCGGTCGACCTCTCCGCTCAGGGCGCCACCACCGAGGCGGCGCGCAGCCTCGTGGACCGCATCGACCTCTCGGCCGTGGCCGAGCCGGAGGGGTCCCTGCCCGACGCGTTCAGCTACACCTTCGAGTACGCCGGCCGGTGCGTGACCGTGCCCCGTCACCGGCTCACCGACGACCAGCGCGCGCTGGCGGCACTGGTGCTCGAGCCCGGCGACACGGCCGGGTGAGGCTCACTCAGCCAGGGCTCGGTCCAGGGCGGCGGCCACGTGCAGGGTGGTGCACGGATAGACCGGCAGCTCGCAGTCGGCCTGCTTGATCAGCAGCTCCAGCTCGGTGCAGCCCAGGAGCACGCCGCCTACCCCCTCGTCCCAGAGCTCGTCGATCACGCCGAGCACCCGCGCGCGGGTGGCGTCGACGACCCGGCCGTGCACGAGCTCGTCGTAGATCGCGGAGTTGAGCGCGGCGTGGTGGCGCGCGTCGGGCACCACGGCCTCGAGGCCGTGCCGGGCCAGCCGGTCGGCGAAGAACCCGTCGGACATCGCCACCGACGTCCCGATGAAGCCGACCCGGTCGACCCCATGGGAGAGCACCTCCTCGGCGACCACGTCGGCCAGGTGCAGCAGAGGGATGTCGACCGCGGCCTCCACCTGGTCGGCCACCCGGTGGAACGTCGTGGTGCAGAGCAGGAGGAAGTCCGCGCCGGCCCGCTCGACACCGCGCGCGGCGTCGGCGAGGAGCTCGCCGATCTGCTGCCAGCGTTCCTCGTCCTCGAGGGCGCTCAGCTCGGCGAAGTCGACGGTGCTCAGCACCAGCTTGGGGGAGGAGAGGCCGCCCAGGCGGTCGCTGACCCCGAGGTTGAGGTCGCGGTAGTAGACCGCGCTGCTCTCCCAGCTCATCCCGCCGACCAGGCCGATCGTCTGCATGACCCCGAGTCTGTCCTGCTTCGCGCCGGTCGTCATCGTGGTCCCACAGGTCAGACCCGGTGCACCTTGTGCTGGGCGGCCTGGGCGCGCGGCTTGATCACCAGCTCGTCGATGTTCACGTGCGACGGTCGGGTCGCGATCCAGGCGATCGCATCGGCGACGTCCTCGGCCACCAGCGGGTCGGGGACGCCGGCGTACACGGCGTCGGCCCGCGAGCGGTCGCCCTCGAACCGGTTCAGCGCGAACTCGTCGGTGCGGACCATCCCCGGTGCGATCTCGCTGACCCGGATCGGCTCGCCGACCAGCTCGAGCCGGAGTGTCTCGGTGACGACCTGGGTGCCGTGCTTGGCGGCCGTGTAACCGGCCCCTCCCTCGTAGGCGATCCGGCCGGCCGTCGAGCCCACGTTGACGATCAGGCCGTCGCCGCTCGCGGTCAGCGCGGGCAGCAGCGCGCGGGTGACGTTGAGCAGCCCGATCACGTTGACCTCGTACATGTGCCGCCACTCGTCCGGGTCCGCCTCGGCGACGTTGCCCAGCCCGAAGGCACCACCGGCGTTGTTGACCAGGACGTGCAGCGAGTCGCCCACCGCCGCGGCCAGGGCCGCGACCGACTCGGCGGACGTCACGTCGCAGGTGATGGCGGTCCCGTCGATCTCCGCGGCCAGCCGCTCGATCCGGTCGGTACGACGTGCCGCGCACAGCACGGCGTACCCCTCGGCGGCCAGGGCCCGCGCGGTGGCGGCCCCGATCCCGCTGCTGGCCCCGGTCACGACGGCGGTACGACGGCTCATGGCCCCGATTGTGCCCGCCGGGTGCAGCCGGCAGACGTCGGCGCCCGACCGGTGGCACACTGTGGGACCGATGGGACGTCATGCCGAGACCGCCGGGACTCCTCTGGACCTGCGCCGCACCGCCCAGGCGTCGGGCCTGGTGGGCGGCGTCGCGTGGGTGCTCACCTACTTCCTCCCGACCGACCCCCGCACCGCGCTGGCCACCGGCGTCCTCTGGTTGGGTCTGCTGCTGCTGACCGTGGCGCTGTTCGGTCTCGGGCTGCTGCTGGTCAGGAGCGACGTGCTGGTGCTGCGCTGGTTCGTCGGGCTGGCCCTGCCGACGCTGGTGTGGAGCGCGTTCGCCGTGGTCCGAGACTCCGCCGCTGACCCGGCGCTGGCCGACGCTGTGTTCGGGGCGGCGGTGGGGCTGGTGTCCGGGGTGCAGCTCGTCCGGCGCCGGTCGCTGCCCCGGGCGACGTTGTGAACTCGTGACCTGCACGGGGAATCGACGGGGACCCCGGAGGGTTGGAGCGGGGAGGGGCACCCGTCGGCGGGTGTCGCGAAGGGGGTAGCGGTGCAGCTCACCGAGGACGACGCCGTCCGCAGGGTCGCCATGATCAGCGTGCACACCTCTCCGCTCGACCAGCCCGGCACCGGCGACGCCGGCGGCCTCAACGTCTACGTGGTGGAGCTGTCCCGACGGCTGGCCGCGGCCGGCATCGAGGTCGACATCTTCACCCGCGCCACCTCGTCGCGGCTCGACACCATCGTCGAGGCCGGTGACCGGATCAAGGTCCACAACATCCACGCCGGTCCGTTCGAGGGCCTGACCAAGGACGAGCTGCCCGGCCAGCTCTGCGTGTTCGCCCGTGAGGTGCTGCGCACCGAGGCCGCGCAGCCGCTGGGCCACTACGACCTGGTGCACTCCCACTACTGGCTCTCCGGCCAGGTCGGTGCGCTGGCGCGGGACCGCTGGGGCGTGCCGCTGGTGCACACCATGCACACCATGGCCAAGGTGAAGAACGACGCGCTGGCCGCCGGTGACAGCCCCGAGCCGACGGCTCGGATCATCGGTGAGGAGCAGGTCGTCGAGGCCGCCGACATGCTGATCGCGAGCACCGACATCGAGGCCAAGCAGCTGATCAACCTGTACGACGCGGACCCCGGCCGGGTCGAGGTCGTCCACCCCGGCGTCGACCTCGCTGTCTTCCGGCCCCGTGACACCGCCGCCGCGCGTCGACAGGTCGGGCTCCCCGCCGATGCCCACGTGGTGCTGTTCGCCGGCCGCCTCCAGCCCCTGAAGGCTCCCGACGTGCTGCTCCGGGCCGTCGCCCTCCTGCTCGCCGAGACGCCCGACCTGCGCCCGCGGCTCGTCGTGCCGATCGTCGGCGGGCCGTCCGGCACCGGCCTCGAGCACCCCGAGTCGCTGGCCGAGCTCGCTGCCGAGCTCGGCATCGCCGACGTGGTGCGGTTCGTGCCACCGGTGCCGGCCGCCGAGCTCGCCGTCTGGGACGCGGCCGCATCCGTCGTGGCGGTTCCGTCGTACAACGAGTCGTTCGGGCTGGTCGCGGCCGAGGCCCTGGCCACCGGCACTCCCGTGATCGCCGCGGCCGTCGGGGGACTCCCGACCGTGGTCGAGGACGGTCGCGACGGGCTGCTCGTCGACACCCACGAGCCGCGCGACTGGGCCTCCGCGCTCCGGCGGGTCCTGCTCGACGACGCCCTGCGAGCGCGGCTGTCGGAGGGCGCCCGGGCCCGCTCCGGACGCTTCTCCTGGGAACGCACGGCGGAGCGCACCCTCGACGTCTACGAGCGCGCCCGCGCCGCGCTCCGGGAGCCCGTGTGACCGCGGCCGCGGCGAACGACCCGGCCCAGGTGCTGCGCGACTACCTCGCCGACAACGACCTGGAGTTCACCGAGCAGGGCAGCGTCTTCAGCTTCGCACTGCCGGGGGAGCGCAAGCTCCAGACGCCCGTGCGGCTCGACCTCGGGCCGCACGCCCTCGGCGTCCATGCCTTCGTGTGCCGCAACCCCGACGAGAACCACGAACGCGTCTACCGCTGGCTGCTCGAGCGCAACCTCAAGACGTACGCCGTGTCGTACGCCGTGGACCACCTCGGCGACATCTACCTCGACGCCCGGCTGCCGTTGTCACTGGTGACACCCGAGGAGCTCGACCGCCTGCTCGGCTCGGTGCTGGCCCACGCCGACGGCTCCTTCAACACCATCCTCGAGCTGGGCTTCGCCTCCTCCATCCGCAAGGAGTGGGAGTGGCGCAACCTGCGTGGCGAGTCCACGCGCAACCTCGACGCCTTCCGCGGCTGGCTGGAAACCGACGGGACGCCGGACGTCGAGCGGCCCTAGCCTGAGCGGGTGGAGTGGCCCTTCTTCGACCTGCGGGTCTCGTGCGGTGAGGTGCTGCTGCGCGGGGTGACCGACGCGGACCTCGACCCGCTGCTGGCCGTGCTCCCCGGCGACCTCGAGCACGACCCGCGCAGCGAGCGCCTCGCCGAGCTGGACGACGAGGCCGACCATCGTCGCCTCTTCACCGCCAACCTCTGGAAGCACCGTGGCTCGTGGTCCCCCGCGTCGTGGTGCCTGGAGCTGGCGGTCGAGGTCGACGGAGCCGTCGTGGGGGTGCAGGCGTTGGAGGGCGACGACTTCCCGCTCCTGCGCACGGTCGACTCCTACTCCTGGCTGACCGCCGGGGTCCGGGGCCGAGGCCTCGCCACCTCCTTGCGCACCGGGGTGCTGGCCCTGGCCTTCGACCACCTCGGCGCCGTGGCCGCCGTCTCGTCCGCCACGATGGACAACGCGCCGTCGCTGGCGGTCTCCCGGCGGCTGGGCTACGCGGACAACGGGGTGTCCCTGATCCGCACGGCGGCTGGCGCCGAGCAGCTCCAGCACCTGAGGCTGACCCGGGAGCGCTGGCTCGCCGATGCCCACGACGTCGAGGTCACCGGCATCGAGGCGTGCCTGCCGTGGTTCGGGCTCAGCGGCTGAGCAGCACCGCACCGAGGGCCAGCACGGCCGGCACCGCCTGCACCAGCAGGATCCTCTTGCTCACCGTCGCGGCGCCGTAGAGACCGGCGACGATGACGCAGGCGAGGAAGAACACCTTCACATCGGTGCGGTCGGCCGCCAGGCCCCACACCAGGCCGGCCACGAGGAACCCGTTGTAGAGACCCTGGTTGGCCGCCAGCGACTTCGACTGCTCGGCGAACCCCGCCTCGAGCCCGAACGTCCGCCGCCCGGTCGGGGTGGTCCACAGGAACATCTCGAGGACCAGGAAGTACAGGTGCAGGGCGGCGACCAGACCGACCAGGATGTCCGCGACGATGTTCACCCCCGCAGCATGGGGCCTACGCGGGCTGGGGCGCCACCTCGCGCGGGCGTGGCTTGCGCCGCGCCACGGCCACACCGACCAGGGCCAGTGCCCCGCCGGCGTACGCCATGGTCGGCGGCACCTCGCCCAGGAAGAGCCAGCCCAGGAAGATCGTCAGGGGCGGCACGAGGTAGGTGGTGATACCCAGGCTGCTGGCACTCATGTGCTGCAACGCGAAGGCGTACGTCGTGAAGGCGATCGCGGTCGGGAACACCCCGAGGTAGATCACCCACCACACGTCGGACACCGAGGCCCGGGCGGTGTCGTGGACCAGCTGCCCGGCGAAGGGGAGGCAGGCGATCGCACCGATCGTGCACGCCAGCCAGGTCACGTGGACCGCGGAGAGGCGCGAGACGAGCGGCTTCTGCACGACCAGCGAGATCGAGTAGACCAGGGCGGCGAGCAGGCACAGCCCGACCCCGATCAGGTCGTTGTGCCCGCCCGGCTGGGAGAGCCCGATCAGGACCACTCCGGCGAAGGCGAGGGCCAGGCCGAGGCCGAGCCAGCCCGTGAAGCGGTCTCCCAGGAACAGGGTGGCCAGCAGGGCGATCAGCACCGGTGAGATCTGGATCAGCATCGCGGCGGTCCCGGCGTCGACGTGGCGCTCGCCCTGGTTGAGGGAGACGTTGTAGACGCCGAACCAGAGCACGCCGATCACCAGCAGTGACAGCCAGTCGCGACCACTCGGTCGCGGGACGCCACGGGACAGGGCCACGACGCCCAGGGCCACGGCACCCACCGCCAGCCGGCCCAGCGAGAGGGCGCCGGCCGAGAAGTCGTGGCCGAGGTGCCGGATCGCGACGAAGGCCGAGGCCCACAGGGTGAGGGTGACGACGACGGCGGCGACGGGGAGCCAGCGACTGCGGAAGTCCTCGGTAAGAGCCACCCCTCCACTCTAGGCAGTACCTCCGACCACACTCACGCGGTTTTCGGACGTCGCGACCCGCGCCCGGAACGCTGCCGCACGCCGGCTCCCGGCCCGGACGGCATGATGGACCGCATGCGGGTGGCGCTGATGGTGACGTGCGTGAACGACGCCATGTTCCCCGACACCGGCCGCGCGGTCGTCACCCTGCTGCGCCGCCTGGGGGTGGACGTCGACTTCCCGGAGGCGCAGACCTGCTGCGCGCAGCCGATGGTCAACACCGGCTACCTCGACGAGGCCGTGCCGGTCGTGCGGACCTTCGTCGACGCGTTCGAGGGGTACGACGTGGTGGTGACGCCGTCGGGCTCGTGCGCCGGGTCCGCGCGACACCAGCACTCCCTGGTCGCCCGACGCTCGGGCGACACCGCCCTCCAGGAGCGGGTGGCGGGTCTGGGGCCGCGGGTCCTCGAGCTCAGCGAGTTCCTCGTCGACCACCTGGGCGTGACCGACGTGGGCGCCTACTTCCCGCACCGGGTGACCTACCACCCGACCTGCCACTCGCTCCGGATGCTCGGGGTCGGTGACCGCCCGCGCCGGCTGCTCGAGTCGGTGCGCGGGCTGACCCTCGTCGACCTGCCCGGGGCCGAGGAGTGCTGCGGCTTCGGCGGCACGTTCGCGGTCAAGAACGCCGACACCTCGGTCGCGATGGGCGCCGACAAGGCCCGGCACGTCCGCGACAGCGGAGCCGAGGTGCTGGTCGCCGGTGACAACTCGTGCCTGATGCACATCGGCGGGATGCTCTCGCGGCAGCGGGCCGGCGTCCGGGTGGTGCACCTCGCCGAGATCCTGGCCGCCACCGAGGACCCGGCATGAGCGGCACCTTCGTGGGGATGCCCGCCTTCCCCGCCGCGGCTCGCGCCGCGTTGGCCGACACCCAGCTGCGGCACAACCTGGCGCACGCCACCCACACGATCCGCGACAAGCGGGCCACGGTCGTCGCCGAGGTCGAGGACTGGGAGGAGCTCCGGCTGGCGGGTGCGCTGGCCAAGGACACCGCCCTGCTCGACCTCGACCGGCAGCTGGTCCGGCTCGAGGAGACCCTGACCGCGAACGGCGCCGTCGTCCACTGGGCCGGCGACGCGGCCGAGGCGTGCCGGATCGTCGTCGAGGTGGCCCGCGCCCACGGCGTCGACGAGGTGGTCAAGGTCAAGTCGATGGCCACCGCCGAGATCGGCCTCAACGAGGCGTTGCTCGCAGCCGGCATCGCGCCCTGGGAGACGGACCTCGCGGAGCTGATCGTGCAGCTCGCCGACGACCTGCCCTCCCACATCCTGGTGCCCGCGATCCACCGCAACCGGGCCGAGGTGCGCGAGATCTTCCGGTCCCGGATGGCCGGTGCCGGCCGGCCTGCTCCCGACGACCTCTCCGACGACCCCGCCGAGCTGGCGAACGCGGCCCGGCTGCACCTGCGGGAGAAGTTCCTGCGTGCCAAGGTGGCGGTCTCGGGCGCCAACTTCGCGGTCGCCGAGACCGGGACCCTGGTGGTCGTCGAGTCCGAGGGCAACGGCCGGATGTGCCTGACCCTGCCTGAGGTGCTGGTCTCGGTGGTCGGCATCGAGAAGGTGGTGCCGCGCTGGGACGACCTCGGCACGCTGCTCCGGCTGCTGCCCCGGTCGTCGACCGGCGAGCGGATGAACCCCTACACCTCCACGTGGTCGGGGGTCAGCCCCGGCGACGGCCCGCAGGAGGTGCACGTCGTGCTCCTCGACAACGGTCGTACCCGCGCGCTGTCCGACCAGGTCGGGCGGCAGGCCCTGCGCTGCATCCGGTGCTCGGCCTGCCTGAACGTCTGCCCGGTCTACGAGCGGGTGGGCGGCCATGCGTACGGCTCGGTCTATCCCGGCCCGATCGGCGCGATCCTGAACCCGCTGATGAAGGGCGTCGGCGTCGACGAGCAGACCGACTCGCTGCCCTACGCCTCGTCGCTCTGCGGTGCCTGCTTCGAGGTCTGCCCGGTGCGGATCGACATCCCGACCGTGCTCGTCGAGCTCCGCTCGCAGGTCGTCGACGCCCATCGCTCGGGCCGGCCCAAGGCCGAGGCGCTGGCGATGCGCGGGGCGTCGTACGCCTTCACCCGCTCCTCCCGGCTGGGTCTGGCCGAGCGTGCCTCCGGGCTGGCGGGCCTGCTGCTGGGCCGGGTCGGCCGTACGACGCTCCCCGGCGGCCGCCGCGCGCTCGGTCGGATCCCCGGACCGGGTGCGGCCTGGACGTCGGCCCGCGACCTCCCGATGCCGCCGCGCGAGTCGTTCCGGGCCTGGTGGCGCCGGACCGGGGGTGGCCGCTCGTGAGCGCGCGAGAGGAGATCCTGGGCCGGGTCCGGTCGGCCCTCGTGGGCGTCGACGTCCCCGCCGTCGTTGCGCCACCACCGTCGCTGCCGCGCCCCGGTGCCGACCTGGTGGGGCTCTTCGCCGAGCGCGTGGCCGACTACCGCGCCGTGGTCGTCCGCTGCTCGGCCGCCGACCTCGCGGAGCACGTGCGCGCCGCCCTGCCCGCGGCGGCCCGGGTCGTGGTCCCTGCCGGTCTCGATCTCGAGGTACCCGGCGCGGTGCCCGACGACGACCTCTCGGCCGCGGAGCTGGATGCGCTCGACGGTGTCGTCACCCGTGCCACGGTCGGGATCGCCGAGACCGGCACGATCGTGCTCGACCACGGGCCCGGTCAGGGCCGTCGGGTGCTGACCCTGGTCCCCGACCTCCACGTGTGCATCGTCGACGCCGCGCAGGTGGTCGCCGACGTCCCGGACGCCATCCCCCTGCTCGACGTCACCCGCCCCCAGACCTGGATCAGTGGGCCGAGCGCGACCAGCGACATCGAGCTGGACCGGGTCGAGGGCGTGCACGGTCCGCGCCGCCTGCACGTGATCGTGGTCGGGTGAGGCAGGCCGGCCCGAGCGGACACGATCAGCTGAAGCGGTAGCGGTCGGCGCGGCTCGTGGGGCTCGTGCCCCCGAGACTCTTGACCGTGACGTGGACCCGGGCCACCTTGTGCTTCGGGCTGGTCACCCGGATCTTGGTCGCCGACACGACGGTGACGTGCTTGCCGGCCGTGCTGCCGAACAGCACCTTCGAGCCTGCCGTGAACCCCTTGCCCGTGATCGTCACACGGGTCCCGCCCTTCCGGGTGCCCGACGCCCGCGAGAGGCCGGAGACCTTCGGTCGGGCGAGGTAGGTGTACCGGTCTGCGGACGTGACGGCCGTGGGTCCGGACGAGGTGCTGACCCTGACGTCGACGGTGCCCTTGGCGTGCTTCGGCGTGGTGACGGTGATCGAGGTGGGTGACACGACGGTCACCGCGGAGGCTGGGGTGCCGCCGAAGGCGACGGTCGCTCCGTTGGCGAACCCGGTCCCGGTGATGGTGACGTGCTGGCCTCCGGCCGCCGGGCCACTGGCCGGGCTGACCGCGGTCACCGTCGGCGCGCTGCCGGTGTAGGTGTAGTGGTCGGCTCCGGTCGTCGGGCTGGCGCCGGCGGCCGTCGTCACGGTCACGTCGGCCACGCCCGAGCCGGCTGGGATGGTGGCGTCGATGTGGCCGGCGTCGAGGATCGTGAAGGTGGCGGAAGCGGCTCCGAAGTGGACCGCGGAGGCGCCCGGGAACCCGGTACCGGTGATCGTCAGGTGCCCGCCGCCGGCAGCCGGTCCGCTCGTCGAGGAGAGTGAGGTGACTGCTGGTGTCACCGCCGCGATCCCCTGGAGGCAGCCACTGACACCCGCGACGAAGTCGTGGTTGCTGAACTCCTCCTGGGTCAGGTAGTGGTGGCCGTTGATGGTCTGGTTGTAGTGGAAGCCGGCGGCGCCGGACAGGGTGCCGTAGATGTAGGCGCAGTTGTCGCCGTTCTCGTTGCCACCGTCGGTGGCAGTCGGGGTGTCGTACCACGTGTCGAGCCTGGGATCGGTGATCGCCTCGGCCATCTCGTGGCTCAGCGGGCTGATCTCGACGTCGGCGTCCTTGTCGTTGTTGGGCTGCTGGACCCCGCCACCGAGTCCCTCGGCCGTGCAGGAGAAGCCGGTCCCGGACTGGTAGGCAGGGAAGGGCATGTTGGCGTAGATCAGGTTCTGACCGGCGCCGGCGAAGCTGTGGTAGGCGCAGTACGCCGCGCTCGGCTGGTGGTTGAGGGTGCAGGCGTTGTTCGAGCCGATGCCGGTGGAGCCGGCGTTGAAGCACGACTCCACGTGCTTGGGCAGGAACAGCACGTAGAGATGCCCGAGGTCGGTCGGCAGGCTGCCCGCCGTCACCACGGACTGGGTCTCGGCGATGACCTGGGCGTCGTCGAGGCAGTGGGAGTAGCCCGTGCCGTCGGCGTAGATCAGCGTGGTGTCGTTGGACGCCAGCGTGCAGCCGTCGCCGGGCAGAGCCGTGGTGTCGCTGACGGGAGTGCCGACCGACATCCGGTAGTTGATCGCACCGTTGCTGCCGGAGTACTGGAACATCGTCGCGAAGACGTTGCCCACCTTGCCGCTGTCGGCTGCCAGGTCGTTCAGGTAGCCGGTGATCAGGGTCTTGTAGCCGGAGGTGAACGCGAAGCCGGAGGGCTCCCAGAAGATCGGTGTGATCACGACCTGGTCGCCGGTGCTCTGGGTGCCCATCACCGGGCCGCCGTGGTTGACCAGGGGCGGGTTCGCGCCCGCGAGGTACGGCGCCTCGAGGCCGGCCGCGGCCCCGGCGGCGCACCCGGGCGCTGCGCGTTGCGGATGCACGATGCCGCCGATCCGCCCGATCCGGGAGGGTCCGGCCACGGTGGGCGACGAACAGCCGGCCGGGGCCTGCGGCGGCGAGGCCGAGGCGGTGGCGCCGACCAGGCTGGCGCCCAGCAGGGCGACGACGGAGGTGGCGACCGCGAGGAGGCGGTTCCTGGTGCGCTGCGGTCGGGCCGCTGCCGGGTGGATGGTCACGTGTGGTCGTCCTTCGTGAGAAGCCGGGTCCCGGGAGCTGGCGAGTTGCACAGTAGTGGTCAGGAGGCCGGGAGGTCCCGGATTGATACATCCGCGATGGCGAGACCCCGCCGCCACGGGACGGGAGCGCTCACTCCGTGGGGCGCTCGGGCAGGTCGGGCCGGATGAAGTAGTCGCTGGCCTGGGAGGTCCACCAGGCCTCGACGGTGTGCAGCCCCGTCGGGACCTCCAGCGTCCCGGCGCAGATCGACACCCGCGTGGGGTCCGACTCGGCCCGCCAGAACAACGACGAGCCGCAGGTGCGGCAGAACCCGTAGGCCGCACCGGGCACGGCGTACCAGGTCAGCTGCCCGGTGGGGTCCTCGACCTGGAGGTCGGCCACCCCGGCGGCGCTCGCCGCCATGTGGTGCCCCGTGAAGCGGCGGCACCTCTCGCAGTGACAGTCGGTCACCTCGCGCAGTGGGCCGGTGACCGCGTAGGCCACGGCACCGCACAGGCAGCGACCGGTCCTCCCTTCGGCTGACATGGCGCGAGCCTAGGTGGGATCCGAGGTGGCCCGCCGCGCCCGGCGGCGGCGCAGGCGACGCACCGTGTGCGGGCCGACCAGTCGTGGCCCCGCCAGCTTGCTCTCGAGTCGCCGGGTCTCGCGCCGGATCGGCTGGGCGAGGTACTCACCCAGGATCGCCCCGGAGCTGAGCGCGATCGCGATGGCGGCCGCCGTGACCATCGCCAGGAGAGCCGCGCTCGCGTCCGTGCCGAGGAGGGTCAGCCCCCGGAAGATCGACAGGCCGGGAAGGAACGGCGTGATGCCGGCGGCCACGACCACCAGAGCGGGAATCCGGGTCCGGGTCGCGACGGGGTAGCTCGCCAGCCCGAGCAGCAGCGCCGCCAGGGCGGACGACCAGGCGATCCCGAAACCCTGCTGGTACACCGTGGCGTACACCCAGATCGCGACCGCGGCGACGGCCGCGATCGGCGCCAGCGCCCGGGGTGGGGCGTAGGCCGAGAAGGAGTAGGCGGCCGCGGCGATCGCCCCACCGATCACCATCACCGGGGTCTGGGCCAGCGAGTAGGCGCCGGGGTTGAGCCGGCCGAGATCGACGCCGAGGACCGTCGAGAGCTGGAGGCCGCCGCTGACCCCGGCCACGACTCCCGAGGTCGCCACGAACGCCTCGAGGATCCGGGCGCCCGCGGTCACCGGGAAGCCGGTCAGGGCGTCCTGGATGGCGCCCAGGAAGTTCACGCCCGCCAGCAGCATGATGATGCTGGTCGAGATCACCAGGCTCGGCGAGACCTCGGCCGGCGTGGCGGTCACGGCCACGGCGATCAGCGTCGCCAGCAGTCCTCCGGCCACCTGCTGGTAGAACGCCGGCAGCCGGCGCCGGCTCATCTGCCGCTGCATCAGGTCGACCAGCATGGCGGCCGCCGCGGCGACGGCGACGACGAGCCAGTCGCCGCCCAGCACCATGCCGACGCCACCACCCATCACGCCGAGTGCGGCGGTCACCGACCACCGGGGGCGGGCGTGACCGGTGGAGATGATCCGGTTCAGGCGGTTGGTGGCCTCAGCCCGGCCGATCGAGCCGTCGACCAGGGCCCGGATCAGATGGTCGACCTCGGTGAGGTCGCCATAGTCGACCTCGCGGTAGCGCACCTGCCGGATCTGGATCAGGGCGGGATCCTCCGGCGAGGACTGGTAGCTCATGGTGAGCTCGGTGAACATCACGTCCGCGGTGTAGCCGCGCAGTCCGCAGGCCCAGGCCACGTTGCGCATCGCCGCGCTCACGTCACCGGCACCCGCGCCCGAGGACAGCAGCAGCTCGCCGATCCGGAGCGCGAGGTTCATCGTCGCCGCGATCTCGCGGGTGTCCGCCGGGCGCGCGACCGGAGACTCCGCCGGTGCGGTCGGTTCGTCGGGCTCGGCAGCGGCAGGTGGCATGGCGCGACCAGTGTGCCGAACTTCAGTCGCCGACGGCGACCTCGGGCTGCTCGGCGTGGACGACCGACGGCGGGACCCGCAGGATGCGGGCGACCGAGTCGGGGAGCTTCCAGTTCCAGGAGCCGAACAACGAGACCAGCGACGGCACCAGGACCGAGCGCACCAGGGTCGCGTCGAGCAGGATGCCGAAGCCGAGTCCGGTGGCGAGCACCTTGATGTCGGTGCCCGGACCGGAGGCCAGCGCGGCGAAGGCCAGGAACAGGATCAGCGCGGCGCTGGTCACCAGCCGGCCGGTGCGGCCGATGCCGAGCACCACGGCCTCGTCGGTGGACGCGCCCGCGTCGTACTCCTCACGGATCCGCGACAGGATGAACACCTCGTAGTCCATCGAGAGCCCAAACAGGAACGCGAAGACCATCAGCGGGATCCAGAAGGTGACGGCGCCGGTCTCCTGGATCCCGAAGACCGCCTGCGAGCCGTAACCCTGCTGCCAGAACAGCACCATCAGGCCGTAGACGGCGGTCAGCGAGACCAGGTTGAGGATCACCGCCTTGAGCGGCAGCAGCAGCGAGCGGAACGCCCGCACCAGCAGGACGTAGGTGAGGAACGCGATCAGCAGCAGCATCAGCGGGAAGTTGCCGTAGACCGCGTGCAGGAAGTCGACCTGGGCGTTGCCGAGACCGGTCACGCCGAGCACCCCGTCGGTCTTGTCCGCCAGCGCGGTGACGTCGCGGACCACCTGGACGCTGGAGGAGTTCACCGTCTCCGCGCTCGGGATCAGCACCACGACGGTCTGACCGTCGACCGACGAGCCGGGGCCGGACGGCACCACGGCATGGGTGATGCCGTCGACCCCACCGAGGGTCTGGGCCACCGCCTGGGCCTTGCTGGTCTCGGTCAGGACCTCGATCGGCGTCAGCGACCCGGTGGTCACCCCTCCGCTCTTGAGCACCTGGAGGGTGTCGAAGGCGGCGCCGTTCTTGGCCAGCGACGACGAGTCGGCGGCACCGATCTTGATGCCGAGGAACGACACGAAGAGCACCCCGATCACGGCCAGCGCCGCAACCGCCGCGATCCAGCGGCGGCGCACGACGAGGCGCGCCCACGCCGTCCAGCCCCGGCTCGGCTTGTTCTCGTGGCGGATCTTGGGCCAGTCCACCCGGGGGCCGATGCTGCCCAGGATCGCCGGCGTCAGCGTGAGCGTCACCAGCACCGAGGCGAGCGGGATCAGCGCCCCGCCCATGCCGATGCTGCGCATGAACGGCACCGGCAGCACGACCAGCGCCAGCAGGCCGATCGCGACGGTCAGCCCGCTGAACAGGACCGCGTGCCCGGCCGTCTCCATCGCGGCCACGACCGCGTCGTGGTTGTCCTTGCCGTGGTCTCGCTCCTCGCGCCAGCGGGTGACGAACAGCAGGGAGTAGTCGATCGCGACGCCGAGCCCGACCAGCGCGACCAGGAACTGGACGATGAACGACACGTCGGTGAGGTAGGTCAGGGGCAGGAGCAGCAGGAACGTGGTCAGGATGGACACCGCCGCCACGACCAGTGGCAGGAAGGCGAGCATCGAGGCGAAGACGAACAGCAGCACGATCAGTGCGCCGAGTGCGCCGAGCAGCGTCTCGGTGAGCACGCCGTTGCCGCCCGAGTCGTCACCGACGGCGAGCGCATCCATACCGGTCACCCCGACCGTGGCACCGGGCGGCGCGGCGGCACCCACCGTGGACCTGACCAGCTTGGTCGGCACCTGGTCGGCGAAGCTCTGCGGGAAGGGGTAGAACACCATCGCGTACGCCGTACGGTCGTCCGAGGTGCGGAAGGCCTTGTCGCCGGTGTTGGCCTCGTCGACCACCCGCAGGGGCACGTCGGCCGAGCCCAGCGAGGCGAACGCCTTGGCCACCTGGGCCTCGTGGCCGGTGATGGTCTGGCCCGCGGGCAGGGTGACGGTGGCCAGGAGCGGCGAGGTGTTACCGCCGTTGTGGAACTCCGCGATGATCTTGTTCGCCGCGGTGTCGCCCGGCTGGCCGGGCAGCGAGAAGTTCACCGTCATCCGGTTGCTGACGGTGCCGGCCACGGCGCCGCCCGCGAGGAGGATCACCGCCCACCCGATCACGATCACCAGTCGGTGCCGCAGCACCAGCTCTGCCAGACGGCGCATCGGCTCGTCCCTCCCCGTCCTCGTCGCGAGTCTGGAGGCTAGCGCGGCCCGCCGACAACGCGCCTCCGGGAATTCCCTGAGATGTGGTCTCGACTCCGCTCGACCACCGAGCTGCTCCGCTCGACCACCGAGCTGCTCCGCTCCACCACCGAGCTGCTCCGCTCGACCACCGAGCTGCTCCGGTCGACCACCGGGTGGCTCCGCTCGACCACCGAGCTGCTCCGCTCGACCACCGAGCGGCTCAGAGGTCGAGCTTGTAGCCGAGGCCCCGGACGGTGACCAGCAGCTCCGGCCTGGCGGGGTCCTGCTCGAGCTTGGCGCGCAGCCTCTTCACGTGCACGTCGAGGGTCTTGGTGTCGCCGACGTAGTCCGATCCCCAGACCCGGTCGATCAGCTGCCCACGGGTGAGCACCCGGCCGGGGTTGCGCAGGAACATCTCGAGCAGCTCGAACTCCTTCAGCGGCAGCCGTTGCGGGTCGCCGTCGACGGTCACCGTGTGCCGCTCGACGTCCATCCGGACCGGGCCGGCCTCGAGGGTCATCGGGGCCAGGTCGGGCTCGGTCCCGCGCCGCAGCACGGCCCGGATCCGGGCCACCAGCTCCCGAGGCGAGTACGGCTTGGTGACGTAGTCGTCGGCCCCCAGCTCGAGCCCGACGATCTTGTCCACCTCGTCGTCCTTGGCGCTGACCATGATCACCGGCACGTTGGAGCTCGCCCGGATGTGCCGGCACACCTCGGTGCCCGACAGCCCGGGCAGCATCAGGTCCAGGAGCACGATGTCGGCGCCGTTGCGGTCGAACTCGGTGACCGCGTCCGGCCCGGTGGCTGCCAGCGAGACGTCGTACCCCTCCTTGCGGAGCATGTACGACAGCGCGTCGGCGTAGCTCTCTTCGTCCTCGACGACGAGCACGCGCGTCATGTGGGTCTCCTCGATGTGGTCATGCGTTCTCCTCCTGGCGGGATCGGGGCAGGGACAGCGTGAAGGTGGAGCCCTGTCCCTCGAGGGACCACACCCGTACGTCGCCACCGTGGGTGGCCGCGACGTGCTTGACGATGGAGAGCCCGAGCCCCGTGCCACCGGTGGAGCGGTGCCGGGCCGGGTCGACGCGGTAGAAGCGCTCGAAGATCCGGTCCAGCTCGTCGGAGGGGATGCCGATGCCCTGGTCGACGACCGAGATCTCGACCATGTCGTCGGCGGCCTTGGTGGTGACGAGCACGGTCGAGTCGCTGCCGGAGTAGGCCACGGCGTTGGCGACCAGGTTGGTGATCGCCGCGGAGACCTGCTCCTCGTTGCCGAAGATCCGCAGACCGGAGGTGCCGCCCGTGACGACCTTGATGTCCTTGTTCTGGGCGTCCATCACGGTGAAGTCGACCGAGCGCGCGATCACCTCGTCGACCTCGACCAGGTGGGGAGCCTCGACCGGCTCGTCCCCCTGGAGGCGCGAGAGCTCGATGATCTGCTGCACCATCCGGGCGAGCCGGTCGCTCTCGGTGAGCATCCGCCGGGCGAAGCGCTCGATGGCCTCGGGATCGTCGGAAGCGTCCGAGACAGCCTCCGCCAGCAGCTTGATCGCCCCGACCGGGGTCTTCAGCTCGTGGGACACGTTGGCGACGAAGTCACGGCGGACGGCCTCGACGCGGCGCTCGGTCGTGCGGTCCTCCATCAGGGCCAGGACCAGTCGCGAGCTCAAGGGCGCCACCCGGGCGGTCACGGTGCGGGCCGGTCCGCTGCTGCGGGGGAGCACGAGGTCGGCCTCGCGGATCTGGCCGTCGCGCCGCACCTGACGGACCAGCTCGGCCAGCTCGGCCGAGGCCAGCCGCTGACCGCGCACCAGACCCAGGGCATGGGCGGGCGCGGAGGCCTTCACCACCTCGTCGTCGTCATCGACCACGACGGCGCTGCTGCGCAGCACCGACAGGACTGTCGCGACGCCCGCCGGCAGCACGGGATCGTCGGCGGGTTGGGCGGCGGCGAGCTGGGCCTGGCTGACGTGCCAGGCCAGGACGGCCGCACCGGCGACGACGGCCCCGATGAGCGCGGCGACGAACGCCTGCGTCGTGGGGCTCACGCCCTGATCGTACGCACCGCTTCACCCGGAGTTCGCTCACGAGCGGTCCGCCGGGTCACTGTTCACGGCGCGTTCACCCGTCGACCCCGTCTGGTCACCTTGGGCGCCTACGGTGTGTCCATGCGTGAAGCCTTCCACGAGCAGCTCGACTCGATCTTCTCCGACCTCGCCGAGATCTGCGACGCCGTCGAGAAGTCGGTCCGGCTGGCGACCCAGGCGCTGCTCAACGGCGACGCCGAGATCGCCGAGGCGGTGATCGCCGCCGACGCCAAGGTCGACCGGGCCCGCGAGCGGGTCGAGGAGACAGCCTTCTCGCTGCTGTCGCTGCAGCAGCCGGTGGCCGGCGACCTGCGCGTGGTCGTGTCGGCCCTGCGCATGGTCAGCGAGCTCGAGCGGATGGGCGACCTCTCGGTCCACGTCGCCAAGATCGCCCGGCTGCGTGTGCCCGAGATCGCGGTGCCCGAGGACGCCCGCGCGACCGTGGCCCGGATGGGCGACGTCGCCGAGGACATGGTCCGCCGGGTCTCCGCGGTGATCACCGAGCGTGACGTCGAGGCGGCGATCGCCCTGGGCCGAGACGACGAGGAGATGGACCAGCTGCGCCGTACGTCGTTCACCCAGCTCCTGGGGGACGACTGGCAGCACGGCGTGGAGGCGGCCATCGACATCGCCCTGCTCGGTCGCTACTACGAGCGGATCGCCGACCACGCGGTGTCGGTGGCCAACCGGGTGGTCTTCGCGGTGACCGGTCAGTTCCCGGTCGCCAGCGACGCCTGACAGCCGTCCCGCGTCTCGACACGCCCGTCACGGCCTCGCAGGCTCGGCCGTGGGGCTCGCTCGACCTCGCTGAGCGCACGGAGCGCGCTCGTGCCTCGCGTGCTCGGGCGCGTTCCGGGTTTCGACACGCCCGTCACGGCCTCGCAGGCTCGGCCGTGGGGCTCGCTCGACCTCGCTGAGCGCACGGAGCGCGCTCGTGCCTCGCGTGCTCGGGCGCGTTCCGGGGTCTCGACCCGCCCGTCACGGCCTCGCGGGCTCGGCCGTGGGGCTCGCTCGACCTCGCTGAGCGCAGGGAGCGCGCTCGTGCCTCGCGTGCTCGGGCGCGTTCCGGGGTCTCGACCCGCCCGTCACGGCCTCGCGGGCTCGGCCGTGGGGCTCGCTCGACCTCGCTGAGCGCAGGGAGCGCGCTCGTGCCTCGCGTGCTCCTGCTCAGCGACCCTGGTTCGCTACTGCTGCCGCGGCCGCAGCCGCGGCGTCGGGGTCGAGGTAGGTCCCGCCCGGGACCGTCGGGCGCAGGTCGTCGTCGAGCTCGTAGACCAGCGGCATCCCGGTCGGGATGTTGAGCGCGGCGATGTCGTCGTCGCTGATGCCGTCGAGGTGCTTGACGACACCGCGCAGGCTGTTGCCGTGGGCGGCGAGCAGCACGGTCTGTCCGGTCCGCAGGTCGTCGGCCACCGGGCCCTCCCAGTAGGGCAGGAGCCGGGCGATGACGTCCTTGAGGCACTCGGCGCGGGGCAGCTCGTCACCGAGGTCGGCGTACCGCACGTCGTGGGCCTGGGAGAACTCGCTGTCGTCGTCGAGCGGGGGCGGCGGGGTGTCGAACGAACGGCGCCAGAGCATGAACTGCTCCTCGCCGTACTCGTCGAGGGTCTGCTTCTTGTTCTTGCCCTGGAGGGCGCCGTAGTGGCGCTCGTTGAGCCGCCAGCTCCGGCGGACCGGGATCCAGTGCCGGTCGGCGACGTCGAGGCTGACCGCGGCCGTGGTGATCGCCCGGCGCAGGAGAGAGGTGTGGACGACATCGGGGAGGATGCCGGCGTCGCGGAGCTGCTCGCCCCCGCGGACCGCTTCGGCCCGTCCCTTGTCGGACAGGTCCACGTCGACCCAACCGGTGAAGAGGTTCTCGGCGTTCCAGAGGCTCTCGCCGTGACGGAGGAGGACCAGGGTGTAGGTCATCAGCTGGCGGAGGCGGTCGGGGAGGCGGTCGGAGACGCGCTCGGGGAGGTGTTGTCGGTGACCGTGCCGCTGGGCCCGCTGGCCGACGAAGACGGCGTGGACTGGTCGAGGCCGGCCCACTGTCCCTGCCCGTCGTCGAGGAAGACCGGCACGTTGAGCGTGGCGCTCTCGCCGTCGTCGAAGGTGAGGGTCAGGGAGACGTACTGGCCGGGGGCGAAGGTGCCGGTGACGGCGATGCCCTGGCCCGGCGTCGCGAGGTTGACGTAGCCGTTGGGGTCGATCGGGATCGAGCTCGTGGTCACGTCACCCACGGCCGTGCCGTCGCCGGAGATGCCGGTGAGGGTGACGGTCTTGGTCTGGTCGCTGTTGGCGAGGCCGGCGACGAACGTGCCCGAGTTGGGCGCCTTGCTGACGATCGCCGCGTTGAGGACGTCGACCGTGCCGTCGCGGTAGTTCGCGGCCGCCGTGATGGAGTTGATGCGGTCCGTCGCGTAGTTGAATCCGCACGCGCCGAGGAGGCCGGCGGTCAGGAGGCCGACCGCACCGAGCGCGCATGTCCGTCGCAGGTTCACGCGCCACAGACTAGCGGGCGCCGGAGCCGCTCTCGACGGGGCTACTGCGACAGCCCGACGGTCGCGCCGACCCATGCGATCACGGCCAGGACGAGCAGGCAGAACGCCGCCGAGAGGGCCAGGAGGCGCGGTGCCCCGACGCGCAGGGCGAGCCGGAGCGGCAGGTGGTGGCGTCCGGCCCGGTTGTCCTCGACCAGGCCGGACAGCGAGGTCAGGACGTGGACACCCACGCCGAGCACGGCGGCGGCGACGGTGATGGCGATCGTCGGCGGGTGGCCGGTCGCTCCGCCGCCCCAGCCGCCGTACGAGAGGAACGCGGGGTACAGGGCGAAGCCGACCGCCCACGGCACCCAGGACAGTGCCCCGCGGCGCAGCCAGCGGTTGCCGGCCAGGGCGACCAGCAGGGAGAGCAGGTAGCAGATCCCGGCGGTGATCCCGCCCGACAGGGAGAGGGGTACGACGAGCAGCACCCCGCAGGCGAGGGCGAAGCCGACCGTGGCACGGTCCAGCGGCCCGGTGACCAGGGGCTTGTCCGTGCGCTCGTCCTCGCGGTCGGCTGCCTCGTCGACGAGGTCGTTGTCCCAGCCGAGCAGGGCCTGGCCCACCAGGACGGTCGCCAGCACCAGCCCCACCTCGCGCGCCGCGCGACCGGAGGCCGCGGCGGCGACGGCCAGGGCGACGGCGGTGGCCAGGGCCCGGCGCGGGTGCGCGGCCCGGGCCAGCTGGACGACGCCGAGCCGGCCTAAGCGCCCGGGTCCGCCACCGGAGGGCGCCTCCGGTGCTGGTGGTGCCAGAGGTGCCGACATGTCACGCAGTATCGGTCATCGACCGACTCGCCGGACACCGCGAACGGCGACACGCCGCTCCCCGACCGGGCCTCGCTGGCACACGATCCGGCTTCCTGTCAAGCCCCGAGAGGGCCTCTGACCTGCGCAAACGATGAAGGAGCCCGCGTCGGGACGTGTTAGAATGGTCATACACGAAGGGTGGTACCGAACATATGTCTTTCACCGTGGGCGAAACGGTTGTTTATCCCAATCACGGGGCCGCTGTCATCGAAGACATCGAGATGCGGCAGATCAAGGGTGAGGACAGGCAGTACCTCGTCCTCCGCATCGTGGCACAGCAGGACCTCGTGGTCCGGGTCCCCGCGTGCAACCTCGACCTGGTCGGGGTGCGCGACGTGGTCGACAAGGAAGGCCTCGATCGCGTCTTCGACATCCTGCGCGCAGCGCACGTCGAGGAGCCGACCAACTGGTCGCGTCGCTACAAGGCCAACCTCGAGAAGCTGCACAGCGGCGACGTGAACAAGGTCTCGGAGGTCGTGCGCGACCTGTGGCGTCGCGAACGTGACCGTGGGCTGTCGGCCGGCGAGAAGCGGATGCTGGCGAAGGCTCGCCAGATCCTGGTCTCCGAGCTGGCCCTGGCCGAGCACACCAACGAGGACAAGGCCGAGGCCATGCTCGACGAGGTGCTCGCCTCCTAGTCCGACCTCGGCTCCACACGACGGCCCCGCACACTCCGGTGTGACGGGGCCTTCGTATGTCGTGGCGGCTACGGTTGCCGCGTGGACCACGTCAACGCGCGCGCCGTGGTACCGCTCGACGGTCGCGGGACGCTCGTCTTCGAGCCCCTGCACGACGAGCCGCTGTATCTCTTCGCGGTCCGTACGCTGACTCGAGTCTGCGACGAGATCGTGGTCCGGGTCGAGGCCGACCAGGCCGACCGGGTCCGCTCCGAGGTCGCCGGGCTGGGCTCCGCGGTCCAGGTCCTGTCGTCCGGCCCGTGGTGGGACGAGGTGCGCGGGGCCGGGGCCGGGCCGCTGCTGGTCCACGATCCGCTGTGCCCCCTGACCCCCGACGACCTGCTGTCCTCGCTCCTGGAGCAGGCGTCGTCCGGCAGCACGTCGTACGCCGCGGTGCGGCCGGTGACCGACACGGTCAAGACCGCGGCCTCCGGACGGATCACCGGCACCATCGACCGCGAGGGCCTGGTCTCGCTGGCCTCGCCGGCGGTCATCGCCGCGTCGGTGCTCGAGGCGGCCGACGGGCCGCCGCCACTCGACGACCTCGCGCACCTGGTCACCTGGCTGCGCGCCCGGGGGGACCTCGAGCTGGTCCACGCCCCGTCGCTGGCACGCCGCGTCGACGACGTCTCGGCGGTCCACCTGCTGGAGTGCGTCGACGAGCTGGGTCGCCAGCTCCGGCAGGCACGCCGGACGCCCACAGTCAGCGGCGGACCAGCGCCCAGACCTCGCGAGCGAGCTTGACCGGCTGCCGGGCGACCGCCCACGGCAGCCGGACGGCGTAGCCGACCGGGTCGCGGCTCCAGCGGCGCAGCATCCGGCGGGGCTTGCTGGCGACCCGCTGCTCGAGGTCACGGGCGTAGGCCGGCAGCATCGCGCGCGGGATGACCTCGACCTGGGTCCCGCACACGGTGCACTTGGTCAGCTCCAGCAGCCGACCGGCGTACTTCAGCTCGTGGTCGGTCACGGCCTCGCAGGTCTCGCAGGTCAGCTCGGCGTACGCGGTGCTCATCGTGGTTGCCTCGGCCTTCCGCCGTACGGCCAGAGGTCGCGCAGGTGATGGTGCGGTGGCTGTTCGAGGCCGTCGGAGAGATCGTAGTCCGCCCGGGCGAGCAGGCGCTCGGCCAGGAAGAGGTCGTCGGGGAAGGTGATCTTGATGTTGCGGGCGTCACCCTCCACGCAGGTCACGGCGAGGTCGGTGTAGCGCTCGATGCAGCTCGCGGTGTCGGTGCCGACGAAGCCGTCGTCGCCGGCCCGCCGGTAGGCCTCGAGCAGCGGTCGGGCGGCGAACGCCTGGGGCGTCTGCACGGTGACCACCGAGTCGTCGGGGACCTGGGTGGCGCCCACGCCGGTCAGCCCCCGGTGCTCGCGCACCGGGATGGCCCCGCCGTGCTCGGCGGCCACGGCGATCACCTCGGCGAAGAGCCGGGACGGCGCCAGCGGCCGCGCGGCGTCGTGGATCACCACCACGTCCACCTCACCGGCCTCGATCATCGGCCCCAGCGCCTGCAGCGCCGCCCACTCCGACGCGTGCCGGGTGTCGCCGCCGACGACCAGGTCGATCTGCGGCGGACGCACCTCGCGGTCGAGCGTGGCCAGGACCGCCGACCGGTCCTCCTCGCGGACCACGAGGGTCGTGTGCACGACCCCGGGCAGCAGCCGCGCCCAGCGGATCGACCACGTGAAGACCTGCCGACCGGCCAGGGGCAGCAGCACCTTGTTGGTGTGGTGCCCCGAACGCCGGCCCTCGCCGGCCGCGAGCATCACGAGCGCAGCCCGGGGCAGGCGGCTGGTGGGCTCGGGCACTCCCGAAGCGTAGTGGCGAGGTGGGCGTCATCGCGGCTCGGTCAGCGGGCGATGGCCGCCTGCAGGTCCTTCAGCGAGGGGACGTCCTCCCCGCGGGCCATGGCCTCCTGGTAGCGACGCATCTTCACGATCAGGGAGTCCTCGTCGAGCTCGACGTCGTCGTAGCTGAGCATGTGGTCGGCGGGGACGTCGCGGACCAGCCGCGCACCGGCGAGCACACCCAGGGGTACGCCGTTCTCCTCGAGGAAGTCGTCCGCGGGGTCCGCGAGCCCGCGGATCGTGTCGGTGCCGATCCCGGTGATCAGCTCGCCGGCCTTGAGCGGTCGCTTGCTCTCCGCGCCCACCTCGGAGGTCCAGTGCTCCGAGGTCAGGCTGGCCTCGCGGTCGAGGACCATCGAGTAGACGGTCAGCGGCGCCTCGATCGAGGCGAGGTGGTAGGGGCGGTAGAGCGAGAAGTAGGGGCCGTCGCCCATCTGGAGGTAGGCCATCTCGTGCTGGACGTAGGGGTCGTCGGTGCGCACGATCACGAACACACCGGGGGCGACCGGGCCGATGCAGTAGTCCACGACACCGGGGCGGTCGAGGACGCCGCCGTCCTCCTGGAGGGCGAAGGTCTCGTGCAGGGTCGGGACCGTGGAGCTCGGGCCGTACATGCCGCGCCGGCTCATCTCCAGACCGGTGGTGTTGGCCAGGGCGGCCATCTCGATCATGGCCTTCGAGCCGTCGACGAACTCCGTGAGCATCTTCGGGTTCATCTTCTTGCGAGCGGCCTCGGCGGCCAGTCCCTCAGGAGTGGCGTAGGGGTCGAGCGGGTTGTTCTTGCCCTTGCCCGCGCAGATCACCTCGAGGTTCAGGTCGCGGGCGAAGTCGACCAGGATCTTGGTCTCCACCGGCTCGTCGCCGCGGCACACCGAGTAGAGGCGGCCCGACTCCTCGGCGAGCCGGAGCATGTAGCGCCCGACCGTGACGTCCTGCTCGACGTTGAGGGTGGCGTAGTCCATGCCGGCGGCCAGCGATTCGATCGCCGTACGGGCGCCGACGTCGGGTACTCCCGTGGCCTCGACCACGATGTCGAGCGGAAGCGCTCCGATCTCGTCGACACCACCCAGCGCGACGGACTCGCCGTTCTCGATGGCGCGGGCGGCGACGTCGGGGTCGGTGGCCGACGAGGCGGTGATCCCGGCCTGGGAGAAGGCCTCCACGGCACGGTCACGGTCGACGTCGAAGACCGCCGAGAGGGAGACGCCGGGCATCTTCAGCAGCTGTGCGGCGAAGCCTCGTCCCATCTGCCCGGCGCCGATCAGGCCGACCCGCACCGGGCGACCCGTGTCGTCGAGCCGGCGCTGGAGACGATCGCGGTAAGACATGGTGAGCTCCTTGGGGGAAGGTCAGGCAGGGCGGGTGATCCGGAACGAGTCGCCCGGAGCGAGGAGGGGGAGTGCGCCGACCGCGACGCAGACGTCGCCGGGCAGCTTGGCGGTGGTGCGCCCGTCCGCCTTGAGGTCCAGGTGGCCCAGGTTGAGCAGGTTGTCGCGGACGACCTCACCGACGGCGAGGACCTCCAGCGACACGTCTCCGAGATGGATGGTGTCGCCCGGCTGGGGGCCGTCGTCCGCCACGTCGGCCCGGTGGAGCACGGAGATGTCGTGCAGCTCCTCCGGGGCGTGGTCGCCGAAGAAGATCAGGATCCCGTGGTCCAGGAAGGCCTGGACCTGGGAACCGACCTTGGTGACGGTGGTGGCGTAGACGGCCCCCTGGCCGGGCTCGGTCATGCTTCTTCCACGTTCTCGGGCTTCACGCCGGAGACGAACAGCTCCTCGGTGATGAACTGCGCCAGCGGCCCGGCCGGGCTGGTGGCGTGGATGTCCACTGTGAGCACCTTCTTCATCGGGTAGACCCCGACCCTCGCCGTACCGCCACAGTCGATGACGGCGACGGCGAGCTTGTCGAAGGGGGCCGAGCTCGAGAAGCCGTCGAAGGCCTCACCGCCCGTGAGATCGGCGATCCGTTGGGCGACCGGATGGATGCCGCCCCCCGTGATGGAGGCGATCAGGGGTCGGCTGTCGCTCGGGGTGACGGTGAGGGGTCCCCCCCACCCGCCCCGGCCGGCGCTGACCTTGACTGACTTGTACTCGGCCATGATGACTCCGTTTCGGTTGATGGCTGGACAGGTCCAGCCTGCATGGTCAGTTGCTGGAGGTGTAGAGGCCGAAGCTCGCGAAGTAGGCGATCACCACGGAGACGGGCCCGGTGATCATCCGCGAGATGAGCACCGCCGGCACCCCGATCTCCACTGTGTGTGGTTCGGCCTCGCCGAGAGCCAGGCCGACCGGGATGAAGTCGCAGCCGACCTGGGGGTCGATCGCGAACAACGCCGGAAGGGAGTACTGCGGCGCGATGTCACCGGCCGCGATCCGGGTGCCCAGCAGCACGCCGATCACCTGGGCGATGACGGCTCCGGGGCCCAGCACCGGGGACAGGATCGGGATGGAGCAGAAGATGCTGATCACGAGCAGGCCGGGCAGGCTGCTGGCCAGCGGGCTGATCCAGTGGGCCAGGTGGTCGCCGAGGCCGGTCTTGTTGATGATGCCGACCAGGACCGAGATGAAGGCCATGAACGGCAGGATGTTGCGGATCACCGTGTCGATGGTGTCGCGACCGGCCTGGTAGAGGATGCCGACGACGCCGCCGACGGCCTTGCCGACCGTGACCAGCACCTTGCTCATCTTGTCGAACGCGCTGCCGCCCGCGGGCGTCTTCGCTGCAGTGGTGGTGCTCATGCCGTGGCCTCCTCGGCCTGCTGGGCCTGCGCTGCCGCGTTGTCACGACGCGTCAGCATGGCGGCGGTGATGAGCTCCGTGAGGATGCCGCGGAGCAGGATGACGACGAGGCCGACCAGGAGGTAACGGACGGCGAGGTCGCTGGTGTTGAGACCGAGCTGGGTGATCCCGCCCGCGATGCCGAGGTAGACGAAGAGCTCGCCTGCGTTGGCGTGCGGGAAGATGCCGGTGATCGGGTGCACGAAGCTCACGGCGGAGTCGTAGAACGCCGGCTTGTACTTCTCGGGGAGGAACCGACCCATGGTGTAGGCCATCGGGTTGGTCAGGAAGAACACGGAGAGGACCGGGAGCACGAGGTACCGCACGGGGTACCACTGGATGCCGGGACGTCCTGCGGCCTCGCCGACCTTGTCGATGCGCTCCGGCCCGATCAGCCGGATCAGCGCGTTGATCGCGGTCAGCAGCACGACCAGCAGCGGGATGATCCCGGTGACCAGGGCGAGGAAGAAGTCGCCGCCGGCCTGGAAGAGGCCGATGAACCACGTTGCGGCATCGGCCAGCGCCCCGAAGAACCCGGTCGGTGGGTTCACCGTCGGGGCGGTGGTGGCCATCGGAATGGCAGCCGCCAGTTCTGTGAATGGCATGATTGCTCCTGTCGAGTCGGCCCCCTCGGTGAAGGCACGTTCGTTTGATGCTTGCCTGGCATCTGAGGTGTAGCTCGAGCGGTGTCCGCTCGATCCTGCTTCGCTCGACGGGCGTGGGCTCCACCCCGCGTCCGTCGGGCGAGGTCTCATCCGGCGCTGGTCGGGACACCCCCTTCCGCGTCCCGCGTGGCCCGCTCGCGACCCTCGACGAAGAGCGTGGCGGCCTGGCGGGCTGCCTCGCGCTGCTGACGGGTCAGGGCGGGGATCTCACGGTCGCTCCCGAGGCGACGAAGAGTCTGGCCGCACGCGCCCGGGAGGGCGCGAGCGCGGGCGAAGGTGGTCAGCCCCTGGAGGGTGATCGCGTCGACGACGGTGTCGCGCTCGTCCACCGCGATCGCGACGAAGGCGCGACCGCCGCGGTAGCGCTTGCCGCCGGCGCCGACGCTGACCGTGCCCTGGGCGCGCAGGGCGACGACGGCCTTGTTGAACGCGGTCGCCTGGTGGAAGCTGAAGTAGAGCTGCACCATCCATCCGGCGACGACTGCGGCAATGATCGCGAACCACATCAGAGCGTGCTCCTCTTCTCGTCGCTGGTCCGAGCGGCGCTCAGGACGCTGCGGGCCAGGCTCTCGTCACACACCAGCGAGTCGATCAGCCGGCCGTTCAGGGCGCCGAGGACCCCCGGCGCCTTGGCGCGGCCGTGGGCCACGCCGATCACGTGGGGGATCGACACGAGGTCGTCCAGGGTGGCGCCGACGATGCGGTCGTCGACCGCACCCTTGATCCGGGTGCCCTGCTCGTCGTAGTACCGCGCAGCGATGTCGCCGACCGGGTGGGCGTCCCAGAACTCCTGGCGCTCGGCGGGGCTGAGCCGCATCGAGTCCAGGATCGCCGCGGAGGACCCGACGGTCGGGGTGCCGATGCCGACCATGGCCAGGTCGGCCCGGCCGGCCTCGGCGACCGCTTCGGCGATCGAGGGCTCGGCCATCAGGGCCTGGCGCACGGCCGGGGACTCGACGGTCGCCGGCGCGTGCAGGAAGCGGTACTGCGCACCCAGGCGTACGGCGAGCTCCCGGACCAGCTCCTGGCCGCTGATCTCGTTGCTGATCGCGGACAGGCCGCCGACCAGCTGGACCAGGCTGAGCTGGTGGAAGGCCTGCTCGGAGGTCGTCGCGTAGACCGCGGACTGGAGCGCGTGCCCCCACGAGATGGCGACGGTCATGGAGTCCTTGAGGCTCTCCAGCAGCAGTCGCGCGGCCTGCCGACCGACCTGGTCCTCGGTGCGCTGGCCGGACCGCGCCACGTGGGCCACGCGTACGTCCTGGAGGCCGAACCTGGCAGAGAGCTCCTCCTCGAGCGGCTCGACCCGGCCGGCCGGGTCGTGGATCCGGAACTCGACGATGCCCTGGCTCTGGGCCTCGGTCAGCATCCGCGACACGTTCGACCGGCTGGTGCCCAGGGCGTCGGCGACCTCGGCCTGCGACCGCCCCTCGAGGTAGTACAGGCGCGCGGCCGCGACCAGGGTGGCCGGGTCTCGGTTCGCGGGCATTATCACCTCTGTGCACTCAATGATTCACAAACGTTCGGGTAGTTGTACCGTTGTGACGCAGGTCACGTCAAGGGTTTCAGCCCAGGTATCGGACGATTTCGTCGAGCAGGGCGGCGCCGTGGGCGCCGTCGGCGATCCGGTGGTCGACGGTGAGGCCGGCCTCGAGCGTGAGCGCGAGCCCCACCCCGCCGGGCACCGCCACCGGACGACGTCGGATCGAACCCAGGGCCAGCACGCTTCCCTGGGGCGGCGTGAGCAGCGCGTTGAAGCGGTCCACGCCGAGGCCGCCCAGGTTGGACAGGGAGGCGTTGGCCACGGCCATGTACGCCGGGTCGACCTTGCCGGTCTGCGCGGCCTGCACGACCGCCCGGAGCTCGCGGTCGCGGTCGGCGGCCTCGCCCAGGTCGGGCTCGACGAACGTCGGCACCAGCAGGCCTCGGTCGGTCGCCACCGCCAGCGCCACGGCCGGCGGGCCGGGCTCGGTGGGACCGCCGTCCTCCCAGCGGGACAGCAGCTCCGGCACGGCCCGCAGGCCGGCGGCGTAGGCCCGCAGGAGCACCGTGGTCCACGAGACGCCCGCCCGAGCGGCGTCGGCGGTGTCGAGACGGATCTCGCGCCAGACCGTGAACTGCGGGATCGCGGCGCTGGGGGTCATCGTGCGCGCGACCACCCGGCGTACGGCGGTACGACGGTCGGGGGAGGCCGGTGGCCGCGGTGCGGCGGCCGGCGGCGGTGTGGGTTCGGGTGCCACGGGAGCCGGGGCGGCCACCGCCGCAGCGGGCGCCGGACGGTCGGCCAACGCCTCCACGTCGGCGACCGTGACCAGACCGTCGGGACCGCTGCCGGTCACGGTTGCCAGGTCGAGGCTGTGAGCCAGCGCGAGGGCGCGGGCGCGGGGCACTGCCGCGACCGGGCGGTCGTCCGCCACCGGCTCCGGACCCGGTGCCTCCGGCTCCGGGACCACCGGTGCGGCCTCCGGCACGAGGTCCGGGGCAGCGGCGGGCGTCTCGTCGTCCGGCTCGAACAGGTCGCCGAGCATGTCGGTGTCCTCGTCGTCGCTCTCCACCCAGCCGATCGGCTCGCCGACGTCGACCATGCCCGAGTCGTGCACGATCTCGACCAGGGTGCCCGAGACGGTGCTCTCGACCTCCATGTCGACCTTGTCGGTCATCACCTCGCACACCGGGTCGCCGGTGCGCACCTCGGCGCCCACCTCGACCAGCCAGGTCGAGACCTCGCCCTCGGTCATGGTCATCGACATCTTGGGCATCCGGATGGGGCGGCGTGCCATCAGGACTCCTTGACCAGGGTCTGCGCCGCCTCGACGATGTCGGCCACCTGGGGTACGACGGACCGCTCGAGCTGAGGCGCGTAGGGGATCGGGACATCGAGACCGCTGAGCCGCTTGATCGGGGCCAGCAGGCGGTACAGCGCCGGGGACTCGGCGATCCTGGCGGCGAGCTCGGCGGTGTAGCCGACGTGGCCCGGAGCCTCCTGCACGAGCAGGGCGCGACCGGTGGTGGAGACGTCGTCGAGGATCGGCCCGGCATCCAGCGGCGTGAGGGTCCGGGGGTCGACCACGGAGATGTCGATGCCCTGCTCGGCGAGGACCTCGGCGGCCTCGAGCGCCCGGCTGACCATGATCCCGGTGGCCACGACGGTGACGTCGCGGCCCTGACGGCGTACGGCGGTGGTGCCGAGCGGGGTGCGGAAGGCCTCCTCGGCGACCGGCCCGGAGGTGCGGTAGAGCAGCTTGTGCTCCAGCACGATCACCGGGTTGGGGTCGTCGATGGCGGCCAGGAGCAGGCCCTTGGCATCCTCGGCGGTCGCCGGCATCACGACCTTGAGACCGGGCACGTGGGCGAACCACGCCTCCAGGCTCTGGGAGTGCTGGGCCGCGGCGCCGGTGCCCGAGCCCAGCGGCGCCCGCAGCACCAGCGGCACGTTGGCCGCGCCGCCGAGCATGAAGTGGATCTTGGCGGCCTGGTTGACGATCTGGTCCATCGCCTGGTTGGTGAAGTCGGAGAACTGGATCTCCACGATCGGGCGCATGCCGGCCAGCGCGGCGCCGACGGCGGCACCGACGATGCCGAGCTCGGAGATCGGGGTGTCGCGGATCCGCTCGCCGCCGAAGCGGCCGTAGAGGTCGCCGCTGACGCCGAAGGCTCCGCCGTACACGCCGATGTCCTCGCCGAGCATGAAGACGCGGTCGTCGGCGTCCATGGCCTGGCCGATGGCCTCGCGGATGGCTTCGGCGTAGGTGATGACGCGGGTCTGGTCAGTCATGTCAGGGGCTCCTTCAGGCCTGGGCGAAGACGCTGTCGAGCAGGTCGGACGGGTCGGCGTCGGGGGCGGAGTTGGCCTCGCGGACCGCGGCGCGCAGAGTGGCCACCACCTCGTCGCGGACGGCGGCGACGTCCTCGGCGGTGAGCAGGCCGGCCTCGATGGCCTGGGCCTCGAAGTGCGGGATCGGGTCCTTCTCCTGCCACTCCGAGATCTCGTCGCGGGTGCGGTAGAGGTTCTTGTCGGACTTGCTGTGGCCCTTCCACCGGTAGGTCACGTTCTCCAGCAGGGTCGGGCCCTCGCCGGCCCGGGCCCGGGCGACCGCCGTCTCCATGGCCTCGTAGACGGCGGGTACGTCGTTCCCGTCGACGGTGACGCCCGGGATGCCGTAGCCGGCGGCCTTCTCGGCGACGTGGTGGACCAGCATCGACTTCTCGGTGGAGAACGACATGCCGTACTTGTTGTTCTCGCAGATGAACACGACCGGCAGGTGCCAGATCGCGGCCAGGTTGACCGCTTCGTGGAACGCGCCCTCGTTGACCGCCCCGTCGCCGAAGAAGCAGGCGACCACGCGGTCCTCGCCCCGGAGCTTGTAGGCCAGGGCAGCGCCGGCGGCGATCGGGATGCCGCCCGCGACGATGCCGTTGGCGCCGAGGTTGTTGGTCTCGACGTCGGCGATGTGCATCGAGCCGCCACGGCCGCGGCAGTAGCCGGTCTCCTTGGCCAGGAGCTCGGCCATCATCCGGACCAGGTCGGCCCCCTTCGCGATGCAGTGCCCGTGACCGCGGTGGGTCGAGGTGATCGCGTCGGTCTCGCGCAGGGCGAGGCAGACGCCCGTCGGCGAGGCCTCCTGGCCGATGGACAGGTGCATGGTGCCGTGCATCAGGCCGCGCGCGAAGAGGTCGTCGACGGCCTCCTCGAAGCGGCGGATCTCCCACATTGTGACCAGGGTGGATCGGGCGGTGGCGGCGTCGGCGAGGGGATGAGGCACGGGGATCGACTCTCCTGATCTGCACATATGTGCAACTATCACTCACGTTTGTCCAGAGGGTAGGTGACGGGGGTCACGCTGGCAAGAGCCCCGACCCAGAAAGTTGCCCGAGGCAGCGCACACCCGTGCGGGTCGGCCCAGTCGGATGGGGAGGGGCACGAGCGCCGCAGCTCCGCCCGGCGAGATGGCCTCGGGGTCAGTGCACGAGAGCGGTGGCGATCGCCGCGACACCCTCACCGCGACCGGTCAGGCCGAGACCGTCCGTGGTGGTGGCGCCGAGCGACACGGGGGCACCGACCGCCGCGGAGAGCGCCGCGACGGCCTCGTCCCGGCGGGCGCCGAGCCGGGGCCGGTTCCCGATCACCTGGACGCTGACGTTGCCGATCTCGAACCCGGCGGCCCGGACCCGGGCCGCGGTCTCGGTCAGCAGCGCGACGCCGGACGCACCGGCCCATGCGGGCTCCGCCGTACCGAAGTTGCTCCCCAGGTCGCCGAGTCCGGCGGCCGAGAGCAGGGCGTCGCACATGGCGTGCGCGCACACGTCGCCGTCGGAGTGGCCCTCGAGCCCCTGCGGCTCGTCGGGCCAGGCCAGGCCGGCCAGGTGGAGCGGCACCCCGTCGGCGAGACGGTGGACGTCGGTGCCGATGCCCGTTCGCGGACCGTAAGGAGTGGAGGCCACGGAGTCGATCATGCCCGAGACACAATCGGAGGGTGCGGACTTCGCGATGGCCCTGGCTGCTGGCCGGGTTGCTGGCCGGCCTGGCCGGCCTCGCCACCAGCTACCTGACCTCGGGCCTGCTGAACCTCCGCGGCAACCCGGTGACGCAGGTCGCCGAGCTGGTGATCAAGCTGACTCCGGGCAACGTCGCCGAGTCGGCGATCCAGGCCGTCGGGCACAAGGACAAGCCGCTGCTGGTGACCGGGGTCCTCGTCGTGCTCCTGCTCTGCTTCGCCGGGATCGGGCTGGCGGCACGGCGCGCCACCGACTGGGGGATAGGCCTGTTCATCGTGCTGGGCGTCATCGGGCTGGTCGCGCAGCAGTCCCAGTTCAACCCCCCGGTCGCCGGCGTCCTGCCGATCCTGGTCGGAGTGCTGACCTGGACGGTCGTGCTCGCGCTGCTCGTCGCCCAGCTGCGACCGCGACCGTTCCTCGACGTCGACAACGGCCGTCGCTTCCTGCTCGGAGCTGCCGCGGTCGGGGTGGGCAGCGCGGTGGTGGGTGGCATCGGGTGGAGGGCCGGCGGTCGCCTGCGCAAGGTCGACGCGGCGCGGAGGTCGCTCACGCTCACCGGCGTGACTCCGCCGAAGGTGCCCGCCGGGACCGAGGTCGGGCTGGACGGCATCGAGGCGTGGGCGACGCCGGCTGGCCGCTTCTACCGGATCGACACCTCGCTGAGCCCGCCCGCGATCGCGCCGGCCGACTGGACGGTGCGGATCCACGGGATGGTCGACCACGAGCTGACGCTGACCTACGACGACCTGCTCCGGCGCAAGCGGACCGAGGCGTGGGTGACCCTGAACTGCGTCTCCAACACCGTCGGCGGCAACCTGATCAGCAACGGCTGGTGGAGCGGCGTACGCCTCCAGGACCTGCTCGACGAGGCCGGGGTCCAGGCCGGTGCCGACGCTCTCAAGCAGACCTCCGACGACGGGTGGACCTGCGGGACGCCGATCTCGGCGGTCACCGACGGGCGCGACGCGATGCTGGCGATCGCGCTGAACGGCGAGCCCCTGCCCATCGAGCACGGCTTCCCGGTGCGGACGGTGGTGCCGGGGCTCTACGGCTACGTGTCGGCGTGCAAGTGGGTGCGCGACATCGAGGTCACGACGTTCGACGCGTTCACGGCGTACTGGACCGAGCGGGGCTGGTCGGCCCAGGGCCCGGTCAAGCTCGCGTCGCGGATCGACGTACCCCGCAACGGGCACTCGGTCACCGCCGGGAAGGTGCGGGTCGGCGGGATGGCCTGGCAGCAGGACATCGGGATCCGCGCGGTCGAGGTGCAGCTCGACGCCGGGCCGTGGCAGCCGGCGCACCTGGGGCGGACCGAGCTCGACGACGCCTGGGTGCAGTGGGACGCGACCCTCGACGTGCCGTCGGGGAGCCACAGTCTCCGGGTGCGGGCCACCAACAAGAACGGCCAGGTGCAGACCGCGGTACAGGCCGCCCCGGCGCCGAACGGCGCCTCGGGCTGGCACACCATCTCCTTCCAGGCGGGCTAGCCGCTCGACCCGGCCTTCCCGTAGAGGAGCACTTCGCCGGGCCGGGGCCGCACGTGCGAGTACGACGCGCCGATCAGGCACGGCCGTCCCGTGGCGGGATCGGCGGTGACGATCAGGGCCTGGCGCGGGCCGTCCGGCGGACCTCCCGGCACTCCGCCGTGCATGAAGCTCGCCCCGGCCATCCAGATCACCCGGACGTGGACGACGTGCCCGGACGGGCACGGGTGGGGCCGGTCAGCGGACCTCGCCCCGCACGAGCGCCGGGAGCACCTGGTCGTCGCGGTGGATCACGTAGACGAGGCCGCCCGCGCCGTCCAGCCAGGCGCGCTCGAAGCCGGCCCGGTCGTAGGTACGGCGGACGCTGCGCTCGCTCGGCGCGGCAGGGTCGTTGGCGACGACGTCGCCGGCCGCGGTGAAGCCGCGGATCACCAGGAGGTGCCCGTCGGTGGCTCGGGTCGGGGCGCCGGGGAGGGCGCCGGGGCCGTAGGCGAGGCTGGCCACGAGCGGGATGCCGGCCTCGAGGAACGCCTCGGCGTCGCGCAGGTCGTGCAGGCGGGTCACGAACGCGCGGTCGGCCACGCTCGCCGCCCAGGCGGTGTTGAAGGACCAGTTGCCGGTGCCGTCGTACGCCCGGTCGAAGACCGCGTGGGCCGCGGCAGGGACGTCCGCCGGCTCGGTGTCGGTGCCCGGTGGCAGCCTGCCGAGATGCGCCAGCACCATCGAGACCGCCGTCGGCGAGCACCACCCGGTGCCGCCGACCTCGCTCCACCTCATCTGGCTCAGACGCGGCACGTCGAGCAGCCGTTCCACTCCCGCGGGCCGCGACGTGGTCGCCCGCACGGCGCCGCTGGACACCACCGCCCCGATCCGGGTCAGGGTGGGTGCCCGGCCGGCCGGTGAGGGATGCAGGGCGACCCGGAGCCGGTAGGCATCCGCGCCGCCGGTCGGCCGCCAGACGTCGGTGTCCACCTCGGGGTCGCCGCCGATGCTGGTCCGGTGGGCCGGCCTCCGGCCGGACGCCCACCGCCCCAGGCTGTGCCAGGTGCCGTCGTCGGGTGCCTGAGTGCTCACCTCGATCCAGCTGCCCCGTGGAGTCGTGGCCGCCCACGAAGCGACCAGGTCGTCGATCACGAAGCCCGGCTCGCACCACGGCGAGGTCCAGGAGCGCACACCGCCGGGGCGGCTGACCCGGCCGTCGGCGGGTGACCAGGCGTCGTACCGGATCCGGCGGGGCACCCCACGACGATAGGCGACGCGACCGCCCGTGCCGGCCTGCTCGCTGCGGCCGACCGCTCATCCGCGTCGAATCGGACGGTCCTCGCCGGACCCCTACGATTGGTGGGTGACTCTCCGGCTCCATGACACCGCGACGCGTGAGACGCGTGACTTCGTCCCCCTCGAGGCGGGCCGGGCGGGCATCTACGTCTGTGGGCTGACTGTGCAGAGCGAGCCGCACGTGGGCCACGTCCGCTCGGCGGTGAACTTCGACGTGCTCCGGCGCTGGCTGACGGCCTCGGGCTACGACGTCACCTTCATCCGCAACGTCACCGACATCGACGACAAGATCCTGGCGAAGGCCGAGGCGCAGGGGCGGCCGTGGTTCAACATCGCCTACCTGATGGGTCGCGAGCTCGACCGCGCGCTCGAGGCGATCAACGTGCTGCCGCCGACCTACCAGCCGGCCGCGACCGGGCACGTGCCCGAGATCCTGGAGCTGATCGCCCAGCTGGTCGCGCGCGGGCACGCCTACCCCGCCGAGGACGGCTCGGGCGACGTCTACTTCGACGTGCGCTCCTGGCCGTCGTACGGCGAGCTGACCCGGCAGCGGATCGACGACATGGAGGCCGCGGAGGACGCCGACCCGCGCGGCAAGCGCGACCCGCGCGACTTCGCCCTGTGGAAGGGCTGGAAGAAGGCGCTCGAGCCCGAGACCGCGGCGTGGCCGTCTGCCTACGGCCCGGGCCGCCCCGGCTGGCACATCGAGTGCTCGGCGATGGCGGCGAAGTACCTCGGACCGGCGTTCGACATCCACGGCGGCGGCGTCGACCTGCGCTTCCCCCACCACGAGAACGAGCTCGCCCAGTCCCGGGCGGCCGGCCAGGCGTTCGCGTCGTACTGGCTGCACAACGCCTGGATCACGACCGCCGGCGAGAAGATGTCGAAGTCCCTGGGTAACTCCCTGCTGATCCCGTCGGTGCTCGAGCGGGTGCGGGGCATCGAGCTGCGCTACTACATGGTGGCGGCGCACTACCGCTCGCACGTGGAGTTCTCCTTCGAGGCGCTCGACGACGCGGCGAAGTCGTTCCGGCGGATCGAGTCGTTCCTCGACCGTGCCGACGTCGCCCCGGGGGTCGAGCGGAGCCGAGGCCACCTGCCCGACGCGTTCGTCGCCGCCATGGACGACGACCTCGGTACGCCGGCCGCGGTGGCGGTCGTCCACGACCGGGTCCGGGAGGGCAACCGGCTGATGGACGAGGGTGCGTCGGCCGAGGAGGCCGCCCACTCCGTGCGCGCGATGCTCGACGTGCTCGGGCTCGACCCGGCGGACCCGGCCTGGCCGTCGTCCGGCGGCTCTGCCGACGACAGGCTGACCTCCGCCGTCGACTCGCTGGTGGCCGGACTGTTGGCTGAGCGCGCCGAGGCGCGTGCAGCCAAGGACTGGGCTCGCGCCGACGCCATCCGGGACACCATCGCCGCCGCGGGGATCGACGTCGAGGACACCCCCGACGGACCCACGTGGACCCTTTCGAGCGGAGACAGCTGATGCCAGGGAACTCGAGTCGCAAGGGCGCGATCCGCAAGCAGTCCAAGAAGCCGACGGCGGGGTCCGGCGGCCGGGTGCGGCGCGGGCTCGAGGGTCGCGGTGCGACGCCGAAGGCCGCGGACCGCCCCAACCACAAGGCCTACAAGTTCAAGGCGAAGGCCGAGCAGGCAGCCTCCGCGCGCCCGAAGCGGCGCAGCAGCGGCGACGACGAGTGGATCGCCGGACGCAACCCCGTCGTGGAGGCGTTGCGGGCCGGCGTGCCGGTCAGCGGTGTGTACGTCGCCGAGGGCACCGACCGTGACGCCCGGCTGCGCGAGGCGTTCAAGCTGGCGGCCGAGGGTGGCATCTCGTTGCTCGAGGTCACCAAGGCCGAGCTGGACCGGCGTACCCAGGGGGCGGTCCACCAGGGGCTGGCCGCACGCATCCCGGCGTACGAGTACGCCCACCCCACCGACCTGCTCGACCTCGCCGCCGAGCGAGGGGAGTCGCCGCTGATCGTGGCCCTCGACTCGGTGACCGACCCGCGCAACCTCGGCGCCGTGGTCCGCTCGGCCTCGGGCTTCGGCGCGCACGGGGTCGTCGTACCCGAGCGGCGGGCGGCCCGGATGACTGCGGCCGCCTGGAAGTCGTCGGCCGGCGCCGCGGCCCGGATCCCGGTGGCGCACGCGACCAACCTGGTGCGGACGCTCAAGGACTACCAGGACGCCGGCTGCCAGGTGATCGGCCTGGCCGCCTCCGGCGACCTGACCCTGCCCGAGCTGATCGCGGACACCGAGCTGGCCACGGGCCCGCTCGTGCTGGTCGTCGGCTCCGAAGGCGATGGGCTCGGCCGCCTGGTCGGCGAGACCTGCGACCGGCTGATGTCGATCCCGATGGCGTCGTCCCTGGAGTCCCTCAACGCGGGCGTGGCCGCCTCCATCGCCCTCTACGCCCTGGCCCAACACCGCTGACTCGGCACAAAGAGGCAGTCACAACCCGCTGAGTCGGCGCAAAGTGGCAGCTGAGGCATGCCGAGTCGGCGCAAAGAAGCATCGGATACCCGCCGAGTCGGCGCAGACGGACGGAGAGCCGCCGATCCCGGTGCCACTTTGTGCCGACTCGGTGTCCTTTGCCTGCCACTTTGCGCCGACTCAGCCTGTTGTGGGTGCCTCTTCGTGCCGACTCAGCGGGTTGTGGGTGCCTCTTTGCGCCGAGTGGGCGGAGTGGGTGGATGTGACGGTCGGATGCCGGGTCGGGAGGAAGTGTCACAGGGTGGCATCATCGGCCGGGTGGGTACGACGGTGGAGCGGCTGCTGCCGCGCGACGACGACGGGGTCGGCGAGGCGCTGCTCGAGCTGACCCGTGAGATCGCCACCAAGGAGCTCGCGCCCCAGGTCCACGAGGCCGAGGAGCGCGGCGAGTTCCCGGAGTCGGCATACCGCCTGCTCGGCCGATCGGGGCTGCTCAGCCTGCCGTTCGCCGAGGAGTACGGCGGTGGGGGGCAGCCCTATGAGACCTACCTGCAGGTGGTCGAGGAGATCGCGACGGCGTGGCCCAGCGTCGGGGTCGGGATGAGCGTGCACTGCCTGACCGCGAACGTCGTGGCGGTCAACGGCAGCGCGGCGCTGCGCGAGGAGTGGCTGCCGCGGATGCTGTCCGGCGACTGGCTCGGTGCCTACTGCCTGTCCGAGCCGCAGGCCGGCTCGGACGTGAGCGGGATCCGCACCCGCGCCACCCTGGACGGCGACGCGTACGTCGTGAACGGCACCAAGCAGTGGATCAGCAACGGCTCCTGCGCTGACTACTACATCCTCTTCGCCCGCACCTCCGACGACGCCAAGCGCGGGCTCTCGGCCTTCGTGCTGCCCGGCGACCTCGACGGCGTCGCCTTCGGTGCCCCCGAGAAGAAGATGGGCCTGGCCTGCGACGTCACCACCCAGGTGATCTTCGACAGCGCCCGGATCCCGGCAGCCCAGCTGGTGGGCGACGAGGGTGCCGGGATGAAGGTCGCCCTCTCGGCGCTCGATGCCGGCCGCCTCGGGATCGCCGCCGTCGCCACCGGGATCGCCCAGGCGGCGCTGGCGCACGCGGTGGCGTACGCCGGGGAGCGCCGGCAGTTCGGCCGCACCATCGGCGAGCTGCAGGGGCTCCAGTTCCTGCTCGCGGACATGGCGGCCGATGTCGAGCGTGCCCGGGCGACGTACCTCCACGCCGCCCGCCTCAAGGACGCCGGCCGGCCCTTCAGCCGGCAGGCGTCGATCGCCAAGCTGACCGCCTCCGACGCCGCGATGCGGGTCACGACCGACGCGGTGCAGGTGCTGGGCGGCAACGGCTACACCCGTGACTACCCCGTCGAGCGGCTCTTCCGCGACGCCAAGGTCACTCAGATCTTCGAGGGCACCAACCAGATCCAGCGGATGGTGATCGGGCGCGACCTGCTGCGGTGAGGCGAGGTCAGGCGTCCGGCGGCTCGTCCGCGGCGACCAGCTCGTCGGGCTTGGTGGTCAGCACGGTGTCGATGTAGTCGCGCGCGGTGTCGAAGATGCCGACCTCGGCCCCGGCGCGCTCGGAGAGGTACCACCGGTGGACCAGGATCTCGTGGAAGATCTCGGCCGGCTCCAGCTTGCCCCGGGCCTCCGGGGGCACCATCGCCATGATCGGCTCGAAGATCTGGGTCAGCCAGCGGTTGGCGGCCAGGCCGCGGTCCTCGCGGCCGAGGTCGTAGTGGGCGATGAAGGCCGCGAGGTCGTTGAGCAGGCGGCGCGCCTGGGCGTCCTCGACGTCGAGCCCGGTCAGTGCCTGGAGCTCGCGGCGGTGGTGGCCGAGCTCGACCACCTTGGGCTGGATCCGGATCCGGTCGCCGTCGAAGTCGGTGACGATGTCGAGCTCGTCGACGTCGAAGCCGAGGTCGTTGAGGCGCTCGATCCGCTCCTGGATCCGCCACATCTCGGCCGCGTCGAACTCCTGCTCCGCGGTCAGCTCGCCCCACAGCTCGTCGTACCGCTTCTGGATCAGCTGGACGATCTCGTGTCCCTGCACGTGTTGCCCGATCGCGCCTCCGGCCTGGAGGTCGAGCAGCTCGGCGAAGACGTTCTCGCAGCCGACCTGCACGTCGTACTCCCGCATCTGCCGCGACAGGGTGGGGCGCAGCTCGCCGGTCTCGGCGTCGACGAGGTACGCCGCGAACCCGCCGGCGCTGCGCCGGAACAGCACGTTGGACAGGGACACGTCACCCCAGTAGAAGTCCACGAGATGCAGCCGCACGAGCAGGACGACCAGGGCGTCGACCAGGCTGGGCAGGCTCTCGGCGGACAGCCCGTGCGCGAAGAGCGCCCGGTAGGGCAGGGAGAACGCGAGGTGCTGGGTGAGCAGCGCCGAGGACAGCTCCTCGCCCGTTGCGTCGACCCGGCCGGTGACCACGCCCTGAGGGATGACCGCGGGGAGGTTGAGGCGCTGGAGGTCGCGCAGGAGGCGGTACTCGCGGAACGCGATGTCCTCCTGGGTCTCCTTGATCGCGTAGGTGCGCTCACCGAACCGGACGATCCTCACGATGTGCCGGCTCAGGCCGCGCGGGAGCGGGACGACGTAGTCGTCCGACCACTCCTCGAGCGGCGTGGACCAGGGCAGCCGCACCAGGGCCGGGTCCGGTCGGCTGGCCACGATGTGCAGCGCCATGAGGTCAGGTTAGTGCTCGGGGCTGCCCGGGCAGCGTTCAGCGACCCTCGAGGATGACCGCCCCCGGGCCACGGGGTGCGACCTCGTCGCCGGGGTTGCTGAGGGCGCAGCGGCGCAGGCTCAGGCAACCGCAGCCGATGCACGAGTCGAGGGTGTCGCGCAGCCGCTCGAGCTGGGCGATCCGGGCGTCGAGGAGCGGCCGCCAGCTGCGGCTGAGCCGGGTCCAGTCGGCCTTGGTGGGGGTCCGGTTGCTGGGCAGGGTGGCCAGCGCCGCCTCGATCTCCTCGAGGGTGAGGCCCACCCGCTGGGCGGTCCGGATGAACGCGAGCCGCCGCAGGGTCGCCCGCGCGTAACGGCGCTGGTTTCCCGTGGTACGACGCGCGGAGACGAGGCCGCGGCCCTCGTAGTAGCGGATGGCGCTGGCGGCGACGCCGGAGCGCTCCGACAGCTCGCCGATGGTGAGGTCGTCCACACCGACAGCCTGCCTTGACTTCAAGTTGACTTCAACTTGTCTGATGGGTCCGTGAACGACATCCGACGACTGCTGACCCTGATGACCGGCGACGAGAAGCACTCCCTCGCCTCGATCTCCACCCTCGACGTGCTGCGGGTGCTCTACGAACGCGTACTCGACGTCTCCCCGGAGACGGTGGACGACCCGCGCCGCGACCGCTTCCTGCTGTCGAAGGGACACGGGCCCATGGCCTACTACGCCGTCCTCTGCGACCGCGGCTTCTTCCCCGAGTCGTGGCTCACGGCGTGGGGAACGTTCGACTCGCCGCTGGGCCATCACCCCGACCGCAACCTCGTCCCCGGCGTGGAGATCTCGAGCGGCTCGCTCGGGCACGGGCTCCCGCTCGCGGTGGGCACGGCGCTGGGCCTGCGTGCGCAGGGCATCGACTCGCGGGTGGTCGTGCTGGTCGGTGACGCCGAGCTCGACGAGGGGTCCAACCACGAGGCCCTCGAGCTCGCCGCCGCGCTCGGTCTCGACGCCGTGACCGTGGTGGTCGTGGACAACCGGAGCACGAGCTACGCCGTACCCGGGCGGATCGCGGAGCGGTTCACCACGGAGGGCTGGCAGGTCACCACCGTCGACGGTCGGGACCACGACGCACTGGAGAAGGCGCTCTCCGAGCGTGGTGTGGGCCGGCCCAACGCCGTGGTCGCCACCGTGCTCGACGGGCAGGGGGAGGCGGCATGACCACACCGACCCGGGACCCACGCACGCAGTTCGCACGCACCGCCACAGACCTCCTGGACGAGGACCTGTCCACCGCCTTGGTGATCGCCGAGATCTCGGCCCGCTTCTTCGGGACGGCGTTTCGCCGTCACCCCGACCGGGCGCTCAACGTCGGCATCCGCGAGCAGCTGCTGGTCAACGTCGGCGCCGGGATGGCCCTGACCGGGATGCGGCCGATCGTGCACACGTTCGGCACGTTCCTGGTCGAGCGGACCTTCGAGCAGGTCAAGCTCGGCTTCGGTCACCAGGGAGTCGGCGGCGTGCTCGTCGGTGTCGGTGGGTCGTTCGACGCGTCGACCGCCGGTCGGACGCACCAGGCCCCCGGCGACGTCGCGCTGATGGACACCCTCCCGGACGTGGCGATCCACGCGCCGGGCACCGCGGCCGAGACCGACGCGGCGCTCCGCAGTGCGGTGGCGGCGGAGGGGCTGCACTACGTGCGGGTCGTGGGGCAGACGAACGCCGACTCCTTCGTCGGCCCCGGCCTCCACGTCGTACGACGTGGGGCGGGGGCGACGGTGATCGCCTTCGGCCCAGTCCTGGACGAGGTGCTGACGGCGACCGCCGAGCGTGATGTCACCGTGCTCTACACGCACACGGTGCGGCCCTTCGACGGTCCGGCCCTGCGTCGGCTGCTGGGCACCCCGGAGGTGGTGCTGGTCGAGCCGTGGCTCGCCGGCACGTCGGCGCGCTGCGTCGCGGACGCACTGGTCGACGTACCCCATCGGCTGCTGGCACTCGGCACCCGCCGCGCCGAGCTGCGGCACTACGGGTCCCCGGCCGAGCACCAGCGCGCCCACGGGCTCGATGCGGCCGGGATCCGGCGCTCGGTGGACGCCTTCCTGGCTGCGTGATCGGCCGGCGGCATCGGGCTCCCGGTCGATGGGACGGCGTCCCGTCAGCGTCGTTAGGCTGTCCCGGCCGCATCCTCGCGGCGCGCCGCGTTAGCTCAGTTGGCCAGAGCGTCGCACTTGTAATGCGAATGTCGAGAGTTCGAATCTCTCACGCGGCTCTGCCTGTCGGTGGCAAGTCCCAGTGTCCTGGCACGTTCGAGTGTCGGGGATCTGACTGGTCCGAAGACGTGCGTTCCCTGACGTTCGCGTCGGCGAACCCCAGGCTCGGAGCCCTGTCAGGGGCGTCGGAAGCGCACCGAGCTGGGCCCGGGCTCGCCGACCCCGACGACCTCGACCTCGGTGAAGCCGGCCGCCTCCACCTCGGCCATCAGCTCGTCCGCGGTGCGCAGCGGGACACCCCAGGAGGCCAGCATCACGCGGAACAGCGCGTCGCCCGGCTCGTCGCCGGCGAGGGGAGCCGTGGCGATGCCTCTGCTCCGCAGCGCCGCGTGCAGGGCCGCCAGGGCTCCCGGGCGGGACTCGACGGGGAAGAAGAACTGGCTCCAGAAGGCCCGGTCGAACGGTTCCTCGGTGGTGTAGTCGCCGGCGTCACCGCAGACGACGCTGAAGCGGTCGCTCAGGCCCAGCTCAGCGGCTCGGCGCGCGGCCTCGGCCGCGAGGTCGGGGCTGAGCTCGACGCCGACCGCGGTCAGCCCCGGCGCCGCCTGCAGGGTGGTCAGGATCCGCCCCGCCACTCCGCAGCCGAGCTCGAGGAGGCGGCAGCCGGTCAGCAGGTCGGCCCGGTCGGGATCGCCTGCGATGTCGGCACGGAACGCCGCGACCAGGCCCGCGGCGTACGGGTTCGGCGACACGGCGCGGGCCAGGACGAGGCGGTCGTCCGGGGGCATGCTCCAGTAGTCACCGGCTCCGATCCCGGCCAGCAGCCGACCCATGATCAGCCCGGTCCGGAGGTTGTCACCGAGGTCGGAGTAGGCGTCGTCGGCGACCAGGGCGCGCCACAACGGAGTCAGGCGCAGGCCGCCGTGCGGGTCCTCCTCCAGCACCTGGTGCGTCAGGAGTGCGGCCACGACGCTCTCCGCCACCGGCTCGGCGAGGCCGAGGGTCGGCGCGACGCGGTCCCGGGCGACGGTTCCGAGCAGGGCCGCCAGCGCGCCGGAGGAGTGCAGACCACCCACCAGCCCGGCCAGCGCCTCGTGCTCGAGCAGCGGCGTGAGCACCGTGTCGAAGGCCTCGAAGAAGCCCGGGTCGTCGTCCATGGCGCTCAGTATGTCCGCGGCGGCCCCACCGGCCACGCCTCGCGCGGATCGTGCTCGGAGAGCTGGTTCGCAAAAAGTTGCCAGAATGTGCCTCGCCGGAGGGCAAGCGGTTACTCTGTTGTTCGAGGCCGCTTCATCACCCCCCTGAGAGCGGCCGGGAGCCGCGTCCCCCCCGGCGTGGCCCAGTGCCTCATCCGGCTCGGCTGGATGGGGCGCCGAATCACGCCGGTGGACCCAGCTCAGCGCACCCGTTCGACCTCGAACTCGCAGTCGGGGCGGGCGATGGCGTCCTGCGCCGCGATGATCCGCAGCTCCCGCTCGCCCGACTCCATCGTCGCGGTGAGTACGGCGTACACCGTCGAGGCGGTCGCGGCCAGCGCGTCGGCCGCGGAGCCGGTCTCCGCGAGGTGCGCGGTGAACAACGCCGCGGTCAGGTCTCCGGAGCCGTTGACCTTGATCGGCAGTCGGGGTGTGCGCACCGTCCACGCGCCCTCACCCGTCACCGCCAGCATCTCGATGGTGTCGTCGGGCCGGTCGGGACGCAGCACCGAGGTGACCAGCACCGTGGCCGGGCCCAGGGCCCGGGCCGCGTCGGCCGAGTCGAGGGTCGACCCGAGCGACTCCGGCGAGGTGTCGGTGAGGAAGCCCAGCTCGAACTGGTTGGGGGTGATCAGGTCGGCGACCGGGACGACCTGCTCGCGGATGATCGGCGGGATCGCCGGGTCCACGAAGCATCCGCTGGTGGCGTTTCCCATCACCGGGTCGCAGGTGTACGTCGCGCGTGGGTTGGCCGCCTTGACCTGGGCCACCGCGTCGACGACCACGTCGCAGATGCCCGGGCCGCCGAGATAGCCCGACAGCACGGCGTCGCAGGTGCCGAGCACGCCACGGTCGGCGATGCCGGTGATCACCGCGCGGACGTCGTCGGGGGAGAGCAGCGGGCCGCCCCACGCGCCGTAGCCCGTGTGGTTGGAGAAGACGACGGTGTGGACGGGCCAGACCTCGTGCCCCAGCCGCTGCAGCGGGAAGGTCGCCGCGGAGTTGCCGACGTGCCCGTACGCGACCGACGACTGGATCGACAGGATGCGCATCCCCCCATCCTGTCATCGCCCGGGAGGCCCTGTCGGCGCCGAGTCCTAGGGTGCCAGGATGGAGCGATTCCTCGAGCAGGACCTCACCGGTGCCGAGTTCCGCGAGTGCGTGCTGAGCAACGCCCGCCTGATCGGCGTGGTCATGGACGACGCCGAGATCGACGGGCTCGTCTCCAACCTCGTCGTGAACGGCGTGGAGGTGAGTGGCTACGTCGAGCAGGAGCTCGACCGTCGCCACCCGGTCCGGCTGCTGATCCGCTCCGACGACCCGGCCGACCTGCGGGAGGCCTGCCGCCGGGTGCGCGCCGGCTGGGCGACGACGGTGCAGCGGCTGGACGCCATGCCGCCGGGCAGCGAGCACCGGCGCGTCGACGACGAGTGGTCGACGGTCGAGACGCTGCGCCACCTGGTGTTCGTGCACGACTCGTGGTTCCGGCGCTGCGTGCTCGGCTCCACGGCCCTGTTCACGCCGTTCGGCCTCGGTCCGGACTACGTGTTCGACGAGGGAGAGCAGGGCCTCGACCGCTCCGCCGAACCAGGGCTGGCCGAGGTGCTGACGGTGCGCGACAGGCAGGCGGCCGAGCTGGAGACGTGGCTCGCGACCGTGTCGGCCGCCGACCTGCTCGAGCCGGCGCCGGTGCCCGACGGCCCGGGCTGGCCGACGTACGCCCGCGGCCGGTCGGTCGTCCAGTGCCTGCGCACGGTGCTCAACGAGGAGCACGAGCACCACGGCTTCGCGGTCCGCGACCTCGACCGGATGAGCTCGTCTCCTCCCGACCGGGTGCCTCCGTCCGCTGGCTAGGGTCGAGTCATGAGCGAGATGAGCTACCGCCCGCTGGGCGACTCCGGCCTGATCGTCAGCGCGGTCGGGATCGGCTGCAACGCCTTCGGCCGGCGAGTGGACCTCGAGGGGGTCAACGACATCCTGGACGGGGCTCAGGACGCCGGGGTCACGCTGCTCGACACGGCCGACGTGTACGGCGGCGACGGGGCCAGCGAGGCTCTGCTCGGCCTGGCGCTCGAGGGTCGCCGTGACGACTTCGTGCTGGCGACCAAGTTCGGCATGGACATGCAGGGGGCGAACGGCGCCGACCACGGGGTCCGCGGCTCCCGGGCCTACGTGCGCCGAGCCGTCGAGGCGTCGCTGCGTCGGCTCGGTGTCGACCACATCGACCTCTACCAGCTCCACGAGCCCGACCCGGTCACCCCGATCGAGGAGACCCTGTCGGCCCTGACCGATCTGGTCCGCGAGGGCAAGGTGCGCTACCTCGGCTGCTCCAACGTCGCCGGCTGGCAGGTCGCCGACGCCGACTGGACCGCTCGCACGTCGGGTCTCGAACGCTTCGTCTCGGTGCAGAACCGCTACTCGCTGCTCGACCGGACGATCGAGGACGACGTGGTGCCGGCCTGCGAGGAGTTCGGGCTCGGGGTGCTGCCCTACTTCCCGCTCGAGTACGGCCTGCTCACCGGCAAGTACCACCGCGGCGAGGCCGCTCCGGCCGGCAGCCGGGCGGCGAGCGCTCCGTCTCCCTGGCTGGAGCGAGCCGACTGGGACCGGATCGAGGCCCTCGAGGCGTACGCCGCCGCCCGCGACCTCTCGATGCTCGACGTGGCGATCGCGGGTCTCGCCGCCCAGCCGGCTGTGGCCTCGGTGATCTCGGGCGCGACCTCGGGCGACCAGGTCCGCAGCAACGCGGCCGCGCTGCGCTGGCAGCCGACGGAGGCCGACCTGGTCGAGCTCGACGAGGTCACGACCGGATCCTGAACTCAGTCGCCGTGGTACTCGTCGACCGGCGGCACCGCCGGTGGATGCTTCTCAGGGACGAAGTCGGCGAGGCTGTGGCTGCTCCCGACATGACCATCGCGCGACCGACCACCGCCGGAGCGATGATGATGGGGCCGGCGGACCCACCAGACGAAGCCGATCAGGACGGTCGCCGCAGCGAACACATAGCCCCACACGAGGTGGAGTCTAGGCGCCGGAGGGGGTGGTTCGGCGCTCTCAGGTGCCGGGGAGCCGCGCGTCCTCCGCCAGGCGCCCGGCGTCGTACTCCAGCAGGGTGTGCTTGGCGATGATCGAGTGCAGGCCGTAGCGGCCCGGGCTGTCCCGGAGCTCGACGAGGGTCGAGCGGGCCCGCGCCTCGTCCGAGAACAGGCTGTGCCCGGCCGACCAGAGCCGGACCGCCGGCCGGGGGTCGTCCAGGAGCGCGGCGATCGCCGCCAGGCCCTCCGGGGAGTGCTGGAGCGCCAGTCGCTGCTGCTGCAGCTGCTCCACCAGTCGATCGCGACGCCGCGCGTTGGCCGTGTGGCCCTCGTCGCCGACCAGGTCGGCCAGCTCGGACAGGGTCTGCCGGTAGCTGTCGCTCGCGGTCTGCGCAGAGGGCTCGCTCACGCCCCGATGATGGCACGAGCAACCCCTGTCGAGTGAGGGCCGCTAGCGGGCCGGTGCCCCCGCGTCGAGGCGGGGCTGCTCCGCGGACGCCGCCTCCTCGATCGCCGGCACGGGGTCGACCCGTTCGGGCAGGAAGGACAGCCAGGCCGGCAGCCACCAGGTCCGATCGCCGAGCACGGTCAGCACCGACGGCAGGAGTACGGCGCGCACCACCGTCGCGTCGAGCAGGATCGCGACCGCCAATCCGACCCCCAGCTGCTTGAACGTCGTCATCGACAGGGTCGCGAAGACCGCGAAGACAGCGACCATGATGGCGGCGGCGCTGGTGACCACGCCCGCCGAGATCCGGATGCCGTGCGCCACGGCGTCCTGGGTCGACATCCCGCGGTCGTAGGCCTCGCGGATCCGCGAGACCACGAAGACGTGGTAGTCCATCGAGAGCCCGAACAGGATCACGAACGCGAACAGGGGGATCCAGGACTGGATCGCACCGACCCCGCGGCCGCCGACCAGACCGGCTCCCCAGCCGTGCTGGAACACCGCGACCATGACCCCGAACGCGGCCGCCATCGAGAGCACGTTGAGGGCGACCGAGACCGCCGCGATCGTGAACGAGCGGAAGGCGACCAGCATCAGCAGGAAGGCCAGCACGAGCACGAAGAGGATGACCGGCAGGAACGCGTGCTGGAGCTGGGTGTTGAAGTCCTGGGAGAACGCGAGGTCCCCGGTGACATAGGCCTCGACGCCCGGCACCTGGCCGAAGCTGGCCGGGATGACGTCGGAGCGCAGTGCGTGCAGGGCTCGCACCGAGGTCGCATCGGAGCCGTCGCCCGCCAGCGGCACCCTGATCTCGACGATGTTCGAGCCCTGGTGCGGCACGACGATGATCGGCTCGCCGACCAGCCCCGTGGCCGTGGCCAGGGTCTTGAACTCGGTGACCGCACCGCCGACCTGGGCGGCGGTCGCGTCGTTCGTGCGCACCACCACGCGGGCCGGCGTCGGGCCACCGGGGAACGCCGCGGTGATCCTGTGGTAGCTCTGCATGATGCCCGCGTCGGCCGGCAGCTGCTTGTCGAGGCTGAGGTTCTCCGTGTGGATCCCGAGCACCGGGACCGCCAACACGACCAGGAAGCCGACGGCGGCGGCGACGGAGAGACCGGGCCGCTTCAGCACCCGTCCGAGGATCGCGCCCCAGACCCGGCTGCCGTCGCCCGGACGACGCATCCTGGCCAGGCCGGGCACGCGCCCGAAGTCTACGTGGTCGCCGAGCACCGACAGCAGCGCCGGGAGGACGGTCACGGATCCGGTCATCGCGACCACCACGACGAGGATCGCGGCGATCGCGAAGCCCTCGAAGATCAGCATCCCGGACAGGAACATGCCCGACATGGCCACGACGACGGTGAGTCCGGAGATCAGCACGGAGCGTCCCGAGGTCGCGGCCGCGATCCGCAGCGAGGTCTCGGGGTCTCTCCCGCGGGCCCGCTCCTCGCGCTCGCGGCGCAGGTAGAACATGCAGTAGTCGACGCCCACGGCCAGGCCGACCAGCAGCATCACCGAGCTGGCCGAGCTGTCGAGGGCGAGCCGGTGGCTGATCAGCGCGAGCAGCCCGTTGGCGGCCAGGAACGACGTCATGGCGAGCCCGACCGGCAACACGGCGGCCAGGAAGGCGCCGAAGGCCACGAGCAGGATGCCGAGCGCCAGGGGTACGGCGGTCCACTCCGCACGCTGGAAGTCCTTGCCGATCGTGTCGTTGAACCAGTGGTTGGCCGACCCGTCGCCGAACTCGTCGATCCGGACGCCGGGGTGCGCCGCGCGGGTGGCGGCCGTGGCGTCGAGGATCGGCTGGACCCGGTCCGCCGCGGTCATCGGGTCGCCGGTCATGCCGACGCGCACCAGCACCGAGTGGCCGTCCGCGGAGACGAGGTGCTCGGCATACGGGTCGGCGACGGTGGTGACCGCACCCGTGGCCTCGAGCCGCCGGGTCAGGTCGGCCACGGCCGCACGGGTCGGCGCGGAGGTGGCGGCGTCGCTGCCGCTGAGCAGGAACAGCTCGCCGGCCGGCGTGCTCAGCCCGGCGGCGTCCAGGATCTGGATCGCCTTGGCCGAGTCTCCCGCGGCGTACTGGTCCGCCGTCATCTGACGCTGCCCTGCCATCGAGCCGATCGAGACCGCGAGGGCGACGAAGGCCACCCAGCCGACGATGGCGATCACCCTGTGTCGCACGCTCCAGCCGCCCATCGCGGCGGCGATGTTCCGCTTGCCGTTCATCGTGCCTCTCTTCATCTGTCAGGCACCATCGTTCTTCCCAGCCGAGCAGGGTCGGCAGAGGCGAAGGTCACGGCGGGGCCGGGCGTGGGGTCGCCCTTGCCCGGCCCGGGCCGTGGCGCGATGCTCCACGGGTGCGTGCCGCGATCCGGGTCAAGCCAGGGGCGGGCCGCACCGTCGTCGGCGGGCGGTACGACGACGCGCTGGTCGTGCGGGTCCGTGAGCGCGCCGTGGACGGGCGGGCCACCGAGTCGGCGCTGCGGGCGCTGGCCGAGGCGCTCGGCCTGCGGCGTGCGGACGTGCGGCTGGTCACCGGCAGCACCAGCCGGACCAAGGTCGTGGAGTTCGCCGACTCGGCCTCCGCCGCTTTCCTCCTGTTGAAGGGCGAGTGACGATATGAAGATGTTCGCAAGTCGTGTGATGATGGGGTGACCGTCCGACCCCGTGCCCAGACCAGCAGCAGGTGACCCGTGAGCGTGCCGCTCTACCAGGCCAAGGCCGAGTTCTTCCGCACGCTCGGCCATCCCGCCCGGATCCGGATCCTGGAGCTGCTCTCGGAGCGCGACCATGCCGTCCACGAGCTGCTCGACCGGATCGAGATCGAGCCCAGCAACCTCTCCCAGCAGCTCGGCGTCCTGCGGCGGACCTCCCTGGTGGTCTCGCGGCGCGAGGGCGCCGAGGTGGTCTACGCCGTCAGCGTGCCCGAGGTGCATGACCTGCTGCTGGCCGCCCGGCGGATCCTCTCCGGCGTCATCGCGGCGCAGGGCGAGCTCGGGTCCGAGCTGTCCGGGACCCCGTGAGCGTCGGGCTCGACGCCCCCGCCGGACCGGGCGCGCCGGCCGTCGGCGTCGTCGACCGGATCGTCCGGCTGCTGCCGCGCCGCTCCGACTGGGCGCACGCGGCGCCGGGTCGGGACCTGACGGCGGGTCTCATGGTCGGCCTGGTCGCCCTGCCGCTGGCGCTGGGCTTCGGCGCCAGCTCGGGGATGGGCGCCACCGCCGGCCTGACCACCGCGATCGTGGCCGGAGCGGTGGCCGCGGTCTTCGGCGGGAGCCGGGTCCAGGTGAGCGGCCCCACCGGGGCGATGACGGTCGTGCTGGTGCCGATCATCGCGACGTACGGGCCGCGAGGGGTGCTGTTCGTCGGTCTGCTGGCCGGGGCGCTCCTGGTCGGACTCGGGTACGCCGGGGCGGGCCGGCTGATCCGTTACCTGCCGATCCCGGTCGTCGAGGGCTTCACCGTCGGCATCGGGGTGATCATCGCGCTCCAGCAGGTCCCTGCCGCCCTGGGCGTCGACGTCCACGCCACCAAGGTCGTGGTCCTGGCCGCCGACGCCGTCCGGGCCTGGGTGGCAGCACCGGTCTGGGCGCCGGTCGGCATGGCGGCGGGCGTCGCCGTCCTCACGCTCGTCCTGGCCCGGTGGCGACCGAGGTGGCCGGGCTCGCTGGTCGCCGTGGTGGTGGCCACGGTGGCCAACGCGGTCTTCGGCTGGGGCACGGTCTCGATCGGGCACCTGCCAGCCGGGCTGCCGCGCCCCACGCTGCCCGGGGTGCCGATCGGCGAGCTCGGCAACCTCGTGCTCCCCGCCCTGGCCGTGGCCGCCCTGGCCGCCCTCGAGAGCCTGCTGTCGGCGACGGTCGCCGACGCCATGAGCGTCGGCCAGCGGCACGACTCCAACCGCGAGCTGTTCGGCCAGGGCCTGGCCAACCTGGTCGCGCCGTTGTTCGGCGGGATCCCGGCCACCGCCGCGATCGCGCGCACGGCGGTCAACGTGCGGTCCGGGGCGACCTCACGGCTGGCGTCGCTGACCCACGCCGTCGTACTGCTCCTGCTGGTGCTGTTCGGTGCCCGCTGGGTCGGCGAGATCCCGCTGGCTGCGCTCGCCGGCGTGCTGGTCGCGACCGCCACCCAGATGGTCAAGGTGTCCAGCCTGACCGCGCTGCTGCGGTCCACGCGCGGCGACGCCGTCGTGCTGGTGATCACGGCGGTCGCCACCGTCGCGTTCGACCTGGTCACCGCCGTGCTGATCGGCCTGGTGCTCGCCGGCTTCTTCGCCCTCCAGCAGACCGCGCGGGCGGCGAGCTTCGACGAGATGCCGCTCGACGAGGCCGACCACACCGACGAGGAGCGCTCCCTGGCCGACGAGCAGATCGTCGCCTACCGGATCGACGGGCCGCTGTTCTTCGCGGTGGCCCACGACTTCCTGCTCGAGCTCGCCGACGTCACCCGGGTGCGGGTGGTCGTGCTCCGGCTCTCCCACGTGACCACGATCGACGCCACCGGTGCCCACGTGCTGGCCGACACGGTGAACCGGCTGGAACGCCGCAAGATCACCGTGCTGCTCTCGGGGGTACGCCCCCAGCACGAGCGGGTGCTGCGCGAGCTCGGCGTCTACGAGCGACTCGCCCACGAGCGGCACATCTTCGCGACCACCCCCGAGGCCATCGCCCACGCCCGCGTCCACGCGTCGCGGGTGCCGCACGACCCGGCGTCGGCGTAGGTCTCAGGCGACCTGCAGGGACCGCTTCGACAGGCCCATCCAGAAGCCCTCGAACAGCTGCTCGCCGGGCACCTCCGGATCGGTCGACGCGCCCAGGGTCACGAAGAGCGGCGTGTAGTGCTCCACCGTCGGGTGCGCGTAGGGCATGCCCGGCGCCTTCGACTGGTACGACGCCAGCGTGTCGACGTCGCCCCGGGCCAGCGCCTCGCCGGCCCAGGCGTCGAACTCCGTCGACCACCCGGGGGCGGCCGCGTCGATCCGGAACTCGGTGAGGAACGGCAGGCCGTGGGTGAGGAAGCCGGAGCCGATGATCAGCACGCCCTCGTCCCGCAGGGGCCGCAGCGTCTGACCCAGCGCCAGCAGCCGGGCCGGGTCCGAGGTGGGCAGGGACATCTGGAGCACCGGGATGTCGCCGTCGGGGTACATGATTTTCAGCGGCACCCAGGCGCCGTGGTCCAGCCCCCGGCTGGCGTGCTGGTGCACCGGCTCGCCGGCCGGCATCATCGCCGCCACCCCCTGGGCCAGCGCGGTGGCCGGTGGGGTGCGGTAGGTCATCCGGTAGTAGCGCTCGGCGAAGCCACCGAAGTCGTAGACCAGCGGGGCGCCGTCGGCGCTGAGCATCACCGGCGCGGACTCCCAGTGGGCGCTGACGATCAGGATCGCCTTCGGGCGGGGGAGATCCGCGGCCAGGCCCGCCAGCTGGCTCGACCACAGCGGGTCGTCGAGCAGGGGCGGGGCACCGTGGCCGAGGTAGAGGGCAGGCATCCGGTCGCTCATGTCACTCCCAATGGTTGCAGATTCAACTTTATTCCGCGAGAGGTGGCAGGGACCAGTCCACGGGTGGGGCGCCCTGGTCCTCCAGCAGCCGGTTCACCCGGGAGAACGGCCGGGAGCCGAAGAAGCCGCGCGAGGCCGACAGGGGCGAGGGGTGTGCGGACTCCACCCAGGGGATCCGACCCAGCGCCGGCTTCAGCGACTGGGCGTCGCGGCCCCAGAGGATCGCTGCGGTCGGGCCCCCACGTCGTACCAACGCGTCGATGGCGCAGGAGGTGACCTCCTCCCACCCCCGCCCCCGGTGGGAGGCGGCCTCGCCGGGACGGACGGTCAGGACGCGGTTGAGCAGCATCACGCCACGGTCGGCCCATGCCGTCAGGTCGCCGTGGGGGGAGGGCGGGATGCCGAGGTCGACCGAGAGCTCCTGGAAGATGTTGCGCAGCGAGCCCGGGAGCGGGCGGACGTCCGGCGCGACCGCGAACGAGAGCCCGATCGGATGGCCGGGGGTGGGATAGGGGTCCTGGCCCACGACCAGCACCCGCACGTCGGCCAACGGTCGGCGGAAGGCCTTGAACACGTCGTCGCCGGCCGGCAGGTAGCGGCGTCCGGCCGCCAGCTCGGCGCGGAGGAACCGGCCCAGCAACCCGACCTGCTCGTCCACGGGCGCCAGCGCCTCGGCCCAGTCGGGCGCCATCAGCCCGCGCTCCACCAGCCCTGTCAGCGCAGCCACGGCCCCACGCTACCGAGTCGTGGGCGTGAGGACGCCCGCCGGTTTCGGGGAACCGACGGGCGCACTCGTACCCTCAGCGGCTCGGGAGCCGAAAACGTCACACGTCGTGGTCCGAACCGGCAGGCTGGGTGGATGGCCCCGTCCCGCCCTGCCACCGTCGCGGACCTGCACGCCCTCGCGGGCTCGATGCCGGGGGTCACGATCGACACCGGGCCGCAGGGGAACGAGGTCTACCAGGTCAGCCGCCGGACCTTTGTGTTCTTCCGCAACCAGCGCCCGGACGCGGTCGACCCGGAGACCGGGGAGCGCTACGACGACGTCGTGGTGATCTGGGTCGCGTCCGAGGCAGACAAGGAGGCCCTGGTCGCGGACGAGTCGACGCCGTTCTTCACCACGCCGCACTTCCGTGGGCACCGCTCGGTGCTGCTGCGGACCTCGCGGATCGGCGAGGTCAGCCGGGACGAGCTCGCCGAGCTGGTGTACGACGCGTGGCTGGCCCGGGCGTCGCCGACCGCCGCACGGAGATGGCTGGCCGAGCACGACGCAGAGTGACGGCGGGCGCGGGCTCCCCGGTCAGTTCACGTTGCCGAGGTACCGAGGACGTTCGGCCTCGGGCGCCAGCAGCCATCGAGCCAGTGCCCGTGGCCAGAGCGGCTCGTCGAGCAGCCCGGCCAGGTCGAGCCAGGCGATGCCGGTCTGCCAGGTGTCGCCCTGGCTGCCGAGAGCGGGCTCCGCACCAGGGGCCAGCGAGCAGAAGAAGTAGGCCTCGCGCTGATGAGCTCCCGCGTCCAGGTCCGCGAACTCGTGGTCGGCGGCGATGTAGTCCCGCAGGAACGCGAGCTCGCCCACGACCACGTCACAGCCGATCTCCTCGCGACACTCTCGTCTCAGCCCGGTGTGGGCGTCCTCGCCGTGGTCCTGGCCCCCGCCCGGGCAGATGTAGAAGGTCGGGAAGTCGCCCTCGTTGACCGTGACCAGGAGCCGGTCGTCGCGGATGATGATCGCCTTGTTCGCGACCCGGATCGTCGGTGCGGCTCCGAGCACGATCCCGGGAGGGTTGGTCGCGCCACCGGGTCCGCCGTCCACCGCGACATCCTCGCACGGGCGGTCAGGGGCCCCCGAGACCCTCGAGCCGCTCCCGCAGCAGCCGGCGCTCGGCACCGGTCGGCGCCTGCTCGATGGCCAGCGCCAGGGACGCAGCGGCCTCGTCGAGCCTCCCCAGCCGAGCCTGCAGGTCGGCCCGGGTCGCGGCGTGGAGGTAGTAGCCCGCGAGCTCATCGGCGAGGGCGTCGACCAGCTCCAGCGCTGCGGCGGGCCCGTGGGTCATGGAGACGGCGACCGCCCGGTTCAGCTCGGTGACGGGCGTGGCCGGGAGCAGCGTGTAGAGCTCACCGATCGTGGCCCAGTCGGTGTCGGCCGGGGTGGGCGCGGCATCGTGGCAGAGCGCGATCCGGGCCTGGACGGCGTACGGACCCCAGGGGGGTTCGCGGCCCTCGAGCAGGGCCGCACCCTCGGCGATCGCATCGGCGCTCCACAGCGACCGGTCCTGCTCGCCCAGGGGTACGACGCGTCCCCCCCGTACCCGGGCGGGCCGGCGGGCGTCGGTGAGCAGCATCAGGGCCAGCAGCGCGGTCACCTCCGGCTCGCCGGGCAGCAGCTCGGACAGCGATCGGGTCAGCCGGATCGCCTCGGCCGAGACGTCGACGCGCAGCACGGACTCGCCCGAGGACGCGGCGTACCCCTCGTTGAACATCAGGTAGAGGACCGCCAGCACGCCCTCGACCCGCTCGTGCCACAGCTCGGGCGGGGGGACGCGGTAGGGGATGCCCGCGTGCTTGATCTTGGCGCGGGCCCGCACCAGCCGCTTGTCCATCGTCGACTCGGTGACCAGGAACGCCCGCGCGATCTCGGCGCTGGTCAGCCCGCACAACGTGCGCAGCGTCAGGGCGGTGCGGGCCGGCAGCGGCAGCGCCGGGTGGCAGCAGGTGAAGATCAGTCGCAGCCGCTCGTCGGGGATGTCCTCGTCCGCGACGGGCGCGACCTCGTCGGACTGGTCCGCGCCGACCAGGGCCAGCTTCGCTCCTTCGGTGGTACGACGCCGTAGCCGGTCGCGGGCCCGGTTGCGGGCCACGGTGGTGAGCCAGGCCAGCGGCGCGGCCGGGACCCCGTCGCGCGGCCAGGCCACCAGCGCTGCCGCGAACGCCTCCTGGGCGCACTCCTCGGCGAGGTCCCAGTCGCCGCACCACGCGATCAGCCCGGCGACGAGCCGCCCCCACCCCTCGGTGAAGGTGAGGGCGACCGCGGCGCCGGGCTCGGAGGTCATCGTCGAGAGGTCGGGCTCAGGACGCCCGGAGCGGGCGCAGCTCGAGCACACCACCGCCGGCCACCGGGTGCGACGTGGCGATCGCGATCGCGTCGTCGAGGTCGTCGCACTCCAGCAGGTCGTAGCCGGCGATCTGCTCCTTGGTCTCGGCGAACGGGCCGTCGGTGGTGACCACGCGGTCGTCGACGCGGCGGACCGTGACCGCCCGGTCCGGGAACTCCAGCTCCCACCCGTACAGGCGGCGGGACCCGGCGTTCTCGATCCAGACGTCGACGTCGTCGTTGGTCTCCTCGACGCCGGCACCGGCCGTGGTCTCCCGCTCGCGGTCGGCGGCGAAACCTTCGGGGTCGGCCGCGGCGGCGGCCATCGCCCGGCGCAGGTCGGCGCAGACCAGCATCAGGTAGCGGTACTTCCCGGGCGCCGGGGCAGCCGGCACCACCGGGTCCGGCATGCCCGGCGCGAAGGCGCGCACCTCGATGCTGCCGATGTGGGTGGTCGGGTGCGCGGCCGCGACGGCCACGGCCGAGTCGAGGTCGGGGCAGTCGATCACGTCGTAGCCCGCGACCTGCTCCTTGGTCTCCGCGAACGGCCCGTCGGTGACCACGGTGCGCCCCTCGGGAGCCCGGACCGTCGTGGCGTCCGAGATCGGCTGCAGCTTCGAGCCGTCCAGCAGCAGACCACGCGCGGTCATCTCGGTGATCCAGGCGTCGAGCGCCTCCGGCGTGGCCCGGGCCTCGGCCTCGGGGCTGGAGCCGTGGTCGACGGAGTGCAGCATCAGGTACTTCATGGCGAACCTCCTCGTTCTGGCGCGGCACCGTCCGGTGCCGTCACCCCGATGACGAACGACGTCGCGGCTCCCAGGACACCTCGCGCCCGGATCTCGGGCCGTCTCAGCGACCCAGGGCGCGGGACCCGGCCGAGCCGTACCTGCGCGTCGGGTTGGTCCCCAGCGTGCCGGGCGGTGCGGCCTTCTTCGCGGGCGCCTTCGTGGCAGGCGTCTTCCTGGCCGGCGTCTTCGTCGCGGACGTCTTCTTCGCGGGCGCCTTCTTGGCGGGGGCCTTCTTGGCGGGGGCCTTCTTGGCGGGGGCCTTCTTGGCGGGGGCCTTCGTCGCGGACGTCTTCTTGGTGGTCGCCTTCCTGGTGGACGACGTCGTCGCGGCCGCCTTCGTGGTACGACGTGGGGTTGCGGCGGGTGCGGGCTCGTCGGACTGCGACCACTGCTCGATCCACTCGTCCAGGACCCGCCAGGTGGTGGCGCGCGCACCTCTCCCGGTCAGCATGCCGAGGTGGCCTCCGGGCACGATCTCGAACCGGACCTCGCGCGAGCCGGTCAGCAGGGGCACGGCCGCGCGTACCGACGGGATCGGGGCGATGCCGTCCGAGGCGCCGCCGAAGACCAGCACCGGTGCCGTGATCGCGGCCACCGAGATGGTGCGCCCCTCCAGGTCGAAGGTGCCGTCCACGAGGGCGTTGCCCTTGAGCAGCCGGTGGTAGAGCTGGCCGAAGGTGCGACCGGGGTAGGCGATCATGTTCGCGGTGAAGCGGTCGACCGCCTCGATCTGGGCGAGGTAGTCGGCGTCGTCGAGGTTGCGCGCCATCGCCAGCGGCTTGGTCACCAGCTTCTGGAAGGACGACAGCTGGAATGCCCAGCGCACCAGGGGCTGGGGGGCACCGCCGGCCGCCTGGTAGAGCCGGGTGATCGCACCACGGCCGTCGGTGAGGTTGAGCAGTGGTCGCAGCGGGGCCACCATCGGCACCTCGCGGACGTCGAAGGGCGAGCCGAGGGCGGTGATCGAGGCGATCGGCAGCGAGGCGTCGTCGGCCGCCGCGAGCAGTGCGAACACCCCGCCCAACGACCAGCCGACCACGTGCACCGGCCGCCCGCCGGCGTGGGCCGAGGCCTCGCGGATCGCGGTCGGGACGACCTCCTCGATCCAGTGCTCCATGCCGAGGTTTCGGTCGCGGAACGACACCGCGCCGTACTCCACGACGTAGGTCCGGCGACCCTCGGTGACCAGGTGCTCGACCAACGAGCAGCCCCGGCGCAGGTCGTAGCAGATCGCGGGTGCCGCCAGCGGGGTCACCAGCAGGACGGGGTCTCCGTGCTCGGAGGCGCGGGCCGCGGGGCGGTAGTGGTAGACCTCGCGCAGCGTGCCCTCGTCGATCAGGGTGCGCGGCATCGGCCGCAGGTCGGCCAGGCCGCCGTAGACCACCCGATGAGCGAGGTTGCCGGCCGCGGAGACGACCTGATCGGGCTTCGGTATCAGGTCCACGTGCCGAAACTACCCGAGCGGGAACGAGAAGGCCGACACGGGGAACTTTGCCCCGACCCCGTGCCGGCTCTCGATGGCGATTCGCGCGCCACACAAGGCCCAACGAGGTGGAGCGCCCGGGGTTACGCGGCGTCGTCGGCGGTCGGCCGGACCCGCTTGCCGTGCGGCGGACGGACGTCGTCCAGCTCGGCGAGGAAGCTCCGCGCCCAGGCGGCCACGTCGGCGTGCCTGACCGTCTTGCGCATCGCGCGCATCCGCCGCGACCGGTCCTTGGGGTCGGCGCGGCAGGCGTCGAGCAGCGCCGCCTTCATCCCGTTCAGGTCGTAAGGGTTGACCTGCCAGGCCTGTCGCAGCTCGGCCGCCGCGCCGGCGAACTCCGAGAGCACCAGGGCACCGTCGTCGTCGTAGCGGCAGGCGACGTACTCCTTGGCGACGAGGTTCATCCCGTCGCGGTAGGGCGTGACCACCATGACGTCGGCAGCGCGGAAGAGCGCGGCCATCTCCTCGCGCGGGTACGACGAGTGGAGGTAGCTGATCGCGGGTCTCCCGATCTGGCCGAGGTCGCCGTTGACCCGCCCGACCAGACGGTCGAGGTCGTCGCGCAGCATGCGGTACTCCTCGACCTGCTCGCGCGACGGTGTCGCCACCTGCACGAAGACCGCGTCGCCGACGTCGAGCTCGCCGTCGCGGACCAGCTCGGCGTAGGCGCGCAGCCGGGCGTGGATGCCCTTGGTGTAGTCGAGGCGGTCGATGCCGAGGAAGACCTTCCCCGGGTTGCCCAGGGCCTCGCGGATCTCGGTGGCGCGGCGGCCCACCGACTCGGACCGGGCCAGCTTCTCCAGGCCCTTGTAGTCGATCGAGATCGGGAACGCGGCCGCCCGGACGGTGCGGTTGTCGGGCAGGTAGACGAGGTCGCGGTGGGTCTTGTGGCCCACGCGCTGGCGGACCAGGCGGACGAAGTTGGCGGCGCCGCCGGGCAGCTGGAAGCCGACCAGGTCGGCGCCGAGCAGTCCTTCGAGGAGCTGGCGCCGCCACGGCAGCTGCTGGAACAGCTCGGCGGGCGGGAAGGGGATGTGGAGGTAGAAACCGATCCGCAGGTCGGGGCGCAGCTCGCGCAGCAGCTGCGGCACCAGCTGGAGCTGGTAGTCGTGGACCCACACCGTGGCGTTCTCGGCCGCGCGGTCGGCGGCGTGCTCGGCGAAGCGCTTGTTGACCGCGACGTAGGAGTCCCACCACTCCCGGTGGAACTCGGGCTTGGCGACGAGGTCGTGGTAGAGCGGCCAGAGGGTGGCGTTGCTGAAGCCCTCGTAGAAGCCGGTGACCTCCTCCTCGCTGAGCGAGATCGGGTCGAGCGCCATGCCGTCGTGCTCGAAGGGCTCCAGGCCGGTCTCGGTGCCCCCGGCCAGCCGATCCAGATGCCGTCGTTGGCGCGCATGATCGGCTCGACCGCGGTGACCAGGCCGCCCGGTGACCCGCGCCAGCCCGGGCTGCCGTCCGGAAGGGTGACCCGGTCGACGGGCAGCCGGTTGGCCACGATGACGAGATCGGCCGAACCGTTGGGAGACACACCCTGACCCTAGCGAGGGTGCGGGCGGCCCACTTCATCCACCGGGGCGGTCTGCTGCCCCGCGGAGGCGTCGTCGGCGGGGTAGTGCACCCCGATGATCCGCCTGATGTCGTCCATCACGCCGAGCAGCTCCAGGGTCTGCGCGCGGGGGACCAGCGGGCTCTCGGCGAGCCCGTCCCGCAGGCAGTCCTGCACGTGCGCGGCCTCGTTGCCGAGGCCGGTGCCGAGGACCGGGGCCGGGGTCTGGATCCGCTGGGGCTCGCCGCCTGCGGGGTTCCACACGGCGTACGGCGGGTGGTGGAAGTCGGCGGGCAGGTCGATACGGCCGAGGTCGGTGGCGATGCTGGCGCTGCGCGGGCTCTTGGCGGTCATCGAGGTGGTCAGGGCCGACACCGCGCCGCTCTCGTGACGGCCGGCCACCGCCACGTCGAGGTCGATCCCGCTGCCGGCGAGGTCGGCGCTGGCCGCGACCCCGGTGAACGGCCCGAGCATCATCCGGGCGAAGGTCAGCGGGTAGATCCCCATGTCCAGCAGGGCTCCCGCGCCCAGGTCGCGCTCGACCATCCGGGCGCCGGCGGTCTCCGGCACGACGAAGCCGAGGTCGGCATGCACCTGCCGGGGGGTGCCGAAGTCGCCCGCGAGGAGCCGTCGCTGCACCTCGCGCACGAGCGGGTGGCAGGCCATCCACATCGCCTCCATGCAGAACAGGTCCCCGGCCGACTCGAACAGGGCCTCCGCGTCGGCGCGGGTGATCGTCAGTGGCTTCTCGCAGAGCACCGGCTTGCCCGCGGCGAAGGCGAGCCGGGCGTGCTCGAGGTGCAGGGCGTGCGGGCTGGCGACGTAGACCACGTCGACGTCGGGGTCGGCGACCAGGGCGTCGTACGACGGGTGCGCGCGGGTCGACCCGTCGCCGTACTCGTGGGCGAAGGTCTCCGCCGAGCCGGGCGTGCGGGAGCCGACGGCTCCCAGGCGGGCGCCCGGGACGTGGCGCAGGTCGGCGGCGAACGAGTGTGCGATGCGGCCGGTCGCGAGGATCCCCCAGGAGGTGGTCATCGCCCCAGTCAGTCGGAGTCCGCGACGCGCCGCAAGCGAATGACACGGCTGTGATTCCTCGCGTAGGATGCGCAGCAGGGCACGAGCACAGGCAACCGAGCACGCAGGAGACACCCCATGGACGCCGCAGCCGCACGATCCGGCCACGAGGCCGGAACGAGCCTGGGCGAGCGCGACCGCGAGATCCTGGAGTTCGAGCGTCAGTGGTGGAAGTACGCCGGCGCCAAGGAGACCGCGATCCGCGAGTCCTTCGACATGTCGGCCACTCGCTACTACCAGGTGCTCAACGCGCTGATCGACCGCCCCGAGGCCCTCGTCGAGGATCCCCTGCTGGTGCGTCGCCTGCGCCGGATGCGGGCCGAGCGGCAGCGCGCGCGCTCGGCACGGCGGCTCGGGTTCGAGGTCTGACGTGCTTGCCCGCGACCAGCGCGGCGTGGTCTTCCCCTCGCCCGTGGTGATCCTGAGCATCCTCGCGGTCGCGATGGCCGGCGTCGCGTGGGTCGCCACCCGCAACCCCACACCCAACGAGCGCCAGGTCACCCCGGCGGCGGTCACGCACAGCCCGAGCGCCCACCACTCGTCGTACTCCCCGCCGAAGCCGAAGCACACCCAGCCCAGCGGCCCCACGGTCGACCGCGGCAAGGTCGTCGTCGAGGTCTTCAACAACTCCAGCATCAGTGGGCTGGCCGGTCGGGTCGCGGGCCAGGTGGCCCACGCCGGCTGGCAGGTGGTCGGCTCCGACAACTGGTACGGCACGATCCCGGCCTCCACGGTGTACTACCCACCGCGGCTCAAGGCGGCCGGGCATCTGCTGGCCCTCGATCTCGGCATCCGTCGCACGATGCCCGCGGTGACGCCGATGCGGCTCGACCGGCTGACCGTGATCCTGACCGGGCCGACGAGCACCTCCACGCACTGAGTCTCGACTCCGCTCGACCACCGTCTCGACTCCGCTCGACCACCGTCTCGACTCCGCTCGACCACCGGTCGCGCCTGCGTGATTGGGTGGGGCCGTGGATTTCACCTCCGCCGAGGGGCGGCAGCGCTACGACGCGCTCGTCGCCGCAGCGGCGTCGACGGTGGTCGGGCTCGACTTCGACGGCACGCTGGCCCCGATCGTGGACGACCCCGAGACCGCGCACATCCACCCGGACGCGCCGGGCGTGCTGCTGGCCCTCGCCGGGGTGGTCCGCGCGGTGGCGGTGATCACGGGACGGCCGGCCCGCAAGGCGCTGGCCCTCGGTGGCCTCGACGAGGTGGGCCGCGAGATCGGTGAGACCGGTCGCGAGCTGTTCGTCTTCGGGCAGTACGGCTACGAGCGCTGGAGCAGCACCCAGCGCCGCGTCGTGTCGCCCCGCCCACCGCAGGGCCTGTCGGCGTTCCTGCGCGACCTGCCCCGCGTGCTGCGGGAGGCCGACGCCGCCGACGCCTTCATCGAGGACAAGGGCCTGGCGATCGCCGCGCACACGCGCCGGCTCGACGACCCGGCCGGCGCCTACGACCGGCTGCTGCCCCGACTCACCGAGCTCTCCGAGCGCCACGGCCTCGTGGTCGAGCCGGGCCGCAACGTGATCGAGATGCGCTCGCCCGGCATGGACAAGGGCGTCGTGGTGCGCAACCTGGCCGAGGAGGTCGAGGCCGGCGGCTTTCTCTTCGCCGGGGACGACCTGGGCGACGTCGAGGCGTTCGAGGCGGTGGCCGAGCTCCGCCGACAGGGCCTGCCGACCCTGCTGGTCTGCTCGGCCTCCCAGGAGGAGAGCACCCTGCTCGAGCTCTCCGACGTCGTCGTGCCCGGGCCGGAGGGCGTGCTCGGCCTGCTCCGGCAGCTCACCGAGGACGCCACCCGGGGCTAGCGCTCAGGGCGTGAGCGTCTCGCACGCGAACGGTTCCTCGATCGAGACGCAGCGATCGGTCCCGTTGCTGCCGTTGCCGGCGTCGTGGCCCGGGCCGCCGTCCAGCAGGTCGTTGCCGTCGTTCCCGGTCAGCTGGTCGTCGCCACCCCTGCCGAAGAGGCGCAGCGGGGGTACGACGCCCCCGGAGAAGAGCACGGAGAGCGCGTTGTCCTGGGCGTTCCCGATCAGCGTGTAGGCGCGGGCGACGTGCGGCTGGTGCGGGAGCGTGAGGTCGTCGATCTCGGCGTCGCCGAAGCTGCGGAACCGCATCCGGGCGGTGCCGGTGCGGACGAGCCCGGTCGCGAGGTCGACCACGAGGCGGCGGTACGGCGTGTGCCTGGTCCGGGGGAGCCGCGGGACCAGCAGGAGGAGGTCGTGACCGGGCCCGCCGCGCAGGTCCTGGGCGTGGCGCACCGTGCCCTCGAGGCTGACGTCGTCGCGGCCGGGGCCACCGTGGAGATGGGCCGGACCCTTCCTGGCCACCGCGTCGAGGCTGTCGTTGCCCGGTCCGCCGAGGATCGTGCAGCCGCAGCGCCTCACCCGGATCCCGTCCAGGCCCCTCCCGCCGCGCACCACGCTCGGCCCGGTCACCCGGATCTCGTCGTTGCCGCGACGGCCGACGTACGTGCCGCCCCTGACGTGGTCGATCATGAAGTCGTCGCCGGCGCCCCCGACGAGGGTGTCCCGGCCCGGGCCGCGGTGCTCGAAGTCGAGGCCGCTGCCGCCGAGGACCAGGTCGGCACCCGGCCCGGCGCGCAGGTGGTCCTTGCCGGCGCCACCGCAGATCAGGTCGGCGCCGCCGAGGCCACGGACCCAGTCGTTGCCGCCGAGCCCGGCGATGACGTCGGGCCCCGGCGTCCCGTGGATCACGTCGCGAGCCGGCGTGCCCACGATCGTCGCCACCCGGCCGCCGCAGGTGGGTGCGGTCACCTGGGCGGTGGCCGGGGCGGTGAGCCACGCCGTACCCAGGGACACGGCGGCGGCAGCGGCGACGATGGTATGGAAGCGCATGGTTCCTCCTCGGACTGGAGAGGTCGTACAGGAGAGGACGCCGCAACCCGCGGCGAGATACGTGACCCGGCGTGAGCCTCACGACCCCGGGCGAGTCGATGCGAATCTCGATATTCGAGACGTCTGTCCAACATGTAGACACGCGGTAGGTCGGGCGGCGTGACCGCTCCTACTCTGGAGGCTCGCTCATCGAGAGGGACTGAGGGAACGGCCCGTCGAAGTCCCGGCAACCGCCGCACGTCAGCGTCGTACGACGTGTGGAACCAGGTGCCAATTCCGTCCTGCGGCGAGGGTCGCCGCGGGGAAGATGAGAAGGAGGAGATCTGTGAGCACCCTGGTCACCGAGACCACCACCCAGTCCGGGGCCCGCGCCGCAACCGGGACCACCCACCGGAAGGGCGCGTTCGGCAGCGCCCGGGCTCTGTCCTGCCGCGAGTGCGGCCACGAGCTGGCGCTCGGCCCGCACTACGCGTGTCCGGAGTGCTTCGGCCCGCTCGAGATCGCCTACGACTTCGGCACGGTGACCCGCGCCCAGATCGAGGCCGGGCCCCGCAACATCTGGCGCTACCAGCCGCTGCTGCCGGTGCCGACCGACATCGCGCAGAGCCCCAACATGGAGCCCGGCTACACCCGGCTCCTGCGGGCCGGCAACCTCGGCCGCGAGCTCGGCATCGACACCCTCTGGGTCAAGGACGACAGCACCAACCCCACCAACTCCTTCAAGGACCGCGTGGTCGCCTGTGCGCTCAGTGCAGCCCGCGAGTTCGGTTCCAAGGTCTTCGCCTGCCCCTCGACCGGCAACCTCGCCAACGCCGTCGCCGCCGCGGGCGCCCGCGCCGGGATCAAGACGGTCGTCTTCATCCCCGCGGACCTCGAGAAGCCCAAGCAGGTCAACTCGGCGGTCTACACCGAGAACCTGGTCGCGGTGAACGGCACCTACGACGACGTCAACCGCCTGGCCTCCGAGATCGCGGGCGAGGAGGAGGGCTGGGCGTTCGTCAACGTCAACGTCCGACCGTTCTACGCCGAGGGGTCCAAGACCCTCGGCTACGAGATCGCCGAGCAGCTCGGCTGGCGGCTGCCGGACCAGATCGTCATCCCGGTCGCCTCCGGCTCCCAGCTGACCAAGGTGCATAAGGCCTTCCAGGAGCTGATCGCGCTCGGCCTGGTCGAGGACAAGCCCTACCGCGTGTACGGCGCCCAGGCCGCCGGCTGCTCGCCGGTCTCGGTCGCCTACAAGTCGGGCGCCGACGTCATCCGCCCGGTCAAGCCGGACACGATCGCCAAGAGCCTGGCCATCGGCAACCCGGCCGACGGGGTCTATGTGCTCGACATCTGCCGCGAGACCGGCGGCGCCGTGGAGGACGTCACCGACGACGAGGTCCGCGCCGGGATCGTGCTCCTGGCCAGGACCGAGGGCATCTTCACCGAGACGGCCGGCGGCACCACGGTGGCGGTCCTCAAGAAGCTGGTCGAGACCGGTCTGCTCGACCCGACGCTGGAGACCGTGGTGATCAACACCGGACACGGCCTGAAGACGCTCGACGCCGTCGGCGACGCTGTCGGGCCCGCGGCGACCATCGACCCGTCGTACGCTGCCTTCGTCGCCACCGGCATCGCCTGACCGCCCCGATTCCCGAGATAGTCCGTGACGAAACGCAGGATTTTCGAGCCGAAACACCTGCTGATCGTCACGGACTATCCCGCCAAGGAGGAGAACCCATGAGTGTGTCCGTACGCATCCCGACCATCCTGCGCACCTACACCGGAGGGGAGTCCGAGGTGTCCGCCGACGGCGCGACCCTGACCGAGGTGCTCGACAGCCTGGACAGCAGCTACTCCGGGATCAAGGGCCGGATCATCGACGAGAAGGGCGAGCTGCGCCGCTTCGTCAACGTGTACGTCGGCAACGACGACGTCCGCTTCCTCGACAACCTCGCGACGCCCACCCCGGACGGCACCCAGATCTCGGTGATCCCGGCCGTCGCCGGCGGCTGCTAGGGGTTGACGACCTCGCAGTTGGTCGGTCGCTCGCGAACCCGGTTTCCCCGGGCAGGGAGACTGGGCACGTGCTCGACTCCCTGGCCCCGGCCCGCCGCCGGCTCTTCCTCGGTGTCGGGGGAGTGGTCGCGGCGGCGCTGCTGGTGGGGGGCGTCGCCTTCGGCGTCTCGGCCGTGCACGGCGGCCACACCGTCACACCGGTGAGCCAGGACGCGCAGCCGCCGGTGCTGATCGTGCCCGGGTACGGCGGGGGGACCGGCGGCCTGGAGACCCTCGCCGCCGCGTTGAGGGCGCACGGCCGGGACGCCACGATCGTGCAGCTGGCCGGCGACGGGACCGGTGACCTCGAGACCCAGGCGGCCGTGCTGCAGCGGGCCGTGCAGACCGCCCTGGGTCGCGGGGCGCCGTCGGTCGACATCGTCGGCTACTCCGCCGGAGGCGTCACCGCCCGCCTCTGGTTCCGGGCGTACGACGGCGGGTCGGTCGCCCGGCGCATCGTCACCCTCGGCTCGCCCCAGCACGGCACCGACCTGGCCGCGCTGGCGAGCGACCTCGCCCCCGACTCCTGCCCGGTCGCCTGCCAGCAGCTGGCCACCGACAGCGACCTGATCCGGTCGCTGGACTCCGGCGACGAGACCCCGCCGGGCCCGGCCTGGGTCTCGATCTGGACCACCGACGACCGGATCTCGACGCCACCGCAGACCGCCTCCCTGGACGGCGCGCTCGACCTGACCGTGCAGTCGGTGTGTCCCGGCCGGTCGGTCACCCACGGGCAGCTCCCCGAGGACCCCGCCGTGGTCGCGATGGTGCTGGCCGAGCTGGCCCGCACCCCGCCCGTCGTACCCCCCTCGTCGGTGTGCGCCGCCGCCTGACGGATCAGTCGGTGATGTCCTTGGTCACGAAGTTGGCCCACGCGGCACCCAGGAACACCACGACGTAGCCGACCTGCAGCAGCACGCCGTGCACCACGTCGTGCCACAGGATGGGGTCGCGGAACAGGTCGACGAACGCCAGCCAGTAGCGGGTCACCAGGTAGGGCCGCAGGCCGTGCGCGGCGTCCAGGGTGAGCAGCAGGCTCGAGCCGATCAGCAGCGCGAGCGTGCCCATCGCCGCCGCCAGGGGCGAGCGCACCAGGGTCGAGAGGAACAGCGCGACGGCAGCGACGCCCAGCATCGAGAGCAGCGCGTAGGCCAGGGCCAACCCGGTCCGCTCGACCAGCTGCGGGGTCGTCAGCTGGGTGCCCGAGAAGGTCGTCGTGGCCGCCCCGACGTCCTGGTGTCCGAGCAGGACCACGCCCAGGACGTACGCCGTGACCGCGACCACGAGCAGTGTGAGCAGCACGAAGGCCATCACCGACACCAGCTTGGCGACGAGCAGCCGGGTCCGCCCGACCGGCCGGATCAGCAGGTAGCGAAGGGTTCCTTGTTGGGCCTCGCCGGCGATGGTCTCGCCGGCGGTGATCGCCACCGCCGCCGGCAGGAACAGCGGCAGGATGATCGCGATCGCAGCCAGGGGGAAGAGCGACCCGTCGGCCAGCACCGCGGACAGGAACGCCGGCCCGGTGCCGGGCCGGGGGCCGAGGTCGGTGACCGAGAGCAGCACCGCGACCAGCGACGGCAGGAAGTCGATGATCGCGATGGTCACCCAGGTCCGCCGGCTGCGCAGCATCTTGCGCAGCTCCACGCCGATCATGGGCGTGCCACCCGGTCCGAGCCTGCCTGCGTCGCCTCGAGCACGACGTCCTCGAGGGTACGGCGCTCGGGTGCGAGCAGCTCGACCCGGACGCCGCCCCCCACGAGCAGGGCGTTGAGGGCAGCGGCGTCCGGGTGCCGGATCAGCAGCCGTTCGGCGTCCGCGTGCTCGACCTGGCCGTCCAGCAGCGCGCGGGCGCGACCCACGTCGAGGGTGCGCACCTCGAGCCGGCCGGTGGGCTGCTGGAGCAGGTCGAGCCGCTCCTGCACCACGAGCCGGCCCCGGTCCAGCACGCCGACCCGGTCGCAGAGCTGCTCGACCTCGGCCAGCAGGTGCGAGGAGAGGAACACGGTCGTGCCACGGTCGTTCAGGCCGAGCAGGAGGTCGCGGATCTCGCGGATCCCCTGGGGATCGAGACCGTTCGTCGGCTCGTCGAGCACCAGCAGCCGCGGGGTGCGGAGCAGGGCAGCGGCCAGGCCGAGCCGCTGCCGCATCCCGAGCGAGTAGGTGCGGACGGGTCGGCCGTCGACGCCGCCGAGGCCCACGGCGTCGAGCGCGTCGTCGATGCGTCCGGCCCGCGAGGCCCGCAGACCCTTCGGCCCGATCGCGTCGACGAGGGCCAGGTTGGCCCGGCCCGAGATCCCCGGGTAGGCCGCGGGTCCTTCGACGAGGGCACCCACCTGGGGCAGCACCTCGCCCGCGTCGGCCGGCATCTGCCGGCCCAGCAGCTCGATCTCGCCCGAGGTCGCCAGCACCAGTCCGAGCAGCATCCGCACGGTCGTGGTCTTGCCCGAGCCGTTGGGTCCGAGGAAGCCGTAGACGTCTCCCTCGGCGACGTCCAGGTCGAGGTCGTCGACGGCGAGCACCGCGCCGTACCTCTTGGTCAGCCCCCGGGTCCTGATCATCGGAACTGTGCTCCTGTCGCGAGGTCGGCGGCGGCCCGGAGCAGGGTCTGGTCGGTGACGGTGCCGGTGACCAGCCAGGCGAAGGTCTGGCCCTCCGGCGAGTCGACGCCCACCTCGACGGGCTGGTGGGTGGTCAGGAGGTAGACGCCGAGCGGACCGACCCGCAGCAGCGGCGTTCCGTGGACGAGGGTGGCGCCGTTGGCCTTCAGCTGGTCGGCGAGGTCGCCGGCGTCCCGGGCCTGCAGGGGCAGCGCCATCAGCTGGGTCAGGCCGGTGCCGTAGATCCCGACGGCCCCCTGTGACTGCGGTGACTTGGCCAGCCCGGCCACCTCCGCGGGTGGCAGGAACGGGGCGAACTGGTTGGCGGCGTCGGCGATGTCGAGTACGTCGTCGACGCTCTGGTGCACGCCCGGCGCCGGATGGAACACCGTCGCCGACGGGGCCGGGGTGTGCAGGCTGACGCTGGTGAACGTCGTGCTGAGCGCCGGCTGCGAGCCGGTGCCGTAGGCGTCGAGGGCCAGCACCGCCCCGGTCGCCGGGTCGGCCCACAGATCGACGTGGTCGATGCTGGTGCGCGGGTCGGCGGGGGTCACGCGGAGCCCGACCGTGTCGATGCCGGCGACCCGCCGCGGTGGCAGCCGGCTCACGTCGGCTGGGGTCGCGGCGAGCAGAGCGCGAGCGGCGAGCGGCCCCGGCAGCAGGTCGGCGTCGCGGGGTAGCCGGATCGGGGGGTCGACGCTGGTGCGTGCCTCGGCCCGCTCGTAGTCCCACTCGATGGTGGCCCTGCCGTGGTGGAAGAGGTCCACCTCACCGGTGTCCAGCAGCCGGTCCACACGCCAGTCCTGCCCGCCGCGCCACCAGACCCGCAGCCTGGTGCTGCCGCCGAGCAGGTCGGCGATGTCGGTGAAGTGGTCCGAGATCGGCAGCCCGAGGCGACCGCGGGTCTCGACGGTGCCGGAGTACGCCGTACCCTCGCCGGCGCGCACCAGGGCCAGCACCTGCTCGGCCGAGAGGGCGCGGTCCGGCACCGGCCACGCACGCACGCCGGCCGGAACGATGACGGCCAGGGCGCACGCGGCGACGACGAGACCCCAGCGGTGGACGGCCCGCATGCCCCGAACCTACGTCGGTGGGCGGCGTTCGGTTCGGTCCGGCGGTTTCTGGGACGCCTCAGGCGTACGAGCCGGCCTGGATCGCGTAGAGCTCGGCGTAGGTGCCGCCGCGGGCCATCAGCTCGGCGTGGCTGCCGACCTCGGCGACGCGGGCACCGTCGAGGACCACGATCAGATCGGCCATCCGGACCGTCGAGAAGCGGTGGGAGACGAGTACGGTGACCCGACCGTTGGCGGCGGCCTCGCGGGCACCGACGGCGAATCGCTCGAAGAGGGCGTGCTCGGTCTCCGCGTCGAGGGCGGCCGTCGGCTCGTCGAGCATCAGCAGCACCGGCTCGGGCCGCATGTAGCCGCGGGCCAGCGCGAGCTTCTGCCACTGCCCGAAGCTCACGTCGACGCCGTCGTCCCACGACGGCCCGAGCTGGGTGTCGAGCCCGTCGCGCAGGTCGTCGACCACCGTGCTCGCTCCGGCGCGGTCGACCGCCGAGCCCACGGCTTCCCGGTCGTCGCGGCGGGGCTCGTCGCCCAGACCGACCGTTGTCGCGGCGACGAACTCCAGGCGGGCGAAGTCCTGGAAGGCACCCGAGAGCCGCTCCCGCCACTGGGTGACGTCCATCCGGCCGATGTCGACGCCGTCGGCGGTCACCCGCCCCGACGTGGGGTGGTACATCCGGGCCAGCAGCTTGACCAGGGTCGACTTGCCGGCGCCGTTCTCGCCGACGACCGCGACGACGCTGCCGGCGGGGAGCAGGAGGTCGACGTCCTCGAGCACCGTTCTCGTCGTACCGGGGTAGACGAACGAGACGCCCTCGAAGGCGATGCCCTGCTCCAGCCGGTCGGGTGCCGGCTGGTCGGTGCGGGAGTTCTGGCCGGCGGCGAAGTCCTCGAGCCAGGCCAGGCGCTGGGCGGAGTCGAGCCAGATGCCACGCAGGAAGCCGAGCTCGCCGACCGCCGAGCCGACGTACGCCGAGAGCCGGCCGCCCGCGGTCAGCACCAGCACCACGGAGCCCGGGCTCGCGTCGAGGCCGGTCGCCACCCAGGCCACGGCGGCCACGAACGCCAGCCCGAAGAGGGTCCAGGCCGCGGCGGTCCAGGCGGCGGTGGCCAGCTGGGTGGCGCGCACCAGCGCGAAGAACCGGCCCCACGCCTCGCGGCGCCGGACGACGAGATCGTGCTGGTTGCCGGTGACCCGGAGCTCCTTGCCCGGTGGCGCCGTGGTGGCGAGCTGGAACAGGTGCCGGCCGAGCCGGGCGTCGGAGGCGACCCGCTCCTCGGCGCGCTTCTCGACCTTCGGCCGCCAGGCCGCCACCAGCAGCAGGGGTACGGCGGCGGGCAGGAGGAGCAGCAGCGCGGGATGGATCGCGGCCAGGAGGACCGAGACGAAGACAAGCCGGACCAGCCAGCCGACCAGGGTGAACATCGACCCGAAGAGATGGTCGAGCGCGAACACCCCGGTGCGGAGCACGGCGATCCGGTCGAGGTAGGCCGGTCGCTCGTGGTGCTCGACGGTGGCGACCTCGGCCTGCAGTCGCGCGACATGGCCCTGGAACATGATGTTGAGCCGGTCGCCGAGCCGGCGGATGGTGCGGGTCAGGGTCACCTGGAGCGCCCACATCAAGGTCGCCGACGCGGCCAGCCCCAGGGCGCCGACCAGCAGCCTGGTCCGGTCGTGGTGGACCACCCCGTCGGTGACCAGGGCCAGCCAGAGTGCGACCAGGGCGTCGGGCAGGGCCTGCAGCAGGGTCATCGCCAGCGACGCGACGAGCAGCCGGGGCTCGGCGCGGTAGCCCAGCTTCACCACCCGGATCATCGACGGGACCGCGGCCGGCATCGGACCGGCGGCGTCCTCGGGCCGGCTGCCTGCGTCAGAGGACATCGTGGACGACCTCCTCCCCGTGCTCGTCGACCTCGACGAAACGGCTGGCCTGGAGGTCGTACATCGTGCGGTAGCGGCCGCCCAGCGCCATCAGCTCCTCGTGGCTGCCCAGCTCGAGGGCCCGGCCGTGCTCGACCACGCAGATCAGCTGGGCCTGGCGCACCGTGGAGAAGCGGTGGGACACCAGGATCGTGGTGGTCTGGGACGTCGCGTCCAGCACCCGTCGGAAGATCTCGGACTCACCGCGTACGTCGAGCATCGCCGTCGGCTCGTCGAGGAGCACCACGTCGGCACCGGCGTCGACCTTGGCGATCGCCCGGGCCAGCGCGACCCGCTGCCACTGACCGCCGGACAGCTCCACCCCGCCGGGGTAGCCCTTGGCCATCGGGGCGTCGAGCTCGGCCAGACCGAGGGCACCGGCCCGAGCGAGGGCGCTCTCGACCACGGCGCGGTCGCCCCCGAGCGGCGAGACGTTGTCGGCGAGGGACAGCTCGTAGCGGACGAAGTCCTGGAAGACGGCGGCCACCTCGCTCCGCCAGGCCGCCAGGTCGAGGTCGCGCAGGTCGGTGCCGTCGATCTCGATCGAGCCGGAGTCGGGGTCGTAGAGCCGGCACAGCAGCTTGGCGATGGTGGTCTTGCCGGCGCCGTTCTGCCCGACGATGGCCAGCGAGACCCCCGCCGGGATGGTGAGGTCGAAGCCCTCGAGCACCGGCCTGCTGCCGGTCGGGTAGGTGAAGGTGACGTCTCGGAACCGGATCTCGGGGGAGCGCCCGGACCGTGCCGGTGCCGCTCCTCCCGCGGCGAGCGCACCGGATCGGGCCATCTCCGGCTCGAGCGCGAGGATCGCCAGCACCGGCGCTGCGGCCCCGTCGAGGGCCCAGCTCAGGCCGCCGAACGCGATCGAGCTCGCGCCGAACGCCGCTCCCGCATAGGTCACGACGGCCTGGAGCCCCAGCCGCCCGTCGTACCCCCGCTGGGCGAGCAGCCAGAACAGCAGCGTGTTGGCGGCGAGCACGATCACCAGGGCGCCGGCCAACGACCGCTCGCGCAGCCGGGTGGCGTCGTACTGGAGGTCGTGCAGGCGCAGCCGGTGGGCGGTGAACCGTTCGAGCAGCCAGGGCGAGAGCCCGAACAGCCGCACCTCCTTGGCCGCGGCGGGCTCGGTCGCCAGGTCGTAGGCGTACGACGTGTGGCGGCGCGCGGTCTTGACCTCGTCGGTGTTGCGGTCCCGCCAGACGCCGCTCTCCCGCAGCAGCCAGTGGGTGGCGCCCCACGCTGCGAGGAGCAGCACCGGAGCCCACCAGGCGAAGCCGACCAGCACGATCGCGGACACGATGCCTCCGAGGAGCAGCACCAGCCCCTGGGCGATGAAGTCCATGTTGAGGAACATCGGCGGAGCGGTCCAGCCGAGGTCGAAGTCGCGCGCGGTGGTCAGGTCGTTGGTGAGGTCGCCGCGCTCGAGGTGGCCGATGCCGTCGGGACCCAGGGTCGCCGCCATCAGCCGGTCGTTGAGCACGCTGCTGAACCGGTAGCCGGCCAGCGCCCCGACCACCTGGTGCAGGGGCGGCCCGACCTGGGAGAGGACGAACGCGACGGCGAACCCGACCAGCGGAGCGGTGAGGTCGCCGCCGGACTCGACCCGCCCGACCAGCAGGCCGGTGGCGATCGCCAGAGCCGCAGGCACCAGCGACCGGACCGCGAGCAGGGCCCACCACGCGGAGGCCAGCCCCGGCACCGACCTGGTCAGGGTGACGAAGAAGCGCGCGGCCGGACGTCGGGCGACGGCGGCCGGGCCGAACCGAGAGAGTCGAGGCGCCACGCGGTCACCCTAGGTGAGACCGCGGACGCCGCCTCCAACCCTTTCGACCCGGGGTGCGTTCTGGAAGTGTGACGGCACTTCGGGGAGAGGCGGACGTGACCGAGGCCGATGAGCGCGAGGAGTTCACGCGCTGGGCGCGGGCCCGGCAACAGCACCTCCTGCGTGCCTCCCTGCTGCTCACCGGTGACCGGCAGCGGGCCGAGGACCTGGTGCAGGAGGCTCTGGCCAAGGTCGCGGCCCGGTGGAGTCGTCTGCAGACCACGAGCCCGGATGCCTACGCGCGCACCGTGATGTTCCACGACCACATCTCGTGGTGGCGCGCTCGACGCCACGAGGTGCTCACCGCGTACGACGTGGACGGCGTCGCGGAGGGCGTCGTGCCCGAGCGCCGGATCCTCCTGCTGGCCGCGCTGCGCACGCTGACCCCTCGCCAGCGGGCGGTGGTCGTGCTGCGCTACTTCGAGGACCTCACCGAGCGCCAGACAGCGGAGGTGCTCGGCGTCTCGGTCGGCACCGTGAAGAGCCAGACCCACCTGTCCCTGCGCCGCCTGCGCGAGGCCGCGCCCGAGCTCGCCGAGTTCCTGCACGAGGAGTCGTGATGACCGACCACCAGCTGCGTGACCTGCTGCACGAGTCCGTCGCGGACGCGGCCATGCCCGACGTCGCCGACCGGGCCTGGGAGGCAGGCGGGCGTCGGCGCCGTCGTCGTGCCGCCTCCGCGGTGGGCGGCGTGGTCTCGGTCGTCCTCGTGGTCGGTGGCCTCGCCTGGGCGGTCGACCACCGCGAAGGGAACCGCTCGGCGGCGCCGACCCAGTCGACGAAGCCGACCCGGTCGACGAAGCCGACCCAGAGCGGCGCGCCGTACACCGGAAGGAACCAGCCGGACGGGTCGTACCGCGGCACGTCGGTGTGGTGGGCGCCGAGCGTCGGGCAGGAGAGCTCGCTGCCGTACACGGCGACCCCGCTCCCGACGACGATCGATCTCGCCTCTCCCGACAGCGGGCTGGTCGGTGACCCGGTCTCGCGCGCGCTGGCGGCGTTCGCGGTGACGAGGGCCGACGGGTCGCTGTACTCGATCCGGGTCCTCGGTGCGGACGGCCTGCTCCGGGGCGTCGATCTCGGGACCGCCCCGGACGGACCCGCCCAGGTCCAGCCGATGCGCGACCCGGAGGGGAACCTGCGGATCCGCGCGGGGGAGTCGATGCTATCGCCGTCGGGGGAGTACCTGATGTTCCCGCAGGACGGCTCGATCCGTGTCTTCCGGTTGAAGGGTCAGCAGTGGTCGACGATCGACACCGGTTCCCACAGCACCTGGGACGCCACGTGGACGCCTGACGACGACATCGTGCTCTGGGACCCGGCGCGGCCGGACGCGCATCCTCCCGTGTACGACGTGCGCGGCAGGCCGGTGACGCGGGCGGGTGCGACCGACGACCTGAACCCGAGGTGGGACAGCGATCCCTACGGACTCCCGCGTCGCTCAGCGAGCGGCTCGCTGGCTCAGAGCTACACGTCCGGCGCCGACGTCCCCCAGCCGCCCTCGCTGGGTCTCTCACCGGGGCAGTCGGACTGGATCGGGATCGCCTCCGCTCCGGACGCGATCCTCGTGCTGCCCCAGGAGGCCGCCCGGCAGAAGCAGTGCTGCGAGGCGGCCGGGTGGCTCGACCGGGACGTCCTGCTCTACGAGTCACGCTCCAGCGAAGGGTTCCGGCTCCTGGCCTGGCAGCAGGGGACCGGCAACTTCTGGCAGGTCTCGGATGTCGTGGGCTGGCGGCCGGGGTACCAGTCTGTGGTCGCTTCCTACGCCCGTCTCCCGGTCGTGGGGACCAGGGCCGTCTCCTAGTGGGTCTTCTTCCCCTCGCGCAGCCCGGCCACGGTCTTCTCGATCCGGGTCGCGCGGGTCTCGGGCTTCTTCGCCTCCTCGACCCAGCGCACCCACTCCTTGCGGTGGGAGTAGGACAGGGCGTCGTACGCCGTACGCGCCGCGTCGTCCATCGCCGCCGCGAGGTCGTCGGGCAGCGTGACCTCGCGGGGTGAGGTGTCGAGGGCGATCTCGACCGAGACGTCGTGCCCGGCCGCCAGCCCGGCTGCCTCACGGTGCTCGGCGCTCAGGGGCACCAGGAACCGGTCACCCATCCGCACCGCGGTGGTCCGGTAGGTGTACCCGTTGACCGTGATCGTCACCGCTGGTCGCCGGCTGTCGCCCAGTGCGGCGACCACCTCGTCCGGCACCGGGATCCCGGTCGCAGTCTTCCCGCCCAGCTCGACGGTGCTCTCGAACCTCATCCCCCGATCCTGCCAGCTGCACGGAACAGATAGTCCGTGACGTTCCGCAGGTGATCCGGCTCGATCGACCTGCGTTTCGTCACGGACTATCGCGGGGAGGAACTTCAACCCAGGGTGGCGAGCCGGGCCTCGAGGTGGGCGCGCTCGGCGTCGTTGTCGCACAGGGCCACGGCTCGGGCCAGCTCGACGCCGGCCTCGTCGACCCGGCCGACCCGGGCGAGCAGCTCGCCGCGGACGCCGGGCAGCCGGTGCCCGACCAGCTCGACCCTGTCGAGAGCCCGGAGGCCGGCGAGCGGGCCGTCCGCCTCGGCCACGGCGACGGCGCGGTTGAGCCGGACCACGGGGGAGTCCGCGAGCGCCACCAGCTCGTCGTACCGCGCGACGATGCGAGGCCAGTCGGTCGCGTCGGGGTGGGGGGCGATGGCGTGCTCGGCGGCGATCAGCGCCTGGAGGAGGTACGGCGTGCCCGGCCCGGTGACGTGCGGGGTGAGCACCGCCAGCGCCTCGGTGATCTCCTCGTTATGCCATCGGGCACGGTCCTGCTCGGGCAGCAGGACCAGCCGCCCGTCGTCGACCCGGGCGTCGCGGCGTGAGTGCTGCAGCAGCATCAGGGCGAGCAGGCCATCCAGGTCGGCGCGTCCGGGGAGCAGCTCGCGCAGCACCCGCCCGAGCCGGACGCCCTCGCCGGCGAGCTCGGGTCGCACCAGCGCGGCCCCCGACGGTGGGGCGTAGCCGGCCGTGAACGCGAGGTAGGCGACGTCGGCGGCCCGGTCGACGCGGCGCTGGAGCTCGGCACCGGTCGGCACCGCGAACGTCGCCTCGGCCAGGCTCTTGCGCGAGCGCGTCAGCCGGGCGGCCATGGTCGGGGTGGAGACCAGGAACAGCCGCGCGATGTCGGCGGTGCTGATGCCGAGCACGAGGCGGAGGGTCAGCGCCGCGGCGTTCTCGCGGGACAGCGAGGGGTGGGCGCACAGCAGCACCAGCCGGAGGCGCTCGTCGCGCACCGGTTCGCCGCTGTCGGCCATCACCCGCTGCGCCTCCTCCTGCAGATCGGCCTCGACGGCGAGCCGCGGCATCGCTCGCGCGGCCACGGCCTCCGCCCGCAGCCGGTCGAGGATCCGCCGCCGGGCAGCGGTGAGCAGCCACGCCGGCGGGTTGTCGGGTACGCCGTCGCGCGGCCAGGTGCGCGCGGCCGCCTCGAACGCGTCGCCCAGGCCGTCCTCGGCCAGGTCGAGCCGGCGGTACTGCGCGACCAGCAGCGCGGTCAGCCGGCCCCAGTGGTCGCGCCAGGCGACGTCGAGCGCCCCGGTGACCGTGGGGTCACTCCCCGTCGCGGTCGTCCTCATAGCCCTCGATCTCGATCACCGGCCGCACCTCGACGGCGTACGACGTGGGGAGCAGATGGCACAGGTCCAGGACGACGTCCTGCGACTCCGCCTCGACCAGGTAGAAGCCGCCGAGCTGCTCCACGCCCTCGGCGTACGGACCCTCGGTGACCAGCGGCTGCCCGTCCACGTGGCGCAGGGTGCGTCCCTCCGGCGCCTCGGCGAGCGCCTCCCCGGCGAGCATCGTGGCGCGCTCCGCGACGGCCTGGTGGAAGGCGGTGTGGGCGTCCATCACCACCTGCCGCTGCTCGGGGGTGGCGGCCTGCCACGTGCCTTGCTCCTCGGCCAGCAGCACCAGGTACTTCATCGCGGTTCCGTCCTCTCGTGGGCGAGTGTGTCACCTCGATGACGACCCGGCCCCGGCGGAATCGACACCTCGTGGCTCAGGGGTCACATGCCGCCGCGCTCGACGTAGGCCCGCACCTCGATGCCGCTCTCGACCGAGCTGATCCGGCCGACGCACCGGAGCAGGTCGTCGAGGTCGTCGGTGTCGATGACGTAGAAGCCGGTCAGCTGCTCGGCGGTCTCGGCGTAGGGGCCGTCGGTGACGGTCACATCGTCCAGCGTGCCGCGGACAACGTGCGCCTGGCTGCTCGGGACCAGCTCGGCGCCCTCGACGAAGGTGTGCCCGCGCTGGGCGAGGAGCTCGGCGAACTCGGCGTGGCCGGCGAAGACGCGCTCCTTCTCAGCCTGGGGCAGCGCCTCCCACGTGGACTCGTTGCCGGGGATCAGGACGACGTACTTGGCCATGGCCGTTCCTCTCGGTGGTGGTGCGAGTCTGACACCGCGATGACGCGCGAGGAACCTCCGGATCGACAGGCCGTCAGGCCCAGTCGAGGATGACCTTCCCGCACTCGCCCTGGCCGACGATCTCGAAGGCCTCGGCATAACGGTCGGCCGGGAGCCGGTGCGTGACGATGCCGCTGACGTCGAGACCGCTCTGGAGCATCGCGGCCATCTTGTACCAGGTCTCGAAGATCCGGCGGCCGTAGATCCCCTGGATCTCCAGGCCCTTGAAGATCACGTCGTTGACGTCCAGGGTCATCGGGCCGGCCGGGATGCCGAGCACCGCGATCCGGCCGCCGTGGGTCATCGCGTCGAGCATCTGGTTGAAGGCGGCCTCGGCACCGCTCATCTCCAGGCCGACGTCGAAGCCCTCGGTCATCCCCAGCGCCGCGGTGACGTCGGCGAGCTCGTCACGGCGTACGTCGACCACACGGCTCGCACCGTGCGCCTGCGCCATCGCCAGCCGGTAGGGGTTCACGTCGGTGACGACCACGTGGCGGGCGCCGATGTGGCGGACGATCGCCGCGGCGAGCACGCCGATCGGCCCGGCGCCGGTGATCAGCACGTCCTCGCCGACCACGTCGAAGCGCAGGGCGGTGTGGGTGGCGTTGCCCAGCGGGTCGAGCACGGCCGCGACGTCGTCGGAGATGTGGTCGGGGACCACGAAGACGTTCTGGGCCGGGATCACGAGGTAGTCGGCGAAGGCGCCGGGGCGGGTCACACCGACGCCGGTGTGGTGGTGGCAGAACTCGCGACGGCCGCCCTTGCAGTTGCGGCAGTGCCCGCAGGTGACGTGGCCCTCGCCGGCCACCCGCTGGCCGACCTCCAGGCCGCGCACGCCGGCACCGAGCGCGGTGATCTCGCCCATGAACTCGTGGCCGACCACCATCGGCACCGGGATCGTCGACCGCGCCCAGGCGTCCCAGTGCAGGATGTGCAGGTCGGTGCCGCAGATCGACGTCTTGCGCACGCGGATCAGCACCTCACCGTCGCCCGGCTCGGGCTGCGGCACGTCCTCGAGCCAGAGGCCGGGCTCGGCGGCGGCCTTGACCAGCGCCCTCACGTCAGGACACCCATCTCCGTGCCGACCTTGGCGAACGCCGCGACCGCGCGGTCGATGTCGTCGTCGCTGTGGGCGGCCGACATCTGGGTCCGGATCCGGGCCTTGCCCTGGGGGACGACGGGGAAGCTGAACGCGATCACGTAGACGCCTTCGGCCAGCAGCCGCTGCGCCATCTCGCCGGCGACCTTCGCGTCGCCCAGCATCACCGGGATGATCGGGTGGCCGGCACCGGCCAGGGTGAAGCCGGCGGACTCCATGCCGGTGCGGAACCTCGTCGCGTTGCGCCGGAGCTGGCGCTGGAGGTCGTTGTCGGGCGTCAGCATCTCGAGCACGTGCAGCGTGGTCGCCGCGATCGTGGGGGCCAGCGAGTTGCTGAACAGGTAGGGCCGCGAGCGCTGGCGCAGCCAGTCGACGATCTCCCGGCGGCCGCTGGTGTAGCCGCCGCTGGCGCCACCGAGCGCCTTGCCCAGGGTGCCGGTGATGATGTCGACTCGCCCCAGCACCTCGCAGTACTCCGGGGTGCCACGGCCCCCGTCACCGACGAAGCCGACCGCGTGGGAGTCGTCGACCATGACCAGCGCGTCGTACTTCTCGGCGAGATCGCAGATGGTGTGCAGGTCGGCGATCACGCCGTCCATCGAGAACACCCCGTCGGTCGCGATCAGCCGGTAACGCGCGTCGGAGGCGTCGCGCAGGTGCTGCTCGAGCTGCGCCATGTCGTTGTTGTCGTAGCGCAGGCGGCGGGCCTTGCACAGGCGGATGCCGTCGATGATCGAGGCGTGGTTGAGGGCGTCGGAGATCACGCAGTCCTGCTCGTCCAGGATGGTCTCGAAGAGGCCACCGTTGGCGTCGAAGCACGACGAGTAGAGGATCGTGTCGTCGGTGCCGAGGAAGGTGCTGATCGCGGCCTCGAGCTCGGTGTGCACGGTCTGGGTGCCGCAGATGAAGCGCACCGACGCCATTCCGTAGCCGTGGGCGTCCAGCGCCTCGTGCGCAGCCCGCACGAGCTCCGGGTGGTCGGCGAGGCCGAGGTAGTTGTTGGCGCAGAGGTTGAGCACCTCGCTGCCGTCGGCCAGCGTGATGTGGGCCGTCTGCGGCGAGGCGATCACCCGCTCGCTCTTGAACAGACCGTCGTCGCGAAGGCCGGCCGTGCGCTGGGCGAGGTCGGCGAGGAGGGCGCGTGGCATGGCCCCGACCCTAATCCGCCGGCGCCTGGTGGGGGTCGACCAGGCGGCGCACGGAGGCGGGCACGTCGATGCCCGCGGCGAGGTCGGGCGCCGGCCGCGCGGCGTCGTACGACTGGAGGAGGGGTACGACGCCGGCCCACGCCGGCCCGGCGACGTCGTCGGGGCCGTCCTCCGGCCAGCCGTCGGAAACCTTGAGCGACCAGTCGTCGATCGGCAGGGCCAGCACGAGGGTGGCGGCCAGCTCGGCCTTGGTGGGCCGGCGCACCTCGGCCACCCGGCCGGGCAGCAGCCGCTCGGTGACCAGGTCGAGCACCCGCTCCTTGTCGTCGTCGGCGACGGTCGTGCAGCGGCCGAACAGCACCGCCGAGCGGTAGTGGATCGAGGACTCGAAGGCGCTGCGAGCCACGAGCAGCCCGTCGTACGACGTCACCGCCAGCGCCGTGGGCGCTCCGGCGCCCAGCATCCGCATCCAGCGCGAGCCCGTGGAGCCGTGGGCGAGCACCCGGTCGCCGTCGCGGATGACCGCGGTCGGGATCACCACCGGCAGACCGTCCTCGGCGACCAGTCCGAAGTGGCCGACCAGGGCGGTGTCTAGGAGCCGGTCGAGGGCGGACCGGTCGGTGCTGGCGTGCTCGGGCAGCCGGGTCGGCCGGCGCGGGTCGCGGGGAGTGCTCACGGGAGCAAACTAGCGACCCGGGGGCCGGACCGAGTCGTTTGCACTCGACCCGTGCGAGTGCTAAACATGACGCTGGCACTCTCGGGCAGAGAGTGACAACACCATCGGATCCGGTGAGTTGAGGTCAGAAGCGTCGGTGGGAAGGGTCCACCGGGCAGCCTGGCCGTCCGTCGCGGGCAGCGAGCCGGCCGCCAGACGCTGGATCACGCCAATGATCACGAAGGAATCGCGGAAAATATGGCCAAGCTGATTGCTTTCAACGAGGAGGCCCGCCGCGGGCTCGAGCGAGGGATGAACCAACTCGCCGACGCGGTCAAGGTCACGCTGGGCCCCAAGGGCCGCAACGTCGTTCTCGAGAAGAAGTGGGGCGCGCCCACCATCACCAACGATGGTGTGAGCATCGCCAAGGAGATCGAGCTCGAGGACCCCTACGAGAAGATCGGTGCCGAGCTCGTCAAGGAGGTCGCCAAGAAGACCGACGACGTCGCAGGCGACGGCACCACCACGGCAACCGTGCTCGCGCAGGCGATGGTCCGCGAGGGCCTCCGCAACGTCGCGGCCGGTGCCAACCCGATGAGCATCAAGCGCGGCATCGAGAAGGCCGTCGAGGCCGTCACCGAGCAGCTGCACGCGATGTCGAAGGACGTCGAGACCAAGGAGCAGATCGCCTCGGTCGCCGCGATCTCCGCCGGTGGCGACCAGAGCGTCGGCGACATCATCGCCGAGGCGATGGACAAGGTCGGCAAGGAAGGCGTCATCACCGTCGAGGAGTCGAACACGTTCGGCATCGACCTCGAGCTGACCGAGGGCATGCGGTTCGACAAGGGCTACATCTCGGCGTACTTCGCGACCGACATGGAGCGCATGGAGGCCGTGCTCGAGGACCCCTACATCCTCGTGGCCAACCAGAAGGTCTCGTCGGTCAAGGACCTCCTGCCGATCCTCGAGAAGGTCATGCAGTCCGGCAAGCCGCTGCTGATCATCGCCGAGGACACCGACGGCGAGGCGCTGTCGACCCTGGTCGTCAACAAGATCCGCGGCACCTTCAAGTCCGTGGCCGTCAAGGCCCCGGGCTTCGGTGACCGCCGCAAGGCCATGCTCCAGGACATCGCGATCCTGACCGGTGGCCAGGTGATCTCCGAGGAGGTCGGCCTGAAGCTGGAGTCGACCGGCATCGAGCTGCTCGGCACCGCACGCAAGGTCGTCATCACCAAGGACGAGACCACCATCGTCGAGGGTGGCGGCGACTCCGCCCAGATCGAGGGTCGGGTCAACCAGATCCGCGCCGAGATCGAGAAGAGCGACTCCGACTACGACCGCGAGAAGCTGCAGGAGCGCCTGGCCAAGCTGGCCGGCGGTGTCGCGGTGATCAAGGTCGGCGCGGCCACCGAGGTCGAGCTCAAGGAGCGCAAGCACCGCATCGAGGACGCCGTTCGCGCGGCCAAGGCCTCGGTCGAGGAGGGCATCGTCGCCGGCGGCGGCGTGGCCCTGCTCCAGGCGGGTGCCCGGGCGTTCGACAAGCTCGACCTGCCCGACGACGAGGCCACGGGTGCCAACATCGTCCGGGTCGCGGTCAGCGCCCCGATCCGCCAGATCGCGCTGAACGCCGGTCTCGAGGGTGGTGTCGTCGCCGAGAAGGTCGCCGGCCTGCCCGAGGGCCACGGCCTCAACGCCGCGACCGGCGAGTACGGCGACATGCTGAAGGCCGGCGTGCCCGACCCGACCAAGGTCGTCCGCTCCGCCCTGCAGAACGCCGCCTCCATCGCGGCGCTGTTCCTGACGACCGAGGCCGTCATCGCCGACAAGCCCGAGAAGGCCGCGCCCATGGGCGGCGACCCCTCCGGCGGCATGGGTGGCATGGACTTCTGAGTCCAGCCCTCCTCGCTCCACCACGCAAGGCCCCCGCTCCGGCGGGGGCCTTGCTGTGTTCGGCCCCCACGGTCCCCGGGACGTCATACGTTGTGGTCGCCATGACGACCGATTCGTATGACGTCCGGTGGGGACGCGCCCTGGTGGCGGTCGTCGGGGCGCTGCTGGTGATCGCGTCGTCGGGGTGCGGCGCACCGCCGCGGGCTGCGACCCACCACCCGCGCCACCCCCACGCCGTACGCCGTCACGACGGGTCGCCGACACCGTCGCCGCACCACTCGGCCCCCGCGGCACCGAGCTCGCGTCCCACCCAGGTCCGGCTGACGCCCCAGACCGTGCGCACGGTGCTCGCCGAGCTCGGCCGCCTCGTGGTCCGGCCCCGGCCGCGGGGCACGCGGGGCTACGTCCGCGACGCGTTCGGCAGCGACTGGATCGACACCGACCACAACGGCTGCAACCAGCGCGACGACGTGCTGCTGCGCGACGCCGTACCCGGGAGCACCAGGGTCGAGCAGCAGGGCGCCTGCGACCACGACGTGCTGGCCGGCACCTGGCACGACCCCTACACCGGGCGGACCCTGGTCTTCACCGACCTCAAGGACCTGCGCCAGGCCGAGGCGATCCAGATCGACCACGTGGTACCACTGGCAGAAGCCTGGGTCTCCGGCGCCGCCGGCTGGACGACCGACCGGCGCGAGCTGTTCGCCAACGACCTGCACGAGCTGCTAGCGGTCGACGGCCCGACGAACATGAGCAAGGGCGACGGCGACCCCGCTGCCTGGCGGCCGCGCCAGGGCTACCAGTGCACCTACGCGCGGCGCTGGGTCGCGGTGAAGACCGCGTGGCACCTGGCCGTCGACCCGCCCGAGGTCGCCGCGCTGCGGGAGATGCTCGGCTACTGCCGCTGACCCAGACCCTGGCGCTGTGAGAGCGTGAGGGTCGTGCCGTGGACCATCGCGCCGATCACGCTCGACGACGCCGACGAGGTGGGCCGGGTCCACGTCGAGGTCTGGCGGCAGGCGTACGCCGGGCTGATGCCGGCCGACCACCTCGCCGGTCTCGACCCCGCGGCCTTCGCGTCGCACTGGCGCGACCGGCTGCTCGCCCCGGTGCCGGGCGTCGAGCACTGGCTGGCCCGGGACGAGACCGGGATCGTCGGCATCGCCACCTCCGGTCCCGGCCGCGACGAGGACCGGCCGACCCCGCTGGAGCTCTACGCGATCAACGTGCTCGCCCGGGGGCACGGCACGGGGGTGTCCGACGCCCTGCTCGCCCGCGCAGTCGGCGACCGCGCGGCGTACCTCTGGGTGCTGGAGGGCAACGACCGGGCGCTCGCCTTCTACCGTCGGCACGGGTTCGCCGACGAGGGCGGGCGCAAGCCGGAGCCGGACACCGGCACGCTGGAGATCCGGATGGCGCGGAGCGACCGCACGCCGTGAGCGGCACCGCGCTCGCGTTGGTCCTGACCGCCGCGGTGCTGCACGCGACATGGAACCTCGCCGCCAAGGGCGTGACCGGGGACCGGGTGGCGTTCATCTGGCTGTACGTCGTGACCACGGTGGTCTGCTGGGGACCGGTCGCGGTGGTCTGGGTGGTGGCCCGCGACGAGAGCCCGGACCGGTGGTGGCTGCTCGGCGCGGCGGTGACGGCGGTGCTGCACATCGGCTACCAGCTGGTCCTCCAGCGCGGCTACGCCGAGGGTGACCTCAACCTGGTCTACCCGCTCGCCCGCGGTTCGGGACCGCTGCTGACCTTCGTCGTCGCGGTCGCCCTGCTCGGCCAGCGCCCGGGACCGGTGGCCGCCCTCGGTGTGCTCGCCGTGGTCGCCGGGGTGCTGCTGATCGCGCTCGGGCGCAGCCACCACCGGGTCCGGGCCGGCGTCACCTGGGGGCTGCTCACCGGCGCGACCATCGCGTCGTACACCTTGTGGGACAGCCTCTCGGTCAACCACCTCGGCGTTCCGCCGCTGCCCTACTTCGTGCTGAGCGCCGCCCTGCAGCTGCCGTGGCTGACGGTGCTCCTCGCGAGACGGCGCGAGCCGCAGCCGCTCGACGAGGTCTGGCGGGCCACCCGCAGGCCGGTGCTCGTCGTGGGGATCCTGTCCCCTCTGGCCTACATCCTGGTGCTGCGCGCCCTGCAGCTGGCCCCGGTCGCCCTGGTCGCCCCGGCCCGCGAGAGCAGCATCGTGGTCGGCGCGCTGTTCGGCTGGCTGGTGCTTCGCGAGCCGCGGCCGGCCCGCAGGCTGGTGGGTGCCGCGATCGTGCTGGCCGGCATCGCGTTGATCGCGCTCGGCTGAGCGGGCGGCTACCCGCAGGGGTGAAAGATCCGGTCGGCGTCCGGACATGTGTGAGGGTGGAGACCGTGGACACGGCCGATCTCGAGGCCCGCCGTGCGCGCTTCGACACGATCGTGCGCGGGGTGGTCGAACCCCTGCGGCGCTTCCTGGCACGTCGTACCGACCCGGCCACGGCCGACGACGTGCTCGGCGACACCCTGCTCGTGCTCTGGCGCCGGTACGACGAGCTGCCGGCCGAGCCCCTGCCCTTCGCCTACGGGGTGGCCCGGCTGTGCCTGGCCAACGCCGAGCGCGGCGCGCGGCGACAACGCCGCCTGGCCGGCCGGATCGCGACCGTGGACCCGCCGCGCGAGGCACCCGACCCGGTCGGCGACGACCGGCTGGCCGAGGCGATGGCCTCCCTCTCCGCCGACGACGGGGAGCTGCTCCGGCTGTGGGCCTGGGAGCAGCTGACTCCCGCCGAGATCGCCACGGTCCTCGACGTCACCATCAACGCGGCGGCGATCCGGCTGCACCGCGCCCGCGGCAGGCTGCGTGAGCTGCTGCGAAAGATCGACGCGGTCGACGGACATGAGGAAGCGAACGAAGGGAGGAGACCGTGAACGACGCCGCACCCGAGACCGACGACAGCGCCCTGCTGGCGCGGCTGCGGGCCGCCGACCCGGCCGCCTCCCTCCCACCGGCCGGTCCCGACCGGGTCACGCACCTCCTGGAGGCAGCCATGACCGACACCACCACGCACGAGACGCGAGAGAGTGGCACCCACGACCGCAGCCCGCTGACCTGGCTGGTCGCCGCCGCAGCCGTGCTCCTGATCGCGGCGGCCGGGGTGTTCGGGCTGGTCAACCGCGACCACGGGCCGGCCCCGGCAGCGCAGGGCACCGTGACCATGCTCGGCTACGCCCCGACCCAGGGCCGGTGCGTGCTGCCGAGCGTCGGGGTGCTCCGGGTCCAGACGATCGCCTTCCGCGGCACGCTGACGACGCTCACCGACGGCAGCGCGACGTTCCGGGTGGGCCACTGGTTCAAGGGTGGGCCGACCGACCTGGCCAAGGTGACCACCGCCCCGGCGCTGCTGCGACCGCTGGCCGAGTCGGCCGACCTGCAGGTCGGTGAGACCTACCTCGTCGCCGCCCGCGACGGCCAGGTCACCGGCTGCGGCTTCACCGGCCCGGCGACCGGCCGGCTCGCCACTCTCTACCAGCAGGCCTACGCCGGCTGACCGCTGCCGGCGGCCGGTCGCTTGGCACGTCCTCTCGCTCCTACCTCACAGCGGCCGATCGGCCTCATCGAGGTAGGACCCACCCGGCTACGTCAGCGAGTCGACGTCGCGCCCCGAGGCCAGGTCACCGCACTCGATCAGCTCGACCTCGCGGCCGGCGAGATAGGCGCGGGCACCCTGGTCGCCGTGGGCGGTCTCGAGGACGCCGGGCCAGTGGTCGCGGCCGAAGAGGACCGGATGACCGGGGATGCCGTCGTACGCCGCCCGGGCCAGGACGTGCGGGGAGCGGGTGGCGGTGCCGACCCGGGCGACCACCTCCGGGACGAGGTCGGGCAGGTCGACCAACGAGACCAGGACGAAGCCGTCGGTCGAGTCGGCGAAGGCACGCATGCCGGCCCGCAGCGAGGCGCCCATGCCGTCGGCCCAGTCCTCGGCGACCACGATCCTGGGCGGCTCTGCGAGCTCCTCGAGCAGTGCGGCCGCGCGCTCGGCCTCGGCGCCGAGCACCACGGTCACCCGTCGGCAACCCCCGTCGGCGAGCGTCGTCACCCCACGGACGAGCCAGGACCCGCGGTCGTCGGAGACGAGAGCCTTCGGCATCCCCATCCTCCGGCCGGCTCCGGCCGCGAGCAGCAGTCCCTCCACCTGGCCAGCCTGTCAGACGCGTCGGCTGCGCAGACTGCCAACCATCGGCCAACGGACGCGCCAGTAGCCTGGAATCATGGAGCCGTCGTCGATGCCCGGATCGGCACGAGAGGTGTCCGCCCTGCTCGGGCGCACCGGCTACCTCTGCGACGACGAGCTGGCCACGGTCACCTACCTGATGCTGGCCATGCAGCGGCCGCTGCTGCTGGAGGGCGAGCCCGGCACCGGCAAGACGGCGCTGGCCGAGGCGCTCGCCGAGAGCCTGGAGCTGCCGCTCGTGCGGCTGCAGTGCTACGAGGGCATCGACTCGACGCAGGCCCTCTACGACTGGGACTTCCCCCGCCAGATCCTGCACCTGCGCGCGCTCGAGGCCGGGGGTGGCGCGGATCCCGAGGAGGCCGAGAAGAGCCTGTACGACGAGCGGTTCCTGCTCGCGCGCCCGGTGCTGGCCGCGCTCCAGCAGAGCCCGGCGCTGCTGCTGGTCGACGAGGTGGACCGCGCCGACGACGAGTTCGAGGCGTTCCTCCTGGAGGTGCTGTCCACCTGGCAGGTCAGCATCCCCGAGCTCGGAACCGTCCGGGCCGCGACGCCGCCGCTGGTCGTGCTGACCTCCAACCGCACTCGTGAGCTCCACGACGCTCTGAAACGGCGCTGCCTCTACCACTGGATCGAGCACCCCGGCCTGGACCGCGAGCTGCAGATCGTGCGCTCTCGGGCGCCCGAGGTCTCCGAGGCACTGGCCGGCCAGGTGGTCCGGGTCGTCCAGCAGCTGCGCGACCGCGACCTCCAGAAGCCGCCCGGTGTCGCCGAGACCATCGACTGGGCCCGCGCGCTGCACCACCTCGGCACCGCCGAGCTGGATCTCGAGACCGCGTCGGCGACCCTCGGCGCGCTGGTGAAGTACCGCGAGGACGCCGACCGGGTCCGGCACGCGCTCGACCAGCTTCTGCGGACATGAGCCCCCGATGAGCCCCGATGAGCCCCCGATGAGCCCCGATGAGCCGGGGGAGGTGCGCGGGGGCGACGAGATCCTGCTGGCCTTCGCCCGCGCGCTGCGGGCCGGTGGCATCGCGGTCACCCAGGACCGGGCGCACGGGTTCCTGGCCTCGGCCGCCGAGCTGGGCGCCGACGATCCCGTCGCGGTGCGGATCGCCGGCCGGGCCACGCTGTGCGCGAGCCCGGACGACCTGGCCAGGTTCGACCAGGTCTTCGAGGCGTTCTTCAACGCCCGCGACGGGCTGCCACGGACACGGCCGGCGGCTCCGACCGAGCCGCGCTTCACCGACTTCCCCGAGGAGGACGCGTCGGGGGAGGGCGAGCCGACCGACGAGATGGTCCGGGCGGCGGCCAGCGCGACCGAGCTGCTCCGCCAACGGGACGTCGCCTCCCTGACCCCGGCCGAGAAGCGACGGCTCGACGGCATGTTCGCCACCCTGCGTCCGCGCGCACCGATGCGTCGTACCGCCCGGCACCAGCGCTGGCACCGCGGCCAGGTCGACGCGTCGCGCACCCTCCGTTCCAGCCTGCGTCGCCTCGGCGAGCCGTCGGTGATCGAGTGGCGCCGCCGCGGCACCCGGCCGCGGCGGATCGTCCTGCTCGTCGACGTCAGCGGGTCGATGAGCTCCTACGCCGACGCGCTGCTGCGGCTGGCGCACCGGCTGACCCAGGCGCTGGGGCAGGCGGCCGGCCCGGTCGAGACCTTCACCATCGGCACCCGGGTCACCCACATCAGCCGCGCCCTGCGGATCCGCGACCCCGAGCGCGCGCTGGTGGCCGCGGGCGAGACCGTGCCGGACTGGTCCGGTGGTACCCGGCTCGGCGAGACGCTGCGCTTCTTCCTCGACCGCTGGGGCCAGCGCGGAATGGCGAGGGGGGCCGTGGTCGTTGTCTTCAGCGATGGTTGGGAACGAGGTGACACGGCGCTGCTCGGCGAGCAGATGGCCCGGTTGCGCCGGATCGCGCACCGCGTGGTGTGGGTCAACCCGCACCGCGGCAAGGACGGCTACGAAGCAGTCCAGCAGGGTGTGGTCGCCGCGCTGCCCCATCTCCACGACTTCGTCGCCGGGCACTCGCTCGCGACGTACGCCGAGCTGGTCGAGGTCCTGGCCGATGCCTGAGGTGGCGACATGCGTGAAGTGATGCCCGAGCTGCTGGAGTGGTGGCGCGCCGGCGAGGAGATCGGCGTCGGCACCGTGGTGGCGACGTTCCAGTCGGCCCCGCGGCCCGCCGGAGCCTCGATGCTGGTCGGGCCCGACGAGACCGCGGTCGGCTCGGTCTCGGGCGGCTGTGTCGAGGGCGCCGTCTACGAGCTCGGCCGGGAGGTCGTGGCGTCCGGCGCGCCGGTCCTGACCCGTTACGGCATCTCCGACGACGACGCCTTCGCGGTCGGCCTGACCTGCGGCGGCATCCTCGACGTGTACGTCGAGAAGGTCTCGCGCGAGACGTTCCCCGAGCTGGAGGACCTCGCCGCCGACCTCGAGGCCGGGGTCGCGGTCGCGGTCGCGACGGTGATCGAGCACCCTGACCCCGCCTGGCTCGGCCGCCGGGTGATCATCCATCCCGGCGAGCCGGTCACCGGCTCGCTCGGCTCCCCGCGCGCCGACGACGCCGTGCACGACGACGCGATGGGGCTGCTCGCCAGTGGCACCAACGCCACGCTCACCTACGGCCCGGACGGCGAACGGCGTGGCGAGGGCATGCGGGTCTTCGTCTGGGCCTTCGCCCCCAAGCCGCTGATGCTGGTCTTCGGGGCGATCGACTTCGCCGCCGCGGTCGCCCGGGTGGGCAGCTTCTTGGGGTACCACGTGACCGTGTGCGACGCCCGGCCGGTCTTCGCCACCAACACCCGCTTCCCCGAGGCGGACGAGGTGGTCGTCGAGTGGCCGCACCGGTTCCTGGAGAAGCAGCGCGACTCGGGTGCGATCGACGGCCGGACCGTGATCGCCGTTCTCACCCACGACCCGAAGTTCGACGTCCCGCTGCTCGAGGTCGCGCTCCGGCTGCCGGAGGTGGCCTACATCGGCGCGATGGGTTCGCGGCGTACCCACGAGGACCGCGAGGCCCGGCTCCGCGAGGTCGGGGTCACCGACGCGGAGCTGGCCCGGCTGTCGAGCCCGATCGGTCTCGACCTGGGCGCGCGGACCCCGGAGGAGACCGCGATCTCGATCGCGGCCGAGATCATCGCCGGGCGCTGGGGTGGCTCGGGAAACCGGCTGGCCGCGGGCGCCGGCCGGATCCACCACGACTGACCGGTAGCCGGCGCGCGGCCCCCGCCCGCGACGAGACGTGGACGTGGTGCCGGGTTGAGGTGCCCCGCGCTACCGTGACCAGCGTCACCCGGACGTTGGGACTCACATGAGCTCGTCGAGCGATCTGCAGGACCGTCGGCTCGACGCCCTGCGCGCCTGGACGGCGTTCGTCGAGCACGGCGACCGGGCCGAGGAGCTGGTCCGGCCCGAGATCCTGCGGAGCTGGCGCCGTTCGCAGCCGCGGGTCTCGCCCGACGTCACGCAGGCGCCGCTGACCGACGAGTCCGACGCCCAGGCCTTCTGGCACGAGTCGCCGCTCCAGCAGGCCGTCTCGCGGGTGGAGTCCGAGCTGAGGCGGACCGCCGAGGACGGCGACCTGGTGCTCGCGGTGACCGACGCCCAGACCCGGATCCTCTGGACCTACGGCGGCCGGGTGATGCGCCGCAAGGCCGAGTCGGTGAACTTCGTCCCCGCCGCCCGATGGGACGACGAGAGCGTGGGCACCAACGCCCTCGACCTCGCCAACCGGCACGACCGCCCGAGCATGGTCTTCAGCGCCGAGCACTACGCCCCGATCGTGCACAACTGGGTCTGCTGGGCCGCGCCGGTGCACGACCCGCTCACCGGCGCCCAGCTGGGTGTGATCGACCTGTCGACCACCTGGGACCGCACCCACCCGATCGGGCTGGCCACGGCGCGGGTGCTGGCGCGGCTGATCGAGACCGCGATGCCGCTCTCGACGATGCACCCCCTCGCCTCGGACGCCGACGGACCGACCGGGCTGGTGCTGCGGCTGCTCGGCAACGCCGAGGCCACCCTGGACGGCGCCCGGCTGCTCCTCAACCGGCGGCAGACCGAGATCCTGGCGATCCTGGCGCTGCACAACGACGGACTCTCGCTGGACCGCCTGCACGCGCTGGTCTACGGCGACCAGCCGGTCACGCTGTCCACGCTGAAGGCCGAGGTGTCGCACCTGCGGGCAGCGCTCGGTGGCCAGCTCGCCTCGCGCCCCTACCGGCTCACCCTGCCCGTCGCGACCGACATCGACGACGTCCTGGACGCCCTGCGACGTGGTGACGTCGGCGGCGCCATCGCCCGGTACGGCGGCGACCTGCTGCCCGGAACGGAGTCGCCGGCCCTCGTCGAGCTGGGGGAGTACGTCGCCGTGGCCATGCGCGAGGCCCTCCTGGCCAGCCCGGAGCCCTCCGCGGTGATCCGCTACAGCGAGCTCGCGCCGTACGACACCGAGGTGCTCGAGGTCTGCCTCGCCGCCCTGGGCGCCCGCCCGCACCCGGCGAAGCCCCTCTTGAAGGGCCGGCTGGCGGTCGCCGGCGGCTGATCCGTCGCCGCTTCGGCGTCGCCGTGGCCCCGCCGTTCACAGGAAAGTCGGGCATTTCGGCCCTACGTGCGTCTCCACGCTCCGCTCAGGATGTCAAGAGGTCACCTCGGCTGGAAGGAGTTCGGCTCATGGGCATCGTGTTCTCTGCCGGCAAGTACGTCCACTGGGGGGTTCTGAGCATCAGCCTCACCAACCTCCTGATCATCCTGGGGATGATCGTCGTCTTCGGGCTCGCGCTCGTGCTGCCCTTCCCTGGTGCGCAGGAGCGTCATCAGGCCGACGAGGACGAGTCGTGAGCGCCCCCGCCTCGGACGCCGGCCAGCGCAGCTGGACCGCAGCGGTCCGCGACCACGTCACCGGCCTGGTGCCCGAGGGCCAGGCGCTTCCGGACCGCCAGCCGGCGTACGTCGCCTCCTGGATCTACGTGTTCGGCGTGGCGACCCTCGCCGCCCTCCTCGTCGTCGTGGGCTCGGGGATCGTCCTGGCCATGGGCGGTGCCGCCTGGTGGCACACCTCCGGTCTCGGACACTTCGTGAACTCCGTGCACCTGTGGAGCGTCGAGCTGTTCTTCGCCGCCATGGTCGTGCACCTGTGGGGCAAGTTCTGGATGGCCGCCTGGCGCGGCAACCGGGGCCTGACCTGGGTGACCGGGGTCGTCTCCTTCATCACCTCGATCGGCGCTGCGTTCACCGGCTACCTCGTGCAGAGCAACTTCGACTCGCAGTGGATCAGCGGCGAGGCCAAGGACGGCATCAACTCGATCGGCGTCGGCGGTTTCTTCAACGTGCTGAACACCGGCCAGATGCTGCTGTGGCACGTCACTCTGCTGCCCATCGGCGTCGGCATCATCGCGGTGATGCACGTGATCCTGGTCCGCCGGCACGGCGTCGTGCCGCCGCTGGACGACGAGGGCAAGGAGGTCGCGCGATGACCACCGTGCACGCCCAGCGGCCGCACCGGCAGACCCCCGACTCCCACGACTACCCGACCCGGCACTACGACCTGGTCAAGGAGTTCGTGATCGCCCTGGCGGTCATGGCCGGCCTGTCGCTGGCGCTGGCGGGGGTCTTCTCGTCGCCCGACGACAAGGCGATCACGATGGCCAGCTGGGCGAAGGCCGATCCGGCCGACGTCGTCGCCACGGCGACCGGCGAGCTCGCCGGCACGACGACCAGCGCGACGTACGGCGCGCCGTACAACCACGCCTCGGAGGGTCAGTCCGTGCTCGGGCTGAAGCTCCAGAAGTGGGGCGGCGTCGGCATCCCGATCAACTCGGCCGACCTGGTGCTCCAGCCGCTCCGGGCCGTCGTCGGGAACGCGTCGCTGACCACGGCGCTCGCCCAGTGGGACGCCCTCTCGGCCGACCAGCAGGTCACCGAGGCGACGGCGTACGCCGACGCGCTGGCCGCGACCCCGGACGGCAGCCCCGCCCAGGTGGCGCGGGGCAACTACGGCCCCGTCCCGGCCCTCACCACGTCGTTCCTCGGCCTGGCGGCGTCCGGCGGCCTCGAGGGTTCGCTGACCTCGTCGGGCACGTTCTACGGCACCGACCAGACCCGCGCGATGCTGCTGCTCTCCGACGGCGCCTACCTCGAGGACACCGCCGTGGCCGACCACCTCGGCGGCGACCAGTGGGGCATGATGAACGAGGTCGGCAACTACCCGGGGCAGCCCTGGATGTGGCTGTACACGTTCTGGTACCAGGTGAAGCCGTTCTCGACCTCGGAGAACGCCGACACCCAGGTCTGGGCCCTGATGATGCTGCTCACGCTGGTGCTGGCCCTGGTGCCGTGGATCCCGGGGGTGCGCAGCATCCCGCGGCTGATCCCGGTCCATCGCCTGATCTGGCGCGAGCACTACCGGAACCGCCGCTGACCCGCCCCTGACCGGGTCACCTCGCTTCCGGAACGGCCCGGCACGCGCCACGCGCGTGCCGGGCTGCGCCATGTCGGGGGGCCGGGCCCCGGTCGGGGAACCTCCGGGACCGGCCGAGCAACCTTTCGCCAACCGCCGGGCCCTAACGTGACGCCCACCACAGATCCGCTGTGCCCGAAAGGCAGGCCTTCGATGACCAAGATCAGTCTCACCGTCGACGGAGCGCAGGTCTCCGACGAGGTCGAGCCGCGGATGCTGCTCGTGCAGTACCTCCGCGAGAAGCTCGGGAAGACCGGCACCGTGATCGGTTGCGACACCAGCAACTGCGGTGCCTGCACGGTCCACCTCGACGGCCGCAGCGTGAAGAGCTGCAACGTGCTGGCGGTCCAGGCCGACGGCCACGAGGTGACCACGATCGAGGGCCTCGCCACCGACGGCAAGCTGCACCAGGTGCAGGAGTCGTTCCGGGAGTGCCACGGCCTCCAGTGCGGCTTCTGCACGCCCGGCATGATCATGCAGTCGGTAGACCTCCTCAACGAGAACCCGCATCCGTCCGAGCAGGAGGTCCGTGAGGGCCTCGAAGGCAACCTCTGCCGCTGCACGGGCTACCACAACATCGTCAAGAGCGTGCTCCACGCAGCGGGCCAGGGCTCGACCGCGGGGGCGCAGTCATGACCGCCACCGCCGAAGCCCCCGCCGCCGAGATCGGCCAGGAGCGTCGCCGCAAGGAGGACCAGCGGCTGATCACCGGACGCACCCGGTGGACCGACAACCTGACCCTGCCCGGGATGCTGCACCTGGCGATGGTGCGCAGCCCGTTCGCGCACGCCACGATCGTCAGCGTCGACACCAGCGCCGCCAAGGCCGCGCCCAACGTGATCGGCGTCTTCAGCGGCAAGGACGTCGCCGAGGACCAGGGCATCCTGATCAACGCCTGGGCGATCACGACCGACCAGGTCACGCCCACCCACACCCCGGTCGCGGTCGACCGGGTCACCTTCGCCGGCGAGATCGTCGCCGTGGTCGTGGCCCGCTCCGCCGCCGAGGCCCGGGACGCCGCCGAGCTGGTCGACGTGGAGTACGACGAGCTGCCGGCCGCCCTGGACCTCAAGGAGTCGGCCGAGGACAAGGTCCTGGCCCACCCCGACCTCGGCACCAACAAGAGCGCCTTCTGGAAGTTCGACTCGGCCGAGGCCGGCACCGGGGGCAACGTCGACGAGGCCATCGAGAAGGCCCGCGGCGACGGCATCGTGATCGAGCGGGAGTACCGCCAGCAGCGGCTGATCCCGGCGTTCATGGAGCCCCGCTCGGTCGTGGTGGACCCCACGGGCGAGCAGCTGACCGTCTGGTCGGCCACCCAGATCCCGCACATCCTCCGCTTCGCCCTCGCCGCGACCACCGGCATCTCGGAGTCGAAGATCCGGGTGATCGCCCCGGACGTGGGCGGTGGGTTCGGCGGGAAGCTCCAGACCACGCCCGAGGAGTGGATCGCGGTCGCCCTGGCGCGGCGGGTCGGCAAGCCGGTCAAGTACACCGAGACCCGGAGCGAGTCGCTGATGGCGGCCCACCACGGCCGGGACCAGTGGCAGAAGCTGACCCTCTCGGCGGAGAAGGACGGCACCGTCACCGGCTTCAAGGTCGAGCTCCTGGCCGACCTCGGCTCGCACGTGTCGCTGGTCGGAGGCGGCGTGCCGGTGCTCGGCGCGTTCATGTTCAACTCCATCTACAAGTTCCCCGCCTACCAGTTCAGCGTGCAGACGGTGCTGACCAACAAGACCTGGACCGACGCCTACCGCGGTGCGGGGCGCCCCGAGGCGACGTACGCCATCGAGCGGATCATGGACGAGCTCGCCGTCGAGGTCGGCGTCGACCCCCTCGAGATCCGGGCGAAGAACTGGATCAAGCACGAGGAGTTCCCGTTCACCACGGTGGCCGGGCTCGAGTACGACACGGGCAACTACGAGGCCGCCACCGCGCGGGCCAAGGAGATGTTCGGCTACGACGAGCTGCGCGCGGAGCAGAAGCAGCGCCGGGAGGCGGGTGACCGGGTCCAGCTCGGCATCGGCATCTCGACCTTCACCGAGATGTGCGGCCTGGCTCCGAGCCGGGTGCTGGGCAGCCTGAACTACGGCGCGGGCGGCTGGGAGCACGCCAGCGTGCGGATGCTGGCGACCGGCAAGGTCGAGGTCGTCACCGGCGCCAGCGCGCACGGCCAGGGCCACGAGACGGCGTTCAGCCAGATCGTCGCCGACCGGCTCGGCGTGGCCTTCGAGGACGTCGAGATCCTGCACGGCGACACCCAGATCGCGCACAAGGGCCTCGACACCTACGGCTCGCGCAGCCTGGTGGTCGGTGGTGAGGCCATCGTCAAGGCGGCCGACAAGGTGATCGAGAAGGCCAAGCCGATCGCGGCCCACCTGCTCGAGGCCAGCGTGGACGACATCGAGTTCTCAGGCGGCCGGTTCAGCGTCAGGGGCACCGACCAGGGATTGGCCATGGCCGACATCGCGCTGGCGACGTTCACCTCCCACAACTTCCCGGAGGGTGTCGAGCCGAGCATCGACAGCGACGCGACGTACGACCCGGTCAACTTCAACTACCCGCACGGCACCCATCTGTGCGCGATGGAGGTCGACACCGAGACGGGTCGGGTCACGATGCGCAAGTACGTCTGCTGCGACGACATCGGCAACATCATCAACCCGATGATCGTCGGGGGTCAGGTGCACGGCGGCCTGGTCCAGGGGATCGCGCAGGCGCTCTTCGAGGAGGCGGTGTACGACGACGCCGGGACGCTGGTGAGCGGCTCCTTCGTCGACTACCTGCTGCCCACCTCGGCGGACACGATCTCCTTCGAGATCGACCACACCACCAGCCCCTCGACGACCAACACGCTCGGCACCAAGGGTGTCGGTGAGGCCGGCACGATCGCGTCGACCCCGGCCGTGGTCAACGCCGTCGTCGACGCGGTCCGGCACTTCGGTGTCAACGACATCCAGATGCCCTGCACGCCCGAGCGGGTGTGGAAGGCGATCAACACCTCGTCCGCGACCGGCGGGACCACCGAGGGTGCGGCGATGCCGCACTTCGACGAGTCCGAGCCGGGCCAGAGCAGCACGGAAGGAGCGGGCGCATGATCCCCGCCAAGTTCGACTACGTGGCACCCAGCACGGTCGAGGAGGCCCTCAGCGCCCTGGCCGAGCGCGGCGACGACGCGAAGATCATGGCCGGTGGGCAGAGCCTCCTGCCGGTGCTGCGGATGCGGCTGAACGCGCCGGAGATGGTGATCGACCTCGGCCGCATCGAGAGCCTGCGCGGCGTGACCGAGGACGGCGACGCTCTCGTGATCGGGGCGCTGACCACCCACTCCGAGATGGTGACCAACGACCTGGTCAGGCAGCACGCCCTGCTGCTGTCCAAGGCCGCGGCCGAGGTCGCGGACAACCAGATCCGGCACCGCGGGACTTTCGGCGGGGCCCTGGCCCACGCCGACCCGGCGGGAGACATGGGGGCCGCGGCGCTCGCGATGGACGCCGAGTACGTCGTCCAGGGCCCTGGTGGGTCGCGGACGGTCGCCGCCTCCGACTTCTTCGTGGACCTCTTCGAGACCGCGATCGGTGAGGACGAGATCCTGACCGCGATCCGGATCCCGAAGAAGACCGGTTGGGGTGCCCACTACGAGAAGTTCGTCCGGGTCGCCCACCAGTGGCCGATCGTGGCGATCGCCGCCACGGTCAAGGCCGAGGGCGGCACCATCAGCGAGGCCCGGGTCGGGCTGACCAACATGGGCAACACCGCCCTGCGGGCCACCGCGACCGAGGCCGCCCTCGCGGGCGTGCCGGCCACCGAGGACGGCGTACGCGCGGCAGCCGACCAGGCCGCCGACGGCACCCACCCTCCGAGCGACCTCAACGGTGACTCCGACTACCGCAAGCACCTGGCGACGGTGCTCACCCGGCGTGCCGTGCTGAAGGCGGCCGGCGCCTGACGCCTTCAGCAGATGCTTAACCGAGCCTCCGGACGCGCCGCGTCCGGAGGCTGGGGTCGCTCATTCCCCGCCTTGAAGGAGGCCACGAACCATGGAGCTCACCCACGAGTTCACCGTCCCGGTGCCGGTCCAGGAGGCCTGGGACCACTTCCAGGACATCGCCTCGGTCGCCCAGTGCTTCCCCGGAGCCCAGGTCACGAGCGTCGAGGACACCACCTTCAACGGCTCGGTGAAGGTGAAGCTCGGGCCGATCTCGCTGGTCTACAACGGCAGCGGGACCTTCACCGAGAAGGACGAGACCGCGCACCGTTTCGTGGTCGACGCCAAGGGCAAGGACAAGCGGGGCAACGGCACGGCCGGCGCCAAGGTCACGCTCGCGATGACCCCGAACGGCGACTCGACCGACGTGAAGGTGGAGACCGACCTGGCGATCACCGGCAAGCCGGCGCAGTTCGGTCGTGGCGTGATGCAGGACGTCTCCGACAAGCTGCTCAACCAGTTCGTCGCCTGCCTCGAGCAACGGATGGCGCGGGAGGACTCGACCGCGGCGCCGGCCGAGCCGGCGGCTGCCGACCAGGCGGCTGCCGTCCCGGCCGCCGCCGAGGTGACCCCCGACCCCGCCGCGCCCTCCTCCGAGACTCCCGCCGCGGCGACCCCCGACCCGGCGGCACCGGCTCCGGTCGCCTCGGCTCCGGCAGCCGCACCTCCTGCGGCTGCGGCCGCGCCCCCCGCGGCCGCTCCGAAGCACGCAGCGCCGGCGGCAGCGTCGCCGCGCGGCTCGGACGACGCGCTGGATCTCGGCGCCACCGTGCTGCCGGTGCTCGCCAAGGCCTACTGGAAGCAGGCCGTGGGTGCCCTGGTCGTGATCGGGGTCGTGGTCTGGCTGGTCACACGCTGACCGACCGGTCGTCCGGCGCGGTGTGCACGCCGTTCACTCCGGGCGGCAGGCGGCGCTCGAGATCGGCGGCGACCAGCACGACAGCGCCGCAGCCGACCACCAGCAGGCCGATGTAGGCCACGCCGAGGGAGTGGCCGATCAGCCAGCCCGCCGTGACCGGGCCGATGATCGCCGCGAGCGAGAACGCGCCGGAGCTGAGCGCGTTGTAGCGGCCGCGGAGGTGGTCGGGCGCCAGGTCGTTGACCAGCGCCGGGACGGTGGGCTGCATCAGCGTCTCGCCGAGCGCGAACACCGAGGTGCACGACGCCACCAGCAGGGTCGCGCCGAGCGTGCCGGGCACCAGCCCCGAGGCTCCGAGCAGCAGCCACGCGAACGACCAGATCAGTGACATCACCATGATCACGCGGGTGCGGCGTCGGCCGTCGATCCAGCGGAGCACGATCAGCTGGAGCACCACGATCACCAGCGTGTTGCAGGCGTAGGCCAGACCGAGCCCGGCCGTCGAGATCCGCCCGATGTCGCGGGCGAACGCCTGGGTGCCGGCATTGAGCTGGGAGTAGCCCACGAACGACGCGACGAAGCTCAGCGCCACGACCCCACCCACCGCGGGACGGCGCAGCACCTGGAGGTAGCTCTCGGCCGGTGGCGGCCCGTCGTCGTGCACCGGGCGGCCGGCAAGGTGGCGCAGCGGCACGGCGAGGAGGTAGATCGCGGGCAGGAAGCTGGCGGCGTCGGCGAGGTAGATCGCCTGGAAGGTCACCGGGTGGTGCACGTCGACGAACAGCCCGCCGACGATCCCGCCGATCCCGATGCCGAGGTTGAGCAGGGTGAAGTTCAGCCCGAAGTAGCGCTGCCGCAGCTCCGAGGGGATCGCCGCCGCGATCAGGCTCTGCGAAGCCGGCCAGGAGACCCCGAACGCCATCCCCTGGAGGCTGACCGCGATCACGGCCTGGGGCAGCGCGGAGGCAAAGGCCAGCACGATGTCGGCCACCACGAGCAGGCTGGTGGAGCAGAGCACGATCACCCGCGCGCCGTACTTGTCGATGACGGCTCCGCCCGGCCCGACGACCAGGAACCCGATCAGCGGCCCCAGCCCGATCAGCCAGCCGACCTCGCTCAACGAGAAGCCACGGATCTCGTGGAGGTAGACCACGAGGAACGGCAGCACCAGCCCGGTGCCGAGGAACTCCACGACGACCACGGACAGCAGCAACCGACCCTCGCGCGGCAGGCCGTTCCAGAACGTCGTGAGGGAGGGCGGGCGGGCAGCAGTGTTCTCGGACATCTCCTCGACCCAACCAGCCCCCACCGACAGTCGCACCGGGTTTTCCCCGGCCGCCTACCCGGTGGTCGAGCGAAGTCGAGACCACGGGCGCCGGTGGTCGCGTCGATCAGTTGGAACCGGTATCGAGCGCATCGAGGTCGCGCACGGCGTAGCGGTGGTGCTCCCACTCCTCCTCGAGGATCACGTGGAGGCACGACCGCGTGGTCTCGCTGTGGGAGGGGTCGTGCGGGTTGCGATGGACCGCGTCCAGCTCGTCCGCTGTGACCGCAGCGAGGAAGTCACGCACCATCGCGACCCGGTCGGCGCGCGCCTCGAGGACGTCGTCGTACGTCGGGTCGACCGCGGTTGCCGGCCGGCGGGCGTCCTCGGCCTGGCTCTCGACGTCGATCAGGCCGAGCGGGTGGTAGGGCTCATCGAGCTCCAGGACACCACGGCCCAGCCACGTGTCGGTGGCCAGGACCAGGTGCCGAAGGGTCTGGGCGAACGACCACTCGCCGGCCACCTGGACGTCGACCGTGCCCGCCGGCATCGCCGCGGCTCGTTCGAGGGTGGCCGCCCAGGTGCGCTGCAGGGCAGCCCATGCCTCCCGCAGGCCCTGAGGATCTTCGGCGCGCTGCTGCTCCCGCCCCGGGAACCGGCGGTTGAGCTCGGCCTCGACGAACGGCGTGACGTCGACGCCGTTGACGAGCAGGGGGCTCTGCTCGCTGAGCAGCCACGGAGCGTCGATGTCCGCACCGTCGACCTGGACGCCACGCATCACGACGCCGGAGAGGTCGGCCCGGACGAACCGGGCACCGCGCAGGTCGGTGTCGACGAACTCCGTGCCCGTCAGGTCGTCGGGCGGGGTGAAGGTTGGCATGCGGGTGCCTCCTCGAGCGACCTCGACGGTGCGGTCCGAGCCGGCTGGTGCCGATCGGCTCCACCGTTACTACCAGTCGTCGCCCACCGTTGTCAGTGGTCACCGCCTGACGACGTCCGGTCGAAGCGCGGCAGCGACGGCCAGCGATCGCTGGCCCAGGCGAACCAGCTCTCGAAGTCGCCTGGTGCGGCCGGGACCGCGGCGTAGGAGAGCTCCGCCGGGGAGGGCGGCACGCAGAGCGCCAGGAACTGGTCGTGGTCGTCGTCGGTCATCGGGAAGGTCGTCTCGGGGGCCGTCCTCCAGCGCGTGGTCGCTCGTTCCCGACGCTCCGCCTCGTCGAGGGTGACCCAGCGCAGGTCGAAGCGTGCTCCGACGGACTCGGCCACCATCCGGATCGCGTAGCGCTCGTCGGGTGACCAGCAACCGAAGTCGAGGATCACCGAGGCCCCGCTGCGCAGGACCTCGTGGGCCACCCAGATCAGGCGCCCTTCGAGGATGTCCCGGCGCCCGTTCGCGTCGCTGTGCCGGAAGAGTGGAGCCATCCACTCGTCCGGAGTGAGGCGCAGGATGCCCTCGTCCTCGGCGATCCGGCGCGCCAGCGTCGTCTTGCCGGCGCCCGGCAGCCCCACGGTCAGGTACAGCACGGGCGACTCCGTCACCCCGCGATGCTCACAGTCACCTCACCTGCCCGGCAAGCGGGATTCGACGTGCGTGTGGCCGCCCCCATCGGCCTCCGCCTGCGTCCCTCTGCGGGCCGATGCGCGCCGGGGGTGGGAGGTGCCAGCATGGCCACATGAAGCGACTGGTGGTGTGCTGCGACGGGACGTGGAACAAGCCCGACAGCGAGAACGTCACCAACGTCGAGAAGATCGCACGCACGGTGCAGAGCGACCCGTCGGCCACGGGCGGCGCCTACCAGCTGGTCTACTACATCAGCGGGGTGGGGGCCGGCAGCTACGAGGCCGACCGGCTGCTGGGCGGGGCGTTCGGCTTCGGGCTCTTCCACAACGTCATCGCCTGCTACCGGTTCCTGGCCCAGAACTACGAACCCGGCGACGAGATCTTCATCCTCGGCTTCAGCCGCGGCGCCTACACCGCCCGGTCCGTCGCCGGGATGCTCGCCGGTGTGGGGCTGCTGACCAAGCTGGCGCTGGTCGAGGAGCGGCTGCCCGAGGCGGTCCATCTCTACCAGCGGACCTCGATGCCCGAGGGCGCCTTCGGGGAGAGTGTGGAGGAGTTCAAGCACGACCACTGCCACGCCGCGAAGGTGACCTTCCTCGGTGTCTTCGACACCGTCGGGGCGCTCGGGGTGCCCGGCTTCGAGCGGGACACGCCCCGCTTCCACAACGTCCAGCTCAGTGACCAGGTGCTGTGCGCGCGACAGGCGCTGGCCATCGACGAGACCAGGCTGAAGTTCGCGCCCACGCTCTGGGAGGCGCCAGCCGATCCCCCCGGTGCCCCGACCGAGGACCCACGGGTCAAGCAGGTGTGGTTCGAGGGTGCCCACTCCGACGTCGGGGGCGGCTACGCCCAGACCGGCCTCTCGGACACGGCGCTGCTGTGGATGGCGCGCGAGGCGCACGCCGCCGGACTGGTCTTCGACGCCGACCTCCTCGGCACCTACGTGAACAGCGGGTCCGACCCGATCTGCCACAACCCGCTCAGCCTGCTCTACAAGCTCGACAACGAGATCCTCGGAGCCAAGGAGCACCTGCCCTGGCAGGACGAGGAGAGCGAGTTCAGCCACGGACTGCGGCTCCTCACCAACGACCGCGCGCTCTCCGTGCGGGTGTCCTACTCGGCCGTCCGGCACTACGAGGAGGGCGGCTACGCGCCGGGCAACCTGGTGGCGTTCGCCGAGCAGACCGGCGGCTTCGAGGGGATCATCGAGCACGTCGTCCGGCTCCCGGAGGCCGGCACCGACCTGACTGACCTGGCGAGCCCTCCGGTCGCTGCGGGCTGACCGGATCGACCCGGCACAGCATCGACCGGGCACAGGATCGACTTGACGGTTACCGATCAGAAGACCCCGCGCGGGCGGAACTGCACCGAGATCCGCGGGCCGGCGCGCGCGACCTTGGGTACGGCGTGCTCCCAGGTGCGCTGGCAGGAGCCGCCCATCACCAGCACGTCCCCGTGCCCCATCTCGAAGGTGAGGGAGTCTCCGCCACCGCGCGGCCGGAGCCGGAGCTGGCGCGGGTCGCCGAAGGACACGATCGCGACCATGGTGTCCTGGCTGCGACCCCGGCCGATCGTGTCTCCGTGCCAGGCGACGCTGTCGCGACCGTCGCGGTAGTAGCAGCAGCCGGCGGTCACGAACGGCTCGCCCAGCTCCGGGAGGTAGTGCTCGGAGAGCGCCTCCCGGGCCTCGTCGAGCACGGGGTGGGGGAGCGGCTCGGCCTCGCCGTAGGTGTGCACGAGCCGCGGCACGTCCACCACCCGGTCGTACATCTGCCGGCGCTCGGCCCGCCAGGGCACGTCCGCGACCAGGCGTGCCAGCACCTCGTCGGCGGCGCGGCACCAGTCGCGGCGGACGTCGACCCACGCGCCGCGGGTCAGGGTGTGTCGGACGGTGGAGGCGAGATCGCCCAGGGTGGGCGCCCCCGTCTCCAGCGCCGTCTCGAACAGGGTCCCCTGGAAGTCCATCGACTCAGGATACCACGGAGTCGAACGTGTGTTCGATCGCCCGGGCGGATCCCAGACCGACCCCGGGGCCGGCCCGGGGGCGGGCCGGGGCCGACCCCGATGGAGAGCGCTTGGCCGTCGTTGGCAGGCTGAGCCCGTGAGCGCACCCGCGGCCCGGATCCGCGACCTGACCAAGACCTACGGGTCGGGGGACGCACTGGTGCGCGCGCTGGACGGGGTGAGCCTGGATCTCGAGGCCGGCCGCTTCACCGCGATCATGGGGCCCAGCGGCTCGGGGAAGTCCACGCTCATGCACTGCGCGGCGGCCCTCGACCGCGCCGACTCCGGCACGGTGCACATCGGGGACGAGGAGATCTCGCGGCTGGGGGACAAGTCGCTGACCCGCCTGCGCCGCGACCGGATCGGCTTCGTCTTCCAGGCCTACAACCTGATCCCGACGCTGAGCGCGGAGGAGAACATCCGCCTGCCCCAGGCGATCGCGCGCCGCCGCCCGGACCAGGAGTGGTACGACGAGGTGATCGACACCGTGGGCCTGCGCGACCGGCTGCGGCACCGGCCCAGCGAGCTGTCCGGCGGCCAGCAGCAGCGCGTGGCGGTGGCCCGGGCGCTGGTCGGACGGCCCGAGATCGTCTTCGCCGACGAGCCGACCGGCAACCTGGACAGCCGATCGGGGGCGGAGATCCTCGAGCTGCTGCGTCGCAGCGTCGACCAGCACCACCAGACGGTGGTGATGGTGACCCACGACCCCGTCGCCGCGGCGTACACCGACCGGGTCGTGTTCCTCTCCGACGGCCGGGTCGTCGACGACCTCCGCGACCCCGAGCGCGAGCAGATCATCGCGCACATGGCCGCCGCCGAGCCCGGGGACTGAGATGCTCCGCGCCACGTGGAAGAGCCTGCTCGCGCGCAAGGTACGCCTGCTGATGAGCACGTTTGCGATCGCCCTGGGGGTGGCGTTCGTGGTCGGCTCGCTGGTCTTCTCGGCCGCTCTCAGCGCCGGCTTCAACCGGCTCTTCGGTGCCTCGGTCGGCGACGTGGTCGTCCGGCCGGCGGGCGCGACGACCCTGAACGGCGACCCCTCCACCCGCACCGTCCCCGCGTCGCTCGTCGACCGGCTGGCCCAGGTGCCCGGCGCCGCGCGCGCCGACGGCAACGTCCAGGCGCTGGGCGTCTTCGTGATCAGCGTGGACGGCAAGGTGGTCGGTGGCCTCGGCGCACCGACGTACGGCATCAGCTACTCCACGGCTCCGGCCGAGCACGGCGTCCCCGGCCTGGCGCTCCTCGGTGGCCACGCGCCGCACGGGCCGCACCAGATCGCCCTGGACGAGCACACCGCCGGAGCCGGCGGCTACCACCTGGGAGACCAGGTCCACGTCGTCACGGCCGGCCGCAAGGCGGTGCTGTCCGAGCGGCTCGTCGGCATCGTCGGGTACGCCGACAACACGTCGCTGGCCGGCGCGACCCTCACCGTCTTCGACGTCCCGACGGCCCAGCGGCTGTTCCTGCACGGGAAGGACGCCTTCACCAACATCTGGGTGACCGCCGACCACGGCGTCTCGCAGACCAGCCTGCGCAGCGCCGTCGTGCAGGCACTGCCGCCACAGGTGAAGGCGGTCACCGGTGAGGACGCCGCCAACGAGTCGGCGAGCGGGGTGCTGCGCGGCGTGTCCTTCCTGCGCACCTTCCTGCTGATCTTCGCCGGGGTCGCGCTGGTGGTCGGCGCCTACCTGATCGTCAACACCTTCTCGATCCTGGTGGCACAACGCAGCCGGGAGCTGGCGCTGCTGCGGGCGATCGGTGCGTCGCGACGACAGGTCTCGCGCAGCGTGCTGCTCGAGGCGCTGGTGCTCGGGCTCTTCGGCTCCACCGTCGGGCTGGCGCTGGGGGTGGGGCTGGCCTATGCCATCCGCTCCCTGATCGGGCTGATCGGTCTCGACCTCGGTTCGCAGTCGCTCACCCTCACCGGGGAGGCCGTCGTCGCCGGCTACGGGACGGGTGTGGTGGTGACGATGGCGGCGGCCTGGCTGCCCGCGCGGCGTACCACCAGGATCACGCCGGTGCAGGCGCTGGGAGACGTCGTCGCCCTGCCCGAGTCGTCGATCCGCTGGCGGTTCGCGCTCGGCATGTTGCTGGCGGTGGCCGGTGCCGGTGCGGCGCTCGCGGGGCTGTTCGCCACGGTGCCGCACTCGGGCTACTGGGTCGGGGGCGGCATCCTCGCGGTGCTGCTGGGCGTCACGGCTGCCGCACCGATCCTGTGCCGCCCACTCCTGGCTGCGGCGCGGTGGGCGTACGCCGGGATGTTCCGCGCCGTCGGCAACCTGGCCGGACAGAACGCCCTGCGCAACCCACGGCGTACGACGGCCACCGCGTCGGCCCTGATGATCGGTCTGGCCCTGGCCTGCACCATGTCGATCATCGGGGCGTCGGCCAAGGCCTCGGTGGACCAGGCGATCAGCGAGAACTTCATCGGCAACTACGTGGTCGGGAGCGGCTTCGGGCAGCCGTTCTCGTCGCAGGTCGCGACCCGGATCGCGCACGTGCCGGGCGTCACCAAGGTGGTTCGGCAGCGCTACGCGTTCATCGAGGCCGACGGCAAGCGCGAGGCGCTCACCGGCGTGGACCCGCGCCAGATCGACGACTTCGGTCTCCACCTCTCGGCGGGTACCACGGGCCTGGCCGGCCGCACGGTGCTGGTCAACCAGAAGTACGCCGACCGACGGCACGTGGCGGTCGGCGACACCGTGCGGATCGGCAAGCTGCCGGTCGGGACCCGGACCTTCCGGGTCGGGGGGATCTATGCCGACACCCCGCTCGTCTTCGACTTCGTGGTCTCGATCGACAACCTCCGTCGGGCCGGCTTCGAGGACAGCGACAACTTCCTGATCGTCTTCACCCGGCACCAGTCCGCCGCGACGCTGAGCCGTCTGCAGCACCAGGTGCGCTCGCTGCCGGTGGTCACGGTGCAGGACGAGACGGCCTTCGCCCAGCAGCAGCGGGCGCCGATCGACCGGTTGGTGCTGATGGTCGACGCCCTGCTCGGCCTGGCCCTGGTGATCGCGGTCCTCGGCATCGTCAACACGCTGGCGCTGTCGATCATCGAGCGCACCCGGGAGATCGGCCTGCTCCGGGCGATCGGGCTGGGCCGCGGGCAGCTGCGGCTGATGGTCACCCTGGAATCGGTGGTGATGGCGGTGCTGGGTGCGGTGCTCGGCGTGGCTCTCGGCGTGTGCTTCGGCGTCGCCATGATGTACGCCGTCCGCGACCAGGGGCTGAAGGTGATCGCCATCCCCTGGGCGCAGCTGGCGGTCTTCCTGGGCCTGGCCGTGGTGATCGGGGTCGTCGCCGCGGTGCTCCCGGCACGTCGGGCCGCCCGGCTGGACGTGCTCGCCGCCATCTCGGCGACCTGACCGTTCGACGTCCCGCAGCGCTCGTTTCCCCCTAGAATCCGGGGGTGGAGGAGTTGCTCGTGCCGATCGGTACGACGCTCAAGCACGTCCAGGTTCGCGAGTACGTCCGAGCCCTGATCCAGGACCTTCCCGAGGGTGCCCCGGCGCCGTCGGAACGCGGGCTGATGCAGCACTTCGGGGTGGCGCGGATGACGGTGCGCCAGGCGATCGACGCCCTGGTCGCCGAGGGACTGCTCGAGCGCGCGCCGGCCAGAGGCACCTTCGTGTGCAAGAACCCGCGGCCGGCGTCGCGGCCGTTGTCGTTCGCCGAGGACGCCGCGGCCCGGGGCTGGGAGATCACCACCGAGACCCTCCAGTCGGGGCTTGGTCAGGCCGGACCCGGGGTGGCGAAAGCGCTGGGGATCACCCCCGGCGACGCCGTCATCCACTGGCGCCGCCGACGCCGGCTGGACGACGTACCCCTCTGCTACCAGGACGTGTACCTCAACGAGGTCCTGCTGCCGGGCTTCCTCCAGACCGGGCTGCCCCACAGCCTGTACTCCCTGCTCGCCGCGCGCGGCCTGCGGCCGACGGTCGCCGAGGACCGCTTCACCGCCGACCTGGCCAACGAGTCCGACGCCGAGCTGCTCGACCTCGCGGTCGGCGACCCCGTGCTCCGGCACTCCCGCCGCGGGCTGGTGGGAGACGCGGTGATCGAGCTGTCCCGGTCGGTGTTCGCCGGTGCGCGCTACACCTGGTGGGGCCATCTGGGCTGACGGTCAGCCCGCGGGCCCCAGCCGGCCCAGCTGGGCCACCGTCCGACCCGACTCCTCGCAGACCCACCGCGGCATCGGACCGCCGATGTCCGGCTCGATGTAGAGCGCGTGCTCGGGCACCTCGGGGTCGCAGGTCAGACAGACCGGCCACCGGCCCAGCGTGCCGAACAGGGCGTCCTGCACGTCCTGGGCGACCAGGCCCGCGACGAACGCCTCCCCCTCGGGCCACTGCTCGGCCCACCAGCCGCGGTTGGCGCAGGCGTCCTCCAGCGCGTCCACCGCGTCGGGTACGGCGCGGTCGCGTGCCTGGAGGTCGGCCAGCACGAGAGCCCGGGCGGCGAGCAGGAGCGTGTCGTCCACGCTTCCGATTGTGCCCCGCTGCCGGGCACGGTGCCCCGCAGACGCCGGAAAAGAGCATCGACGGCGGGGTTCTGGCTGCTCACGTGCCGCGGTGAGGCCGGGCCACAGCCCTAGGCTGTGGCCATGTCGGCGTCGGGTGTGGTGCTGGAGGTCAGCGTCTCCGAGCCACGCGACGTCGCCGGCGCCGCGGAGGGTGGTGCCGACCGGCTGCACGTCGTCGTCCCCGGGCCGACCTGCGGCCTCTCGCCCGAGCCGGCGCTGGTCAGCACGATCGGCCGCGAGAGCGAGCTGCCGGTCTTCGTGCTGCTCCGGCTCAACGACACCTGGTCGACCACCGGCGGCGAGTTCGCCCGCCTGATCGGCCTCGCGGAGGACTACGTCGCCAGTGGTGCGACCGGTGTCGCGTTCGGCTTCCTCGACGGCGACCTCGAGATCGACACCGAGACCTGCTCGATGCTGCTCGGCCGGCTGCCCAACGTGCCCTGGACCTTCACCCGCGCGATCGACTCCTCGCTCGACCCACGGCGTTCGTGGCGCCGGCTGCTCGACCTGCCGCGGCTCGTGGCCGTGCGCTCGGCCGGCTCCCCCCAGGGCATGGCGGTGGGGTACGACGACCTGCTGGCGTCGGTGACCCCGGCGATCGCGCCGCTGCTGATGCCCGGCGGCGGGCTGGCTGCCGAGCACGTGCCGTGGCTGCTCAAGGCCGGGGTGCGGCAGCTCCACCTCGGTGCCCAGGTCCGGCCCGGTGGGTCCGCCAAGGCCTACGTCGACGCCACCTACGTGCGGTCGTGGCGCACGCTGGTCGACGACCAGTCGCTGGGCCGATGATCCTGATCGACCCGGCCAACGCGCCCGGCCACGGCCGGCTGTGGTCCCACCTCGCCAGCGACACGTCGTACGACGAGCTGCACGCCTTCGCCCGCAGGATCGGCATCCCCGAGCGGGGTTTCGACCGCGACCACTACGACGTACCGTCCGAGAGGTACGACGTCGTCGTCGCCGCCGGCGCGGTGCCGGTCAGCTCGCGCGAGCTGATCGTCCGGCTCCGCGCGGCGGGTCTGCGGCGGCGCAAGCACTCACGACGGGCTCTCGAGGAGGACTGATGCGCGGACGGACCAACCAGGCAGGCGCCGACCGGTGGCAGCGCAAGGACTGGTGGGGCGTCAACGTCGAGGCCCCCGACCCGCGGGGGCTGCTCGCCTTCTGGTCGGAGATCCTCGGCGTGCCGATCCATGCGGTCGACGAGACCGGCGGGTCGCTCGACTTCGGGGAGGGCGTCGGCTCGTTCACCGTCCAGCGCGCCGACGTCTACGAGCCCCCCGTGTGGCCGCCCGAGCCGGGGAAGCAGGGCATGCAGATGCACCTGGAGGTGGAGGTCGACGACCTGGCTGCCGCGGTCGAGCACGCCGTCGAGCTCGGTGCGACGGTGGCCGACCACCAACCCCAGGAGGACGTGCGAGTGATGCTCGACCCCGCCGGGCACCCGTTCTGCCTCTACACCTGACCGTCAGCGGGTCCTCGGCCGAGGCGGGCGAGCTCGGCCGCCAGGTTGGCGCGGGCGGCCGGCTCCCACCGCTCGCGGGCGTACGCCGTGTGGAACAGCCGGTCGCGGGCGCCCAGGTCGCGGAGCACGGCCGCGCGGCCGACGGCGAAGTCGGCGTCGGACACGTGGGCGTAGTCGCGGCGGACTCCGGCCACGTAGGCCGCGTAGCGCTCCGGGGATGCCGCGAGGATCGCCAGGTCGGCGTCGCAGAGCACCTGTCCGATCAGGTCGTCCGGGGCCGGGTCGTGGTGCTCGGTGAGACGGACCAGGCGGGCGACCTCGGCGGCATGCGGGGTGTCGGCCAGGGAGTCCTCGGCCCAGAGGGCGCTGCGGTCCTCGTCACCGCGCAGCCCGTCGTAGACCCCGTCGTGGAACCACGCGGCCAGGCGCAGGGTGGTGGGGTCGAGGGGGTCGCCGGGGTCGGCCACGGCGGCCGACCCGGTGAGCTCGTCGATCCGGTCGAGCACCTCGGTCAGGTGGAGCCCGTTGTGATAGCCCCGGTCGGGGTCGCCGTACGCCGCCAGCAGGGCGTCGCGGTCATCCTCGTGGTCGGGCAGGGGCCAGCGGTCCGCGAGCTGGTCGGGCGTCATCAGCTCGCGGCGCCGAGCCCGGGTGCGTCGGCCTCGCGCTGGGCCTGCAGCCGCGCCACGACCGACGGGTCGCTGGTCATCGCCCAGCGGATGGTGCGGGTGGCCAGCGCGCCGAGCGGTCCGGCGACCCGGTCGTGGACCAGCGGGATCGTCGGCAGCCCCAGGGGCCTGCGGGACCACTGCGGCATCAGGCCGATCGACGCCGCGACCAGCACGCCGTACGGCAGCCGCGCCGGGAGCGGCAGGTCGGGGTGCCAGATCAGGTAGGACACCGCCTCCCGGGCGTGGTCGGTGACGGTGAGCTCGGGGCGGAAGCGCGCCATCGCGGCCTCGAGCTCGGCCTCGGTGGTCGGCGGGTCGAGGGCGCCGAGCTTGCGCGCGACGAAGGCTGTTTGCGCGACGTACTCGTCGCGGCCGGCCTGGTCGAGCGGCCGCGCGCCGTACCGTTGGTGCGCCAGGAGGAAGCTGTGGATCTCGGCGATGTGCACCCACTCGAGGAGGTGCGGGTCGGTGGCGGTGTACGGCGTGCCGTCGGGCATCGTGCCGACCACCCGCTCGTGGATCGCCTTGACCACGTCGACGGCCTGCTGGGCGTCGTCGGCCATGCCGAAGGTGGTGACCGCGAGGAAGCGGCTGGTGCGGGCCAGGCGGCCCCAGATGTCGCCGCGGTAGCCGGAGTGCTCGGCCACCGCCGTCATCGCCTGCGGCTGCAGGGTCTGGAGCAGCACCGCGCGCAGGCCGCCGACGTACATCGACGCCTCGCCGTGCACCCGGGTGATCGGGCTGCCCGGCTCGAACCAGCGCGGCCCCGGCGTCCCGTGGATCCGGTCGCGGTGGATGGTGCCCTCCGGCCCGGCGACCCGGGCGAAGATGGCGTCGTTCAGCCGCTCGCGGATGCTCCCCATGCGGTCGAGCGTACGGGGGGGCTGGTTTCACCGGTGTACCGGGGAAACCGTCGCTTCTCAGCCGAAATATCAGCCGAGAAGCGACGGTTTCGGCTGGGGAGTCCGGGGTGGGCCGGCGCCCTCAGGCGAGCGTGGCGACCAGGCGTTCGACGTCGGGCAGCAGCAGGGGCTGGCCCAGGAACTCCTCCACCCCGGCCAGCGACCGGGCCCGGCTCTCGCTGTCGCGGGCCGCGAGCCACATCCGGATGTGCCGGTGCCCGATGTGGTGGAGCTGCGCGACGGTCAGGGCGAGGTCCTCCGGCGACGTCACGCGACCGGGCCCGCCGGCGTCGCGGTACGCGTCGTACAGCAGCCGTTGTCGCCGCGGGTCACCCTGCCCGAACTCGACGACCAGCATCGCCACCTCGCGGGCGGGGTCGCCGGGGCCGGCGTTGTCGAAGTCGATCACGCACGCGGTGCCGTCGGAGCTACGACGCCGCAGGTTGTCCGCCCACAGGTCGAGGTGCAGCATCTGCACCGGAACCATCGGGGTCAGCAGCGACTCGACCGCCAGCAGGTGCGGGAGCATCTCACCGAGCCGGTCGGCGTACGGCGCGCCCGCCCCGCGCGAGGCCTTGAGCACCGCCCGCCACTCGCGCTCCCCGACCGGGGCCTCGAACCACGCGTGCACGCCCCCGACCCCGGGCCGGCGTACGGCGTGCAGCGCGGCCAGCAGGGAGCCGACCTCGACCGGGTCCAGGCCGGGGTCCGGATCGTCGAGGTCGACCCAGCCGTAGGCCCGGAGCAGCTCGCCGCCCACCTCGGCGGAGTGCCCACCGGCGACGGAGAGCCGCGGCTGGGGCGTCGGGACCCCGGCCTCCCAGCACGCGCGATGGAACGCGCCGGACGCCTCGGCCTCGGCGACTTCGGCGTCACCGACCGGGTCGAGCGACTCCTTGACCGCCCAGACGCCGGTGTCGGTGACCAGGCGGCGTACCTGCCCGAGCTCACCACGCGCCACCGGTTCGCTCAGCGACTCCGCACGGCCCAGGCCGAAGGCGTCGGCCACGGACTGCGCATCGGGACACATGCGGCCACGCTAATGGCGTGGCCGGTGGCGTCCGGAGGGGCGCACCATGGAGACGTGCAGCCGACCGCCGACGACTTCCGCGCGCTCGCCCGGAGCTCCCCGTGGCGGTGGACGACGCTGCACTTCCGGCACCGGTCCCGCTTCCCAGGTGAGGCCGAGGCGTGGGTACGGCGCCCCGGCGAGCTGCTCGTCAGCCCGCGCGGCCGACCGACCGAGTACGTCTCGGGCGTGCCGTACTCGACCTCCAGCGTGCGGATCGTCGGCAACGCCGACGGCACGCAGGCGGTCGAGCCCGACCCTGAGCCCGAGCCGGAGCCGGTCTTCCGGGCCGACGGGCTCGTGGAGTCCCGGCCCGACGGCTGGGGCTTCCGGCACAGCGACCCCATATGGGGGAACTACAGCTGGCCGGCCATGCTCGACCCCGAGGAGCTCAGCCACCACGTCGACGTCGCCGACCTGCGGGTGGTCGAGGTGGCCGGCCGGACCGCGTGGCGGGCCGACCTGCGCGCCGGACCCGGCTACGACCCGCGGTGCGGCGGCAACTGCTGCGAGCTGCTGTACAGCGAGGCCGGGCTGCGCGCCGACTTCCCCGACCCGGACGACGTACCGGAGAAGTGGCGTGGGCGCGACTACCCCGACCACTACGACGTCGCGCTCGACGTCGGGACGGGCGTCGTCGTGCGCTGCCTGCCGGTCGGTGGTCCGGACGACGCCCCATGGCTGGAGAACGACGTCCTCGAGGTCGACGCCGACCTCGACGCGGTCTTCGCCGGCCGCTGACCCGGGTCGGTCAGTCCTCGGCGTCGCGGATCGAGTAGGCGTAGCCCTGCTCGGCGAGGAACCGCTGCCGGTTGGCGGCGAACTCCGCGTCGACGGTGTCGCGGCTGACGATCGTGTAGAAGTGCGCGGTCTTGCCCTCGGTCTTCGGGCGCAGCAGCCGGCCGAGGCGCTGGGCCTCCTCCTGGCGTGAGCCGAACGACCCCGACACCTGGATCGCCACCTCGGCGGTGGGCAGGTCGACGGAGAAGTTGGCGACCTTGGAGACCACCAGCAGCTCCTCCTCGCCGTGCCGGAACGCCTCGAACAGCCGCTGCCGCTCCTTGACCGTCGTGGCCCCGGTGATCAGCGGCGCGTCGAGGGCGGCGGCGAGCTCGTCGAGCTGCTCGAGGTACTGCCCGATCACCAGCGTCGGCTGGCCTGGGTGCTGCGCGACCAGCCGTCGTACGACGTCGATCTTGTGGTGGGTGCACGACGCCAGCCGGTAGCGCTCCTCGGGCTCGGCGGTGGCGTAGACCAGCCGCTCGGACGACGGCAGCGTCACCCGCACCTCGACGCAGTCGGCCGGCGCGATCCAGCCCTGGGACTCGATGTCCTTCCACGGGGCGTCGTACCGCTTGGGCCCGATCAGCGAGAACACGTCGCCCTCGCGGCCGTCCTCGCGCACCAGCGTCGCGGTCAGCCCGAGCCGTCGCCGGGCCTGGAGGTCGGCGGTCATCCGGAAGATCGGCGCGGGCAGCAGGTGCACCTCGTCGTAGACGATCAGCCCCCAGTCGCGGGCGTCGAGCAGCTCGAGGTGGGTGTAGACGCCCTTCCGGCGGGTGGTCATCACCTGGTACGTCGCGATGGTGACCGGCCGGATCTCCTTGACCGAGCCGCTGTACTCGCCGATCTCGTCGGCGGTCAGGGAAGTACGACGGACCAGCTCGTCCTTCCACTGCCGCGCGCTCACGGTGTTGGTGACCAGGATCAGCGTGGTCGCCTTCGCCTCCGCCATCGCGGCCGCGCCGACCATCGTCTTGCCGGCGCCGCACGGGAGCACGACCACGCCGGAGCCGCCGTGCCAGAACGACTCGACGGCCTCCTTCTGGTAGGGCCGCATCGACCAGTCGGACTCGTCGAGCTCGATCGCGTGCGCCTCGCCGTCGACGTACCCCGCGAAGTCCTCGGCCGGCCAGCCGAGCTTGAGCAGCGCCTGCTTGAGGTTGCCGCGCTCGGAGGGGTGGACGGCGACGGTGTCGTCGTCGATCCGGTTGCCGAGCATCCCGGCGATCTTCTTGGCGCGCAGCACCTCCTCCAGCACCGGCCGGTCGGTGGAGACCAGCACCAGGCCGTTGACCGGATCCTTCTCCAGCCGCAGCCGGCCGTAGCGGGCCATCGTCTCAGCGACGTCGACGAGCAGCGCGTGGGGTACGGCGTACCGGCTGAACTCCAGCAGCGTGTCGACGACCTGCTCCGCGTCGTGCCCGGCGGCCCGGGCGTTCCACAGGCCGAGGGGGGTGAGCCGGTAGGTGTGGATGTGCTCGGGCGAGCGCTCCAGCTCGGCGAACGGCGCGATCGCCTTGCGGCAGTCCTGCGCGCGCTCGTGGTCGACCTCGAGCAGCAGCGTCTTGTCGCTCTGCACGATCAGGGGCCCGTCGGTCACTGCCCAAGACTACGGAGTGCAGGTAACGTGCCGGACGTGGCCGACATCCGGGAGGTCCGCCAGGTGGTGGTGATGGGCGTGTCCGGCGTGGGCAAGTCCACGGTGGCCAAGGGGATCTCGCTCACCTTGGGCTGGACCTACGCCGAGGGAGACGCGTTCCACTCCCCGGCCAACGTCGCCAAGATGGCGTCGGGACACCCGCTCACCGACGACGACCGGTGGCCGTGGCTGGCCAGCATCGGCGACTGGATGTCCGGCGAGATCGCCGCAGGGCACTCGTCGGTGATCACCTGCTCGGCGCTGCGCCGCGCCTACCGCGACGTGCTCCGGGAGGGCCGCCCGGAGGTGGTGTTCTGCCATCTCGTCGCCGGCGAGGACCTGGTCGCCGACCGGATCTCGAACCGCCGAAGCCACTTCATGCCGAGCTCGCTGCTGCACAGCCAGTACCAGACCCTCGAGCCCCTCGAGCCCGACGAGCCGGGCGTCGTCGTGCCCGTCGACGGCACGGCCGCCGAGGTCCTGACCCGCACCTTGGACGCCCTGGGCATCACTCCGCCCCCTGCTGAAGGAGCCAGATCGTGAGCTGGATCATCCTCCCCCTCGCCACCCCTCCGCCGCCCGTCATCAGCGACGCCGGAGACACCCAGCTGGTGCTGGCGGCCCTGGCCGGCATCGCGGCGGTCGTCCTGCTGATCGTGCTGGCCAAGCTGCACCCGTTCCTCGCCCTGATGCTCGGCTCCGGCGTGCTCGGAGCGGTGGCGTTCGCGGCGCCGATCGACGTCGTGACGGCGTTCACGACCGGGTTCGGCACGACCATGGGATCGGTCGGCATCCTGATCGCGCTCGGCGCGATGATCGGCAAGCTGCTCGCCGACTCCGGGGGGAGCAACACCATCGTCGACGCGGTGATCGGGCGCGTGGGCCCGCGCCGACTGCCGTGGGCGATGGCCCTGATCGCGGCGATCCTGGGGCTGCCGCTGTTCTTCGAGATCGGCGTCGTGCTGCTGGTCCCGGTGGTGATCCTGGTCGCCCGCCGCGTCGAGGTCCCCGTGATGCGGGTCGGGATCCCGGCGCTCGCCGGACTCTCCGTGCTGCACGGACTGGTGCCTCCGCACCCGGGACCGCTGACCGCGATCGCCAACCTCCAGGCCGACCTCGGCCGCACCCTGATCTTCGGCCTGATCGTGGCCGTCCCGACGCTGATCATCTGCGGCCCGCTCCTGGCCCGGGTGATCGAGCGCTGGGTGCCGGTGATGGCGCCTGCCGGGGCGGGCGGTACCCCGGACACCACCGACGAGGAGGGTCGGGCGCCGGTGGCGGAGGGCGTGACCCGCCGGCCGGGCTTCGGAGCCGCCCTGGTCAGCATCGTGCTGCCGGTCCTCCTGATGCTGGTCCGCGCCATCGCCGACCTGGTCATCGACAACCCGGACGACAGCACCCAGAAGGTCTTCGACTTCATCGGCAACCCGACCGTGGCACTCCTGGTCGCGGTGCTCGTGGCGATGTTCGCGCTCGGGCGCGGCTCGGGGATGAGCATGCGGCAGACCCAGGACTCCCTCGGCTCCGGACTGCCCTTGGTGGCGAGCATCCTGCTGATCGTGGCCGCCGGAGGCGGCTTCAAGGAGGTGCTGGTCGAGTGCGGAGTCGCCCACGTGATCAGCGACGCGGCGGAGGGGAGCGGCCTGTCGATCCTGGTGCTCGGCTGGCTGGTCGCGGTAGGCGTGCGTCTGGCCACCGGCTCGGCGACCGTGGCCACGATCACCGCCTCGGGCATCGTCACCGGCGCAGCCGCCTCGAGCTCGACGAACGAGGTGGCCCTGCTGGTGCTGGCGATCGGGTGCGGCTCGCTGTTCTTCAGCCACGTGAACGACGCGGGCTTCTGGTTGGTCAAGGAGTACTTCGGTCTCACGGTCGGGCAGACCATCAAGTCCTGGTCGGTGATGGAGACCGCGATCTCCGTGGTCGGCCTGGTCTTCGTGCTCCTGCTCAACCTGGTCGTCTAGCTCGAGGCCCGGCCGGGAATCCGACGGCCACCTCGCCCCCCGGGCGGGCGTGAGCCCGATAGCGTGCCCGCGTGACTGAATCGCTGACCGTGATGTTCATGCCGGAGTCGGCCTACGGACCCACCAACCAGTGCATCGGTCTCGGGAAGGTGCTGCTCGACCGGGGACACCGCGTGGTGTTCGCCGCCGAGGCGTCGTGGGCCGGACGACTGGAGCCGTTCGGGTTCGTCGAGGCGCTGGTCGACCTCGCGGAGCCCGACCCGGACGCGGAGGAAGGGGCTGCCGGGCAGTTCTGGATCGACTTCGTCAACGAGACGGCGCCGGAGTTCGCCAGGCCGACCCGCGACCAGCTCGCCAGCTTCGTCCAGCCGACGTACGACGCGCTGGTCACGGGAGCGCGATACGCCGAGCCGCGGCTGCGCGAGATCATCGCCGAGCACCGCCCCGACGTGATCGTCGAGGACAACGTCGTGTCGTTCCCGGCCCTGATGACCTCCGACGCGGCGTTCGTGCGGATCGTCTCCTGCAACCCGCTCGAGGTCCGCGGCGACGACATCCCCCCGGTGTTCTCCGGCTACCCCATGGCCGACCGCTCGCAGTGGGTTGACTTCCTGGCGGAGTTCGACCGGGTGCACGCCGACACCTGGACGGAGTGGGACGCGTGGTGCCGGGAGCAGGGTGCCCCGCCGCTGCCGCCGCGCGCGTTCATGCACACCTCGCCGACCGCGAACATCTACGTCTATCCCCGCGAGCTCGACTACACCGACGCCCGGCCGCTCGACGACACCTGGCACCGGATCGACTCCAGTGTCCGCGAGACCGACGAGGACTACGACCTCCCGCCGGAGCTGGCGGACCGGCCCGACGGCAGCGGCCTGGTCTACCTCTCGCTGGGCTCGCTCGGCGGGGCCGACGTCGAGCTGATGCAGCGGCTGATCGACGTGCTCGGCACCTCGCGGCACCGGGTGGTCGTGAGCATGGGGCCGCGGGCCGACGAGCTCCGGCTGGCCGACAACATGAGCGGCGCGGCGACGGTGCCGCAGACCAAGGTGATCCCGCAGGTCGACCTGGTGATCACCCACGGCGGCAACAACACCACCACCGAGGCGATGCACTTCGGCAAGCCGATGGTCGTGCTGCCGCTCTTCTGGGACCAGTACGACAACGCCCAGCGCGTGGACGAGCTCGGGTACGGCGTACGCCTCCCGACGTACGCCTTCTCCGACGACGACCTCCTCGGCGCCGTCGACCGGCTGCTCGCCGACACCGACCTGCGAACCCGGCTGGACGCGATCGGCGCCGACATCCGGGCCCGCGACGGCGTGCGTCGTGGTGCCGAGATCATCGAACGGGTCGGTCTGGACCATCGTGGTGACCGCTGACCTGCTCCGTCTCGACGCCGGCCACGCCGTGCGGGTCGTCGCGACGGAGGCGGGCCACCGCGCCGGGCCGGTGACCCTTGCCGGCGACGAATGGTTGCCCGCCGAGCCCGGCGACGGCGCCGGCCTGGCCGTGCTGCACCGGCTGCGCAACCGCTCGGCCGTCGAGGAGGGGTTCCGGGTCACCGGGTTCGGCTGGAGCGCTCCGCGTGACGAGTCCGAGCGGGCGATGGGGGTCGACCAGACCCACCGGTCGTGGGTGGTCGGCGACAGCGTCGTGGTGAAGTGGATGACCGAGCCCCTCGTCGGGCCGCACCCCGCCCCCGAGCGGCTGCGCCGGCTCGCGGAGGCCGGCTTCGCGGAGGCGCCCGAGCTGCTGGGGCTCCTCGAGTGGCACGACCCCGACCAGGGTGGGTGGATCCCGGTCGTCGTCGTGCAGGCCTACCTGCCCGGGGCCGAGGACGGCTGGACCTGGGCGGTCACCGACGCCCGCCGGGCGCTGGGCCTCGAGCCGGGTGAGCCGACCGACCTCGGCGGCGACCTCGGTGGGCTGACCGGGCGCCTCCACGTGGCCCTCGCCGACCGACCGCCGGCCCGGTTGTCGGAGGCCGTGGCCCGGGCGCACGCCGACGAGGCCCGCAGTGCCTTCGACCTCGCCGTGCGCCTCACCGAGCAGCACGACCCCGACTCGTCCGCGCTGCTGGTCGCCCACCGGGACCGGATCGAGGAGGTGCTCGGCGGGCTGGCCGGCGCCGCGGGGACCCCGGTGCTGCCGGTGCACGGCGACCTCCACGTCGGGCAGGTGCTGCGCGACCCGGCCGGCGCCCTGGCCGTGATCGACTTCGACGGCAACCCCACCCGCACACCGGCCCTGCGCGCGGCCCTCGCGCCGGCCGCCCTCGACGTGGCGGGGATGCTCGTCTGTCTGGAGAACGTCGCGCACGTCGCCCGCCACGGTGCCGATGCCGATGCCGACCCCGCGCTCGACCCCGCGCTCGACTGGTCCACGATGGCGTGGACCAGCCACGCCCAGGCCCGCTTCCTCAGCGGTTACCGCGAGGCGCTCGGCGACCACCTCGATCTGTACGACGCGTCCCTGGTCCCGGCGTACTCCTGGGAGCAGCTGTGCCGTGAGTTCGTCTACGCGGCGCTGCACCTGCCGGCGTGGCTCTACGTGCCGGCGGCGTCGCTGCGGAACCGGCTCGCGCAGGAGCCCGCGTGAACCCCGATCTCTTCCTGGCCGACCTCGAGGAGAAGCCCGGGCGGCTGACGGAGCTCGCCGCCTCACTGCGCGCCGCCGATCCCTGGGGGGCGGTCGGGCCGGCCGAGCGATGGGTCTTCCTCGGCATGGGCTCGTCCCACTACGCCAACCAGGTCGCGGCCGCCCGGCTGAGGTCCCGGGGCGTTGCCGCGGTCGCCGAGCTGGCTGCCTCCGACCTGCTGCCCATCGTCGGGCCCGGCACCACCGTGGTCGCCGTATCGGCGTCGGGTGGGTCCGCCGAGACCCTCGATGCCGTACGCCGGCTGCGGGCGGCCGGCGACGGCGCGCGGTTCGTGGCGCTGACCAACCGGGCCTCGACCGGCTCGACCACCGCAACGCCGCTGGCGGGGCTGTGCGACGTCGAGGTGGGCCTGGCGGCAGGGGAGGAGCGCGGCGGGGTCGCCTGCCGGTCGTTCCAGCACACGCTGGCGCTGCTGCTGGCGCTCGAGGAGCGGCTGACCGGGTCTCGACTCCGCTCGACCGCCGAGGTGGTCAGCGCGACCGCCGAGGTGGTGGAGCGGGCAGCGGAGGCCTGCGCGCACCTGCTCGACACCCGCGACGAGTGGCTCCCGTCGCTGTCCGCCGCGGCGCTCGGCCCGCAGGGCACCCACGTCGTGGCACCCGCCCGGCGGCTCGGCTCGGCGCTCCAGTCGGCGCTGATGCTGCGTGAGGGTCCGCGGCTGCCGGCGGTCGGCTGCGAGACCGCCGACTGGAGCCACGTCGACGTCTATCTGACCAAGACGACCGACTACCGCCTCGTCCTGCTCGCCGGCTCCCGCTGGGAGCCCGAGCTGCTCGACTGGGTGGGGCAGCGCGGGAGCACGCTGGTCGCGGTCGGCGGCGAGGTGCCCGGGGCGGCGGTCACCGTGCGCTACCCGCACGACGACGTCGACGACGTACGCCTGCTCGCCGAGACGCTGGTCCTCGAGCTGGTCGCGGCGCAGGCGTGGCGAGGGCAGGCCCAGGGCGACTTCGGCGCCTGACAGGAGCTACGGGGCACTCCCGGGCAGGTCGTCCCCGCTACCGCACCGACGGGGCGCCCTGGCCAGGATCCTCGCTCAGCCCGCGGCGGCCTTCTGCCGGGCCCGGTAGGCCGCCACGTTGGCCCGTGAGGAGCAGCGGTCCGAGCAGTAGCGCCGCGACTGGTTCGGCGAGGTGTCGACGTACACGTTGGTGCAGGGCGTGGCCGCGCAGACGCCGAGGCGGGTCGGGCCGAGGTCGCAGACCAGGTTGGCGAGCCCCAGGAGAGCCTCGCCGACGAGCAGGTCGGCGACGCTGGCGGCCCGGTTGGCGACGTGGATGTGCAGGTTGGCCGGGTTGTGGTCGGCGATCCGCGGGGTGATCGGGTGCCGCTCGAGCAGCGCGTTCAGGCCGTCCACGACGCCCTTCGGGTCGTCGGCCGACGACGCCTCGAACACCGGCCGGAGGTCGCGCTGGAAGCGCCGCAGCGCGATCACGTCCCGCTCGCCGACCTGGGGCTGCAGCCAGGCCCGCGGGGTCAGGAACGCCACCAGCGAGTCGAGGTCGGTCAGCTCGGCGTTGAGCAGCGCTGCCGACGACTCGGCGTACCGGACGAAATCCACACCCCGAGTCTAGGTCGCGACGTCCACCGGATTCACGCTGCGGATCCGGTGGACGGCGAAGGTGCGCACGTCGTCGGCCCGGTGGTCGCGTGCGGTGAGCACCCCGCCGTCGACGCGGAGGGGGTCGACGAGTCGCTCGGTGGCGGCGCCGTGGTTGTCGACGTAGGCGATCAGGACGGTGCGCCCGCCCTCGGCGGCCTCACGCAGGGCGGTCAGCGAGCCCATCGGGGTCAGTGCCGGCGCGGGTGCGCCCCGCGCCTCGACGACCCGGTCGCCGGCTCGGATCGCGGTGACGACCTGGGCCAGCCGGGCCTCCTGCCGGGCGTCGGCGATGGTACGCCGCGCGACCTTGGGGCGGGCGCGCTGCCGGTCGGGCCGGCTCACGTGCACGGTGCCGTCGATCGCCTCCACCAGCGGCGAGACGCCGAGCTCACGCAGCCGCGGCAGCAGCACCTCGAGCGGAGTCGTGCTGACCAGCACGGTCGGCGCGATCCGGCGCAGCCCGAGCGAGCCGGCCCGCGAGTGGTGCAGGACCTCGGTCAGGGCCGCCTCGTCGTCGGCGCGCAGGAACGCCTCCGCGTGCCCGACCCGGATCGTCCCGAAGGTCCGGGCCGCGTCGTCGACGAGGTAGCTCAGCGGCTGCGGGACCGGCGTCCGCGAGACCTGCTCGAGGAAGGAGTGGACCTCGTGGGCGGCCCAGCCGGCGTCGAACGCCCGGCGCACCGACGACGGTGTGAAGCGGTAGACGGTGGCCTGTCCCCGTGACTCGACGTCGGCCATCAGGTGCAGGTCGCGAGCGCGCTCGCGCACCAGCGGACCGGGGGCCACCGCGGTCAGGTCGGCCTGGATCAGCACCTGGTCCACCTCGTCGGGCAGCAGCGCCTCGAGTGCCGGCGCGGGGTCGTCGCCGGCGAGCAGGAGCCGGGCGTACGACGCCAGCCCGCCGAGTGCGGTCAGGCCGAGGTGGGCGGCCTCGTCGAGCGCGGAGACGACCTGGTCGGCGCGTGAGGGCAGCCGTCGCGGTCGCAGCCAGGCGACCCGGGCCACCACCGAGGCCGGCCCGGTGCCGGCGGCCAGGACCCGGCCGGGAGGCAGGTCGGCCAGCGCCGTCAGCGCCATCCGCCGGGTCTCGGGGGCGGAGCGCGCGACCAGGTCGGGGTCCAGGGCGTTGCGCGGCTTGCCCTGGTCGTCGCGGCTGCCGACGAGTCCGGGCACCCGCTCGGTGTCGAGCCAGGCGCGGGCCAGGACGGCCCAGCGGACCGCGGCCGGCTCGTCGGACCACGCGTCGTACGCCTCGGTGGGCGTCCACGCCGGATTGCCGTCGGCATCGGGCCAGGTCGCCGCCAAGTGGGCGGCGGCGGCCACCTCGGCGACCAGGGCGGTGGCCGCAAGATCGAGCTGGACCGTCTCGGCGGCGGCCTTGAGGTCGCGGGCCGACAAAGCGCCGTTGCGCAGGGCTATCGGCGGCCGGGTGCCCCAGTGGTCCACCAGCAGCTCGACACGTCGTACGACGTCGAAGGCCGCGCCGGCCGCGGTGTGGTCCACCTGTCCGGAATCGCGCTCGGACCAGGCGACCTCCGGGGCCTCGGCGAGCGGCTCCCGCAGCGCCCGCCCGCCGCGCAGCGCGACCTGCACCTCACCGGGCACCCGGACCAGTCCCGCCCGGCCCGGCACCAGCAGGCCGCGCGACAGCAGCTCCTCGGCCGGGGTCCGGGCCTCGGCCGGCGTGATGCCGGGACGGGCCGAGCCGGGTGCGGCCTCGCCGGAGCCCGCCTCGACGTGCTCGAGCAGTGCCACCGCGGCCGGGGACAGCTCGGCCAGGAGCCGGGCGACGTCGTCGGCGGTGCGCCCCGGGGTCAGCGGGTGGATCATCGCCGAGCCGCCGAGGGCCTCGGCCACCCCGGTCAGCGGACGGAGGCCGGCGTCGTGCTCCCAGACCAGGGCCAGGTCGGCCAGCCGGGTCAGTGCGCTCTCGACAGTCGGGCCCGGGAGACCGAGGATGTGGGCCAGATCCAGGTCGGGAGTTTGGTCCGACGCCACGAGGGCATCAAGGACGGAGAGCTCGAGGCGCGTGAGCAGGTCGAGAGCACGGTTCAGTGAGGAGCGCGTCGCAGCCCGCGATGCCAGCTGGCCGCAGTCGGCAGGGGCAGGAGTGGACAGATCGGACCGTTGCCGGAGCAGCCGCGTCAGCCGGTCGTCCGGCCAGCTCCTGAGCTGGTCGGCGAGCGAGCGGTACCCCCGGCGCGCGGGTTCCCGGCTGGAGGGAGCGGACGAGGTGGACATCGTTCCCACGCTACTGGTCTGCCCCAGCTGCGGGTCTGGGCCCGCGTGATGGACGACGGGCTCGATCGGGTCGAGCTCCACTACGGGGCGGCCACCGACGTCGGTCTGGTCCGCGAGGTCAACGAGGACTCCCACCTGGCCGACCCGCCGGTGTTCGTGGTCGCCGACGGCATGGGCGGTCACGACGGCGGTGACGTCGCCAGCCGGATCGTCGCCGAGGAGTTCGCCCGCCTCGCCGACGTCGGCTACGACGCCCGGCGCGGCCGGCACGTCGTCGACGCGACGCTGCGGCAGTGCCAGCTCCGCCTCCGGCAGTACGGCGAGACGCACCTCGGCAGCGACGGCGGCCGCTGGCACGGCGGGACGACCGCGGTGGTGGCACTGCTGGTGCAGGAGGAGGGCGAGCCGCGCTGGCTGCTGGCCAACCTCGGCGACTCCCGGATCTACCGGTTCAACCAAGGCGAGCTGGTCCGGGTCAGCGTGGACCACAGCGTGGTCCAGGAGCTGGTCGACGCCGGTGAGATCACCGAGGAGGAGGCCGCGGTGCACCCCGAGCGGCACATCGTGACCCGCGCTCTCGGTGGGCCCGATCGTCCCGAGCCGGACTACTTCACGCTCCCGCTGCCCGAGGCCGAACGGATCCTGCTCTGCTCCGACGGGGTCACCGGGATGGTTCCCGACCACGACCTGGCCACGTTGCTCGGCAGCCACCCCGACCCGCGCGACGCCGCCGAGCGAGTCGTCGCGGCGGCGGTGGCTGCCGGCGGGGTCGACAACGCCACGGCGGTCGTGGTGGATGTGATGGGATTGGCCAGCGACGACAGCTACGACTCCCGGCGCCAGCGCGAGAGTCTGCACGAGAAACTGGGGGCCCTGCCGTGACCGCAAGCCGCTCCGTCACGCCGGGGGACTGGTACGGCGTCCTGGGTGACCGCGTGGCGGTCCTGCTGCCACCCGCCGCCAAGTCCCGGGTGGCCGGCCTGTGGGAGCGGGTGGACGAGGACGCCGGCTTCGACGAGGTGCTCGACGCCCTGATCAGCGGCGGGCTGCGGGAGCTGCCCGGGTTCGTGCTGGTCAGCACAGAGGGCTCCGAGGTCCGGGTGGTGATCCGCGGGGCCGGCCGGGCCGAGCTGACCACGAGCGACGGCCCGGTCACGGTGAGCGGCGCCCAGGACACCACCTGGGTCGAACAGACGGTCTCCGGGGTGACCGGCCTGAAGGTGCAGGTCGCCGACGGCGACGGTACGCCGTACCCCTTCGGCACCGGGCTGGTCCGGGTCTCCGGGCTCGAGCAGCCGCCGAGCGCGCCCGCGTCGCCCGCCGCCGCACCCCCCGTCACGGCGCCGCCGGTCGCCGCGCCCCCGATCCCGCCGCCGGTCGCTGCGCCCCCGATCCCGCCGCCGGTCGTGACCCCCGATCCCGGCGACACCCAGAGCGGGTCGTTCGACCCGGGTCCGCTGGCACCCGCCGAGGAGCCGAGCCCGCGACCGCCCGACCACGCTCCGGGCACACCGACCCCGCCCGCGGTCGCCCAGCGACCGGTGGCGCGGCTGATCTTCTCCAGCGGCGAGATCGTCGACGTCGACCGGGCGGTGCTGGTGGGCCGGGCACCGGAGTCGCGTCGCTTCGGTGGTGACGACCAGTCGCGGCTGGTCCGGGTGCCGAGCCCGCACCAGGAGGTCTCCTCCACCCACCTCGAGATCCGGCCCGGCACCGGTGCCGACCACGGCTCGGCGGTGGTCACCGACCTCGGCTCGACCAACGGCACCGTCGTGGTCCAGCCCGGGCTGCCGGCCGAGGATCTCCAGCCCGGCATCGCGGTCCAGCTGATCCCGGGTGCCATCGTCGACCTCGGTGAAGGGGTGACCATCCAGGTCACCACCGTGTGAGCGCCGTGAGCAGCGCAGTCGCACCGACCGCCACCCCGGCCCGCACCGCTCCGACGCCCGAGACCGGGCTCCGGGTCGCCGAGACCGACCGGCGCTTCTACGCCTTCGCCGTCGACCGCCTGATCGCCTGGGGCATCGACCTCGCCTTCGCCTTGGCGGCGCAGCACTACCTGATCTCCCGCGGCCACGTGTGGGGCGGTGTCCTGGTGATCGTGGCGACGGTCCTGGTCGTCGGCGGCGTCTTCGCGGCGCTTCTCGGTCTCACCGGGAGCACCCCCGGCAAGGCGTTCTGCGGACTACGGGTGATCGACTCCCGTACCGGTCGACCGATCGGGATGGGACCGGCCCTGCTCCGCACCGTGGTGGTCGCGGGTGCGACGGTGCCGTTCGGCTTCGGCCTCGCGGCCCTGGCCTGGACCGCCCTGGCCGACCCCGATCGGCTTGCGCGCGGCTGGCACGACCGGCTGGTCTCCTCGCTCGTCGTGGACGTGCGACCGGTGCCGGCCGCGGAGGAGCCCGAGCAGTCCGCGCCTCGCGGTGTGGTCAACCTGACCGCGATGCGGCTGGTGCCCGCACGTCGTACGCCGCCCGGACCCGACCCCGCCCGGCTCCCCGCCCGGGCACCGACCCGCGATCACCGGGCCCGACCGGCGACCGGCGACGCAGGGGAGTCGGGGCGGACCACCGTGCGCGACCCGGCGTTGGCCGCTGCGGCCTCCGGCGGCACCACGGCAACCCCCGAGGCGTCACCGGCCCCGTCCGCCTGGGGCCTGGTCTTCGACACCGGCGAGCGGGTGCGGGTGGAGTCGGTCGTGCTGATCGGGCGACGCCCCGAGCCCCGCGAGGGAGAGCAGGGGGCCCGGCTGGTCGGGCTGCCGTCGACCGACATGTCGGTCTCCAAGACCCATGCCCAGGTGGCGCTGGCCCCCGACGGCACGCTCGTGGTCACCGACCGCGGCTCGACCAACGGCTCCGTGCTCCGGCGGCAGGGGGTCGCCAGGCGACTGACCGCCGGGCGGCCGGCGACCCTGCTCGACGGCGACGTGGTCAACCTCGGCGACCGCACGATGACCGTCGTCCGCGTCGGCTGAGCCGACCCTCCCGCAGCCCAGCTCGGGCGAGTAGTTTCCGGTCATGCAGTCCTATGCGCGCGGTGAGTCCGAGCCGGCCCTGCTCGAGGAGACGATCGGGGCGAACCTCGACCGCACGGTCGCGGCCTTCCCCGATCGTGAGGCCCTCGTCGAGTTCGCGTCCGGGCGTCGGTGGACGTGGCGCGAGCTCAACCACGACGTCGACCTGTTCGCACGCGGGCTGATCGCGTACGGCATCGAGAAGGGCGACCGGGTCGGCATCTGGGCACCCAACTGCGCCGAGTGGACGATCACGCAGTACGCCTGCGCCAAGATCGGGGCGGTCCTGGTCAACGTCAACCCGGCCTACCGCACCCACGAGTTCTCCTACGCCGTGAACCAGTCGGGGCTGCGGCTCCTGGTCGCCGCCGAGAGCTTCAAGACCAGCGACTACCGGGCGATGGTCGAGGAGACGGCGCCCCTCAACTCAGCCCTCGAGCGCGTGGTCTACATCGGCACCGGCGACTGGGCGGACGTGGTGGCCGCCGGCCAGCAGGTCGACTCCGACGTCGTGAACGCGCGGATGCTGACGCTGCGACCCGAGGACCCGATCAACATCCAGTACACCTCGGGCACCACGGGCCGGCCCAAGGGCGCGACCCTCTCGCACCGCAACATCCTCAACAACGGCTTCATGGTCACCGAGCTGATGGGCTTCACCGAGCAGGACCGGCTCTGCATCCCGGTGCCCTTCTACCACTGCTTCGGGATGGTGATGGCCAACCTCGGCTGCACCAGCCACGGCTCCACGATGGTGATCCCGGCGCCGGGCTTCGACCCCGAGGTCACCCTGCGCGCGATCGCCGAGGAGCGGTGCACGGCGGTGTACGGCGTGCCGACGATGTTCATCGCCATGCAGCACCACCCGACCTTCGCCGACCACGACCTCTCGAGCCTGAGGACCGGCTGCATGGCGGGGTCGATCTGCCCGGTCGAGGTGATGAAGCGCTGTCTCGGCGACATGCACATGGCCGAGGTCTGCATCGCCTACGGCATGACCGAGACCTCACCGGTCTCGACCCAGACCCGGGTCGACGACGACCTCGACCGTCGTACCGCCTCGATCGGCCGGGTCCATCCCCACGTCGAGGTCAAGATCGTGGACCCGGTCACCGGCGCGACCGTCGAGCGGGGGAGCCCCGGCGAGCTGTGCACCCGCGGCTACTCGGTGATGCTCGGCTACTGGGACGACCCCGAGAAGACCGCCGAGGCGATCGACGCCGAGGGGTGGATGCACACCGGCGACCTCGCCGAGATGCGTGAGGACGGCTACTGCAACATCGTCGGCCGGATCAAGGACATGGTGATCCGCGGCGGGGAGAACGTCTACCCGCGCGAGATCGAGGAGTTCCTCTACGCCCACCCCGACATCGAGGACGTGCAGGTGATCGGCGTCCCCGACGAGAAGTACGGCGAGGAGCTGGCCGCGTGGATCAAGCTGCGGGCCGGCGCCGAGCCGCTCGACGCCGACGCGGTTCGCGCGTACGCCACCGGCAAGCTCGCCCACTACAAGATCCCGCGCTACGTGCTGCTGGTCGACGAGTTCCCGATGACGGTGACCGGCAAGATCCGCAAGGTGCAGATGCGTGAGGAGACCGCGGCCAGGCTCGGCCTGACCGGTGCGGGCCACGGTCCGGCCGGCTCGTAGGCCGGAGCCTCCGGTCGAGACGAAATCGTGACGTCCGGCGTCGACTCCCGCGGCTAGGTTGATCGCGACCCATCGGAGCCTCGGAAGGAACCTGCGTTGAGCGACTCACTGCGACAGCTGGCCGACGACTACTGGAAGGCCTTGCTCGACGTCGACCCGACCTGGCGGCACATGCTCGGCGACTACTCCGCCGTCGGCCGCTACGAGCACTGCTCCCGGGTCTCCGAGGACTCCGTCGCTGCGACCCTGCGCGACTTCGCGGCCCGCGCGGAGGCGCTCGACGAGGGCCCGCTCGACGAGCAGGAGCGGCTCACCCGGGGGGTGCTGGCGTCGTCCGCGACGTCCACCGCAGACCTGCTCGACGCCCGACTCACCGAGCTGGCCGCCGACCCGGTACACGGCCCGCAGACCACCTTGTCCCTGGTGCTCGGCATGCTCGCGGTGCCCGACCAGCAGGTCGCCGACGCGATGCCCGCCAAGCTCGACGGCATCGGCACCTACTTCCACGAGCTCGCCGACCGGGTCCACGAGGGCGTGGGCCGCGGCTGGGTGGCGGCCGAGTTCGCGGTCGCCGAGACGATCGCCCAGATCGAGGCCGCGCTCGCCGTCCCGCCCGCGAGCGACCCGATGCTGGGCGCCGTCGCGATCCCCGACGGTGTCGACGCCGAGGCGTTCCGGAGGCACCTGCAGGAGGCGCTCGAGCGCGCGGTGCGCCCGGGCCTGGTGGCCTACCGCGACGCGCTGCGTGACCAGGCTCTGCCGATCGCCCGCTCCGAGGAGCGGTGCGGCCTGAGCTGGCTGACCGGCGGCGACGACGCCTACGACCGCACCCTGCGCTACTACACGACGACCGCCAAGACGGCGCAGGAGATCCACGAGATCGGTCTCGCGCAGGTCGCCAAGCTCGCCGACGAGTACCGCGCGCTCGGCCCCGAGGTGGTCGGCACCGACGACCTCCAGCAGATCTTCGAGGCGATGCGCACCGACCCCAAGCTGCACTTCGAGCACGCCGACGAGCTGGTCGAGCAGTCGCGTGTCGCCCTCGCCAGGGCGGAGGCCGCGATGGGCGACTGGTTCGAGGTCGTGCCCCAGGCGCCGTGCGCGGTGTCCGGCACCGAGGTCGGCGCCAAGGCGTTCTACTACCCGCCGGCGACCGACGGCTCGCGCGGCGGCACGTTCTTCGTCAACACCACCGACCCCGAGACGTGGGGCCGCTTCGAGCTCGAGTCGATGGCCTTCCACGAGGGCGTGCCCGGTCACCACCTCCAGCTCGCCATCGCCGCCGAGCTGCCCGACACGATGCCGGAGTTCCGCAAGCACCTCCACAACTCCGCGTACGCCGAGGGCTGGGGCCTCTACACCGAGCGGCTCTCCGACGAGATGGGTCTCTACAGCTCGGCCGTGGACCGGATGGGCATGTACAGCGCCGACTCGATGCGGGCCTGCCGGCTCGTCGTCGACACCGGACTGCACGCGCTGGGCTGGAGCCGCCAGCAGGCGATCGACTACATGGTCGCCAACAGCCCCCTCACCGAGGGTGTCTGCCGGCCCGAGGTGGACCGCTACATCTGCAGCCCCGGCCAGGCGACGTCGTACATGATCGGCCGGCTGGAGATCGAGCGGATGCGGGCCGAGGCCGAGCAGCGGCAGGGGGCGGCGTTCGACGTCAAGAAGTTCCACTCGGCCGTGCTCGACAGCGGCTCGCTGCCCCTCGAGGTGCTCGACCGGGTGGTCGCGGCTCGGCTTGCCTGAGCGGTCGGGTCCGACAGGTCAGCGCCGCAGCCGGCTCCGCCGACCCTCGGGGCGGCGGCGCGGGTCGGCGGCGTCGAGCCGCTCCTCGCGGAGCTGCTCGGTCACGTCACGGGGTACGACGGCCAGCGGGCCGGTGACCCGCTCGAGCAGCGTGTCGGCGAGCACAGGGTTGCGGACCAGCACCGGCCCGTGCAGGTAGGTCGCGACGATGTTGTCCTGCTGCACTCCCTCGGTGCGACCGTCGCCGTTCCCCACTCCGGCCACGAGCGTGCCCAGCGGGCGCGCGGACGGCCCGACCTCGGCCGTGCCGCGGTGGTTCTCGAACCCGGTCAGCGTCGGGACGCCGGGCAGCTCCACCGGTTCGAGCACGATCTCGCCGACGGCCCGCTCGGCGAGCCGGTCGCAGGTGGCGTCGAGCAGCCCGAGCCCCGTCTCCGGCCGGCCCTCGAACCCGAGGAACGTCCGCGAGAGCAGCTGGAGCCCGGCGCAGACCGCGAAGACCGGTGCGCTGCCCCCGAAGATCGACGCCGCCCGGTCGTCGGCGAGCATCGCCCGGGCCGCGAGCAGCTGGGTGGCGTCCTCGCCGCCGCCGATCACGAAGAGGTCGCCGGAGGCGGGGAGCGGCTGGTCGGCCATCACGTCGACGATCTCGGTCGCGACGCCGCGCAGCCCGGCGCGGTAGGCCAGGGCGAGCACGTTGCCGCGGTCGCCGTAGGTCCCGAGCAGGTCGGGGTAGACGTGGACGATCACCAAGGGGTCAGCCACGGCGGCCCAGCTCCTCTCGGGCGGCCTGGAAGGCCGTGTAGTTGCCGACCACGTCGACCGGGCCGGCGGCCAGGTGGGGCAGCACGCTGAGCAGGCCTGCCGGAGCGCGCCGGGCCTCGACGCCGTCGACGGCCAGCCGGGCCAGCAGGTCGGTGGCGCGGCGGCCGGTCACCCACACGGTCCGGCCGCGCAGGGCGGTGAAGGAGACGTCGTACAGCCAGGACGGGTCGCGCCCGTCGACCCCCTCGGCGTTGAAGCACAGCACCACGGGCCGCTGGTCGTCGGCCATCATCGCCAGGAGCTCGAGCCAGCCGGCGGGGTTCTTGGCCAGCATCAGCCGCAGCTCGTGCTCGCCGTGGCGCACCTGCTCGAAGCGGCCGGACACCGCGGGGACCGCCGCCACCCGACGCGCCGCCTCCTCGAGGGGTACGCCGTCCGCGTGGGCGGTCGCGACCGCCAGCGCGGCGTTCCCCAGGTTGAACCTGCCCGGGATGCCGAGCGCGAGAGCCACCTGGTCGTCGTCCGGCCCGTGCAGGGTCGCTCCGTCGAGCCAGAAGTCCGGCTGCGGTCGCCGCAGGTCGCACTCCGTGCAGTGCCAGCCTCCGTCCTCGTGCCGAATCCGGGAGCCGCACTTCGGGCAGACGAGGGAGTCCTGGGTCCAGGAGATGTGGGCGGCCACCCAGACCTGGCGCTCGGCAGCCATCGCCGCCCACACGATCAGGGGATCGTCGGCGTTGGCGACGACAAGGGGCACCCCGGCCAGGGCGGTGCGCCAGGCCCGGGACACCGAGCCGACCTCGTGGTGGCGTGAGAGCTGGTCGCGGGACAGGTTCGAGATCAGCACGCTGACCGGTCGCGTCCGGGTGATCACCCAGGGCAGCCAGCCCTCGTCGGTCTCCAGGACCATCCGGTGGTCGCGGGTGGCAGCCAGCGTGCCGGCGATGCCGACCGACGTGTTGGCCCCGCCGCGGTTGCTCCCGACCACGCCGTCCCCGCCCAGGGCTGCGGTCAGGAGACCGGTGGTGGTGGTCTTGCCGTTGGTGCCGCTGACCAGGGTGATCCGGCGGCCGCGGCTGAGCTCGGCGGCCGCCGAGGGCGTGGCCATCAGCAGGAGACGGCCGGCGATCACGTTGCCCGAGCCGCCGCGCAGGCGCCGGGCCGCGGCAGCCACCGCCCGGGTGCCCTGCCGGGCGATCCGGAGCGGGACCTCCGGGCGGCTCACGAGGGGACCCCTGACGGCGGTACGGAAGGGCGAGCGGTCCGTGCGGTCACGCTCCAGTAGTACCCGATCGCCTGGGCCGGCGCCCCGTCGACCCTCAGATCTTCTTCGACAGGAGCTGGATCACGGTCTCCCCGGGGCAGGTCGTCGACTCCTTGATCGCCCAGCGACCGGTGTAGCCGTTGCCGGTCCAGTTGGCCTCGGCGTCGTGGTCCTCGGTCTCGCCCTCGGTCACCTTGAAGCCGGCCGACTTCGCCGCGTTCAGGGCACTGAGCACGTCGGGGAACGCCGCCTTGGTGACCCCGGTGGCCACGACGCCCTCGGAGCCGCGGTCCTCGACGTGGTAGACGACGGTGACGTCCGGCAGTGGGAACTCGGTGGGATAGCCCGCGGGGAAGTCGCTGACCTGGTGCGCGTCGGACAGGCAGGTCGAGGTGTCGGCCGCGGCCGTCAGGTCGGCGTCGGCCTCGGGACCCGAGGCCGCGCCCGAGCCGCCGCAGCCCGCGGTGAGCAGGAGCAGCCCCAGTGCAGCAGCGGCGACCCGCGCCGCCCTGGTCACCGTCACCGCCGGCCCCGGTGCGCCACCCGCTTGTTGTCCGACTCGTGGCGCTCGCGCACCCGGTCGCGCGGGTCGGTGATCGCGGTGATCGTCTGCGGCTTCGACGAGGCCGGCCAGCGGAACACCAGCGCGGTGCCTCGGTGCGCATTGAGCGAGGTCACCGCCCGGCCGACCCGGGAGCGGTTGTCGGTGACGATCGTGGCGAAGTCCGAGACGGCGCGGTCACCGGTGTTGCGTACGGTCACCCGGTCGACCCACATTCCGCTGGCGTTCTTGTGCAGGTGCTGCTTGGTCAGCTTCAGGTTGACCGTCGAGGCGTCGTACGCCGAGAAGAGCCCGAGGCCGCTGCTCTGCCGCGCGATCGTGGCGTACGCCGCCTGGGCGTCGGCCGGGCCGGCACCGCTGGTCTCCGTGGTGTCGGTGACGCAGGTGTTGATGCAGCCGTCGGCGAACGCCGCCTCGACCCGCCCCTGCTTGTCGGTGGTCACGTCGATGAAGTCGAGCAGGTTGCGGTCGCTGCCGCACGTCGTACCGCCGGTGCAGATGGAGCCGCGCTGGACCGGGTCGTTCGGGGTGGCGTCGCTGGTCACCCAGGACTTTCCGCCGTCGTACGTCGTGGCCAGGTAGAGGTGCCAGACGCCCTTGAAGTTGGTGGCGTCCTGGTAGTTGCCGGCGGTCGGGGTGCCGAGGAACGCGAGGGTGGCCCGGTCGTCGTCACCGGCGACCATGGCCGGGAACACGGCGTTCTTGATGCCGAACTCGCTGCCGACGACCTGCGGCGTCGACCACGTCGTGCCCTGGTCGTGGCTGACCGCGACGCTCGGGCGGCCGTCGGAGCCCACCGAGCCGAGGTAGACGGTGCCGTTGGCGCCCACGCCCACCGACGGGTCGGCGTCGCTGGGGCTGGTGCCGGGCACCTTGTTCACCGTCCAGGTGGTGCCGCCGTCCTTGGAGACGACGACCGCGGCGTTGTTCCCGCACGCCCGGTTGGGCAGGTACGCCGTACCGTCCGGCGCGACCTTGACGTGGCCGTGCAGGCCGCCGCAGTCGAGCAGGCTGTAGGTCGGGACGCCGGGGCCGAACGTCGTACCCCCGTCGTGCGAGGCGGCGCAGAAGGCGGTGGCGATGTCCTGGCTGCAGTAGTAGACCGCGTGCGGATAGGTCGACGTGGGCAGGGAGCCGAGGCCGGCCGGGCTGTAGACCCCGCCGCCCAGGGTCTGGTGGTCGGCGCCGGACGGGATGCCCCCGCCGGTGCTCGGGTTCCACGTCGTGCCGTCGTCGTCGGTGTAGCAGGTGGCCGAGTCCGCGCCAGTGAGCTGCGACTCGAAGGTGCGCCCGGTGGTGTGGTCGGTGAACAGGATCGGGTCCAGGCTCAGGGTGCTGCCGACCACACAGCCGTCGGCGGCGTTGGCCGAGACGTCCGACCAGTGCGCGGTCGCCGGCGAGGTGCTGTCGTCGAAGCTCACCCGGTAGGTCGACAGGCTGGCCTGGTACATCGTCGAACCGGTCTTCCAGTCCGTGCCGATCGAGGGCTCGCCTGCGTTGTTGGTGTCCTTGCCGAGGGTGCTCGGGGCGGGGTACGTCGTGAAGCCCGGCGGCGTCGCTGTGCCCGGCGGCGGGGGCGCCGGGGTGTCGGTGAGCACCGCCTTGGCGGTGTAGCTGTCCCCGAGCGGGGCGAACGGGACGACCCGGACGGTGTAGGTCCCGGTGGTCGGTGGGACCACGACCTCCTCCGGGTTGGCGCTGGAGGCGGAGGTGCCGACGGTGTGACCGGCCGCGTCGAGCACGTAGACGTCGAAGTCCGCGGCGGTGTTCGGCCAGGCCACGTCGATCTTCAGCGCGTGACCGGTGTCGTAGCCGGCGGGCGTCGAGACGTGGAGGGTGAAGTCGTCGCAGCTCATCGGGACCGTGCAGTCGGGAGCGCCGAGGGCGGTCGCGGTCGCGTTGGGAGCCACGAAGGGGCCGCCGCTCCAGGTCACCTTCGTGGAGGTGTCGCTGACCGTCCCTTCGGCAGGGTTGCTGGCCGTGGCATGGCCGCCCAGGGTGACGAGGGCGGCTGCGAGGCAGGCTGAGGAAGCGAGACCGATCACTCGGCGGGCACGTGGCATGAGGGCTCCTGAGATCGTCGACGTACTCCTCGTCAACGAGCCGGCCGCCCCCGGGTCACGCTCAGGGAGCGATCACGACCGGGATCCGCACCCTCGTGCCGTCCTCGGCGGTCCAGGTGACCGCGCCGCTGTCGAGGGGCTGCGCGGCCCCCGGCCCGGCGCCGTACACCTCGAGGTGGAAGGTGAGGCTCTCGCCCGGCGCCAGGCGGGCGGCCGCGGGCGTCACCACCACCTGGTGGCGCCGGAAGCCGGTCGCCGTCGAGGAGAAGTAGCGCGCCCGCTCCCCGACGTTGGTGACTTGGCGGGTGACGACCGTCGGGGAGGTGGCGCCGGTGGAGACGAAGACCGACGTGGCGTCGAGGGCATCGGCGGGCAGCAGGCCGTCCAGCCAGCGGCGGTAGTCCCCGGGGCGGGGCAGGTAGGCGAGATGGGGGCGTGCCGCGGGCCGGGCCGCAGCGAGGCCCGCACCCTGGCGGAGCGGTCCCGCACCGGGGACCGGCCGGGCCGTGGTGGCCAGTGCGGAGCGGACCTGGCCGGGGGTCCAGCCCGGTGCGGCGCCGAGCGCGGCCGCAAGACCGCTGACCGCGGCCGTGGCGGCCGAGGTGCCGGACTCGAGGTCCCACCGCAGGCCACGCTCGTCCGGGGGTACGGCGCCCAGGACGCCGAGGCCGGGCGCCAGCAGGTCGGGCTTGAGCAGAGGTCCGGTGCGGTCACCGCCTCGGGACCAGCCCGGCACCCTCGGCCCGGGCCGCGCGGTGCCGGACGGCACCAACCGGATCCTGGCCCGCGGGTGGCTCCGCACCCAAGCGGTGAGCGTCGACCCGGCCCTGGCGTCGAGGTGCACGGTCGGCACGCTGTGGAGGTCGGCGTCGACCGAGCCCGGTCCGGTGTTGACCAGGACCATGCCGACGCCGTCGGCCCGGGCCACGGCCGCGGACTTGTCGACCCGCCCGATGCCCCCGCGACGGCAGACCACCACCCGGCCCGCCGTCCGACCCGCGTCGAGGCTGCCCGGGAGGCACCGGGCTGCGGCCCGGCTCGACCGCCCGGGCACCGCCAGGTCGCTGCCGAGGACGACCCGGACCGGCCCGACGTGCCGGCGCGACGACATGGCGCCGGTCAGCCGGGGCCCGCCGGCGATCTCGACCGCACCGCGGCTCTGCTCACCGGTGCCGGCACCGACCGTGGTCACCCAGGGCGACGGATGGGCGGCGTGGCCGGGGCCGTTGCCGGCGGAGGCCACCACCACCGTGCCCGCCTCGGTGGCACCGAGCAGCGCGCGCTCGACGGTGTCGATCCGGTCGGGGCCGGACACCGGCAGGTCGAGCACGTCGACGCCGTCGGCCGTCGCCCGGTCGACGGCGGTGACCAGGTCGGCGGTGGAGCAGCCGTCGTTCGCCGGGTCGGGGGCCTGCCAGCACGCCTTGTAGACCGCCACCCGGGCTCGCGGCGCCACCCCGCTGGTCAGCCGGTGCGGCACGCCGGGCACCTGCACGGTGACCCCGCCGTCGCCGGCCGCGATCGAGGCCGAGAGCGTGCCGTGGCCGTCGTCGTCGACCGGGGAGAGCCGGGCACTGCTGGCGATCCGGTCCGCGCCGAAGCCTCGCACGAAGAACCGCGCCGCCACGACCTTCCCGTCGCACATGCCGGCTCGCCAGCCGGGGCCGGTCCGGCAGGGGCCGTGGAAGCCCGGTGGCCGTCGGTGCATCCCCGGACTCTCGGCGAACGCCGCGCTGTGCGGCCACAGACCGGAGTCCACGAACCCGATTACCTGGTCGCGGCCACCTCCGGGGACGGAGTGCGTCGGCGTCCCGGCCGCGGCCCGCAGGTCCAGCCCGGTCAGCCGGCGTACGGCGTCGCGCTCGACCAGGGCCACGTCGGCGCTCGCCGCCAGGGTCGCCGCCTGGCCGGCGTCGAGGCGTACGGCGAACCCGTCCAGGGCGGTGGTCCAGCGGTAGACCGGTGCCGACGCCCCCACCTGGTCGAGCAGGGCGTCCTGCCGCAGCACCTGCGCCGCGCGGCTCGCGTCCGGCGCATGGCGCGGGGCGTCGTGGCGGCCGGCCGTGCCGGGCCCGGTCAGGGTGACCAGGTAGAGGGACCGGTGACCGTCGGGGACGTGCGCCTGAGCCGGCCCGGACACGGCCACGCCGCCGGCGACCGTGGTCGCCGCGAGCAGACCGAGCAGGAGCGCCGAGCCCGCGGCCGACCCGCGGCGTACCCGCCGACGAGCTCGCTGGCCGCACACGGTCACGGGATCCTCCATCGCCCGGCGGCGGGCGCCGCCGGTGAGCCGCCAAGAATGACAGGCGCACCCCACCGAGTCCAAGGGTCCACCCCCGGACACCCTGCGGGGTGAATCGGTTGGTGCCGTCGCCGGGCAGGAGCCTAGGCTGGGGTGTCGGCCGGGCAAGTGACCCGGCCGCTGCTGTTGTAGAAGAGGGATGATCGTGCCCAGTGGCAAGGTGAAGTGGTTCGACCCCGAGAAGGGTTTCGGGTTCCTGTCGCAGGACGACGGGCCCGATGTCTACGTGCACGCCGACGCGCTGCCCGACGGCACCGCCACCCTCAAGGCGGGCACCCGGGTCGAGTTCGGGATCGCCCAGGGCCGCCGTGGCGAGCAGGCCCTCCAGGTCAAGGTGCTCGACGCGCCCGCCTCGGTGGTCCGCAACCAGTCGCACGCCAAGCGCAAGAAGCCCGAGGAGATGGCCCCGATCGTCGAGGACCTGATCCGCCTGCTCGACGGGGTCGGTGAGTCCTACCGGCACGGCCGCTACCCGGAGTCGCGCTCGGCCCGGCCGACCGCCAAGCTGCTGCGCGCCCTCGCCGACGAGCTGGAGCTCTGAGGAGCGGCGCGACCGACCGTCAGGCCGCAGTCGGGGCCGGCCGCGGTGCCGGCGTACGCCGTCCGACGTTGGCCAGCACGAACAGCGACCACGCCACCAGCACCACGGCCGCCACGATCAGGCCGAGGCGGGGCTGGAGCGGCATCGCGATGCCGACGAAGCCCCCGATCACCCAGGCCAGCTGGAGCGTGGTGTCGCTGCGCGCGAAGGCGCTGGTCTGCACCCGCTCGGGCACGTCGCGCTGGATGGTGGAGTCGAGCGAGAGCTTGGCCAGGCACTGGGTCAGCCCGGCGGTGAATCCCAGCACCACGAGCGGCAGCAGGCCGTAGAACAGCGCGGCCACGGTGACCGCGGCCGCGTCGGCCAGGAGCGCCAGCACGAGGGTGATCTTGGGGTGGACGTTCTTCAGCACCGAGCCGAGCCCCAGGCCCAGGACGTTGCCGACCCCGGCCGCGCCGATGATCGCGGCGAGCAGGAACTTCGGTGAGTGCCCCGCGATCGGGTGCACGCGCAGCAGGAACGCCATGAAGAGGGTCAGGAAGCCCGACAGCCAGCGTGGCCCGCAGTTGGCGCGCAGGGCGAAGGCCATGCTCGAGGGGATCCGGACGGTCCGGCGTCGCCGGGCCGCACCGGTGGCCGTCGCCGCCGTCGTACCGGCGGTGGGGTCGTCCACCGCCGCGCCGCTCAGGAAGCCGATCGCGTCCTCACCCTGGCTGGAGTCGACCCGGGCCGGGAGCCGGATTGCCAGGATCGTGGCCACCACGAAGACCAGGAAGGCGTAGCGCAGCGACCACTCGGGCCCGAAGGTCGACGCCGCGGCCGCGATCGGTGCCGAGACCGCGACCCCGACCATCCCGGCCATCGACGTCCGGGCGTTCGCGGTGACCAGGGAGAGGTCGTGCGGCAGGAGCCGGGGTACGGCGGCAGCCCGGGTCACGTTGTAGGCCTTGGAGGCGATCAGCACCCCGAGCGCGGCCGGGAACAGCCACACCGAGGACGAGGTGACCGAGCCTGCGAGCACCCACACCAGGAACGCGCGCACCGCCATGGTGGCGCCGATGGCCCAGCGCCGGCCGTGGCTGAAGCGGTCCAGGAGAGGTCCGATCAGCGGAGCCACGATCGCGAAGGGCAGCATGGTCAGGCCCAGGAAGAGGGAGACCTGACCCCGGGCCTCGCCGGTGGGGATCTGGAAGAAGAGCGTGCCGGCCAGCGAGATCGCCACGGCGGCGTCGGCGGCGGCGTTGAGCGCCCCGAGCTCGATCAGCCGGGCCAGCCCGCTGGTGTCGGCGCCCTCGGCGGCGGCCGCGCGGCGCGCCGTACGGAAGGCGCCGCGGCCCAGCCGGCCCGTGCCGCGCGCCACCGACCGGAGGCCGCGACCGGTCACCCGGGCGCCGCTGACCACGGTGTCGCGCCGCGAGGCGCGGGCGGGCTCCCCGGGCGAGGTCATGGGACCATCCTGCATCGTGATCCGGGCCGGCCGGGGTCCCGGCTCGCAACTCGTCGCGGACCGATCTGACACGCGCCGACCCGATGGGACATCATGGCGCCATGAGTGACGTCGACGAGGCCCCGGTCGTGGAGCGCACGCGCACGTCCCGAGCCCGTCGCGACGAGGGCGGCGACGCCGTCGCCCGAGCGGCCTCCGACGTGGCGCGAGCGAGCCTGCTCCTCGACGTCGACGCCGCCGAGGTCGGAGACCACCTCGGCGCCGAGGTCGAGGGGGAACGGGTGGTGACCCACCTGTTCGAGTGCCGGAAGCCGGGCTACCTCGGCTGGCGCTGGTCGGTGACCGTGGTCCGGGCCTCGCGGCAGAAGACCGTCACCGTCGACGAGATCGTGCTGATCCCCGGCGCCGACGCGATCGTGGCGCCGGAGTGGGTGCCCTACCGCGAGCGTCTCCAGCCGGGTGACCTCTCACCCGGCGACCTCCTGCCGGTGGCCGACGACGACCCGCGGCTGGTCCCGACGTACTCCTTCGGCGACGACCCGCTCGACACCGACGCGAAGGCCCAGATCCGCACCGTCGCCCAGGACCTCGGCCTCGGCCGGGTCCGCACCCTCTCGCTCGAGGGTCACGAGTCGGCGGCGCAGCGGTGGTACGACGGTGACGGCGGCCCCGAGGCGCCGCTCGCGCAGTCGGCGCCCGAGCCCTGCTCGACCTGCGGCTTCCTGCTCCGGATCTCCGGCTCCCTCGCCGAGTCGTTCGGCGTGTGCGCGAACGGCGACGCCAACGACGACGGCCGCGTGGTCGCGTTCGGGCACGGCTGCGGGGCGCACTCCGAGGTCCGCCTGGCCAAGCGCCACGAGCCGATCCCGATGCCCGACCCCGTGATCGACGAGATCGTCGAGGATCTCGAGACCTTTTAGATCGTCGTCGAGACCTCGGCCTCGCCCGGGCCGGCCTGGTCACGCAGCGTGCGCGCGCGCTTGCGGCGGCGGCAGTACTCCAGACCCAGCAGCCCCAGGCCGCAGCCCGCGGCGCAGGTCCAGAGCAGCCACGAGCGGCCGTCGTCCTGGAGCCGGCCGTAGAACGGCAGGACCGCGACGAAGCCGATCACCCAGAGCGCCACACCGACCTGCACCGTGCGGACCCCGTCGACGTCGAGGGGCTCCACGTCGGCCACGATGTAGGTGCGGTTGCCGATCTCGTGGGTCATCGGCTGGTCGTCCCGCAGCTCCATGGTGCTCACTGTAGGGGTGTCCCCGACGGTCTGCGCGGCGACGCTTCCGCCGCGACCCGGGCTCTGGCATGCTGCCGCGCGTGACGGAACAGTCCGAGGGCGCGCGCCCCGCCAAGACCCGGTCCGCGGACCGCACCAAGTCCACGCCGACCCCCCGTCGCAACGACCCGCGGCAGCAGGGCGGAGCGCTGGACCGGTGGTTCCACATCCACGAGCGCGGGTCGACCGTCGAGCGCGAGCTGCGCGGCGGCGTCGTCACCTTCTTCACGATGGCCTACATCGTGGTGCTCAACCCGATCATCCTGGGCTTCGCTCCCGACAAGAACGGCCACTTCCTCGGTGGCGGCACAGGTCACGGCGAGAACCTCCCGGCGATCGCGGCCGGGACGGCGCTGGTCGCCGGGGTGATGTCGATCCTGATGGGGACCGTGGCCAACTACCCGCTCGCGCTGGCGACCGGGCTCGGGCTGAACGCCTTCGTCGCGGTCTCGATCGCCCGCCAGATGAGCTGGTCGGCGGCGATGGGCCTGATCGTGATCGAGGGCCTGGTGATCCTGGCGCTGGTGCTGACCGGTTTCCGGACGGCGGTGTTCCATGCCGTGCCCTCCCAGCTGAAGATCGCGATCTCGGTCGGGATCGGCCTGTTCATCGCCTTCATCGGCTTCGTCGACGCCGGCTTCGTACGCCGTATCCCCGACGCCGCGCAGACCACCGTGCCGGTCGAGGTCGGGCCCAACGGGTTCCTGTCCGGCTGGCCGGTGCTGGTCTTCCTGGTCGGGCTGGCGCTGGTGATCACCCTGTGGGTGCGCAAGGTGCGAGGTGCGATCCTGATCTCGATCGTGCTGACCACGATCCTGGCGATGATCGTGGAGGGCATCGGCAACACCGGCCCGATGTTCCCGACCGGCGGGTACAACCCGACCGGATGGGGCCTGAACGTCCCGTCCTGGCCGTCGTCGGTCTTCGAGAAGCCGCACTTCTCCACGATCGGGCACGTCACCTTCGGGGCGTTCTCCGAGGTCGGCGTGGTCTCGGCGATCCTCCTGGTCTTCACCCTGATGCTGGCCGACTTCTTCGACACCATGGGCACGATGACGGCGATCGGCGCCGAGGCCGGCCTGCTCGACAAGGACGGCACCCCGCCCAACCCGACCCGGATCCTGGTCGTCGACTCCCTGGCCGCGGCGGCCGGTGGCGCGGCCGGCGTGTCGTCCAACACGGCGTACATCGAGAGCGCCTCGGGGGTCGGCGAAGGTGCCCGGACCGGCCTCGCGTCGGTGGTGACCGGCCTGCTCTTCCTGGTCTCGATCGTCTTCGCGCCGCTGGTCAAGGTGATCCCCTCCGAGGCGGCCGTGCCCGCGCTGGTGCTGGTCGGCTTCCTGATGATGCAGCAGGTCAAGGGCATCGCCTGGGACGACGTCGAGATCGCGATCCCGGCGTTCCTGACGATCATCCTGATGCCGTTCACCTACTCGATCACGGTCGGCATCGGGGCCGGGTTCTGCGCCTACGTGCTGATCAAGGCGGTGCGCAGCAAGGCCGCCGAGGTCCACCCCCTCCTCTGGGTCGTCGCCGCCCTCTTCGTCGTCTACTTCGCGATCAACCCCGTCACCGCCCTCTTCACCTGAGTCGGCGCAAAGAGGCATTCCCAAGCCGCTGAGTCGGCGCAAAGAGGCATTCCCGAGCCGCTGAGTCGGCGCAAAGAGGCATTCCCGAGCCGCTGAGTCGGCGCATGTGTGCACCCCGAGATGCCTCTTTATGCCGACTCGGCGACCTCCTTACGTCTCTTTGTGACGACTCGGCCGCCTTGCGCTGCCTGTTTGCGCCGACTCGGCCGTGTTGTGCTGCCTGTTCGTGGCGACTCGGGAATGGTTAGCGTGGGTAATGAGTTATGCTAACGATATGCCCACTGTCGAGATGGCCTCCCGGACCGATGCCGGGCTCGCGAGCGAGCTCCGGCTGTCGGTGATGCGACTGCGTCGCCGCCTGGCCAACGAGCGCCACCCCGACAACCCGCTGAGCATGGGTGCGATGTCGGTGCTCGGCTGCCTGTTCCGCAACGGCGACCTGACCGTCGGGGAGCTCGCCTCCCACGAGCGGGTGCAACCGCCCAGCATGACCCGCACCGTCAACGCCCTCGACGCGGGCGGCTACGTCGTCCGCCGCAAGCACGACACCGACGGCCGGCAGGTCGTCCTCGCGCTCTCCGACCGGGGCCGGACCACCGTGCTCGCCGACCGCGCCCGGCGCGACGCCTGGCTGGCCCAGCGCCTGCGCGACCTGACCACGGACGAACGCGACACCCTCCGCCGCGCGGCGCCGATCCTCGAGCGCCTCGCCACCTCCGACTGACCGACCGCCCGCACCAGACCGGAAGCAGATCTTGAGCCCCACGTTCCGTGCCCTGCACAACCCCAACTACCGCCGCTACGCGCTCGGCAGCCTGGTGTCCAACACCGGCACCTGGATGATGCGCGTCGCCCAGGACTGGCTGGTCCTCGAGCTCACCCACGGCAGCGGTACGGCGCTCGGCGTGACCACCGGCCTCCAGTTCCTGCCCGTGCTCCTGCTCTCGCCGTACGCCGGTGTGGTCGCCGACCGCTTCCCCAAGCGCCGCCTGCTCCAGCTCACCCAGCTGACGATGGCGCTCGCCTCGCTGGTGCTCGGCCTCCTCGCCGTGGTCGGGGTGGCCGAGGTCTGGCAGGTCTACGTGATCGCCTTCCTGTTCGGCATCGGCTCGGCCTTCGACGCGCCGGCCCGTCAGTCGTTCGTCTCGGAGCTGGTCGACGCCGACGACCTGACCAACGCCGTCGGCCTCAACTCCGCCACCTTCAACGCCGCCCGGATCGTCGGCCCGGCGGTCGCCGGCCTGATGATCGGGGCGCTGGGCGGCGGTGCCGGGGCCACCGGCTGGGTGATCCTGGTCAACGCGGCGTCGTACGGCGCGGTGATCTGGCAGCTCCAGCACATGGACGCCGCGCTCCTGCACTCCCCGAAACCGGTCGCCCGGACACCCGGGATGCTGCTCGAGGGCGTCCGCTACGTCCGCAGCCAGCCCAAGATGATGCTGATCCTGGTGATGGTGTTCTTCGCCGGCACCTTCGGGATGAACTTCCAGATCACCTCTGCCCTGATGGCCACCCAGGTGTTCGGCAAGGGCGCCGGCGAGTTCGGGATCCTCGGCTCGGCGATGGCGGTGGGCTCGTTGGCCGGCGCCCTCCTGAGCGCGCGGCGGGTCCGGATCCGCGTGCGCCTGCTGGTCGGCGCCGCCCTGGGCTTCGGGTCCGCGGAGATCCTGGCGGGCCTGATGCCGACCTACCTCTCCTTCGCGATCGTCTGCCCGCTGATCGGCCTGTGCACCCTGACCATGCTCAACTCCGCCAACGCCACCATGCAGCTCGAGTCCGAGCCCGCCCTGCGCGGCCGGGTGATGGCGCTCTACATGACCATCGTGATGGGCGGCACCCCGATCGGGTCGCCGATCATCGGCTGGGTCGGCCAGCAGTACGGCGCCCGCTGGACCCTGCTCGGCGGCGGCATCCTCACCATCCTGGGGGTCGGGCTGGCGCTCGCGCTGTTCGCCCGGCCCGCCCGCGCCCAGGCGGAGTCCCTGGCCCGGGCCGAGCGCGAACCGGTCCCGGCCGAGGCCGCCTGACCGGCTCGGATTCTCGTTTTGGCCCTGACCGGCCGCACCGGTAGCCTTGGCAGTCGTGTCTGGCCGGTCCGGACCGTGGCGAGCCCTCCACCCGTCGTACGACGTGAACCCGGGACGCCGACATCTCACGGCACATCGCTCCAACGCAACACGATCGTGCCCGGCAAGGCGCTGGGTACTGAGGTAAGAAACAGAAAGGGAACCACCAGGTGCCCACCATCCAGCAGTTGGTCCGCAAGGGCCGCCAGGACAAGGCGTCCAAGTCCAAGACGCCCGCCCTCAAGGGCAGTCCGCAGCGCCGAGGCGTCTGCACCCGCGTCTACACCACCACCCCGAAGAAGCCGAACTCCGCCCTCCGCAAGGTCGCCCGCGTGCGCCTGTCGAGCGGTGTCGAGGTCACGGCCTACATCCCGGGCGTCGGTCACAACCTCCAGGAGCACTCGATCGTGCTCGTCCGCGGCGGCCGGGTGAAGGACCTCCCCGGTGTCCGCTACAAGATCATCCGCGGCACGCTCGACACCCAGGGCGTGAAGAACCGCAAGCAGGCGCGCAGCCGTTACGGCGCCAAGAAGGAGAAGAGCTAATGCCCCGCAAGGGTCCCGCCCCGAAGCGGCCGCTCGACGTCGACCCCGTCTACGGGTCGCAGCTGGTCACCCAGCTGGTCTCCAAGGTGCTCAAGGACGGCAAGAAGCAGGTCGCCCAGCGCATCGTCTACACCGCCCTCGAGGGCTGCCGCGAGAAGACCGGCACCGACCCCGTGGTCACGCTCAAGCGCGCCATGGACAACGTGAAGCCGGCCATCGAGGTCAAGTCCCGACGCGTCGGTGGTGCGACCTACCAGGTCCCGATCGAGGTCAAGGGAACACGCGGCACCACGCTCGCGTTGCGCTGGTTGGTCGGGTACGCCGCGGACCGTCGTGAGAAGACGATGTCCGAGCGCCTGATGAACGAGATCCTCGACGCCTCCAACGGGCTCGGAGCCGCTGTGAAGAAGCGCGAGGACACCCACAAGATGGCCGAGTCCAACAAGGCCTTCGCCCACTACCGCTGGTGACCAACCGTCGTACGCCTTCCTGATCCGGGAGGCCGTACGACGGCGAGCACCGGCTTCCACGTCCTACCTAAGGAAACGAACCCTCAGTGGCCGTCGACATCACCACGGACCTGAAGAAGGTCCGCAACATCGGCATCATGGCGCACATCGATGCCGGCAAGACCACCACCACCGAGCGCATCCTGTTCTACACCGGCATCTCCTACAAGATCGGTGAGGTCCACGACGGCGCTGCCGTCATGGACTGGATGGAGCAGGAGCAGGAGCGCGGCATCACGATCACGTCCGCCGCGACCACCTGCTGGTGGAAGGACCACCAGATCAACATCATCGACACCCCCGGGCACGTCGACTTCACCGCCGAGGTCGAGCGCTCGTTGCGCGTCCTCGACGGCGCCGTCGCCGTCTTCGACGGCGTGGCCGGCGTGGAGCCGCAGACGATGACGGTCTGGCGCCAGGCGAACAAGTACTCCGTGCCCCGGATGTGCTTCGTCAACAAGCTGGACCGCACCGGCGCGGACTTCTTCCGCTGCGTCGACATGATGGTCGAGCGCCTCAACTCCACCCCGCTCGTCCTCCAGCTGCCGATCGGCGCGGAGGCCGACTTCCTCGGTGTCGTCGACCTGGTCGGCATGCGTGCCCTGACCTGGCGCGGCGAGACCACCATGGGTGAGGACTACGAGGTCGAGGAGATCCCGGAGTCGCTGCGTGAGCAGGCCGACGAGTACCGCGAGAAGTTCCTCGAGACGCTCGCCGAGGCCGACGACGCCGTGATGGAGAAGTACCTCGAGGGCGAGGAGCTCTCCGTCGAGGAGCTGGAGGCCGCGATCCGTCGCGCCACCCTGGCCGACCTCGTCAATCCCGTGCTGTGCGGTACGGCGTTCAAGAACAAGGGCGTGCAGCCCCTGCTCGACGCCGTCGTGAAGTACCTCCCGAGCCCGCTCGACATCGACGCGATCGTCGGCCACAAGGTCAACGACGAGGACGAGAAGATCGAGCGGATGCCCGCGGACGACCAGCCGTTCTCCGGCCTGGCCTACAAGATCGCCTCGGACCCCCACCTCGGCAAGCTGATCTACGTGCGCGTCTACTCCGGCAAGCTGGAGGCCGGCGCGACCGTGCTCAACTCCGTGACGGGCAAGAAGGAGCGGATCGGCAAGGTCTACCAGATGCACGCCAACAAGCGTGAGGAGATCGCGTCGGTCGGCGCCGGCCAGATCGTGGCCGTGATGGGTCTGAAGGACACCAAGACCGGTCACACGCTCAGCGACCTGCAGCACCCGGTCGTGCTCGAGTCGATGTCGTTCCCGGCCCCGGTGATCGAGGTCGCGATCGAGCCCAAGACCAAGAGCGACCAGGAGAAGCTCGGTACCGCCATCCAGCGGCTCTCCGACGAGGACCCCACCTTCACGGTGAAGACCGACGAGGAGACCGGCCAGACGATCATCGCCGGGATGGGCGAGCTCCACCTGGAGATCCTGGTCGACCGGATGAAGCGCGAGTTCCGCGTCGAGGCCACTGTCGGCAAGCCGCAGGTCGCCTACCGCGAGACCGTCCGCAACGAGGTCACCAACCACACCTACGTGCACAAGAAGCAGACCGGTGGGTCCGGCCAGTTCGCGAAGGTCGTGATCAGCCTCGGGCCGAGCATCGACCCCGAGACCGGCCAGGGCGCCGGCTACGAGTTCGTCAACAACGTCTCCGGTGGCCGCATCCCGCGCGAGTACATCCCCTCGGTGGACCAGGGCGGCCAGGACGCCATGGAGTTCGGCGTGCTCGCGGGCTACCCCATGGTCGACGTGAAGTTCACCCTCGAGGACGGCGCCTACCACGACGTCGACTCCTCGGAGCTGGCCTTCAAGATCGCCGGCAACCAGGCCTTCAAGGAGGCCGCGCGGATGGCGAAGCCGGTCCTGCTCGAGCCGATGTTCGCGGTCGAGGTGATCACCCCGGACACCTTCCTGGGCACGGTCATCGGCGACCTCAACAGCCGGCGCGGCCAGATCCAGGCACAGGAGGAGCGCCACGGTGACATGGTCATCAACGCGCTCGTGCCGCTCTCAGAGATGTTCGGGTACGTTGGCGACCTGAGGTCCAAGACCTCCGGCCAGGCGTCGTACTCGATGGAGTTCGACTCGTACGCCGAGGTCCCCGGGGGCATCGCCGACGAGATCGTCAAGAAGGTTCGCGGCGAGTAATCGCTCCCAGCGGTCCGGTACGTGCCGGGGCGCATTTGGCCGGACCCTCGGCATGCAGCACAATCATCGAGTCAAAGCGACAACAACAGGAGGAGCCCCCAGTGGCTAAGGCGAAGTTCGAGCGGACCAAGCCGCACGTCAACATCGGCACGATCGGTCACATCGACCACGGCAAGACCACCTTGACCGCGGCGATCACCAAGGTCCTGCACGACCAGCACCCCGACCTGAACCCCTTCACGCCGTTCGACGAGATCGACAAGGCACCCGAAGAGCGTCAGCGCGGTATCACGATCTCCATCGCGCACGTGGAGTACCAGACCGAGGCGCGGCACTACGCCCACGTCGACTGCCCGGGTCACGCCGACTACATCAAGAACATGATCACCGGCGCGGCTCAGATGGACGGCGCGATCCTCGTGGTCGCCGCCACCGACGGCCCCATGCCCCAGACGCGTGAGCACGTGCTGCTCGCCCGCCAGGTCGGCGTGCCGGCGATCGTGGTCGCGCTCAACAAGTGCGACATGGTCGACGACGAGGAGCTCATCGAGCTCGTCGAGATGGAGGTGCGCGAGCTCCTCTCCGAGTACGACTTCCCGGGCGACGACATCCCGGTGGTGAAGGTCGCTGCCTTCCCGGCGCTGAACGGCGACGAGAAGTGGGGCGCCTCGATCCTCGAGCTCATGAACGCGGTCGACGAGTCGATCCCGACCCCTGAGCGCGACACCGAGAAGCCCTTCCTGATGCCGGTCGAGGACGTCTTCACGATCACCGGTCGCGGCACGGTCATCACCGGCCGTATCGAGCGGGGCATCGTGAAGGTAAACGAGGAGGTCGAGATCATCGGCATCCGCGACAAGTCGCAGAAGAGCACCGTCACCGGTGTCGAGATGTTCCGCAAGCTGCTCGACGAGGGTCAGGCCGGCGAGAACGTCGGGCTGCTGCTTCGTGGCACCAAGCGCGAGGACGTCGAGCGCGGCATGGTCGTGATCAAGCCCGGCACGACGACCCCGCACACCAACTTCGGCGCGAACGTCTACATCCTGTCGAAGGAGGAGGGCGGCCGTCACACGCCGTTCTTCAACAACTACCGCCCGCAGTTCTACTTCCGTACCACCGACGTGACCGGCGTGGTGACCCTCCCCGAGGGCACCGAGATGGTCATGCCCGGCGACAACACGGAGATGGCCGTCGAGCTGATCCAGCCGATCGCCATGGAAGAGGGCCTGCGGTTCGCGATCCGGGAGGGTGGCCGCACCGTCGGCGCCGGCCGGGTCACCAAGATCACCAAGTGAATCCCCTCGGTGGTCGAGCGGAGTCGAGACCACTGAGCTGAACCACCAGAACGGCCCCGGACCTCGGTCCGGGGCCGTTCTGCGTTGGTCGTGAGTCGCTGCCTACGCGGCGTGGCCGGCGGGCTCGGTGAGGTCGGGCTCCGAGGACTCGCGCCGGTCGGCCAGCACCAGCCCGGCCGAGCCGGCCAGGAGACAGACCAGCGCGGCCAGACCGGAGACCTCGGCGCCGACGACGAGAACGGCGGCCAGCGCCACCCCACCGCCCAGCCGGGGTACGGCGCCGGGCAGCCCGAGCACCAGCCGGAACAGCCCGAGCCCGACCCAGAAGCCGCCGACGCCCACGCTCAGCTGGCCGGCGTACTCCCAGCCGAGCCGGTCCGTGGGATGGGCGAGAGCGTGGTGCAGCCCGGCGGCGGTCAGCACGATCCCGAACAGGACCACCCAGAAGGCATAGCCGTACGACGCGAGCGCGGCCGCCTCCACGCGCTCGGGAGGCATCGCCTCGAGGGCGGCCTCGGCCCGGCGGTCCTCCTCGACCCCGAAGTAGGCCCAGAACAGGGTGGCGGCCAGCAGCAGGCTGATCGCTGCGAAGGCGATCTGGGCCGGGCCGATCGCGCTGACCCCGGTGCCCAGCCCCACGCCGATCGCCAGCACCGACTCGCCGAGCGCGATCAGGAGCATCAGCCCGTGCCGCTCCACGAAGTGCCCGGGCACCAGCTCGAAGGCGGGGCCGCCGTCGTCCTCGGGCCGGTCGAAGGGGCCGATCGAGACCAGACGCGGCAGGACGACCACCACCACGAAGGCACCGAGCCACCACCACGCCAGGATGTCCTCGAAGAACAGCGCGCCGACCAGCCCCAGCACGGCACCGAGCATGTTCCACCCGAGCAGCTGGACCACCATGCCGCGGGTGATCCGGGCCGCCTCGGTCACGTACATGCCGGCGTGGACGGTCACGACGAGCAGGTAGCCCGAGGCGAACACCACGCGGTCCGAGCCGTAGGCGTGCGGGATCGACATCGCGGTCACGAAGTTGCCGAGCATCCCGAGCACCAGCAGCACCCGGCGACGCGTGGTGACCGGTGGCGCGGCGTTGGTCAGCCACGCGTAGCCGCCGTACATCCACCACAGCAGCAGGAGCAGGAGCGCCGAGCGGGCGGTGACCGCCCAGCCGCCGGGTCCGACGGTCGCGGTGAGCTGGGTGATGGTGAAGACAAAGACCAGGTCGAAGAACAGCTCGAGCGAGGTGACCTGGCCGGCGGTGGGCAACGCGACGCCCTGCCGACGAGGCTGCATGTCGCGCACCCTACGACCATCGCTGCGCCCCCGCACCCGGGAAAACCCGTGGTGCCGGCGGTACGGCGCGCCCTACGGTGGCGGGGTCCGTCAGCGGTGACCCACGAGAGAGGAGCAGCAGATGCGCGGAGCGTGCGGTTCTTTCGAGCTCTGTCCCTCTCTCTCGAAGGTGGTCACGCATGCCCGCACGCACGCTCAACCTGGGGATCCTGGCGCACGTTGACGCCGGCAAGACGACCCTGACCGAACGCCTCCTGCACCACGCAGGGGTGATCCGCGACCTCGGCTCGGTGGACTCGGGGACCACCCAGACCGACACCCTGGCCCTGGAACGACGCCGGGGCATCACCATCCGCGCGGCCGTCGTGGCGTTCCCCCTCGACGGGGCCACCGTGAACGTCATCGACACCCCGGGCCACCCCGACTTCATCGCCGAGGTCGAGCGCTCGCTGGCGGTGCTCGACGGCGCGGTGCTGGTCGTGTCAGCGGTGGAGGGGGTGCAGCCCCAGACCCGGGTCCTGATGCGGGCCCTGCGTCGTCTGGGCGTCCCGACCCTGGTGTTCGTCAACAAGGTGGACCGTTCCGGCGCCGACCCGGACCGGGTGCTGGCCGCGGTCGCGGACCGGCTCGCGCCCCGGCTGGTGTCGATGGGCACGGTGACCGCGGCCGGCTCGCGGGCCGCGGGGTTCACGTCGTACCGTCCCGACGACGTCGCGTTCCGCAGCCGCCTGCTCGACCTGCTCGCCGACGACTCCGATGCGCTGGTGGCCGAGTACGTCCACGACGGGCAGGTCACCGAGCGTCATCTGAACGACGAGCTGGCGGCGCAGGTCGCGGCGGCCCGGCTCCATCCGGTGTTCTTCGGCTCCGCCGCCACCGGGGCCGGGGTTCCCGAGCTGATGGACGGCATCGGCCGGTTGCTGCCCGGCACCGCGCCCGACGGCACCGGGCCCGCGTCCGGGCGGGTGTTCAAGGTCGAGCGGGGTGAGGCGGGCGACAAGGTCGCCTACCTCCGGATGTTCGCCGGCTCGGTCGGGGTCCGCCAACGCCTCGACCTGCCCGACGGCCGGCTCGGGAAGGTGGCCGGCATCCAGCTGTTCGAGTCCGGACGATGGGTCCGCGCCGGCTCGGTGGGCGCCGGCCAGATCGGACGGGTCACCGGGCTCGCCGCGGTCCGGGTCGGTGACGTCTTCGGCGACCGGAGCGCGGCCGACGACCACCACTTCGCACCCCCGACGCTCGAGGCCGCCGTCACCGCGGTCCGCCCCGAGCAGGGACCGGCCCTGCGGGCGGCGCTGGCCGCGCTGGCCGACCAGGACCCGCTGATCGACGCCCGGAGCGACGAGGCCGGCGGGGTCGTGGTCTCGCTCTACGGTCGCGTCCAGCAGGAGGTGCTGGCGGCGACGCTCGCCGAGGAGTACGGCGTCGAGGCGGCGTTCGCCGATGCCAGCGTGCTCCACGTGGAGCGACCCCGCGGCCGGGGCGAGGCGGTGGTCCGGCTGAACACCGACGAGAACCCCTACCAGGCCACGATCGGGCTCCGGATCGAGCCGGGGCGTCCCGGCTCGGGGCTTCGCTTCGTGATCGCCGCGCCCGCCCGTGACATGCCGCTGTACCTGTTCCGCAGCGCCGAGGCCTTCGGGGCGGCGCTCGAGGCGCATGTCCGCCGCGAGCTCGCCCGCGGTCGGCACGGCTGGGAGGTCACCGACGCGGTCGTAACGCTGGTCGAGGTGGCCTACAGCACCGCCGACGGACCGCCCTCGAAGCGGGGGCCGACCAGCACGTCGCTCGACTATCGCAAGGTCGCTCCCGTGGTGGCACGCCGGGCGCTGGACCGGGCCCGGACGGTGGTCTGCGAGCCGGTGCTGAGGATCCGGCTCGAGGTCCCCGTCGAGACCACCCCTGCACTGCAGCGCCTGCTCGGCCGGTGGGGGGCCGAACAGTCGGACCAGAGCTCGAGCGGCAGCTTCGCCATCCTGGAGGCGCTCCTGCCCGCGGCCCGGCTGCACGAGCTGCAGCGCCGGTTGCCGGACCTGACCGGGGGCGAAGGGGTCCTCGAGTCCGCCTTCGCCGGCTACCAGCCCGTGCCCGGCCGGCCTCCGCAGCGGGCCGGCGGAGCGGCCGGGTCCCGGACGGTCGTGGCAGGCTGACGCCCGTGCCGCACTTCACCCGGGCCGAGCTCGAGTCGTTCCGCGGGGTCGAGGTGCCCGACCTCGTGGGCGACGGGGTCAGGCTGGTCTTCGTCGGCATCAACCCCGGGCTGCGCACCGCTGCGACCCAGATCCACTTCGGCAACCCCGGCAACCGTTTCCGCCCGGCCCTCGTCGAGGCGGGAGTCCTCGCCCCGGCCGTCGGCGGAGTGCCCGGGATGACCGAGGCCGATCTCGCCGAGCTGGTCCGCCGAGGGGTGGGCATCACCAACCTCGTCCGCCGGGCCACCGCCCGCGCCGACGAGCTCTCCGCCGCCGAGCTGGTCGAGGGCGCGGCCCGGCTCGAGGCCTTCGTGGCCACCCACCGCCCGCAGGTGGTCGCGGTGCTGGGCATCACGGCGTACCGCATCGCCTTCGCGCTGCCCCGCGCCGTCCCCGGCCGGCAGCCCGACGACCTCGCCGGAGCAGCGCTGTGGGTGGTGCCGAACCCGAGCGGGCTGAACGCCCACGAGACGGTCGCGTCGCTCGGTGCGGCGTACGCCGAGCCCGCCCGGGCCGCGGGCATCGGGCCTGTCGGCGTCCGCTGAGAGGCTGTGGGCATGACGCAGCATGCCCACGGCACCTTCGAGGTCACGATCACGCCCGACGAGACCGACGACGGGTTCGGCCGCTTCCGGTTCCACAAGACCTGGTCCGGCGACCTCACGGGCAGCAGCCACGGAGTGATGCTGTCCGCGGGCGACCCGACGCAGCACCGGGCCGGTTACGTCGCGCTCGAGTCGGTCGAGGGCACGCTCGACGGTCGGGCCGGCACGTTCGCCTTCCAGCAGCTCGGCACCATGCGACCCGACGGGCAGGAGCTGACCTACGTCGTGGTGCCGGGCTCGGGGACCGGCGACCTGGCCGCCTTGGAGGGCTCGCTCGCCCTCGACATCGCGGCCGACGGCACGCACACCTACGACCTGACCTACGTCGGCACCGACTGAGCCGCTGACGACCGGCCGGAGCGCCGCCGGTCACGCCGGCGCGCGCACCAGGGTCACCAGCCGCGCGGTCCCGCGGCTCCGCCGTACACCTTTCCGCGCCCGGAGACCGCCAGGGGGTGGCCGTCGACCTCGGGCCACCCGCCCAGGTAGCGCACCTCGCCGTCGCGGGAGACCAGCCGCGCCGGCAACCGCGCCTCGGCCAGCCACGCCTCCGCCCCGTCTCCCGCCACGACGGCCGCGGTCGATGCGGCGTTCGCGTCGGCGCACGTCGCGGCGGCGACGCTCACCGTGCGCCACGGCGCGTCGGCCGGGAGCCCGGTGCCCGGATTCACGATGTGGTGCATCTCCCGACCGCCGCTCCGCCAGCGGCGGCACGCGGTCGACGACGTCGCCACGGCCCCGGTCACGAGCCGGACCTCCTGGGTGCCGCCCTGGCCGGTCGACCCGGGTTCGTCGGCCACGAGGATCGGCCAGCCGCCGCGCGGCGGCTGTCCGTCGACGGCGATGTCGCCGCCCAGACTGACCAGGACGCCGCCTTCCTGCCGGGTGGCCGACATCACGGCCCGCACCGCGCGGTCGGAGCCCAGCCCCTTGGCCGTGGCGCCGAGATCCAGCCGGACTCCGCGCGGCAGGGTGAGCATCGGCCCGTCGAGCTCCACGGTGCGCCAGCCCGGAGCGGGGGTTGCTGCGACCGGCTCGCCTCCCCGGGGGTCGAGGGTGGCGAAGTCCCGGTCGTAGCCCAGCGCGATCACCGCCTCGCCGACCGTCGGGTCGGTCCGGCCGCGGGTCCACCGGGCGGCCGCCAGGGCGACGCCGACCGCCTCGGCCAGACCGTTGCTGAGCATGAACATGCCGCCGTCCTTGCGGTGCACGCGGGAGATCTCCGAGTCGGCACGGAACCGGCTCGCCTGTCGGTCGAGCGCCGTCAGGACACCGTCGACAGCCACGAGCGCCTCGTCGAGGTTCTCCGGTGGCCACACCGCGACCCGCGCCGTGGTGCCGAGGGCGTCGCGCTCGGCGACGGCGATCGAGGTGTCGCCGGTGTCGACGGACCGCCACACCGCGGTCATCGTGAGCTCGGTCATCTCAGGCTCCTGGTCAGCTGTCGTGGTGCGTGGTGGTGGCACCACTGCGGGTGTGCGTGACCACGGTCTTGCCGTTCACGACCTGGGTGGTGGTGTACGTCGTCACGCCGGAGGCGCTCGTCGTCGCCACCGTGTGGGTGACCGTGGGTCCGCTGCCGGTGTTGGTGACCTTCGTCGTACCGACCCCGCCGGTGCTCGAGGAGGCACCGAGGGGCGCAGGAGCGGGCGGCAGCAGCTGGTAGGCGAGGGTCACCGCGGCGGCCCCGCTGCCCACCATCAGCACGCCCGCGGTCAGCCGCGACCTGCGGCGGGCACGGCGGTAGGAGTCGCTGTCGGACCTGACCGTGCGATCCGCCGCGGGAGATGCCGGGAGCGGGACCCAGGCTGCGACCGGGTCCTCGGCCGGACCCGGGTGCGTGACTGGGCCGCCGTGGGTGTCGCTGTCGTCGGACATGTCGCTTCCTTTCGTCATCACGTCCCGGGTCCCGCCCGGCACGCCCACTCTGCGCCGGGAGCCATGTGCAGGCCGTGAGAGGACGATGAGAGGACCTCTCATCTGCCCGGGTCTTTGGCCTCCTCCGCCGAGCCCGGTGGCTGCGTAGCGTGAGCGACGTGCGGGTGCTGGTGATCGAGGACGAGGTGCGCATGGCACAGCTCGTCGAGCGCGCCCTCGTCGAGGAGGGATACGCCGTCGACGTGTGCGGCGACGGTCCCGAGGGGCTGTGGATGGCCACGGAGAACCCCTACGCCGCGGTCGTCCTCGACGTGATGCTCCCCGGGTTCGACGGCTTCGAGCTGTGCCGGAGGTTGCGCGCCGCAGAGATCTGGGTCCCGGTCCTGATGCTCACCGCGCGCGACGAGATCGGTGACCGGGTCCGCGGGCTCGACGTCGGTGCGGACGACTACCTGGTCAAGCCGTTCAGCCTGCTCGAGCTCGCGGCGCGGCTGCGCGCCCTCACCCGACGCGAGGAGCACAGCCGCCCCGCAGTGGTCGGGGTCGGTGACCTGACGCTGGACCCGGCCGCCAAGCGGGCGTGGCGGGGGAGTGCAGAGCTGGAGCTCTCCCCCAAGGAGTTCGCTCTGCTCGAGCTCTTCCTGCGCCATCCGGGCGCCGTACTGACCCGCACGCAGATCATCGACGCGGTCTGGGACTTCGCCTACGACGGCACCTCGAACGTCGTCGACCAGTACGTCAACTACCTGCGCCGCAAGGTCGACGCGCCGTTCGGTCGTCACGACCTCGGGACCGTCCGCGGCCGGGGCTACCGGCTGCGGGACGACAAGGCCGGATAGGCCATGTCGATCCGCCTTCGCCTGGCCGGGGTGTTCGCGCTCGTCTCGACGGTGCTGTTCACCGTGGGCGGCTGGCTGTTCGTGAGCCAGCTGTCGGCATCACTGCAGGGCACGATCGACGCCCAGCTGGCCGTCCAACTGGCCCAAGCGGCGCGAGTCCTGCCCGCTTCTGGCGCTCCGACGACGTCATCGGCGGGCCCGGCGCCGGGGGAGTACGTCGTCCAGGTCGTCGACGGTCACGGGCAGGTCCGCGGCGGCAGCGCGGACGCCGGGACGAGCCCCCTCCTCGGTGCCGGCGACCTCCAGCGAGCGGCTCGGGGTCGCATCCTCGAGACGGTGGCAGCCGAGGGCGAACGGGAGCGGGTGCTGGCGGCCCCACTACCTGGCCACCGCGGCTGGGTCGCGGTCGCGGGGGTCTCGCTCGAGACCATGGACGCGACGCTGCGCCATGTGACCCGAGAGCTGCTGGTCGCCGGGCTGGTGCTGGTGCTCGGGGCGGGCTTCGGTGCCTACGGCCTGGCCCGCGCCGCGCTGTCCCCGGTGGAGCGGCTGCGTCGTGAGGTCGCCGAGCTCTCCGAGCGGGAGGACGCCCCGGGCGTCCGCGTGCCGCGGACCCGCGACGAGATCGCGGCGCTGGCGACGACGATGAACCAGCTCCTCGACCGGATCCGGGGCGCCCTGGCGCAGCAGCGTGCGCTGGTCGCGGACGCCAGTCACGAGCTGCGGAACCCCTTCGCGGTGCTGAGCGGCGAGCTCGAGCTCGCCGCCCGGCCGGGGCGGAGCCGGACGGAGCTGGCCCTCGCCGTCGAGCGAGCGGGCGAGGAGACGGCGCGGCTGGCGCGGCTCACCGAGCAGCTGCTGACCCTGGCCCGGAGCGACGAGGACCGGCTGCCGGCCGACCGTGAGCCGACCGGCCTCCTCCGACTGCTGACCCGCAGCGCAGACCACGCCGCCGCGCGAGCCCTGGCCGCCGGCGCGCGGTGCGAGGTTCGCGTGCCCGACGGCCTCACGGCCACCCTCGACCCGGACCGGATCGGCGAGGCGGTCGACAACCTGGTCGACAACGCCCTCCGGTTCGCCCCGAGCGGCACGCCGATCGTGCTCTCCGCTCGGGCGGCCGGCCGGACCGACCTGGTGATCGAGGTCAGCGACTCCGGACCGGGCTTCCCGGTGGAGTTCCTGCCGCACGCCTTCGAGCGGTTCGCGCGACCGGACTCCAGCCGCGCCCGCCGCGACGGGGGTGCCGGGCTCGGGCTGTCGATCGTCGAGGCCATCGCCCGGACCCACGGCGGTCGGGCGACGGTCCACAACCGCCCGGAGGGCGGATCCGTGGTGGCCCTGGAGCTCCCGGGCTGCGTCAGCGAGCCGACGGCATCCGCGCCCGGGCCGCGGTCCGACCTCTGACCCCGGCCGGCCCGCGAGTCCGGGAAACGTCCCGGCCGCGCAGGCACTTTCGGCCCTGACGGACGCGGCCCGCGGCGGCGAGGATGTGAGGTGCGGGACGGGCCACCCGCCCTGCACCGTCCCTTGGAGGTCGCCATGAGGAGCATGGTCCGACACCCCGCACCGACTCCGTCGCTGTCCGACGCACTGGACGGCTGGGTGCACCTGGGTCTGATCACCGATGAGCAGTCGCGCGCGATCCGACTGCACGAGGGGGAGCCACCCGAGCGGCGCGTTCCGCTGGCGCTGGCGCCCCCACCCGAGCCCGGACCCTCCCTGGTCGTCGAGGCCCTGGGCTATCTCGGTGGCGTCGTGATGCTGGTCGGTGCCGGGATCCTGGCCGGGATGTACTGGCTGGACCTGTCGGTCCCGCTCCGGCTGGTCCTGATCGGGGCGACGGCGGTCGCCCTCATAGGTGCCGGCTTCGTGGTCTCCGAGCGCCTCGGTGACGCGGCCGGACGGCTGCGCTCGGTCCTCTGGGCCCTGGGTGTCGCGACCACCGCGGGCTTCCTCGGCGTCCTCAGCACCGACGTGCTGAACCGGTACGACGAGCATGCGCTGGTGGTCGTCGGCGGCGGCACCGCGGTGGTCGCCGGCGTCCTGTGGTGGCTGCGGCCGACGGTCCTCCAGCAGCTGGCCCTGTTCGTTCCCGTGCTGGTCGGCACCGTGGGTGCCGCGCTGGAGCTCACGTCGACCAGCTCGTCCTGGGGTGGCGTCGCCCTGTGGGCCGTCGCGGTCGCCTGGGCCGGGCTGTCGTGGGCAGGGCGGCTCGAGCCGCGCGTGACCGGCGTCGCCCTCGGCGTGCTCGGCGCCGTGCTGGGGGCGATGACGATCGACGGCGACGTGGGCATCGCGCTCGCGCTCCTGACCGCGGTCGGCGCGGTCGTCCTGGCGCTGGGGGACCGCAACCTCCCCTGGCTCGGAGTGGCCGCGGTCGCCCTCCTCTGGACCGTGCCACGCGCAGCCGGCGCCTGGTTCCCGGGCCGCCTGTCGGCCGCCCTCACCCTGATCGTGACCGGCGCCGCTCTCGTGGGTGCGGCCGTGTGGGTGGCCCGGCACCGGAGCGGTCCGCCGTCCTGATGGCTCCCGGCCCGCGCTAGTCGGCGAGGAGCGCGAGCTCCTCGTCGACGTAGGGGTCTGCCTCGCCGACCGTGACCAGCTCGTCCTTCAGCGCCTGCTGCACGGCGCGCGCCTCGTCGCGACGTCCCAGGTTACGCAGCGCCCAGCCGATCATCCACCGGGCCACCCGGATGGTCGCAGGGTCGCCGATCCGCTCCCGGGCGGCCAGTGCCTCCTCGAACGTCGTCAGCGCGGCCTGGAAGTCGCCGGCATCGGCCTGGGTCATCCCCAGGTTGTTGAGCAGGGAGGCGTCCCAGTCACGGGCTCGCTGGTCGGAGGAGCCGCGGGCCACCGCCAGAGCGCTCTCGGTCAGCGCCGCCTGCTCCTCCGGGGGCGCGACCAGAGCGACCATGTGCAGCGCGTCGACGTGGAGCGCCTCCAGGCCGGCCTGTGCGGCTGTCTCCGCGGCGAGCACGAACAACGGCCGCGCGTCGTCGGGACGGCCCGACGACCGGAGCACCCGCCCGCGCTCCAGCGCGAGGTAGGTGACGGCCTCCGGGTCGTCCGAGCTGAGGCCGTCGAGGACCTTGGTCGCCTCGTCGTACTTCTCCTGGAGACCCAGCGCGCGGACGTACTGCGTCAGCCAGGCCGTCCGCTCCGGCTCTTCCGCCTGCTCGGCCGCGTCGAGGAAGCGTTCGGCGGACGCCGCCGGGTCGTCGAAGTCCCACCGTGGCTTGGGGTCGATCATGCGGAGATCCTGCCAGAACCCGCTGCTGCGGCGTCCGCCAGAATGTCCCCATGCCGGAGCCCACGCCGATCGACGCCGTGACCCCTGCGCGACCGCACCACCGCTTCACCGAGGACGGCCGCCGGATCCGCGAGGTGCTCAGCTACTCCCGGCGCGGGAGCCGGTTCACGCCGAGCCAGCGCGAGGCCTGGGAGGCGCACAGCGACGCCTGGGTGATCCCCGAGTCTGCCGTCGACGACCCCGACTTCCGGCTCGCGGACTGGTTCGGCCGCGAGGCGCCCCTGATCGTCGAGATCGGCTCCGGCGTGGGCGAGGCGACCGGAGCGCTGGCCGCCGCCCGTCCGTCGTACGACGTGCTGGCGCTGGAGGTGTGGCGACCCGGCGTCGCCGCGTCCCTGGCGGAGGTCGCGGCCGCCGGTGCCACGCACGTGCGCTTCTGCTCGGTCGACGCGGTCTGGGCGCTGGAGCACCTCGTCGCCCCCGGGACGCTGGCCGAGCTGTGGACCTTCTTCCCCGACCCGTGGCCCAAGACCCGGCACCACAAGCGCCGCATCGTCGACCCCGCCTTCGCGGCCGTGGCCGCCGGCCGGCTCGCGACGGGCGGCACCTGGCGGCTGGCCACCGACTGGGCCGACTACGCCGACCAGATGGTCGCGGTGCTCGACGCCCAGCCCGGCCTGGTGGGCGGGGTGACCGAGCGCTGGGCCGAGCGGCCGGTCACCAAGTTCGAGCGCAAAGGAGTCGAGGCGGGGCGGGCGATCACCGACCTGGCCTACCGGCGGCTCTGATCAGCCGAGGTCGACGCCGGCCTCGGCGAGGTCGTGCTCGGTCCGCAGCCGCTCGCTCTCGCGCTCGAGGTCGTCGGTGATCCGGTCCAGCTCGGTCGGCACGCCGAGGGCGTGACAGGCGTCGAGGAGGGCATCGTCGTACGCCGCCACGGCAGCCTGGCGACGGACCATCGGGGTGCCGGCGGGTGGCTGCATCACCTCGGGCCGGATCCGGCGCAGGTCGGCGGCGATCCGCTCGATCCGCATCCCGGTGGGCGCGGGGAGGGCCGGCGGTGCCAGCCGCGCCCGCCGCGCCACGGCGAGCGACAGGGTGACCAGCCGGCGCGCGTTGAGCACACCCCACAGCACCGCGGCACCGATCGCGGTCACCTCGGCGATGTAGAGCACACCGCCCCACCTGCCTGTTGGCACGTGATCGACGTTAGGCGCGGGTCAGCCCGGCGGCAAGAGGCCGAAGGCTGCGACACTGACCCGCATGACCCAGCAGCCGGCGGCCCCGCCGTACCCCTCGGTGCCACCGAACCATCCGCAGTCGACCACCGCGCTGGTCCTGGGCATCCTCGGACTGGTGCTGTGCGGCGCCATCGCGCCGTTCGCCTGGAACATCGGCAGTCAGGCCGTGCGCGAGATCGACGCCTCCGGTGGGGCGTGGGGAGGCCGCTCGGAGGCCAACGCGGGCCGGATCATGGGCATCGTCGGCACGGTCCTGCTGGCCCTCGGGTTCCTGGCGTTCATCGCCTTCGTGGTGGTCTTCGTGGTGCTCGGAGCCACGTCGATGACCACGATCCACACCACCCACACGCACCTGGTGCGCTGACCGGGGGAAGGCTCTCCAGCGCCGCCTTCGGGCTCACTCGCTGCGCGCGGTGAGCCTGGCGCGCAGGGCGTCGTCCCGGCTCAGCCGGGCGGCGTCCCGCTGGCGTCGGGTGGCGCTCACCGCGGCCAGGAAGTCCCAGGAGGTGGTGCCCGGTGGCGGGGGCGGTGCGACGTACTCCGACATCCGGGTCGCGAGCAGCTCGCCGCCCCGGTGCCGCGAGGCGGGGTCCAGGGTGGACACCCGGGCGAGGTACTGACGCACGGCCAGGGCGAGCCCGACCGGCGGCGAGCGCACGTCGGCCGTGGCCGCCCAGCCGACCAGGTGTGCGGGCATCGGGGTGGGCGGGGGGAGTGCGAGGCGAACCCGGTCCCGGACGACGTAGGTGCCGGCGGCGTAGTCACCCAGCCGCTTGCCACGTGAGCTGACCAGGCAGCTGAAGAACGCCGGACCGCCGGACAGGGCGTAGATCTCCACGATCCCGATCAGGGCCCGCACGAACGACTGCTGGGCGGTGACCGGTCCGGCGTCGTCGCGGACCACCCGCAGCCCCATCGCCACCTTGCCGAGCGACCGGCCGCGGGTCAGTGTCTCCAGCACGGTCGGGTAGACCAGGAAGACCAGCATCAACGAGCCGACCAGCGCCACGTGCTGGAGCGCGCCGTCGGTGTGGGCGCTGGAGACGATGGCCAGGAAGAGCACCACGAACCCGACGATGCCCAGCGCGAGCACGTCGAGCAGGCCCGAGGCGATCCGGGCGCCCACGGTGGCGGCGGGCAGGTCCAGGGCGACGGCCTCGCCGGTGACGAGGTCGTCCTCGGTCAGCATCGCGAACTCCGGTGAGGACATCGACGTGAGCATAGGCTTCGGCGCGTGGACCTGGACGCGTATGTGCTCGCCCACCACGCCGAGTGGACCCGCCTGGAGACCCTGACTGGTCAGCGGCGGCTCGACGGCGCCGAGAGCGACGAGCTCGTCGAGCGCTACCAGCGCGTGGCCACGCACCTCTCGGTGATCCGGACCTCGGCGCCCGACGCGAGCGTGATCACCTATCTCTCGCTGCTGCTGAGCCGCGCCCGCAACCGGGCCGGCGCCTCCAGCGGCGGCACCTGGCACGGCGTACGCACGTTCGTGCTCGAGCGGTTCCCGGCCGCGCTCTACCGGCTGCGCTGGTGGTGGATCGGTACGGCAGCGGGCAACGTGGTGGCCACCGGCGTGATGATGTGGTGGCTGCTCGGCCATTCGGACGTCGAGCAGCGGCTGCTCTCGCCGCGCGACGTCGACCAGCTGGTCAACCACCGCTTCTCCGGCTACTACAGCCAGTACGCCGCCTCGCACTTCGCTGCGGAGGTGTGGACCAACAACGTCTGGGTCGCCGCGCTCTGCCTGGCCTTCGGGGCGCTCGGCGTCCCGGTGGTCTACCTGCTGTTCCAGAACGTCGCGAACCTCGCCGTGATCGGCTCGATCATGACCCGCCACGGGCACGCCGCGGAGTTCTGGGGGCTGATTCTGCCCCACGGGATGCTCGAGCTGACCGCCGTGTTCGTCGCCGGTGGCGTCGGCTTCCGGCTCTTCTGGTCGTGGGTGGAGCCGGGCGACCTGACCCGAGCACAGTCCTTCGCCCGCGAGGGGCGAACGGCCGGGACGGTCGCGCTGGGGCTGGTCGGCGTGCTGGCGGTCAGCGGCGTCATCGAGGCCTTCGTGACCCCGAGCGGGCTCCCGACCTGGGCCCGGATCGGTGTCGGCGCGCTGGCCGAGGCGACGTTCCTGGCCTACGTCTTCGGGCTCGGCCGGCGGGCGGCGCGGCGCGGTCACACGGGCGACATCGACGCCCGTCTGCTCGAGGACCGGGTCGCCGCGCAGGCCTGAGCGGCGGGCGACCAGCCGCTCACAGCAACCCGCGTGCCTTGAGCGACAGGTAGTGGTCGGCCAGCGCCGGCGGCAGGTCGTCGGCCGGTACGTCGATCACGTCCACGCCGAGCGTGCGCAGCAGGCCGCGGATGATCCGGAACGCACCGTCCAGGATGTCGCCGAGCACGAGAGGGCGCAGCGGGATCGCTCCCGGCCGGTGGGCCGCGCCCGGCGGGACGCCGGTCGGCGACTGCTGGAGGGCGTAGGCCGGGGGGGTCGGGTACGCCGCCTGGTAGGACGGTGCCGGGCTCGGCCCTGGCTGCAGCCAGCGCGGGGTCTCCGCACCGCCGGAGGACGGCGCACCCGGCGGCGGGGGAGGCGGCGTGACCTGGCCCCAGCCGGGCGTCGGTGCCGGAGACCCGCTCCATCCGGGGGGCGGCGGTTCCGGCTCGCCCCCACCGGGGGGTGGCGGTTGCTCTCCCGACACGGCTGTGGTCTCCTCGTCGTGGGGGCGGCGACCCGGGGTCCGGCCTCCGCGAGGCGCCCATCCTGTCAGCCGTCGACGCGATTTGGCGTCCATGGGGGCCATCTGTCAGGATTGTCCGGTTGCTCCGGCGGGTTGCCGGGGTGCGCAGCACTTGACTTCTGAATCGCGTCTCCCGCTGGTTCGCAGGTCGCCGTGCGTCGCACCGAACCAGGAGACCCGATCTCCCGACACCTGTCGGGGGCCCACCAACACGATGCAGTTCTCCCGCGAGGGGGAGCTGCGTGCCGCGGAACCTGCGCGACACGCCCGACCTCGGGGGTCGGGAGTGGAGCGTGCCGGGCAGCGGACAACACGGACGACAGGCGGACGGTTCCGACCCGGGACCGGACGGACGGACAGCAGCACGACACGAAGAGGACGAGAGAGACCTATGGCGGGACAGAAGATCCGCATCAGGCTCAAGGCCTATGACCACGAGGTGATCGACACCTCGGCGCGCAAGATCGTGGACACCGTCACCCGTACGGGTGCCAAGGTCGCCGGCCCCGTGCCGCTGCCGACCGAGAAGAACGTGTACTGCGTCATCCGCTCGCCCCACAAGTACAAGGACTCGCGCGAGCACTTCGAGATGCGCACCCACAAGCGGCTGATCGACATCATCGACCCCACGCCGAAGACCGTCGACTCCCTGATGCGCCTCGACCTCCCCGCCGGTGTCGACATCGAGATCAAGCTCTGAGGCTCTGACATGACTGTTGAACGAAACGTGAAGGGGCTGCTGGGCACCAAGCTCGGCATGACCCAGCTGTGGGACGAGAACAACCGCATCGTCCCGGTCACCGTCGTCGCGGCGTCCACCAACGTCGTCACCCAGGTGCGCAAGCCCGAGAGCGACGGCTACAACGCCATCCAGGTCGGGTACGGCGAGATCGACGGCCGCAAGGTCACCAAGCCGGAGGCCGGCCAGTTCGTCCGCGCCGGCGTCTCCCCCCGCCGCCACGTGGTCGAGATCCGGACCGCCGACGCCGGCTCGTACACCGTGGGCCAGGAGCTCGCCGTCGACACCTTCGCCCCGGGCGAGGAGATCGACGTGACCGGCACCAGCAAGGGCAAGGGCTTCGCCGGTGTGATGAAGCGACACGGCTTCCACGGCGTCGGCGCCTCGCACGGCGCCCACCGCAACCACCGCAAGCCGGGCTCCATCGGTGCCTGCGCCACCCCCGGTCGCGTCTTCAAGGGCGTCCGGATGGCCGGTCGCATGGGCAACGAGACCGTCACCACCCAGAACGTCACCGTCCACGCGGTCGACGCCGAGAAGGGCCTGATCCTGCTCAAGGGCGCCGTTCCCGGCCCCAAGGGCGGGCTGATCGTGCTCCGCTCGGCCGCCAAGCGGACCGCACCCGCCGAGGAGGCCTGACCATGGCGAGCACCACGAAGAAGGCTGCCGCGAAGAAGGCGCCCGCGGCCAAGACCACGGGCACCACCTCGGTCGTGGCCGTCGACCTGCCCGCCGAGATCTTCGACGTCGAGGTCAACATTCCGCTGATCCACCAGGTCGTGGTGGCCCAGCAGGCGGCCGCCCGCCAGGGCACGCACGCCACCAAACGCCGCGGCGACGTCCGCGGTGGTGGCCGCAAGCCCTACAAGCAGAAGGGCACCGGCCGCGCCCGTCAGGGCTCGACCCGCGCTCCGCAGTTCGCCGGCGGCGGTGTCGTCCACGGCCCGCAGCCGCGCAGCTACGCCCAGCGCACCCCCAAGAAGATGATCGCCGCCGCCCTGCGCGGTGCGCTCTCCGACCGGGCCCGGGACGGCCGCATCCACGTCGTGGAGTCGCTCGTCACCGGGGAGACCCCCTCGACCAAGGCGGCCCTGGCCGCTCTGGCCGGCGTGGTGGCCGACCGGGCGAACTTCCTGGTCGTGCTCGAGCGTTCCGACGCCGTCACCTGGCTGTCGCTGCGCAACGCGCACGAGGTGCACATCCTGGCCGTCGACCAGGTCAACACCTACGACGTGCTGGCCTCCGACGACATCGTGTTCACCCGCGGTGCCTACGAGGCGTTCGTGAACGGCACCGCTTCGGCGACTGCCCGCCCGGCCACCATCGTCGAAGCGCCGGCCGCTGACGCGGAGTCCCCGGCTGCGGCCGAGACGCCCGTCGAGGCCGAGGCCGAGACGGTCGTCGCCGAGGATGCCAAGCCGGAGCTGCCCCAGGGCGCGAAGCTGCCGCTGAAGAGTGGTGGCGCCCCCAAGGGCTACGACGTCAAGGGCAACGCCGACTCGGGTCTGTACCACGAGCCCGACGGCCAGTGGTACGACGCCACGGTGGCGGAGTTCTACTTCAAGACCGCCGAGGACGCCGAGGCAGCGGGCTTCACCCGCGCCGGCGGCGCCGCTGAAGGGGAGGACCAGAAGTGAGCACCCTGCACAAGGACCACCGCGACGTCCTGCTCGCCCCGGTGGTGTCGGAGAAGAGCTACGGCCTCCTCGACGCCAACAAGTACACCTTCCTGGTGCACCCGGACGCCAACAAGACCGAGATCAAGATCGCGGTCGAGAAGGTCTTCGGCGTCAAGGTCACCTCGGTGAACACCATCAACCGCCAGGGCAAGACGCGTCGTACCCGGACCGGTCTGGGCAAGCGCAAGAACACCAAGCGCGCCATCGTCAGCCTCGCCGAGGGCCACCGCATCGACATCTTCGGAGGTCCGGTCTCCTGACCGGGCTCCTGACTAGGACGAGAAACCATGGCTATCCGCAAGTACAAGCCGACCACCCCGGGCCGTCGTGGCTCCTCGGTGGCCGACTTCGTCGAGATCACCCGGACCACGCCGGAGAAGTCGCTGACGCGTCCGCTGCCCAAGAAGGGCGGCCGCAACAACCAGGGCCGGATCACCACCCGGCACCAGGGCGGCGGCCACAAGCGGGCCTACCGCATCATCGACTTCCGTCGCTACGACAAGGACGGCGTGCCCTGCAAGGTCGCGCACATCGAGTACGACCCCAACCGCACGGCCCGGATCGCGCTGCTGCACTACGCCGACGGCGAGAAGCGCTACATCGTGGCGCCCAAGGACCTCTTCCAGGGCATGGCCCTGGAGTCCGGCCCCAACGCCGACATCAAGGTGGGCAACAACCTGCCGCTGCGCAACATCCCGGTCGGTACCACCATCCACTGCATCGAGATGCGTCCGGGCGGTGGCGCCAAGATCGCCCGCTCGGCCGGCAACTCCGCGCAGCTGGTCGCCAAGGAGGGCTCGCGCGCCACGCTGCGGATGCCCTCGGGCGAGATGCGGTTCGTCGACGTCCGGTGCCGTGCCTCGATCGGTGAGGTCGGCAACGCCGAGCAGTCCAACATCAACTGGGGCAAGGCCGGCCGCATGCGGTGGAAGGGCAAGCGCCCGACCGTCCGAGGTGTGGTCATGAACCCGGTCGACCACCCGCACGGTGGTGGCGAGGGCAAGACCTCCGGTGGTCGTCACCCGGTCAGCCCGTGGGGCAAGCCCGAGGGCCGCACCCGCCGTAAGGGCAAGGCCAGCGACGCCCAGATCATCCGCCGCCGCCGCAGTGGCAAGAACAAGAAGCGCTGAGCAGGGAGATAGAGACAGATGCCTCGCAGCCTCAAGAAGGGCCCGTTCGTCGACGGCCACCTGCAGAAGAAGGTGGACGCCGAGAACGACAAGGGATCCCACAACGTGATCAAGACCTGGTCGCGTCGCTCGATGATCGTGCCGACCATGATCGGTCACACGATCGCCGTACACGACGGCCGCAAGCACGTCCCTGTCTTCGTGACCGACTCGATGGTCGGCCACAAGCTCGGGGAGTTCGCACCGACCCGCACCTACCGCGGGCACGTCAAGGACGACCGTAAGGGGAGGCGCCGCTAATGCCGACCACTGAACGCCGGCGCACCAGCGCCCGCCGCGACTCGCTGCTGGGCGACCAGCCGGGTTCCTTCGCCAGCGCCCGCTACGTGCGGATCACGCCGATGAAGGCCCGCCGCGTCACCCAGATGATCCACGGCCTGCCGGTCGACGACGCCCTGTCCCTCCTGCAGTTCGCTCCGCAGGCTGCGGCCGCGACGGTCTACAAGGTCCTGGAGAGCGCGGTCGCGAACGCCGAGACCACCGAGGACCTCACCCGCGCGGACCTGGTCGTGAGCAACTGCCAGGTCGACGAGGGCCCCACGATGAAGCGCTGGCGCCCGCGCGCCCAGGGCCGCGCCACGCGGATCCTGAAGCGCACCAGCCACATCACCCTCGTGGTGACGCCGCGGGCCAAGCCCGCCGTGAGCACCAACAAGAACCGGAAGAAGGGGAAGGCCTGATGGGCCAGAAAATCAACCCGAACGGCTTCCGCCTCGGCATCTCGACCGACCACAAGTCGCGTTGGTACGCCGACAAGCTCTACAAGTCGTACGTCGGCGAGGACGTCGCCATCCGCCGCCTCCTGTCCAAGGGCATGGAGCGCGCGGGCATCGCCAAGGTCGAGATCGAGCGCACCCGTGACCGGGTGCGGGTGGACATCCACACCGCGCGTCCGGGCATCGTGATCGGCCGCCGTGGCGCCGAGGCCGACCGGATCCGCGGCGACCTGGAGAAGCTCACCGGCAAGCAGGTCCAGCTGAACATCCTCGAGGTCAAGAACCCCGAGATCGACGCGCAGCTGGTCGCCCAGGGCGTCGCCGAGCAGCTCAGCGGCCGCGTGCAGTTCCGGCGGGCCATGCGCAAGGCGATGCAGACCACGATGCGCTCGGGTGCCAAGGGCATCCGGATCCAGTGCTCGGGTCGCCTCAACGGCGCTGAGATGTCGCGCACCGAGTTCTACCGCGAGGGCCGCGTGCCCCTGCACACCCTGCGTGCCGACATCGACTACGGCTTCTACGAGGCCAAGACCACCTTCGGCCGGATCGGCGTGAAGGTCTGGATCTACAAGGGCGAGGTCGCCGGCACCCGTGCCGAGCGTCAGGCGCAGGCCGCCGCCAAGGCCGGCGTGCCCGGTCGCAGCGGTCGCCCGTCGACCCGTGGTGGCGGCGCCGCCGAGCGTCCCAGCCGGGGCACCCGCCCGACCCGTTCGGACCGCGACGCGGCTCCGGCCGAGGCAGCCGCTCCGGCCGCCGAGGCTGCCGCGCCGGCGACCACCGGATCGGAGGCCTGAGCCATGTTGATGCCCCGACGCCTCAAGCACCGCAAGCAGCACCACCCCAACCGCTCCGGTGCGGCCAAGGGCGGAACCAAGCTCGCGTTCGGTGAGTTCGGCATCCAGGCCCTCGAGGGCTCCTACCTGACCAACCGTCAGATCGAGTCCGCCCGAATCGCGATGACCCGCCACATCAAGCGTGGCGGCAAGGTGTGGATCAACATCTACCCCGACCGCCCGCTGACCAAGAAGCCCGCCGAGACCCGGATGGGCTCCGGCAAGGGCTCCCCGGAGTGGTGGATCGCCAACATCAAGCCCGGCCGCGTGCTCTTCGAGCTCTCCGGTGTGGACGAGACGACGGCGCGCGAGGCCATGCGCCGCGCGCAGCACAAGCTCCCGTGCAAGACGCGTTTCATCTCCCGTGAAGCAGGTGAATTCTGATGGCCAGCATCCTGAGGGCTCACGAGCTCGACGAGATGAACGAGACCGACCTCGAGGCCCGCTTGCGCGAGGCCAAGGAGGAGCTGTTCAACCTGCGCTTCCAGGCGGCCACCGGCCAGCTGGAGAGCCACGGTCGGCTCCGCACGGTCAAGAAGGACATCGCCCGGATCTACACCGTGGTGCGTGAGCGCGAGCTCGGCATCAGGTCCACCCCGAGCGCCGACGATGAGGCGAAGACCCCGAAGAGCCAGAAGGCTCCGAAGGCCAAGAAGGAAGGTGCTGACGCATGAGCGAGCAGTCCGTTGCTCCTGAGCGCAACACACGCAAGGTCCTCCAGGGCCTGGTCGTCAGCGACAAGATGGACAAGACCGTCGTGGTCGAGGTCGAGAACCGCGTGAAGCACGCGGTCTACGGCAAGGTCATGCGCCGGACGTCGCGCCTCAAGGCTCACGACGAGCTGAACGACGCCCACCAGGGCGACCGGGTCCAGATCATGGAGACCCGTCCGCTCTCGGCGACCAAGCGCTGGCGCATCGTGGAGATCCTGGAGCGTGCGAAGTGATCCAGCAGGAGTCGCGACTCAAGGTCGCCGACAACACCGGTGCCAAGGAAGTCCTGTGCATCCGGGTGCTCGGTGGCTCCGGTCGGCGCTACGCCGGGATCGGTGACGTGATCGTCTGCACGGTCAAGGACGCCATCCCCGGCGGCAATGTCAAGAAGGGCGACGTCGTCAAGGCCGTGATCGTGCGCACCACCAAGGAGCGCCGCCGTCCCGACGGGTCCTACATCAAGTTCGACGAGAACGCCGCGGTCATCCTCCGCCAGGACGGCGAGCCCCGTGGCACCCGCATCTTCGGCCCGGTGGGCCGCGAGCTGCGGGACAAGAAGTTCATGAAGATCATCTCCCTCGCACCGGAGGTGCTCTGAGATGGGGAAGCACTCGATGAAGATCAGGAAGGGCGACACCGTCAAGGTGATCGCCGGCAAGGACAAGGGCGCCGAAGGCAAGGTGATCCTGGTGCTCCGTGAGGAGCAGCGGGTCATCGTCGAGGGTGTGAACCGCGTCAAGAAGCACACCAAGGTCGTCAACCAGGGCGGTCGCGCCGGCACCACCGGCGGGATCATCACCACCGAGGCCCCGATCCACGTGTCCAACGTGATGCTGGTCGAGGGCGACGGGGTCACCCGGGCCGGCTTCCGCCGGGACGAGGTGCTCAAGCGCCGCCCCGACGGGTCGACGTACCCCGGCACCCGCAGCGTCCGCATCTCGCGCAAGAGCGGGAAGGAGATCTGACATGAGCGACACCGTCACCGAGAAGGCGCCGGAGCCCAAGGTCACCCCGCGGCTGAAGACGCGTTACCGCGAGGAGATCCTGCCCGCGCTGCGGAGCGAGTTCGAGATCGCCAACGTCATGCAGGTGCCCGGCCTGACCAAGATCGTGGTCAACATGGGCGTCGGCGAGGCGGCTCGTGACTCGAAGCTGATCGAGGGTGCCATCAAGGACCTCACCGCCATCACCGGCCAGAAGCCGATGGTGACGCAGGCCCGTAAGTCGATCGCCCAGTTCAAGCTGCGCGAGGGGATGCCGATCGGCGCCCACGTGACGCTGCGGGGCGACCGGATGTGGGAGTTCCTGGACCGGCTGCTGTCGCTCGCGCTGCCCCGCATCCGCGACTTCCGCGGGCTGTCGCCGGCGCAGTTCGACGGCAACGGCAACTACACCTTCGGGCTGACCGAGCAGGTCATGTTCCACGAGATCAACCAGGACCGCGTCGACCGCCCCCGGGGCATGGACATCACGGTCGTCACCACCGCGACGAACGACGAGCAGGGCCGCGCGCTGTTGAAGCAGCTCGGGTTCCCGTTCAAGGAGGCCTGACATGGCGAAGACCGCACTGAGGGTGAAGGCGGCGCGCAAGCCCAAGTTCGCCGTACGTGGCTACACCCGCTGCCAGCGCTGCGGCCGTCCCAAGGCGGTCTACCGCAAGTTCGGCCTGTGCCGGATCTGCCTGCGCGAGATGGCTCACCGCGGTGAGCTGCCCGGCATCACCAAGTCCAGCTGGTAGCACCTACTAGAACGCTGTAGGTCCTCCGAGTCGCCGAGCGCGACTCCGCGGGAAACCACAACGAGAGAGAACACACCTCACCATGACCATGACCGACCCGATCGCAGACATGCTGACCCGTCTGCGCAACGCCAACCAGGCGTACCACGACTCCGTGACCATGCCCTACAGCAAGATGAAGCAGGGCCTGGCCGAGATCCTCAAGGCCGAGGGCTACATCACGTCCTTCGATGTGGCCGAGGCTCCCGACGGTGGTGTCGCCAAGACGCTGACCATCACCTTGAAGTACGGCCGCAACCGCGAGCGCTCGATCGCCGGCGTACGCCGGATCAGCAAGCCCGGTCTGCGCGTCTACGCGAAGAGCACCGGCCTGCCCAAGGTCCTCGGTGGCCTGGGTGTCGCGATCATCTCCACCAGCCAGGGTCTCCTGACCGACCGCCAGGCGAACCAGAAGGGCGTGGGTGGGGAAGTCCTCGCCTACGTCTGGTAGCCCGAGACCGGAGAAGGAGAAACAGACATGTCGCGCATCGGAAGAATGCCGGTCGTCGTCCCCTCGGGTGTCGACGTCGCGATCGACGGCCCCCTGGTCACGGTCAAGGGCCCCAAGGGCACGCTGACCCACACGGTGGTCACCCCGATCACGGTCGCCAAGGGCGAGGACGGCGCACTCGCCGTCACCCGCCCCGACGACGAGCGGGAGAGCCGGGCCCGCCACGGGCTGACCCGCACCCTGGTCAACAACATGGTCATCGGTGTCACCGAGGGCTACGAGAAGAAGCTCGAGATCGTGGGCGTCGGCTACCGGGTGCTGTCCAAGGGCCCGACCCAGCTGGAGTTCCAGCTCGGCTACAGCCACTCGATCACGTTCAACGCTCCCGACGGCATCACCTTCACCGTCGACGGCCCTACCCGCCTCGGCGTCCAGGGCATCGACAAGCAGCTCGTCGGCGAGGTGGCCGCCAACATCCGCAAGCTGCGCAAGCCCGAGCCCTACAAGGGTAAGGGCATCCGCTACGCCGGCGAGCACATCCGCCGCAAGGTCGGAAAGGCTGGTAAGTGACCATGGGGATCTCCCTGTCCAAGCACAAGCACACGGCGCCGCGCACGAAGGCGCGCCTGCAGCGCCAGGTCCGCGGTCGCAAGAAGATCTCCGGGACGGCCGAGCGGCCGCGCCTGGTGGTCACCCGGTCGTCGAAGCACATCAGCGTGCAGGTCGTCGACGACCTCGAGGGCAAGACCCTCGTGTCGGCCTCCAGCATGGAGGCAGACCTGCGAGGTCTCGACGGCGACAAGACCGCCAAGGCCAAGAAGGTCGGCGAGCTCGTCGCCGAGCGGGCGAAGACCCAGGGCATCGACTCGGTGGTCTTCGACCGTGCCGGCAACAAGTACCACGGCCGCGTCGCGGCCCTCGCCGATGCCGCCCGTGAGGGCGGCCTGAGCTTCTGACCGCACCACACGACCAAGAGAAATTGAAGGAAGAGGACATCTGATGAGCGGAGCTCAGCGCGGACAGCGCGGGGGTGGCGATCGCCAGTCCGGCCGTCGCGACGACCGTCGCGGTGGTGCCGAGAAGAGCGCCTACGTCGAGCGGGTGGTCGCGATCAACCGCGTCGCCAAGGTCGTCCAGGGTGGTCGTCGGTTCAGCTTCACCGCCCTCGTGGTCGTCGGAGACGGCGACGGCATGGTCGGTGTCGGCTACGGCAAGGCCAAGGAGGTGCCGGCGGCGATCGCCAAGGGCGTCGAGGAGGCCAAGAAGGCCTTCTTCCGGGTCCCCCGCATCCAGGGCACCATCCCGCACCCCGTCCAGGGCGAGAAGGCCGCGGGCGTCGTCCTGCTGCGTCCAGCCGCTCCCGGTACCGGCGTGATCGCCGGTGGCCCGGTGCGCGCCGTGCTCGAGTGCGCCGGCATCCACGACGTGCTCAGCAAGTCGCTGGGGTCGTCCAACCAGATCAACATCGTGCACGCCACCGTGGCGGCGCTGAAGATGCTCGAGCAGCCCGAGACCGTGGCCGCGCGACGGGGCCTGCCCGTCGAGCACGTCGCCCCGGCCGCCCTGCTCCGGGCCAAGGCAGCGGAGACCGCTGCCGCGGCGGCGGAGGTGGCGCACTGATGGCACAGCTCAAGGTCAAGCAGCTCAGGAGCGGGATCGGCTGCAAGGCCAACCAGCGCGAGACGCTGCGCTCGCTCGGTCTCAAGCGGATCGGCGACGTCGTCGTGAAGGAGGACCGCCCGGAGATCCGGGGCATGGTCCAGACCGTCCGTCACCTGGTGACGGTCGAGGAAGTCGAGTAGGACTATGACGCTGAAACTCCACCACCTGCGCCCGGCGCCGGGTGCCAAGACCGCCAAGACCCGCGTCGGACGCGGTGAGGGCTCGAAGGGCAAGACGTCCGGTCGCGGCACCAAGGGCACCAAGGCGCGCTACCAGGTCCCCGCTGCGTTCGAGGGCGGCCAGATGCCGCTGCACATGCGCCTGCCCAAGCTCAAGGGATTCAAGAACCCGTTCAAGGTCGAGTTCCAGGTCGTGAACCTCGACAAGCTCGGCGAGCTCTTCCCCGAAGGCGGCACGGTGTCCCCGGCCGACCTCGTCGCGAAGGGCGCGGTCCGCAAGGGCCAGCCGGTCAAGGTCCTCGGCCAGGGCGACCTCTCGGTCGCCTGCCAGGTGAGCGCCCAGGCGTTCTCCGGCACGGCCCGGGAGAAGATCGAGGCCGCCGGCGGCTCCGTGACGGTTCTCTGACCGACGCCAGGAGGCGCGGGCCACGCGGGTTCGTCCCGCAGGGTCCGCGCCTCATGCATTCTCGGGGTCTGTGAGCAGCCTGTTAGGCTTCCCGGGGTCATCGCCGGAGCCTGGGAAGGCGGGCAGACAATGGCCTCCCGAGGCCCGGAAACCGCCCCTGCGGCGGGATCAAGAAAGAGGAATCTGTGCTAGGCGCCTACGTCAACGCGTTCCGGACCCCGGACCTTCGGCGCAAGCTGTTGTTCGTCCTGATGATCATCGCGATCTTCCGGCTCGGCTCGCAGATCCCCGCTCCGGGCGTCAACGTCGCGAACGTGCACGAGTGCATCCAGGGCTCCACCGGAGGCGTCTACAACCTGATCAACGTCTTCTCCGGCGGCGCGCTGCTCCAGCTGACGATCTTCGCGCTCGGGATCATGCCCTACATCACCGCTAGCATCATCCTGCAGCTGCTCGTCGTGGTGATCCCGCGGCTCGAAGCGCTGAAGAAGGAAGGCCAGGCGGGCCAGACCAAGATCACCCAGTACACCCGTTACCTGACGCTCGGCCTGGCCCTGCTGCAGGCCACCGGCATCGTCGCCCTGGCCCGCTCCGGCAGCCTGCTCAACTGCGACAACTCCCGGTTCCCGCTGCTCTACGACAACGGCACCAAGACCTTCCTGGTCATGGTGATCACGATGACCGCCGGTACGGCCGTGATCATGTGGCTCGGCGAGCTGATCACCGACCGCGGCGTCGGCAACGGCATGTCGATCCTGATCTTCACCCAGGTCGTCGCCCGCTTCCCGAGCTCGCTGTGGTCGGTCGGCAAGTCCAAGGGCTGGTGGGTCTTCGCGATCGTGGTCGCGATCGGGCTCGTGATCATCGCCGCGGTCATCTTCATCGAGCAGGCCCAGCGCCGGATCCCGGTGCAGTACGCGCGCCGGATGGTGGGCCGCAAGATGTTCGGCGGCTCCTCGACGTACATCCCGCTCAAGGTCAACCAGGCCGGCGTCATCCCGGTGATCTTCGCGTCGTCCCTGCTCTACCTCCCCGCGATGGCGTCGCAGTTCAACCAGAACGCCACCTCCGGCTGGGCGGTCTGGGTCCAGAGCAACCTGGTCCGGGGCGACCATCCGCTCTACATGGCGCTGTTCTTCGCCATGATCGTCTTCTTCACCTACTTCTACGTGTCGATCACCTTCAACCCTGAAGAGGTGGCGGACAACATGAAGAAGTACGGCGGCTTCATCCCCGGGATCCGGGCGGGCAAGCCGACCGAGGACTACCTGTCCTACGTACTGTCCCGCATCACGTTGCCGGGCGCGCTGTACCTCGGTCTGATTGCCCTGATCCCGCTGATCGCCTTCGTGCTGATCGGTGCGGACCAGAACTTCCCCTTCGGCGGCACGTCCATCCTGATCATGGTGGGCGTTGCACTCGACACGGTGAAACAGATCGAGAGCCAGCTCCAGCAGCGCAACTACGAAGGGTTCTTGCGCTAGCCATGAGACTGATCCTGATGGGGCCTCCCGGAGCCGGGAAGGGTACCCAGGCCAGGTACGTCGCCGATCACTTCGGCATCCCGGCGATCTCCACCGGCGACATCTTCCGGGCCAACGTGTCGCAGGGCACCGCCCTGGGCAAGAAGGCCCAGGAGTACATGGACGCCGGCGAGTACGTCCCGGACGAGATCACCAACCTCATGGTGCGAGCCCGGATCGACGAGCCCGACGCCGCTCCCGGCTTCCTGCTCGACGGCTACCCGCGCACCCTGGCCCAGGTCGAGGAGCTGGACGGGATGATCAAGCACACCGGTCACGTCCTCGACGCGGTCGTGGTGCTCGTGGTCGACCCCGACGAGCTGGTGGCCCGGCTGGTGCAGCGCGCGGAGGTCGAGGGTCGCGCCGACGACACCGAGGACGTCATCCGGCGCCGCCAGGAGGTGTACGCCGAGCAGACCGAGCCGCTGATCGGGGTCTACCGCGGTCGCGGCATCGTCCAGGAGATCGACGGGATCGGCGAGGTCACCGAGGTGACCGAGCGGATCTTCGCCGCCCTGGACGTCGTACCCCAGAGCTGAGCGCGCGAGCTGATGGGACTCCTGGACCGCGGCCTCGAGATCAAGACGCCGGCGCAGATCGACCTGATGCGGGTCGCCGGCCTCCTGGTCGGGCAGACCCTGGAGCTGCTGCGCGACGCCTGCGCACCCGGCGTGACCACGGGCCGGCTGGACGAGCTGGCGGAGGAGCACATCCGCTCGCACGGTGGCATCCCGTCGTTCCTGGGGTACGGCGTGCCGCCCTTCCCGGCGACCATCTGCGCCTCGGTGAACGACGAGGTCGTGCACGGCATCCCGGGCGAGCGGGTGCTGGCCGAGGGCGACGTGATCTCCATCGACTGCGGCGCCATCGTCGACGGCTGGCACGGCGACGCCGCGATCACGGTCGGCATCGGGGAGATCGCCGCCGACGTGGCCGAGCTGATGCGGGTCACCGAGGAGTCGCTGTGGGCAGGGATGGCCGCCGCCCGGCTCGGAGGGCGGGTCAGCGACATCTCCCACGCCGTCGAGACCTGCGTCCGGTCCCAGGGCGGCTACGGCATCCTCGAGGACTACGTCGGGCACGGCATCGGCACCCAGATGCACCTGCCGCCCAACGTGCCGAACGTCGGACGCCCCGGCCGCGGACCCAAGCTGGTGCCCGGCCTCGCGCTCGCGGTGGAGCCGATGGTGACCCTGGGCAGCAGCGAGACCGACGTGCTCGAGGACGACTGGACGGTGGCGACCGCCGACGGCTCGATGTCGGCCCACTTCGAGCACACCTTCACCCTCACCCCCGACGGCCCCTGGGTGCTGACCGCGATCGACGGCGGCGAGCAGCGGCTGACGTCCCTCGGGGTGCCTTTCGGCGGTCGATAGGTTCGGCGCATGCATGTCGCCCCGTGGGTCTGGTGGACCACCGTCCTCCTGACGACCGCGATCCTCCTGTTCGACGTGTTCGTGATCGGTCGTCGCCCGCACGAGCCGAGTCGCCGCGAGACGTCGTTCGCCCTGGGTCTCTACGTGACGCTGGCGATCGTCTTCGGGCTCGGCGTGTGGTGGTTCTCCGGCGGCGAGTACGGCGGGGAGTTCTTCGCCGGCTGGCTGACCGAGTACTCCCTGTCGATCGACAACCTGTTCATCTTCATCGTGATCATGGGCAAGCTCGCCGTGCCCCGTGACCTCCAGCAGTCGGCCCTGCTTGTCGGGATCGTGCTGGCCCTGGTGCTGCGCGGGATCTTCATCGCCGTCGGCGCCGCGGCGATCAACCAGTTCAGCTGGGTGTTCTACATCTTCGGGGCGTTCCTCGTGATCACCGCGGTGAACCTGGCGCGCGAGGGCGGCGAGGACGACGGTGGGTACGACGAGCCGCGGCTGGTCCGCTGGCTGCGGCGTCGCCTGCCCTTCAGCGAGAGCTGGAACGGCGCCCGGCTCACCGTCTCGGAGAACGGCTCGCGGCTGTTCACCCCGATGTTCATCGTGGTGCTCACCCTCGGCGTCACCGACCTGCTCTTCGCCCTCGACTCGATCCCGGCGATCTACGGGTTGACCAGTGAGCCGTACCTCGTGCTGACCGCCAACATCTTCGCCCTGATGGGGCTGCGGCAGCTGTACTTCCTGATCGGCGACCTGCTCACCCGCCTGGTCTTCCTCTCCTACGGACTGGCGTTCCTGCTGCTGTTCATCGGCGTCAAGCTCGTGCTCCACGCGATGCACGAGAACACGCTGCCCTTCGTCAACGGCGGGGAGAACCTCTCATGGGCGCCGGACATCCCGATCTGGGTCTCCCTCGTGGTGATCGTGGCCACCCTCGCGATCACCACCGTGGCCAGCCTCGCCTCCGACAGGTTCCGGCCAGGCGCACCGGTCTGAGCCACGGACGCAGCCCACGGGCGCGGTGTGGCGGAGCGGAGGCCGGAGAGCACGTCAAGGGGCTTGGCCGCGGCGGCCGCCGACCACCGTCACCGACGACGGCGTCGCCCGGCCGACGCGCCGCCCCAGTGCCGCAGGTCTTCGCTCCGCCGCGCCGCGCACCCTCGGGAGGCGTGACTGACCTGCGTCAGCCGCAGGCGCCGGCGTAGGTCGAGGGCGGCAGGTCGGGACGCGCGAGCCGGACCTGGAGGCACACGCGCGCTGACGAGTGGATCGTCACCGAGTCCGCCGAGGTCAGGTGCGAGCCCCCGGCGCGGGGGAGGCGCCACTGGAAGGAGTCGCCCGGTTGCGGGACGTCCGCGGCGTGCCAACGGAACTCGACGGTGGCTCCCGACCGCTGGGCCGTCACGACCGGGCGCGGCACGACACCGGGTACGACGGGACCGGACGTGGTCGCGGGAGGGAGCACCACGTCGCGGCCGCCCGACCCCGAGGTGAGCCGGGGGACCACGATCACGGCCAGCACCACCAGGGCGACGACGAGGGCGGCCCACCGGGTGGCGGGCTCGACCCACCACCGGCGTCGGGCCGGGGCCGGCGTGGTGTCGCGTGCCCCGGCGACGCCCCGGGGCGCCGACCCGGAGACCACGCCGACCGGCTTCAGCTGGGTCCGGTCGCCCTCCTCCACGGGGACGACCGGCGTCGTGTGGTCGGGGCGGTCACCCTCGACCGCGATCGGCGTCCGGGAGAAGCCGGCCTGGGCCTCGATCCGCTGGAGGCTGCGAGCCAGCTCGAGCGCCGAGCCGGGCCGGTGCTCGGGGGTCTTGGACAGGCACGAGGCGAGCAGCTGGTCGAGCGCCGGCGGCACGTCGGGCCGCTGCGTGCGCGGCGGCGTGGAGTGCAGGATCCGGGCGCTGAGGGCGCGTGAGGAGTTGTCGCCGTTGGGGACCGAGAACGGCGACCGGCCGACCAGGAGGTTCCAGATCGTGGCGCCGAGGGAGTAGACGTCGGAGGCGACCGAACCGTTCGAGCGGCCGTCGAGCAGCTCCGGCGGTGACCACGGGTAGGAGATCCGGACCTCGCTGTCGCCCTCGATCTCGTGGAGCCGGCCGGCGATGCCGAAGTCGGTCAGTGCCGGCTCGTGGTACGGCGTGACCAGGACGTTGGAGGGCTTGATGTCGCGGTGGATGATCCCGCTCCGGTGGGCCGTCTCCACCGCGCTGGCCAGCTTGATGCCGGTACTGATCGCGTCGGGCACCGACATCGGCTGGGCCTGGGCTCTCGCCCCGAGATCGGGTGGTGGGCAGTAGCGCATCACCAGGAACGGCCGCGACCCCTCGGCGGCACTCGTGGTGCCGGCGGTCATCACCGAGACGATGTAGGGGTGGTCCGCCAGGCGCGCCATGGCGTTGGCCTCGGAGGTGAACATCGACTTCTCGCGCTCGGTCAGCGGTACGTCGGCGCGCACCACCTTGATCGCGACCCGCTGGTTGGGCCACTCCTGCTCGTAGAGGAACACGTCGGCGAAGCCGCCCGAGCCGAGCAGCTGCACGAGCTCGAAGCCGGGGATCACCGGGCCCTTCACGTCGCGTCTCCGGAGCGCGAGGGGTCGTCGCCCACCTCGTAAACCACCAGGAACTCGTCGGCGAGGTCGAGCGCGTGGCCGGGCTCGAGCACGTGCGGCTCCTGGGCCCGGATCGCCTCGGGTGCCCGCCCGGGCACCAGCAGGGTGGTGCCACCTCGGGAGCCGAGGTCGCGGGCGACTACCAGCCAGCCGTCGATCTCGAGGTGGACGTGCACGCGGGAGACGTACGACGCCTCGGGCGGCACGCTGACCAGGTGCGGCCACTCGCCCTGGTCGTCCACCGGGGCGGGACGGCGGCCGATCACGACGCTCCGGTCGAGCGCGACGACCTCGCCGGACGGCAGGCGCAGGCCTCCGAGTCGCGGGCGGGGGATCCGCTGCGGCTGCTGCGAGGCGACCTCGCCCCGGCAGACCCGGCAGGTCCCGGAGTACGCCGGCGTCGGGTGGCCGTGGGCGCAGAACACCGCCAGGACCGTCTCCGACGTCGGCTGGCGCAGGTGGTCGACGCGGGAGGTGCGCACCACCGTCGCGGACTGTCGGTGGGTGGTCCGGCCGTCGTGCTCGGCCCCCTCCTCGGGGGGCTCGGCCGCCGGTTGGTCCGGGCGTCGTCGGAGGCCTGTGGGCACGTCCGGCCCCACGGACGCGGCCACTTCCTCGGGGATGCCGTCGATCAGGCGACGCCGGCCCACGGGGGCGTCGGCCGGCTCGAGCCGGACCGCGGCACCGGCCACGATGCCACCCGCAAGCGGCAGCCACGGCCCGTCGAGGTCGAGTCCGACCGTGAGCTCGGGACCGGCGCCGTGGGCGACCGCACCCCCGCCCCGCACCTGGCATCGGCCGACGTCCCAAGCGGCGACCGACGGCGGCCGCCCGGCGTACGCCCGTTCCACCACGGCGAGGGCCTGGTCGAGGCCGAGCCCGGTCAGGGCCTCCCAGAGGTCGCGGATCACGCACTCCTCGGGCTGGTCGGCCACGAGCAGCCAGCGGTCGCCGGTGCCGAGGAGCAGACCGGCGCCGGGCGCGTAGCTCCAGCGCTGCGTTGCGCCTGCGGTCACGAGCGTTCCTCCGAGAGTGGTCGGGCCGGTCACATTCTCACCTGCGGGATCCCCGGTGACGCACCGAAGGTCACAGATCGGCGAAAGGTTTGGCCGGACTCGCGGGCTCACGTAGCCTCCGTCACGCAGGATCCTGGTGACGGGAGAAGACGTGGATCTCGGGGTGGCGATGCAGCGACGGCGCGTCGCCATCGCGTCGTACCTGGCGCTGGCTCTGGCAGTCGGCCTGGTGGTCGTCTACGCCGTGGCGGCGCAGGGCTACCGCGCCCACCAGACGCGCCTCAACGACGGCGGCATCTGGGTCACCGACAACCGCGACAGCGCCTACGGCCGGATGAACAAGCCGATCGGCCAGCTCGACGGAGCCGTCTTCGCCGGGCTCGACGCCAACCTCGACGTCGCCCAGGACGACTCCGCGATCGTCGGGATCAACCTCTCCGGCGGCACGATGTCGCCGCTCGACCCGTCGACGATGCGCCCGCCGTCGAGCTCCTCGGTGCCGATCCCGGCCGCCCCGCAGGTCGAGGCCGCCGGCGGGACCCTCGCTGTGCTCGACACCGACCAGGGCACGCTGTGGGCGACGCGGGTCGACACCGTGGCCGGGGTGCCCGACCTGGCCCAGGTCGGCCGTGAGGCGAAGCCGCTGGCGAAGGTGGGCCGGACCGCCGCTCTCGCGGTGACCGACCTCGGCACCGTGCTCGCGGTCTCCGCGGTCACCGGCAACCTGCTGACGATCCCCGCCGCCGGGGCGACGGCCTCGGGCTTCGGCCCGGTGCACAGCCAGCACCTCGCCGGGAGGCCGAGCGGTTCGAAGTCCCTCCAGCTGACCGCGGTCGGCGCGACCCCGGTGGTCCTCGACCCGGTCACCGGAGCCCTGCGCGTCGTCGGTGGCGGTACGGCACAGGTGCCTCCCGGCTCGGTGCTGCAGCAGCCGGGGCCGGCAGGCGACAGCGTCCTGGTCGACACCCCGACCTCGCTGGTCGAGGTCGACCTGTCCACCGGGGCGAGCAGCACGCTGGCCGGCCAGGTCTCCGGCCGCCCCAGCCGGCCGGTCCGCCTCGGCACCTGCGCGTACGGCGCGTGGTCCGGCGGGACCGGCTTCGTCGCCACCCGCTGCGGTGCCGGTGACCCGATGGTCGCCGGGCTGCGGGCCCAGACCACCGACCTGGTCTTCCGGGTCAACCGGGGGCAGGTCGTGCTCAACGACCGTGGCGACGGCGCCGTCTGGGACGTCGACCACGCCCAGCCGCGGCGCCTCGACAACTGGGACGCCTACCGGTCGACCCCGACCAGATCCAGCCGGCACCAGCACGACGACAACCCCGACCTCGGGGACCGGCGGCCGCCCAAGGCCAAGGACGACAGCTTCGGCGCGCGCCCCGGACGCTCCACCGTGCTGCACCCCCTCGACAACGACAGTGCCCCGGCCGGCCGGCTGCTGGCGATCCGGGCGATCCAGCAGGTGTCCGACCCGGCAGCACGGGTCCGGATCAGCCCCGACGGGCAGACCGTCGACCTCACCCTGCCGCCGCGTGCGACCGGGGTGACCACGTTCGAGTACTTCGTCGACGACGGCCGAGACGGTGTCTCCGGCCACGCGACCGTGCGCGTCCAGGCGCGGGTGGGCGCGGTCAACCAGCCGCCCGATCTCCGTGCCGGCGCCAAGCCACGGGTCTGGAACATCCCGGCTTCCGGCACGATGACGGTCCCGGTGCTCGCCGACTGGCGCGACAACCGCGACGGTGACGCCCTGACGCTGGTCTCGGCGTCGCCCGAGACCGGCGCCGACCACGGGGCGACCGCCACGACGACCGACGCCGGCGCCGTCCGCTTCCACGCGCCCGACGACCCCGGCCTGGTCCGGGTCCGGTACGCCGCCACCGACAGCCTGTCCGCCCCGGTGGAGAGGACGCTGACCTTCCGCGTCGAAAGCCGCGACGGGGACGCGTCGTACCCCGCCGTCGCGGAGCCCGACGTCATCGCCGGCCAGGTCGGCAAGCCGATCACCGTGAAGCCGCTGCTCAACGACCTGCCGGGGTCCGACCCGATCGACCCCCAGGCCGCCCTCGGGCTGGCCGGCCGGGTCGCCCAGCCGGACGGCGCGCACGTGACCACCGACCTCGACCAGGGCACGATCACCCTCGAGAGCCCGACCGCGCACACCTACTTCCTCGACTATCAGGCCTCCTACGGCAACGCCAAGGCCACGCCCGGCCGGATCCGCGTCGACGTGAAGGCACCCGCCCGGACCCCGCAGGACCCCGTCGCGATGCCCGACCAGGTGACGCTGCACGGCCAGGAGCCGGCACTGGTCGACGTGCTGGCCAACGACTCCGACCCGGCCGGTGGGCTGCTCGAGGTGCAGAACGCCGCCGCCGACGACCCGACCCAGCTCGACGTCGGCGTCGTCGACGGTCGATGGCTGCGGGTCTCGGCACCCCGCGGTGCGCTGGCTCCCGACCCGCAGGTCGTGACCTACCAGATCAGCGACGGTGAGCACTCCGGGATCACCGGCCAGGTGGTGGTGAACCAGCGACCGACCCCGGCCGACGACACCCCGGTCACCAGCGACGACGAGGTCACGGTCCGGGCCGGGAACGCCGTGGCGGTGCCGGTGCTGGACAACGACTTCAGCCCGGCCGGTGACCAGCTCGAGCTGCTGCGGACCGTCGCCGGGCAGCGACCCGGCCGGCTCGAGGTCGGCCAGGACGGCGGGCAGGGGCCGTCGGGGTCGGCGTACACCGTGGGCCGGCAGGTGCGCTACGTCGCGCCGGCATCGGTCTCGGAGCCGCAGGACGTCCAGGTGCGCTACGTCGCCGTGAACGCCTCCGGTGCGACGGCGCCCGGCACCCTCGACGTGACGGTGATCCCGCGGCAGAAGGGCAACGACCCGCCCAGCCCACCGCCGCTCGAGGGCCGGGTCGTCTCCGGCGACGTGGTCAAGCTCCGGCTGCCGGGCTCGGGGGTGGACCCCGACGGCGACGCCGTCACCATCCTCGGCCTCGACAGCGCGCCCGCCCTCGGCCGGATCCTCAAGATCGGTGCGAACTCGATCGACTACCAGGCCTACCCCGGCAGCGTCGGGACCGACGAGTTCAGCTACCGGCTGACCGATGCGCTCGGTGCCACCTCGACCGGCACCGCCCGCGTGGTGATCGCGCCCCCGGGCACCCCGCAGGCGCCCCTGGCGGTGGCCGATGCGATGACCGTGGCTCCCGGTCGGACGGCGTCGGTGGACGTGCTGGCCAACGACCTGGTGTCCTCGGGAGACCGGGTCACCGTCAGCCTGGTGGGCCCGCCCCCGGGCGTGAGCCTCGAGTCGCCGACGGGCCCGGTCCGGATCCAGGCGCCGCGCACCGCGGACGGCCGCAACGAGGTGGTCGTCTACCGGATCAGCAACGGCCTCGAGGTCTCGCAGTCGACGGTCACCCTGACCGTGGTGGCCGGCTACGACAACCCGCCGGTGGTCTTCGACGCCTTCGGCGCGACCGGCAACGGCGACACGGTGACCACCGACGTCCTGGCCACGGCGTACGACCCGGACGGGCCGCCGGGCGACCTCCGGATCAGCAAGGTCCTGGCCCCGCGCGGCGTCACCGCCCGGGTGGTGGGGGGATCGAGGATCCGGGTCTCCCGCGGCCACGACCCCACGGTGGTGCCGTTCGTGGTCACCGACGGCGAGGGTGCGGCGACCACCGGCAACCTCTACGTCCCGGCGGCGACGGGTGGGCTGCCCTACGTGAAGCCCGGCGCCCTGCTCCGGGTCAAGCCGGACGGCTCGGTCAGCGGCCGGCTGTCGGACCTCGTGGTCAACCCCTCCGGCGGCCCGGTCCGGTTCACCTCGGCCACCCGGGTCTGGACCTCCCCGCAGCCCGGTCTCGACGTGGTGACCACCGGCCGGGACACCTTCCGGATCGATGCCGGCCACCGCTACGCCGGGCCGGGGGCGATGGTCTTCGAGGTGACCCGGGCCGCCGGTCCGAACGCCGCGAGCAACGGCCGGGCCCGGACGGTCGTGCTGTCGGTGCCCGTGCAGGTGGGTCAGGACAAGCCGATCCTGCGCTGCCCGAGCAACAGCCTGACCGTGCCCCAGGGGCAGGCGATCACCGTGGACATCCTGGCCATGTGCCACGTCTGGACGATCGACCCCGCCCAGCAGTCGAGCCTGACCTACGCCGCCGGGTGGGACGGCAACGCGCAGGGGCTCGACCTCGGCAGCGTGACCGGGTCGCGGGTCGAGATCCGTGCGGCCGGCAGTGCCACCCCGGGCACCACCGCGGTGCTCGACGTGTCGGCCTCCGGGAGCGACCGGGGCCAGATCCGGATCCGGGTGACCCGGACGGCACCACCCCGACTGATCCCGATCAAGGTCTCCGACCTGCGCTTCGGCGAGACCCGCACCCTCGACCTCGCCTCGTACCTCGTCCCGGGCGTGCGCAACCCCCGGCCCACCGTGATCTCCGCCGCCGAGACCTCCGGTGTTCCGGTCCGGATCACCACCCAGGGCACGACGGTGTCGCTCCGCGCGCTCCGCCACGTGCACGGGCACGCCACCTTCCGGATCGTGATGTCCGACGCCGGCCCCGGTGCCGGCCCGGAGCGCCGCGTGCAGGGCCTGCTCTCGCTCGACATCCTCGACGTGCCCGGGCAGCCCGGGCAGCCGCTCCCGGACGGCGTCACCCATGACGCCAAGGTGCCGATGTCGTGGTCGCCGGCGGTGGCCAACGGCGCGCCGGTCACCGGCTACCAGGTCCGTGACGACCACGGGAGGACCACCTCCTGCGGCTCGACGGCCTGCACGGTGACCGGCCTGCACAACGGCACGACGTACCGCTTCTCGGTGCGCGCCCACAACGCCGTGGGCTGGGGCGCGTGGAGCCCGTGGTCGCGCCAGGCGACCCCCGATGCCGCGGCCGGCCAGGTGAGCGCGGTCCGGATGACCCAGCAGGGCGACCACTTCATCTCGCTGGCGTGGCGCCGGCCGCCGGTGCAGGGCACCCAGGTCACGACCTACCGGGTCACCTGGACCGGCGCCGGCCGCTCGATCCGGGTGACCGGCGAGCACGCGACCGTGACCGGGCTCGACAACGACACCCGCTACCGGTTCACGATCGTCCCCTACAACGGGTTCGGTGCCGGTGCCCACTACGTCTCCCCGTGGTTCCAGCCGATGGGGCCCCCGGACGCCCCGGGCAAACCGACGGTGCGCGACGTCCCGCAGGACGGCAACACCGCCCAGGTGGCCGTGTCGTGGCCGGCGGTCGCCGCGAACGGGCCGCCCGAGGTGCACTACGACGTGTTCCGCGACGGCACCCCGGTCTGCCAGGGCGTCACCGCGCTCAGCTGCACCGACCAGGGGATGGCCTACGACGGCACGACCTACACCTACACCGTGACCGCGACCAACAAGAACGGCCACGGCGTGACCTCCCCCCACAGTGTCGGTACGACGTACCAGGCGGTCGGCTCGCCGGGGACCTGGGGCAACGACTGGAGCGCCCAGGCCACCGGCAACGACCAGGAGGTCCAGGTCAGCTACACGGTGCCCGGCTCGCGCGGGGCGCAGTCGCGGGTCGACGTGCTGGTCGACGGCAACGTGAACCAGTCGTTCGACGAGACCGGCTCGCACGCGCACAAGATCACCGTGGCCGACGACGACCACTCGTTCGCGATCTCGCTGCGGGTCTGCAACGAGTTCAACCGCTGCTCGACGACCGGCGGGTCCCAGAGCGTGCAGCCGTACGGACCGCTGCGCGACAGCGCGATCACGAACTTCACCCCGGTGGCCAGCGGCCCGAACGTGACCTACCAGATCACCGGGGACACCAACGGTCGCCCGGCCGACCTCGTGCTCACCCACGGCGACGGCAGCCAGCAGGTGTGGCACCTGCCGGCAGGGCCGTTCACGGTGACCTCGGACCCGGCCACCGTCGGCTACGACCGCTCCGAGCAGGCCCGGCTGGCCATGAGCGACCCGCAAGGGGGCCGCGGCACCGCCAACGCCCAGGTCCGAGGGCAAGCGGCGTCACCGCCCCAGGCCCACGTGTCGGTGAGCCGCGGCAGCCTCTGCAACGACGGCAACGGCTCGGGTGAGCCGTCCTGCCAGCAACGCGGCTCCGACCCGCGCTGCACCGACCCCAGCTGCGGGCACGTCCAGTTCTCGCTCGACTCGTTCGTCGACGAGAACGGCGCACCGGCCCAGGCGACCTGCTCGCTCTCGGCCGCCGACGGAGCCCTCTGGGGCTGGCTGGGGCACATCTGGACCGTCAGCAACGGCACCTCGGAGTTCCCGGACGCCTACTACGGGTCGCCGGGCAACACCGTGACCGTCACCTGCAGCGACACCACCGGCAACCAGGGCCAGCGCGCGACCAGCACCTTCCAGTGGCCCAACTAACCGACGAGGAACAACCGTGACGATCTCCGAACAGCAGGCCGCGTGGTTCGCCACGACCTTCGACGAGCTCACCGCCAACATGGAGCAGGCCGTGCTCGGCAAGCGGCACGTCGTACGCCTGGCCCTGACCTGCCTGCTCTCCGAGGGGCACCTGCTGCTGGAGGACTTCCCCGGCACCGGCAAGACCATGCTGGCGCGGGCCCTGGCCAACACGGTGCAGGGCAGCAACGCCCGGATCCAGTTCACCCCCGACCTGCTGCCCAGCGACGTGGTCGGCGTCACCGTCTACGACCAGCACAAGGGCAGCTTCGAGTTCCATCCCGGCCCGATCTTCCACACGATCGTGCTCGCCGACGAGATCAACCGGGCCTCGCCCAAGACCCAGTCCGCCCTGCTGGAGGTGATGGAGGAGAACCGCGTCACCGTCGACGGGGTGCCGCACCCCGTGGGCAGGCCGTTCCTCGTGATCGCCACCCAGAACCCGATCGAGCAGGCGGGCACCTACCGGTTGCCGGAGGCCCAGCTGGACCGCTTCCTGATGAAGACCGCGATGGGGTACCCCGACCGCGCGGCGACCGTCGAGCTCCTGGTCAACGCGAAGGTGCGCGACCGGGCGGCGCTGGTCTCCCCGGTGATCACCGCCCAGGCGATCGCCCAGATGAGCGGCCTGGCCGACGACGTGTACGTCGACCCGGCGGTGATCAGCTACGTCGCCGAGCTTGCCGAGGAGTCGCGTCGGCAGCCGCACGTACGGTTGGGGCTGTCCGCGCGCGGCTGCCTGGCGATGATCCGGGTCGCCAAGACCTGGGCGGCGGCCGACGGTCGCAACCACGTGCTGCCCGACGACGTGAAGGCACTGGCCGAGCCGGTGCTGTGCCACCGGCTGCTGCTCGATGCCGAGGCGCAGTTCAGCGGGGTCGGCGTGCACGACGTGATCGGCCGCCTGCTGGACTCCGTGTCGCCACCGACCGACCGGGTGGCGTGAGCTCCCGATGAGCCCGACCGACCGCGCGCGTGGGGCCTGGGGGGTGGTCAATCCTCTGGGCCGGGTCGTCGTCGCCCTCGGCCTGCTGCTGGCGGTGGTGGCGGGTGTCGCGCACTGGCGCGAGGTGGCGGTGCTGTCGGCGGCCTGCCTCCTGCTGATGTTGCTCGCGCTGCCGTTCCTGGTCGGCCGGACCTCGGTCCGCGTCGACCTGCGCCTCCAGCCCGAGCGGGTCACCGCGGGGGAGTCGGTCGCAGCGAGCGTCACGGTCACCAACCTCGCTCCGCGGCGGATGCTCCCGACCCTGCTGGAGGTCGCGGTCGGCCCGCTGCTGCACCGGTACGCCGTACCAGCGCTCGGGGCGGCCGGGCGGCGAGGCGACTCGACGGAGGAGAACCTCACGATCCGCACCGAGCGGCGCGGGGTGATCCCGGTCGGGCCGGTGCTGACCCGCCGCGGCGACCCGCTCGGGCTCTCCTCGGTCGACATCCGCTGGACCGGGGTCACCGAGATCATGGTGCGCCCGCCGATGGTGGGCCTCGAGGCGCTCGGCGCCGGTCTGCTCCGCGACCTCGAGGGCGTCTCCACCGACGCCCTCTCGCAGAGCGACCTCGCCTTCCACGCGCTGCGCGAGTACTCACCCGGCGACGACCTGCGCCATGTGCACTGGCGCTCGTCGGCCAAGGCGATGGCCGCGTCGGGCGACACCGCGCTGCTCGTGCGTCAATACCTCGACACCCGACGCAGCCACGCCACCGTCGTCGTCGACGACGACCCGGGCGGGTGGACGACGACCGAGGACTTCGAGACCGCGATGTCGGTGGCGGCGTCGATCATCCGGCGTTCGATCCTCGACGAGCTCGACGTCTCGTTCGTCTGTGGCCGGCGGGCCGCCACCGGCGTCAGCGGCCACCTCGCGCTCGACGCCCTGTGCCGGGCGGAGACCGGTGACGTCGGCCTGGTCCGGGCCGCGCAGCGGGCGGCCACCGCGGCGCCGGACACCAGCGTCCTGTTCCTGCTGAGCGGGGCCCTGGCGCCGTTCGCGGACCTCCAGCGCGCGGCCGCCGCCTTCCCGCCGGAGGTACGCCGGTTCGCGCTGGTGGTCGACCCCGACGCGGCGCCGACGGTCACCGAGGCGGCCGGGCTGCCGGTGCTGCGCCTGGCCACGAAGGACGACGCTCCCGCCCTGCTCCAGTGGAGCGTGCGATGAGCCCGGCCAGCCACGCGGTCACTCACGACCGTCGGACCCGGGTCGACCTCGGCCTGCTCCTCGCCCTCCTCCTGGTCACGCTGGCCGGGCTGGCCCCGACCTATCAGGGATGGGGCTTCCTCGTGGTCGGCCTGGCCGGTGCGGTGCTCTCCGCGGGCGCCCTCCTGCTGGTGCGCGCCCTGGCGTGGCCGTCGATCACCGCGGTGCTCCTGACCCTGGCGCTGTACTACCTGGCCGGCGGCCCGGCGTGCCTGCGCGGCGAGGGCACGTCGGCGTCGTTGCCCGGTCCCACCAGCGCCCGCCTGCTGACCCACGAGGCGGTGTTCGGCTGGAAGGACCTGCTGACCACCCTGCCGCCGCTGGACGCGAGCGGCCCACTGCTCGCGCTGCCGTTCATCCTGGGCCTCGCCGGGGGGCTGGCCGGAATGTTGCTGGCGGGGGTCGAGCCGGGGCCGGCCCGGGTGGGCGCCGCGCTGCCGTTGCTCTCGCCCCTGGTGCTGCTCGCGCTGGTGATCCTGCTCGGCGTGCACCGTCCCCAGTCACTGTGGCTCCAGGGAGTCGGCTTCGCGGTGCTGGCCCTGGTCTGGCTGGTTGTGCGCCACGACCGCTCGGGCGGCGCCGTCCGCGACACCGCCTCACGGCTGCGTCGTACGACGACGGGTGGCGCGCTGCTCGCCGCGGCCGCGCTGCTCGCGCTCCCGGTCGGCACCTGGGCCGCCGGTGGCGACTCGGGACGCACCGTGCTGCGCACCTACGTCAGCCCGCCGTTCGACATCGGGCAGTACCCCTCCCCGCTGGCGTCGTACCGGCGCTACGTCCCGGAGCCGGCCCGGTCCCACGACCCGCAGAACCTCCACGACCAGACCCTGTTCACGATCACGGGGGTGCCGGCCGGGACCCGGGTCCGGATCGCCACGCTGGACCACTACGACGGCGTCGTCTACGGCGCCTCGAACGGCTCCGAGCCCGGGCCGGTCGACGACACGTTCCAGCGGGTGTCCTCGTCGATCGACGACCCGGTCGCCGGCACCCCGGTGCAGGGCACCGTCACCCTCGGTCCCGGCTACTCCGGGGTGTGGCTGCCGGTCGCCGGGGCGCTTCAGCACCTGCGCTTCGAGTCGGGCGACACCGGCGCGATGGCCGAGACGTTCCGCTACAACCTGGCGACCTCGACCGGGGTGGTGCCGTCGGGGCTGGTGCCCGGGAACTCCTGGAGCTACTCCGCCGTGCTGCCCGACCAGAGGCTCAGCGCCCGTGACGTCCCCGGCGCGCCCCTGGTCGAGACCGCGGTGGACGGCGCGTTCCTGGACACGCTCGCGGCCAAGTGGGCCCAAGGCGCCAGCGCACCGATGCAGCAGCTGTTCGCCATCGCGAGACACCTGAAGAACGACGGGAAGTTCTCCGACGGTGTCACCCGCGCCGAGCGGGTCTACCACGCGGGACACAACGAGTTCCGGCTCGCCGACGACCAGGGCGGCGTCAACTCGCGGGGCATCGTCGGCGACGACGAGCAGTACGCCGCCTGGATGTCCCTCCTGGCCAACCAGGTCGGGGTGCCGGCCCGCGTCGTGTTCGGTGCCGTGGTGCCGGCCGGTGGCGTGGTCACCGGTGCCGACGTGCACGCGTGGGTCGAGGTCCGCGTCGGGGACGGCTCGTGGCGCACCCTGCCGACCTCGGCGTTCATGGACCACGACAAGCCCGCCACCCTGCCTCCGCAGTCGCAGCAGCAGATGACCGGAGCCGTCGTACCCCCGCCGCAGCCGATCCCGCCGCCCTCCTCGGCCGGCGACCAGTCCGACACCGACATGCGGGCCCAGAAGAGCAGGCACACGACGACCACGCCGCCGCCCACCACCTCACGTGCCGCGGCCTGGGTCGGCCGGGTGGTGACCTACGTCGGAGTTCCGGTGCTGCTGGTCGCCGCGGTCGTGGGCGGCATCCTGGGTGCCAAGCTGCTGCGCCGCCGCCGACGCCGTACGGCGCCGCGCATCTCGTCCCGCTTCGTCGGAGGTTGGCACGAGCTGGTCGACCACGCCCGCGACCTCGGCCAGCCGATCCCGGTGGGGATGGTGACCCGGCGCGAGCAGGCGGGCTGGTTCGCCGATCCGGCCAGCCGCGCAGCCGCGCCGGGCCTGGCCCGCACCGCAGACCGCCACGTCTTCGGTCCCGCCTCACCGGCCGCCGAGGCGGCCGAGGCCTTCTGGCGCGCCGTCGACGCCGAACGTCGGGCGATGAGCGCTTCGGCCGACCGTGGCCGCCGGATCCGGGCGGCGCTCGCCGTGCGCACCTTCCGCCGCGTCTGACTCGGCCCCCTGGGGGCGACGCCGCGCCCTCAGGTCGTCTTGGTGGGGGTCTTCCGGGTCGTCGTGCGGGCACGCCGGCTGGTCGACGTCGTCGTGGCGGTCTTCGCGGCGGCCTTCGTCGCCGTCCTGGCGGCGGCCTTGACCGGCTCCGGCTTGACCCGTACCCGGGGCGCCTGCCCGTCGGCCTGCTTGACCTCGAGGTAGTCCTGCGCCCGGGCCAGCGTGCTCAGCTTGGAGAAACCGTAGTTGCGAGGGTCGAACGACGCGTGGGTGTTGTTGAGGTAGTTGCCCATCGCGGACAGCCCCGACCACCCGTCGTCCTGGGACGTGGACTCGACGGCCGACGTGAGGATCCGGCGCAGGTCGGGCAGCGGCGGCTCGTCGGTCGCGTCGGGGTCGCCTGCCGGTGAGTCGTCGGCCTGGCCGAGCACCTCCAGGTAGATGAACCGGTCACACGCGGCGACCAGGGAGGCCGGGGTACGGCGTCGCCCCATGCCGTAGACCGTCTTGCCGGACTCGCGGATCCGGGTGGCGAGCCGGGTGAAGTCCGAGTCGCTCGACACGATCGCGAAGGCGTCGAGGTTGCCGGAGTACAGCAGGTCCATCGCGTCGATGATCAGCGCGGAGTCGGTGGAGTTCTTCCCGGTCGTGTAGGCGAACTGCTGCACCGGCTGGATGGCGTGCCGGTGGAGCTCGTCCTTCCAGCGGACGAGGTTCTGGGTGGTCCAGTCACCGTAGGCGCGCTTCACCGTCGGGATGCCGTAACGTGCGAGCTCCTCGAGGATGGCCGCGGCCTGACTGGCGGAGGTGTTGTCGGCGTCGATCAGGACGGCCAGACGGGCCGCATCGTGGTCGGGCACTCGTGCTCCTTCGGGTCACCGGCCACGTTAGCGGAGGCACGAATCCCCCTCGACGGGACATACTGCCTGCGTACCTTCCGGTACCACGACGAAACGAGGAGCCCATGCCGTCCCTGTCCGAGCTGATTCGCAGGCTCGACGAGCTGGACGACGACGGCACGTTGTTCGCGGCCCGACCGTGGAGCGCAGGCTCCGACGCGGCCTGCGCGGTCGAGGACCACGAGTCGAAGGAAGCCGTCGAGGCCGGGATGACCTACCTCCTGGAGGTCTCGATGGCCCAGGAGGTCGTGCAGACCTGGGGTGCCTGGCACGGGGGTCGGACGCCCTCCACGACGGAGGCTGTCCGGGCCGTGATCTACTACGCGGAGCACGACACCTACCCGCCCGGCTGAGCCGGTCGCGACGCCCTTTCGCACGGTTCACTCCGATTAGGGGTTGTGACCATGTGCGTCCTAAACTTGCGTGTCGGCCCAACTTGGGTCTGTTTCGCGGTGCCTCGCGGCTGCCCGGACCACCTCACGACCAGCGTTCGCTGGGCGTGTGTGCGCCCGGGAAGAGGCTGCTGCGAGCGGCGCCAAGAGGTCCACCGGCTCACCTGTGAGGCGGAGGTTCCCGGGCCGACGGTACGACGACCTGACCAACCAGAGATCCAACCGAAGTGGAGATATGCCGAAAAAAGAAGGTGTGATCGAGATCGAGGGCACCGTCGTCGAAGCTCTCCCGAACGCCATGTTCCGGGTCGAGCTGAGCAACGGTCACAAGGTCCTGGCCCACATCAGCGGCAAGATGCGCCAGCACTACATCCGGATCCTCCCGAGGACCGCGTGGTGGTGGAGCTGTCTCCCTACGACCTCACCCGGGGTCGGATCGTCTACCGCTACAAGTAAGTCCCAGCCGACCCGAGCAAGAAAGGGCTGACATGAAGGTCAACCCGAGCGTGAAGCGCATCTGTGACAAGTGCAAGGTGATCCGTCGCCACGGCCGCGTCATGGTGATCTGCGAGAACCCGCGTCACAAGCAACGTCAGGGCTGAGGAGTGAGCCCGGAGGTACGCCGAGCGCAGCGAGGTGTGCCGGAGGGTGAGCCCCGCAAGGCCTGACACATCGAACACCGTGAGTCGATGTCAGGAATGACTCACCCGAGACAACTGAATCACCACCACAAACGTGATCGCTAGCTGGTCTCGACAGGCTCGACCGTCGAGCACCAGCGAATCACCTCCGGAGCAGTGGCCGGAGCCTGGTCCCGACTCCCGTCGGGAAGGCGCCAGGACGCGACACGACCGAAACCACTGTGCAATCCCGAGGGGACCAGCTCCCCTCCAAGAAAGGGCCATCTGATGGCACGCCTCGTTGGTGTGGATCTCCCGCGTGACAAGCGGATCGAGATCGCACTCACCTACATCTACGGCATCGGCCGTACCCGCGCCCAGCAGCTCTTGAGCGTGACCGGGGTCAACCCCGACCTCCGCGTCCACCAGCTCGGCGACGAGGAGCTGGTCAAGCTCCGCGACGCCATCGAGGGCAACGACGAGATCAAGATCGAGGGTGACCTCCGCCGTGAGGTCCAGGCGGACATCCGTCGCAAGATCGAGATCGGCAGCTACCAGGGTCGCCGCCACCGCCAGGGTCTCCCTGTCCGTGGCCAGCGCACCAAGACCAACGCCCGCACCCGCAAGGGTCCCAAGCGCACCGTGGCCGGCAAGAAGAAGGCCAAGTGACGGTCTCGACTCCGCTCGACCACCGAGCCGCTTCGCTCGACCACCGAGCCGCTTCGCTCGACCACCGAGCCGCTTCGCTCGACCACCGAGCACACCCGATCTCTCGTCCCGCTTCCGTTTAGGAGTACTGCATGCCTCCCAAGAGCCGTCAGGCCGGCGCCAAGAAGGTGCGTCGCAAGGAGAAGAAGAACATCGCTCAGGGCGAAGCCCACATCAAGAGCACGTTCAACAACACCATCGTCACCATCACCGACCCCACGGGCGCGGTGATCTCGTGGGCCTCGGCCGGCACCGTCGGCTTCAAGGGCTCGCGCAAGTCCACCCCGTTCGCCGCCCAGATGGCCGCCGAGGCCGCGGGTCGCCGGGCGATGGACCACGGCATGAAGAAGATCGACGTCTTCGTGAAGGGCCCGGGCTCGGGCCGCGAGACCGCGATCCGCTCGCTCGGTGCGATCGGCCTCGAGGTCGGCACCATCCAGGACGTCACGCCCACTCCCCACAACGGTTGCCGCCCGCCCAAGCGCCGGCGCGTCTGACCCCGAGACCTGAGAAAGAGAGACTGACATGGCCCGTTACACCGGCCCCATGACCAAGAAGTCGCGCCGTCTCGGTGTCGACCTCGTCGGCGGCGACTCGGCGTACGAGCGTCGCCCCTACCCGCCCGGCCAGCACGGCCGCGGGCGGATCAAGGAGAGCGAGTACCTCCTCCAGCTGCGCGAGAAGCAGAAGGCCCGCTTCACCTACGGCGTGCTGGAGAAGCAGTTCCACAACTACTACACCGAGGCCTCGCGTCGGCAGGGCAAGACCGGTGACAACCTGCTGCAGCTGCTCGAGTGCCGTCTCGACAACGTGATCTACCGTGCCGGGTTCGCCCGCACGCGCCGTCACGCGCGTCAGCTGGTCAACCACGGGCACTTCCGGGTCAACGGTCGCAAGGTCGACATCCCGTCGTTCCAGGTCAGCCAGTACGACATCATCGACGTGCGCGAGAAGTCGCTGGAGATGACGCCGTTCATCGTGGCGCGCGAGACCCACGGCGAGCGGATCGTCCCGGCGTGGCTCGAGGCGATCCCGACCCGGATGCGCATCCTGGTCCACCAGCTGCCGGTCCGGGCCCAGATCGACCTCCCCGTCCAGGAGCAGCTGATCGTCGAGTACTACTCCAAGAAGTAGGCACCACCACGCCGGCTCCGCCGGCACCGTTCGCACGACCACCACATGGAGTTCGAGCCCGTCAAATAGCGGGGGGGCTCGGAAAGGAAAGAACAAGTGCTCATCGCACAGCGTCCGACCCTGTCGGAAGAGTCCGTCGGCGACTTCCGTTCACGTTTCGTCATCGAGCCCCTGGAGCCGGGTTTCGGCTACACGCTCGGCAACTCCCTGCGTCGTACCCTCCTGTCGTCCATCCCGGGCGCATCGGTCACGAGCATCAAGGTGGACACCGTCCTCCACGAGTTCTCGACCATCGAGGGTGTCAAGGAGGACGTCACCGAGGTGATCCTCAACCTCAAGGGCCTCGTCGTCTCCTCCGAGCACGACGAGCCGGTGACGATGTACCTGCGCAAGTCCGGCGCGGGCGAGGTCACCGCCGGTGACATCCAGCCGCCGGCAGGCGTCGAGGTGCACAACCCCGAGCTGAAGATCGCCACCCTGTCCGACAAGGGCAAGCTGGAGATGGAGCTGGTCGTCGAGCGTGGCCGCGGCTACGTCTCCGCCGTCCAGAACAAGGGTGCCGACAACGAGATCGGCCGGATGCCGGTCGACTCGATCTACAGCCCCGTGCTGAAGGTGACCTACAAGGTCGAGGCCACCCGTGTCGAGCAGCGCACCGACTTCGACAAGCTCGTGATCGACGTCGAGACCAAGCCGTCGATGAAGCCGCGCGATGCGATCGCCTCGGCCGGCAAGACGCTGGTCGAGCTGTTCGGTCTGGCCCGTGAGCTCAACGTCGAGGCGGAGGGCATCGACATCGGCCCGTCGCCCGTCGACGAGCAGCTGGCCGCGGACCTCGCCCTCCCGGTCGAGGACCTCCAGCTGACGGTCCGGTCCTACAACTGCCTCAAGCGCGAGGGCATCCACACCGTGGGTGAGCTGATCTCGCGCTCGGAGCAGGACCTCCTCGACATCCGCAACTTCGGCGCCAAGTCGATCGACGAGGTCAAGGCCAAGCTGGTCGAGATGGGCCTGTCCCTCAAGGACAGCGCGCCCGGCTTCGACCCGCACGCGGCCCTGGCTGCGTACGGCGACGACGAGGACGACGCGTTCATCGAGGATGAGTCCTACTGACTCAGAGAACGGCGGAGCCGTTCACTGAGTCGGGAGGCGAACGCCGCAGCGAGCTTGCTCGCAAGGCGGCTTGACGTCAGCCAGCCCGTCTGACATCACCCAGAGCACCATCTACTCCGGTACCTGACACGGCCGGGGAGAATCGAGAGAGCAATGCCCAAGCCCAAGAAGGGTCCCCGCCTCGGCGGCAGCCCGGCCCACCAGCGGCTGATCCTGTCCAACCTGGCCACCCAGCTGTTCGAGCACGGGCGGATCACCACCACCGAGGCCAAGGCGCGCGTGCTGCGCCCGTACGCCGAGAAGCTGATCACCAAGGCCAAGCGGGGCGACCTGCACAACCGTCGTGAGGTGCTCAAGACGGTCCGGGACAAGTCGGTCGTGCACGTGCTGTTCACCGAGATCGCCCCGACCTTCACCGAGCGCCCGGGTGGGTACACCCGGATCACCAAGATCGGGCCCCGCAAGGGCGACAACGCCCCCATGGCCGTGATCGAGCTGGTGACCGAGGCCTACGAGCCGAAGTCGGCGAAGCCGGCCAGGAAGACCGCTGCCCCCAAGGCCGCCACCTCGGCCAAGGCCGAGAAGCCGGCCGACGAGGCTCCGGTCGAGGAGTCCGAGACCGTCGAGGACCCGGTCGAGGCATCGGCCGAGGCTCTCGACCTCGAGCCCGCCACCGAGGTGGAGGGCGTCGACGCCGAGGTCTTCGAGGAGACCGAGGGCGGGTTCGCGGGCAAGTACGCCGGCTCGCACGTGCCGCTCGAGGACGAGTCGACGGCGCCCGAGGGCTTCCCGATCAAGGGCAACGAGGACTCCATGAAGTTCCACGAGCCCGATGGTCAGTGGTTCGAGCAGACCGTGGCGGAGGTGTGGTTCGACACCGTCGAGTCCGCCGAGGCCGCGGGCTTCACCCGCGCCGGCGAGTAGCGCCGTACCTCCACGAAAGGCCCGTCACCTCAGCGAGGTGGCGGGCCTTCGTCGTCCGTCGGAGCTCACGGGGTGGGGGAGGCCGACGGGTCCACCTGCTCCAGCGCCCAGCCCGCCAGGATCGCCAGCAGCACGGGGATGATCACGAACGTCATGCCCACGACCTCGCTGCCCCGGAAGTCGAAGTGGATCTGGATCCGGAACTTCCAGTCACTCCGCTCGAACCACCAGTGCAGGGCAGGGGCCACCGGCACCGCGAGCAGCCACAGGCCGCCCCGGCGCCGGGCGACCCCCCAGGCCAGCGCAGCCAGGGTCGGCACCGCGACCACGGCGATCCAGCTCAGGGTGTCGAGCAGGTGCCGGTGGGTCGCGACCTCCGCCTGGGTGTGCGCGATGTGCGAGGCCAGGATCGACCACCCCCAGACCACGAGACCCGCGAGCAGGGCCAGCCCGGCCGCGGGCAGCCGGAGAGCGGGACGCCGGGCGACCACATAGACGGCGACGGCGAGGAGGAGGTACTCGGGCCCCACGATCAGCAGGCGCAGGACCTCGTAGGACAGGCCCGAGCCGAAGACCAGGTGGTCGACGACCCAGGGGAACCAGAGGAGTGCGAGCAGCAGCTCGGCGACGACGAGGGCGGTCCCGACCGGGACGGCGCCCCGCCAGCGTTCGGTGACGCCGGGCTCGATCTGTGTGGTCGTCGTCATGGGTCCAGTGTGCGCCCTCGACGTCACCGTCGACGGCATGCGATAGACATGGGCCATGACGGACTTCCTCGTGGTGGGCGAGTCGCTCGTCGACATCGTCCAGCGTCCCGACGGATCCACCCTCGAGTACCCCGGCGGCAGCGCAGCCAACGTCGCGGTCGCGCTGGCCCGGCTCGGTCGGCCCGTCGAGCTGGCGACGTCGTTCGCCGACGACGAGCGGGGAGCGATGCTGGCGCGTCATCTCAACCAGTCGGCGGTCGGCCTGGTGGGTGACCCGCACCGGCTCGCGCGGACGTCGACGGCGTTGGCCACGATCGCGGCCGACGGCAGCGCGTCGTACACCTTCGACATCGAGTGGCAGCTGCCCGAGATCCCCGAGGTCGGGCCGCTCGTGGTGCACACCTGCTCACTGGGGGCGGTGATGGCGCCCGGCGCTGCCGACGTACGCCGCCTGCTCGAGCGGCTGCGCCCGCAGGCGTTGGTCAGCTACGACGTGAACACCCGGCCGGCCGTCACCGGGGTCGGCCCCGAGGTGGTGCAGGCGGTTGAGGAGGTCGTCACGCTGGCCGACCTGGTCAAGGCCTCCGACGAGGACCTCCACGCGCTGTACCCCGCCGACACCGTCGAGGTCGCGGTGGAGCGGCTGCGCGGTCTCGGTGCCTCCGCGGTGGTCGTGACCCGGGGTCAGGGCGGTGCCACGTGGTACGGCCCCGACGGCCGGGTCGACGTCGCCTCCCACGAGGTGCCCGTGGTCGACACGATCGGCGCGGGCGACACCTTCGGGGCTGCCGTCATCGACGCCCTGTCCGACCTCGGCGCCGTCGGCGGCCGGCTCCCGGGCCTGGGCTCCTCGGAGGTCGACAAGGTCCTGCGCCACGCCGCCCGGGCGGCCGCCGTGACCGTCTCGCGTCCCGGCGCCGACCCGCCGTACCGCCACGAGCTGCTCTGAGCAGCTGTCTGCGAGATCACAGGTCGACGAGCCGCCGGCGACGTCCGACAGGACTAGCGTGGACAGTGCGGGCGCGGTCCCGAGTGGGACGTGGTCCGCGGTGTCGGACCTCGGCGATCGCCGACACCCAGGTGCGGCGGAGGTGCCATCGTGCGTCAGTCGGCGGTCGAGTTCCTGGAGTGGGTCACGGACCGGACTCCCGGTGAGGCGGAGTTCCACCAGGCGGTGTCGGAGGTGGTGCCGTCGGTCTGGCCGGTGCTCGAGCGCAAGCCGGCGTACGCCGAGGCCCGGATCCTGCACCGGATGGTGGAGCCCGAGCGGGTGATCTCGTTCCGGGTGCCGTGGGTCGACGACCACGGGGAGATCCAGGTGAACCGTGGCTACCGGGTCGAGATGAACAGCGCGATCGGGCCCTACAAGGGCGGACTCCGGTTCCGCGGCAACGTCGACCTCAGTGTGCTGAAGTTCCTGGCCTTCGAGCAGGCGTTCAAGAACGCGCTGACGACGCTTCCGCTCGGGGGCGGCAAGGGCGGCTCGGACTTCGAGCCCAAGGGCCGCAGCGACGGGGAGGTGATGCGCTTCTGCCAGTCGTTCATGAGTGAGCTGTTCCGCCACATCGGTGCCCACACCGACGTCCCCGCCGGGGACATCGGGGTCGGCGGTCGGGAGATCGGCTTCCTCTTCGGGCAGTACAAGCGGCTCAGCAACGAGTTCACGGGGGTGCTCACCGGCAAGGGTGTCTCCTGGGGCGGCAGCCTGATCCGGCCCGAGGCCACCGGTTACGGCCTGGTCTACTTCGCTGACCAGATGCTCAAGACCCGCGACGACAGCATGTACCGCAAGATCTGTCTGATCTCGGGCTCCGGGAACGTCGCGCAGTACGCCGCCGAGAACGTGATCCGGCTGGGCGGCAAGGTCCTGACCATGTCCGACTCCTCGGGCTTCGTCCACGACCCGAGCGGGATCGACGAGGAGAAGCTGGCGTGGATCGTCGACCTCAAGGAGGTACGACGCGGCCGGATCTCGGAGTACGCCGAGCACTTCGGCTGCGACTTCCACGCCGGTCAGCGCCCCTGGGGGGTCGAGGGTGCGCAGGTCGCACTGCCCTGCGCCTGTCAGAACGAGCTCGACGAGGAGGACGCCAAGGCGCTGCTGGCCAACGGTGTCGTCGTCGTCGCCGAGGGCGCCAACATGCCGTCCGAGCCCGGCGCCGTGCGGCAGTTCGTCGACGCCGGGATCCTCTACGGCCCGGGCAAGGCCGCCAACGCCGGCGGCGTGGCGGTCAGCGGGTTGGAGATGGTGCAGAACGCGGCCTTCTCCACCTGGACCCGCGACGAGGTGGACGCCCGCCTCCTGGGGATCATGGTCGACATCCACCGCAGCTGTGTCCGGGCGGCCGCGGAGTACGACCAGCCCGGCAACTACGTCGTCGGCGCCAACATCGCAGGCTTCGAGAAGATCGCCTCGGCCATGCTGGCCCAGGGCGTCGTGTAGGAGGAGGCGGACATGACGCGCAAGAAGGTCGGGTACTTCGACGGGACGGACTCGACGCTGCTGACCGCGCTGGTCTGCGACGGCTACGACACGATCCCGGTCTCGAACGGCCGTGACAACCACGGTCGCCACGTCCGGCTGATCAACGACAAGAACCGCGTCGACCTGCTGATCGCCTATGTGCACAAGATCATCGCTCCGGAGGGTGAGGACCGCGAGGAGAGCGACGTCGTCTTCGAGGACCTGTTCCGGATCTGCCGGATCCTCGAGATCCCGCTCCTGCTGGAGATCCCGGAGGCCCTCCAGCCGCGGGCCATCGAGATGCTCGGTCACCCGCCCGACATCGTCGAGCTCGTCGACCCGGCGGACACGCTCCGGGTCGCCCGGGAGCACCTGGCCCGGGCCTGACCGCTGCGGCCCGAGCCGGCTCAGCCCAGCTCGCCGAGGAGCTCGGTGAACGCGGCGAGGTAGGCGTCGACGTCCGCGTCGGTGGCGGCCACCGAGCAGGTCGGCCCGGCACCAACGATGGCGTCCCAGACGCCGCGGTTGGCCAGGTAGACCCGCATCAGCCTGCGCAGCGGGACGTCGAGGGTGGCCAGCGCCTCGGCGGCCGTGCGCGGCATCGTGGGGCTGAACGACAGACCGCTCCGGGGCCAGAACCGGTGCGTCGTCCACGACAGTCCCGCGTCGGCCACGGCGCCGGAGATCCCGTCGGCCAGCCGGCCACCCAGCCGCTGGCTGTGGGCGTAGGCGTCGTCGGTGAGCACGGCGCCCATGGCGGCCCGCGCCGCGGCCATGGACAGCGGGTTGCCGAACAGCGTGCCGCCGACGGCCACCTGTGGCCGGTCGTCGTCCCGCCCCCCGGGGCGCTGGAGGACCGCCGCCATCTCGTGGGTCATGCCGTAGGCGCCCAGCGGGATCCCCGCCGCGATCGACTTGCCGACGGTGACGAAGTCCGGCGCGAGCGACCAGCGCCGGGTCAGGCCGCCCGGACCCACGACCTGGGTATGGGTCTCGTCGTACGCCAGCAGCGTGCCGGTACGCCGCGTCACCTCACGGAGTCCTTCGTGGAAGCCGTCGTCCGGCAGCAGGAGGCCGACGTTGTTGGTGAGCGCCGGCTCGATGATCACCACCGCCACCTCGTGGCCCGACAGCGCCTGGTCGAGCGCGTCGAGGTCGTTGAACGGTACGACGAGCGTCCGGGCGGTGACGTCGTGCGGCAGCCCGGCCTCCTCCGGCACCAGCCGTCCCTCCTCCAGCTCGACCAGGACGTCGTCGAAGTGGCCGTGGTACTTGCCGTCGAAGAACAGGACCTTCTCGCGGCCGGTCGTGGCCCGCGCGATCCGGATCACCTCGGTGTTGGCGCTGGTCGCCGCCAGCGTGAACTGCCACAGCGGCAGGCCGTAGCGCCGCGCCAGCTCGCCGGCCACCCAGATCGAGTCCTCGGTCGGCAGCAGGTACTGCGAGCCGAGGGCGACCTGGCGGCTGACCGCGGCGACGACCGCCGGCGGGCCGTAGCCGGTGAACATCGACATGTCCGCGATGTTGAAGTCGGCGTACTCGTGCCCGTCGACGTCGCGCAGTCGGGAGCCGGTCGCCGACTCGACGAACAGCGGCGGATGGTCGTAGGACGTGCGCAGCCAGCTCATCGGCACGCCGTTCGGCATCACGTCCTGGGCGGCGGACCACAGGGCCCGGCTCCGGGGACGAGCGGCCACGAACGCGGCGTCCTCGCGCTCCTTGAGAGCGGCCACCCGCGCCGGCTCCACCCCTGATCCGCCCACGCCGGAAGCGTAGGGCACATCGTGGGTGCGCGGCCGTCCGACGTCAGCGGAGGATGCGCGAGCGCTCCGGGTCGAGGAAGGGCTTGAGGGAGACCCGGGCCGGGACCCGGGTGCCGGCGATGTCGATCTCGAACGAGCCGGCCGCGAGGTCGGCGGCGGTGAAGGCCTCGTCGCGCTCCAGCGCCGCGATGCCGCACGCGGCGCCCAGGGAGTGGCCGAACCCGCCGCTGCGGACGTGACCGACCGGACGGTCGTCCCAGTAGACCGGCTCGTCGCCGAACAGGTCGTGGTCGGGGGAGTCGAGCAGCACGTTGACCAGGCGCCGGCTCGGTGGGCCGGCGTCGCGCTGCTCCAGCAGCGCCTCGCGCCCGACGAAGCCCCCCTCCTTGTCCCAGGAGACCGCGAACCCGAGGCCGGCCTCGAGCGGTGTGTCCGTGGAGTCGATGTCGTGACCCATGTCGCGGAAGGCCTTCTCCAGCCGCATCGTCTCCAGGGCGCCGACGCCGGTGGGCCGGAAGCCGAAGTCGGCTCCGACCTCACGCAGCTGGTCGTAGAGCGTGGCACCGAACTCGGTCGGCACGAGGAGGTCCCAGCCGAGCTCGCCGACATAGGTGACCCGCAGCGCCCACAACGGGGTGTAGCCGAGCTCGACCTTGCGCGCGGTCAGATAGGGGAAGGCGGCGTCGGAGAAGTCGTCCGGGCTGAGCCGCTGCAGGACCTCGCGCGAGCGCGGCCCCTGCACGGACAGCAGCGCGTGCCCGCTGGTCACGTCGGTGACGGTCAGGAACTCGCCCTCCCGGGTCTGTCGCCGGATCCAGGCGGGCACCCGGCGGTGGATGGTGTCACCGCTGATCACGACGTAGGCGTCCTCGGCCAGCCGGGTGACCGTGACGTCGGCGACGATCCCGCCCCGGTCGTCGAGCCACTGGGTGTAGACGACCCGTCCGACCGGGGTGTCGACCTGGTTGGCACAGACCCGGTTGAGCACGGACATCGCGGCGGGCCCCTGCACGAGATGGTGCGACATCAGGGACAGGTCGAAGACCGCGAACGCGTCGCGGGCGTGGAGATGCTCCTCTCGGGTGCGCTCGAACGCCTCACCTCGCGCGAAGCCCCACTCGACGGTCGGGGTCACACCCCGTCCGGCGAAGTAGTCGGGATACTCCCAGCCGCTGGTCGCCACGAAGTGGGCGCCGTCCTCGACGTGCCGGTGATGGTACGGCGAGCGGCGGACGTTGCGACCCCGTCGCGGCTGGGCGTTGGGCCAGGCCAGGTCGTTGAGCAGAAACCCGAGCCGCTCCACGGTCCGCTCCTCGCGGAAGCGCCGGGTCGCCTGGAACTCGTGCGCCCGGTCGACACCCACCGACGTGACGTCGATCGGTGGGTGCTCCTCGATCAGCCACTGGGCCATCACGTGGCCGAGCCCGCCCCCGGAGAGGATGCCGACCGAGTTCAGGCCGCAGGCGAGGTACAGCCCGTCGACCTCGGGCGACTCGCCCAGCATCGGCGAGAGGTCGTCGGTGAAGCTCTCCGGACCGCAGAACAGCGTGCGGATGCCGGCGTCCTCGAGCGCCGGGAATCGCCGCATCGCGACCTCGAGGAACGGCGCCATCCGGTCCCAGTCGGGCGGCAGCACCGCGAACGCGCTGTCGCGCGGCGTACCGTCCAGGGCCCAGGCCTTGCCGACCGGCTCGAACATCCCGACCAGGAGGCCGCCCCCCTCCTCGCGGTAGTAGCCGTAAGCCTCGCCGTCCTCGATCACCGGGACCGACTCGGGGGTGACCCCGGCGATCGGCTCGGTCAGCAGGTAGTAGTGCTCGGCCGCCTGGAGCGGCACGGTCACGCCGGCCCTGGCCGCCACCTCCCGGCCCCACAGCCCGGCCGCGATCACCACCTTCTCGCACTCGATGTCGCCGCGTCCGGTGCGGACGCCGGTGACCCGTGCGGCCCCGCGGTTCTCCGCGAGCACGAAGTCGGTGACCTCGGTGTCCTCGAAGATCCGGACGCCGCGCTGCCGTGCGCCCCTGGCCATCGACATGGTCACGTCGACCGGGTTGGCCCGGCCCTCGTCGGGCGTCCAGAAGCCGTGGATCACGTCGTCGGTGCGCATCAGCGGCACCATCTCGGCGACCTCGCGCGGTGAGAGCACCTCCTTGGCCATCCCGACCGAGCGCATGTACGCCGTCTCGCGGCGGAAGCCCTCGTCGGCACGCGGGGTGGTGGCCAGCTGGAGGTAGCCACACCGGCGGAACCCGGTGGACAGTCCCGTCTCCTCCTCGAGCCGCGCGTAGAGCTCGCCGGAGTAGCGCGCCATCCAGAGCGCGTCCTCGGTCGTCCCTCCCGAGACCACCTCGCCGGCCGCGTGCCAGGTGGTGCCCGACGTGAGCTGCTTGCGCTCGAGCAGCACCACGTCGGTCGCGCCGAGGAGGGCCAGGTGGTAGGCGATCGACGTGCCGATCACCCCGCCACCGACGACGACGTACTGGGCCCGGCTCGGCAGGTCGCCGGTGGTCGAGGCGGAGGCGTCCCCGGCGCGAGCGGCGGCCGGGTTGATGGCGGTGAAGTCCAGCGACATGAGGAGCACCCTGCCACTGTTTGAACAGTCATTCAACGACGAGCGATGGGTAGGGTGCCGAGGCATGCGGTGGTCTCGTGTCCTCATCGTCGGCCTCGGAGGCCTGGTGCTGGCGACGAGCGTCCCGGGCGCGACGGCGGCCGGCGGCCGTCGAACCGGCGACACGCTCACCCCCGCCCCCGCCGCTGCGGTCGGGTCGGTGAGCGCCTCCTGCGTCTCCGAGGGCGGTACCAGCCCGGTCCGGAGGCCGGTGTTCGTCCGGCGGATCGCGACGGGGGAGACCGGCTGGTTCTCCTCGCCGGGTCTGGCCGACCTGAACGGCGACGGGCGCCTGGAGATCGTGGCGCCGTTCTACTCGACCTTCGTCTTCGACGCCCGCGGCCATCTGCTGAGCAAGGGAACGGCGACCGACGGCCGGGTCTACGCGCCGTCCGTGGTCACCGATCTCGAGGGTGACGGCGTGCCCGACATCGTGGTCGGCGGCGCGGGCGCGGTGGCGGCGTACGAGTTCCGGCACGGCCGTCTCCACCTGAAGCCCGGCTGGCCCGCGTCGGTGCGCAGCGGCGGCCAGACCCCGGAGGTGCGGGGGCTGGCGGCGGCCGACCTGAACGGCGACGGCCGCGTCGAGGTGGTGGCCACGACGACCAACACCTCCCCCACCGGCGCGCAGGTCTTCGTCTTCAACGCCCACGGCAACCTGTTCCAGCCGTCGGGTGGGCACCGGCCCGCGTGGCCCCGCTACAACCGCCTGAGTGGGCGAGGCAACGACCTGCACTTCAACGGTGTGGGCAACCACGGCTACGGGGCGTACGGCGAGAATGTCGCGATCGGCAACATCGACGACGACCCCGCCCTGGAGATCATCACCACCTTCGACAACCACCAGATCAACGCCTTCAACGACGACGGCACCTCGGTCCTGGCCTCGAAATGGTTCACCAACCCCGAGTCCGACGCCCTCGGCCGGCGGATGGGGTGGGGACAGTTCATCCGGTGGGCCGATCCCCGCGTCGAGCGGCGCCACTACCACCTGCACACCGGCGCGTGGCCGAGCCCGGACCGCCAGGCCTGGCTGCAGTGGACCGCCTCGCCACCCGATGTCGCCGACCTCGACGGCGACGGACGCAACGAGGTGATCGGGCTCCCCAACGTCGAGCGGCACATCCCCTACCGCACCCAGGGCTACGCGTTCATGGCGCTCGACGGCGCGTACGGCGACGGGCACCGCTCGGCGCGCCGGCACCGCGGCTTCGAGACCCTGCCGATGTCCAACCACCCCGTCTACCGGCCCGCCGGCGACTGGTACCCCCCGTCCGGGATCCCGGCCCCGACCGTGGTCGACCTCGTCGGCGACACCCGGCCCGAGATCGTGGCCGCCCTCCCCGGCGGCAAGGTCTACGCCGTCGGGCCGGGCGGTCACCGGCTCTGGAGCACCCGCTACGCACCGCGCCGTTCGAAGACCTTCGCCTCCGAGGTGGTCGCCACCGACCTGAACCGGGACGGCACCCCCGAGCTGGTCTTCGGCACCTACTCGCTGCACCGCGACGCCGGACGCCTGATCGTGCTCTCGGCTCACGGCACGAAGCTCTCGGTCACCCGGCTGCGCCACCAGGGACAGGACGGCAACGGCATCGGCGTGGCGGCCGCGCCGTCGATCGCCGACCTCACCGGCAACGGCACCCTCGAGATCGTGCTGACCACCTTCGACCACGGCATCGACGTCTACACCGTGCCCGGCTCCGGCACCGGGTGCCTGCCCTGGCCCACCGGCCGGGGCAACCTGCTACGCAACGGCATGGGTCCCGCGACGGTGCGCTGAGTCGACCGGGGCGGCCCGTCGCCGGACACGAGTTGCGGTGCGACGCCGGCGGTGGATGATGTCGTCGTCAGCCCCAGCCGCTGCCGTCCTGCAGGAGGGACGCATCATGCCCAGCACGCACTTCACCGTCCACACGACGCTGTCGCCCAGCGAGGTGTTGACGCTCTTCACCGACTTCGGGCCGGACCGGGTCAACCGGTGGCCCAACATCGACGCGGCCCACTTCCAGGTGCACGACCAGGGTCCGGACTGGGCCGAGGTCACCGAGGGGACCGCGATGGGCTGGGAGCGGGAGCGCTACACCTGGGACGCTGCCGCCGGCACGGTGGCGATCGAGACCCTGGACTCCAACCTCTGGGGCCCCGGCAGCGGCTGGCGGTACCGGCTCGCCCCGGCCGGTGGTGGGACCGACGTCGAGGTGACCCTGACGCGCGTGCCTCGCACCGTCAAGGGCAGGCTGATCGGTGCCCTGATCCCGATCGCGGGCTCGCGCGCGCTCGGCCGGCAGTTCGCGTCGGTGCTCCGCAAGGCCGAGTCCGCCTGACGCGGTGCCTAGAGGTGCTTGACCAGCTCCGCCGACACCTCGACCGGCTCGAAGCCCATCCGCTGGTTGATCGCGACCATGTAGTCGTTGGTCTCACCGTTCTGGGTCGTCACCAGGGTGAGGTCGGGACGCGCGGCCTGCACGGCGCGGAGGTTGACCGCCTTGACGGCCAGTCCCAGCCGGTGGCCACGGTGCTCGCGGTGCACGAACGTGCCCCACTGGAACACGGTGGTGCCTTCCCCCAGCGGCATCGCCAGCGTCGTCTGGGCCACCACCTGACGGTCCGGGGTCAGCGCCACGGTCTCGTAGCGGGCCCGGCCCATGGCCTTCACGCCTGCCGCCATCTCGGCGTACCGCTCCGGGGTGATCCGCTCCTCCTCGAAGTCGACGAGTCCGGTGGGCGCGTCGACCGACAGCTGGCCGAGCAGCACGCACAACGACTCGACCAGGTCGTCGGGGACGCCGTCGACGAACGTCTCGATCCGGTACGACGGGTGGTGGGGGGCCGCGTCGTCGAGCCACTCCTGGATCCGGTCGTCGGGCACGGGAAGCCGCAGGTGGCGGATCACCTCGAAGTCGGACAGCTCGTAGCCGCAGGCCTCGGCGAAACGACGGTGTCCGTGCTGCTCGCGATCGTCGAACGGCAGGACCGTGTCGGTCATCATCAGCGACCGGTCCTCGCTCTTGGCGACCTGCTCGAGGCGCTCGACCAGGGCCCGGCCGATGCCCCGCCGCCGGTCGGGCACGTCGACGTCGACGTGGAGCGCCGCCTTGTCGAGGTTGTCGAGCAGGAACGTCCACATCACGGCGTTGCCGACCATGCGGTCGCCGTCGTAGGCAGCCAGCAGGTCCTGGCGCTCGCCGCTGTCCGGTGACCGGTAGGCACCGAGGAACTCCTGGAAGGTCCAGAACGGCGCGTCCGGCCGGCCGTGGAGCTCGGCCCGCCGGGTGAGGTCGTAGTAGTCGCGCATCACCGCGTCGTCGGCCAGGGCCGCCTCGTCGAGCTCGCGTATCTCCACGACGTACGACGTTAGGCCAGGCCCGCGGTCGGGCGACACGGGTTTTCCGTCGCCGGGCCGGGGCGGCGGTCCGGGTCAGCCTCCTAGAACTGGTCGCCCTGTCGCCACGCCATCTCCTGGAGCTCGAAGGTGTTGCCGTCCGGGTCGGCGAAGTTCGCGCCCCGCACGCCACCCCCGAAGTCGTGGATCTCGCCGACCTCCACACCCCGGCCGAGGAGCTCGACACGAGCCGCGTCGAGGTCTGCCACCACCAGGTGCACGCCTCTGACGCTGCCGGGCACCCCGTCGTACACGTCGAGACCGGTCCCGAAGCCGACCGAGCAGCCCGAGCCCTCCGGGGTCAGCTGGACTACCCGGACGCCCTCAGCGGGCTGGACGTCGAAGTCCTTCCCGAAGCCGAGCTGGTCGGTGTAGAAGGAGATCGACCGGTCCACGTCGGAGACCGGGAGCGGGATCAGTTCCACCTTCATCTGCATCGGGGTCGAGCCTCCCTCACCTGTCGTGTCGAACCAGATCATCCCATTGCGCCACGGGCCGGTCGCCGGGGCCTCGTCCGACACACTGGTCCCACCGTCCGTCGCCGAGGTCGAGAGGTCCCCATGCTTGGCACATCCGACGTGATCGCGTTCGCCTCCACCACCGATCTGGCGAGCGCCAGGTCCTTCTACGAAGGCACGCTGGGACTGCCGCTCGTGGAGGAGAACGACTACGCCTGTGTCTTCGACGCCCACGGCACGATGCTGCGGGTCACCGCCGTCGCCGAGGTCGCCCGCCCCGGCTACACGGTGCTCGGCTGGCAAGTCGCCGACATCGCCGCGATGATCTCCGGGCTGGAGTCCCGCGGCGTCACCTGTGCCCGCTACGACGGGATGGAGCAGGACGCACAGGGGGTCTGGACCACTCCGAACGGGGATCGGATCGCGTGGTTCAGCGATCCCGACGGAAACGTCCTGTCCCTCACCGAGTTCGGCGGTGGGGGTGAGCGACGCCCCGGGCGACGAGCGGGCCCTCAGCTTCGGCTCGGTGGCTGCTGCCTATGAGCGTCACCGGCCCGGCTACCCGGATGACGTGGTCAGCGAGGTGGTCGCCTATGCGGGTCGACCGGTCCGGACCGCGCTCGAGATCGGGGCCGGCACCGGCAAGGCCACCCGGGTCTTCGCCCGCCACGGGATCACGGTCACCGCGACCGACCCCGACCCGGAGATGCTCACCGAGCTGCGTCGGCACGTGCCGCCCACGGTGGTCACGGTGACCGCGGGGCTCGAGGGCCTGCCGCTCACCGCCGACTTCGACCTGGTCTTCGCCGCCGCATCGCTGCACTGGACCGATCCGGCTCACCGGTGGCCGAGGGTGGCCGGGATGCTGGCGCCCGGCGGTGTCTTCGCGTCGTTCGGGGGGCAGGTGCACCTCGCCGACGATGAGCAGGCTCGAGCCTTCGGCGCCGTCCTGGCGGCGTACGACGTGGACGACGACGTGCCGTCCCCGGACGGGACCGCTGCGGACGGCCCGCTCCAGTGGCCGGGCACCGAGCTGCGCGGCTCGGACCTCTTCACCGACGTGCGCCAGACGACGATCCCGCGGCGGCTCACCATGTCGTCCGACGACTACGTCGGCCACCTGTCGACGATCTCGGCCTACCTCGTGCTGCCGGAGGCGGTGCGGAGGACGGTGCTCGGCCGGATCCGCGGGGTGCTGGGCGACGACGTGGTGCTCAGCGCCGACATCACCCTGCACCTGGCGCGTCGGACAGCCTGATCTCGACCATCAGCTCGTCGGCGAGGGACTCGAGCGTCGTGCGGAGCGCGTCGGTGCTGGTCGCCGGCGGCGACTGGAGCACGGCCCGCGCCTCGAACAGCATGCCCCCGGCCATCGGGGCCTCGCGCACGTCCGTGGTCAGCTCCTCGATCCCGATGCCGCGCTCGGCCAGGGCAGCCGAGATCTCCGCGACGATGCCCGGATGGTCGGCGCCGAGCAGCTCCAGGCTCAGCCGCTGCGACTCGTGCTCGACCGGGGGATCGGTCCGCGCGAGCGTGACCTGGAGCCCGATGTCCTCCAGCGCCTGAAGGTCGGCGACCAGGGCGTCCGCCCGATCCTCGGCGACCTCCACGAGCAGGATGCCGGCGAACTTGCCGGCCAGCCGGGCCATCTGGCTGCGCTCCCAGCTCGCCTCGTGGGCCTTGACCGTGGCGGCGACGGCCGACACCAGCCCGGGCCGGTCGTCCCCGATGCAGGTGAGCGTGAAGGTGGCCATGGGCGCAGGCTATGAGATCGCGGCGCAGAAGTCTCGGCCCGACCACGGGCGCTCCCGGTTCGTCTCCTGCCCCGAGCAGTTCCTGGACCTCCTGCTCGCCCGGACCTGACCGGCGCTGTCGTGGTTGCCCTAGGGTCGGACCGAGGCCCGCTGGGGCGACGGAGGGAGCGGCCGTGCCGACCCCCTTGCTCCGGACCAAGCTCTTCGTCCCGCCCGTCCGCCCGGGCCTGGTGCCGCGGCCGCGTCTGGACGCTCGTCTGAGCCCGGCGGCGAGGCCGCGGCTGACGCTGGTCTCGGCGCCGCCCGGGTTCGGCAAGACCACCCTGCTCTCCGCGTGGGTGGCAGCCGAGACGTCCGCGGAGCGCCCGGTGGCCTGGGTGTCCCTGGAGGAGGGTGAGCAGGAGCCCGGCGTCTTCTGGACCTACGTGGCGACCGCCCTGGAGGCCGCGGCCCCCGGGGTCGCGGAGGCCGCGCTGCCGCTGCTCCAGACGGCCCAGCCACCGATCGCGACGGTCCTGGCCACGGTGCTCAACGGCCTCGGTGCCCTGCCCCAGGGGCTCGTGCTCGTGCTCGACGACTACCACCTGGCCGACAGCCCGGCCATCGCCGACGACGTGGCGTTCCTGCTCGAGCACCTGCCTCCGGAGGTGCAGCTGGTGATCAGCACCCGGGCCGATCCCGCGCTGCCGCTGGCCCGGCTGCGCGCGCGGGGAGAGCTGGTGGAGGTCCGGGCCGCCGACCTCCGGTTCACCCCGGCCGAGGTCGCGTCGTACCTCAACGAGGTGATCGGGCTGGGGCTCTCGGCCGCTGACGTCACGGCGCTCGAGGGCCGCACGGAGGGCTGGATCGCGGCCCTCCAGCTCGCCGCCCTGTCGATCCGGGGCCGCGACGACGCCTCCTCCTTCATCGCGGGCTTCGCCGGCGACGACCGCTACGTCGTGGACTACCTGGTCGAGGAGGTGCTGGTCCGCCAGCCCGACGACGTCCGACGGTTCCTCCTGGAGACCTCGATCCTGGACCGCCTCTGCGGCGCGCTGTGCGACGCGGTGACCGGCGGTAACGCCGGCCGGGCCGAGCTCGAGCGGCTCGAGCGCTCGAACCTGTTCGTCGTCCCGCTGGACGACAGTCGGCAGTGGTACCGCTACCACCACCTCTTCGCCGACGTGCTCCGCGCGCACCTGCTCGAGGAGCCGCACGACGAGGTCGCGGCACTGCACCGGCGGGCGAGCAGGTGGTACGACGCCGAGGGCGAGCCGGTGCCCGCGGTCCGGCACGCCCTCGCCTCCGGTGACGTCGCGGCGGCCGCCGACCTCGTCGAGGCCGCCGTCCTCGGCTTCCTGCGCGATCGTCGCGAGGTCACGGCCCGGAGCTGGATCGACGACCTGCCGGCCGACGTGGTGTCGACCCGGCCGGTGCTGGCGATCGGCTTCATCGGCGCCCTGATGTCGACCGGCGAGTTCGCCGACGTCGAGCCCCGGCTCGACGAGGTCGAGCGGCTCCTGGGCTCCGCCTCCGCCGATCCGTCCGTGGTCCTGACCGCCGTCGACCCCGCCGACCTGGCGCGGCTGCCCGGCGCGATCGAGATGTACCGCGCGGCGCTGGCCCTGATCCGGGGCGACCCGGCTGCCACGGCGGCGCACGCCGACCTCGCCATCGCAACGGCGGCGGCCGGCGACCACGTCACGGTCTCGGCGGCGGCGGCCCTGGCCGGACTCGCCGCCTGGGGGAGCGGCGACCTCGCGGGCGCGGTGCGCGGCTACTCCACCGCGGTCGACGGGCTGCTGAGAGCCGGGCACTACCCCGACGTCCTCGGCTGCTCGATCAGCGTCGCCGATCTCGAGCTGACGCTGGGCCGTCTGGGCGAGGCCCGCCGGACCTATGTGGCCGGGCTCGACCTCGCCGCGGCCGAGCAGCCCGAGGGCGTGATGCGCGGGACGGCGGACATGCTGGTGGGGCTCGCCCTGGTCGAGCTCGAGCGCGGCGACCTCAGGTCGGCCGCCGACCACCTGACCCGGGCGGAGGACCTCGGTGAGCACACGGGTCTGCCCCAGCACCCTACCGTCGCCGGGTCGCCCGCGCCCGGCTGCACGAGGCGCACGGGGACCTCGCCGCCGCGGCCGAGCTCCTCGAGGAGGCCGAGCAGGTCTACGTCGGAGACTTCGCACCGGACGTGCGGCCGGTCCCGGCGACGCGGGCTCGGCTGCTGGTGGCGCAGGGGCGGGCGTCCGACGCTCTCGACTGGGTGCGCCGGGCCGGAGTGTCCGCCGACGACGACCTCGCCTACGTCCGCGAGTACGAGCACGTCACCCTGGCCCGGGTCCTGCTGGCCACCTCCGGTGCCGAGCACCCACCTGCGCTGGGCGCGACGTACCGGCTGCTGGAGCGGCTCCGGGTGGCCGCCGAGGCCGGCGGACGGATCGGGAGCCTGGTCGAGATCCTGGCCCTGCAGTCGCTCGCCCACCATGCCGGCCACGGTCGACACGACCTGCCCGGCGCGCTGGACCCTCTGGAGCAGGCACTGCGGCTGGCCGAGCCCGAGGGCTACGTGCACGTCTTCGTCAGCGAGGGTGCCCCGATGCGGACCTTGCTCGACGCGCTGAGCCGCCGGCACGGCTCGTGGGCCTATCCGCGCCGACTCCTCTCGGGGTACGACGTCACGACGGCCGCGGCCACCAGCACCGCCCTGGTCGAGCAGCTCAGCGCCCGCGAGCTGGACGTGCTCCGGCTGCTGGCCGGTGACCTGACCGGCCCGGAGATCGCCCGCGAGCTGGTCGTGTCGCTCAACACCGTGCGTACGCACACCAAGAACATCTACGCCAAGCTCGGCGTGACCAGCCGACGTGCCGCCGTCTCCCGGGGCGGCGAGCTGCACCTGATCGGTCGGGGCAAGATCACCACATGATGTGAGCCCCGCTCACCACGTCGGCTCCTACCGTGCGGCCATGAGCACCTCATCCGACAGCCGCCCGGACGGCCCGCCGTGGTACGAGATCCGCCTCGAGGGGCGTCTCGACCCACGCTGGGCCGGCCGGTTCGACCCGATGAGCCTCACCACCGCCGACGGTCTCACCCGGCTCACGGGCCCCGTCGTCGACCAGGCGGCCCTGCACGGGCTGCTGCACCAGCTGCGCGACATCGGTCTCACCCTGGTCTCGGTCGGCCAGGTCGAGCCCGGCGCCACGTCGTACCCCGTCGCGCCGTCGACACCCACGCACCGCCCGACCACAGGAGCCTGAGATGACCGTCACCGCCACCGTCCCCACCACGCGCCGAGCCCCTGGCGCCACCACCGACCCGATGCGGGGCCACGCCCGAGCTGCGGGGATCTTCTACCTGCTCACCTTCCTCAGCTCGATCCCGGCGCTGATCCTGATCGGACCGGTGCTCAACGACGCCCACTACGTCACCGGCGCCGGCCACGACACGCGAGTGCTGTGGGGCTGCCTGCTCGACGCCGTCAATGCGCTCACAGCCGTCGGCAGCGCGGTCGCGCTCTATCCGGTGGTGAAGCGCCAGAACGGGTCGATGGCCCTGGGCTTCGTCACCTCCCGGATGGTCGAGGCCGCCGTGGTCCTGATCGGCGTGGTCAGCCTCCTCGCCGTGGTCACCCTGCGCCAGGACTACGCCGGCACCGGCGACGCCGCCTCCTTCACCCCGATCGCGACCGCCCTGGTCGACGTCCGCAACTGGACCTTCCTGGTCGGCCCCGGCCTGATGCCCGCCTTCAACGCCGTGCTGCTCGGCACCCTGCTCCACCGCTCACGCCTGGTGCCCCGGATCATCCCGACCGTCGGACTGGTCGGCGCCCCGCTGCTGTTCGCGGCCTTCATCGCGGCCTTCTTCGGTGGCATCGAGCAGGTCTCGGCGACCTCGTTCTTCCTGACGCTGCCGATCGCCGCCTGGGAGCTCTCGGTCGGCCTCTGGATGACCTTCAAGGGCTTCTCGGTCACCTCGCCGGTCCTGCCCACGGTGGGCGACCGGGCCTGACCGTCGCAGCACCACCGAAGGCGGCTCCGCACCGGCGGGGCCGCCTTCGGCGTCGTACGGCGTGTCGTCACAACCATCACCCGCGCCCACGCGTCCCAGCTGTATGGGGAAGAAGTCGACTGTCCGGTCCGTTCTGCGGACCGCGGTCGCACTGGCGATGTCCGTTGCGCTCCTGGGTGCCTGTGCCCACGCCGGCGATCAGGTCGCCCTTCCCGGCGGGCCTTCCACTGCTCCGACCTCGGTGCCCCCGCGGTCGTCCTCCCCGGCCCCGTCCCACGCCGCATCGACCGCTGCGAAGGCGCACCGGAGTCGTCGCCCGTACTCCGACGTGAACCCTCCACCGCGGCGCGGCGGGGACTTCGTCGTGAAGGTGCTGATCGTGACCCGGGACAAGCCCGGTGCCAGTGGGCCTCGGGTGCGCCAGAACCGGACCGGCTGGGACTACTACGGCGAGGAGGTCCGCACCTGCCTGAGTCGCTCGAGCCACCGCCGCGAGGCCGTGGGTTGGAAGGACTGGCGTGCCGAGGACGTGAACGGCCGGACCTACCCGGCGGACCCCCGCGACACCTCGCCGTTGCGGCGACCGACGTACCCCTTCCACCGGGCTGTCGCCCGGGCAGTGCGCGACGGGGTACTGGTTGATCACCGTGCCGAAGGGCTCGGACATCCGGGCGATCCAGTTCGCGCCGGCCGGTGGGCCGGTGCTCATCGAGTGGCTGATGCTCCGTTAGCCGGCATCAGCGTGGTGGCGGCAGCGCCGGGTGGTCGGCCGGGTAGATGCCGACCGCGAAGCCGTACGTCGTCTCGCCTGACCTCGGCAGCCGGTCGAACGTCTCGACCAGGTCGGCCATCTGCTTCCAGAACTGGCGGGCCTGCTCGTCGGTGAGGCGGGCGTGTCGGATGAAGCCCCACAGCCGCCCCTCCTCGAACGCCGGCGCGGACTCGCGAGCGGCGACCTCGAAGTCGTTGAAGTCGCGCGGCATCTCAGCTCCGCCCGTGGTCGGCTCCGCCGCCACGTAGAACATCCGCGCCGTACGCCCGTGGAAGCGCTCCTCGACGGCGCGCACCCTGCGGGTGCGGACCACGCGGACCAGGCCGCTGCGGGTGAGCACCTCCACGTGGTGGGCGACCGTGCTCTTGGGGCGTTCCACGGCGATCGCCAGCTCGGTGACGGTCGCGGCCCGCTCGTGGAGCAGCTGCAGGATCGTGGTGCGGAGCGGGTGGCCGATGGCCTTGACCTGGTCGGGCCTGGTCAGCGACATCCGATCGGCCAGCTCGTAGTCCGGGGGGTTGTCGCCCATGGCCGAACAGACTAGCATCGCCGAACGTTCCAAATTATTCGATTGAAGTTTCGGGAAGGTGACGGTCATGGCCGAGGTGCTGCTGTACCACCACATCCAGGGTCTGACCGACGGGGTGAAGTCCTTCGCCGACGAGCTGCGTCGGGCCGGGCACACGGTGCACATGCCCGACCTGTTCGACGGCCACACCTTCGACAGCATCGAGGAGGGCTTCGGGTTCGCGCGGGAGGCGGGACTCGACGCGATCCGCGAACGCGGCGCCACGTTCGCCGAGGATCTCGGCCCCGCGCTCGTGTACGGCGGCTTCTCCTTCGGGGTGACCATCGCCCAGGCCCTCGCGCAGACGCGACCGGGCGCCCGCGGTGCCCTGCTCGTCTACTCCTGCCTCCCGGTCACAGAGTTCGGGGAGGCCTGGCCGGACGGGCTGCCGGTCCAGATCCACGGCAAGGAGGGCGACGAGTTCTTCGAGGAGGACCTTCCGGCCGCACGCGAGCTCGCCGACTCGGCCGCGTCCGCCGAGCTGTTCCTCTACCCGGGCGACCAGCACCTGTTCGCCGACTCCTCGCTCGACGCCTACGACCCGGCCTCGGCCGAGCTGCTCATGGAGCGGGTGCAGGAGTTCCTCGCCGGCGTGTGACCGGCGGGCTGACAAGCCCGCGAGCGCTCCTCCAGACGTCAGTCGTGGAGCAGCCCGGCCGGGGCGAGATGGCCGAGGCGCACCAGGGGAACGACGAGCGCGACGACCGCGGCGAGCCTCCCGGCCGAGGCGGCCAGCCCGGCGGCGCGCCCGAGGATCAGCACGTCGGCGTGGAGCAGGACACCCGTGGCGGTGACCCCGAGGAGCGCGCCGGCGACGGCGCCGACCGCCGCGATCACCAGCGCCTCGGTGGCGAACAGGCGTTGGACGTGATGCTCGGTCCAGCCGGTGGCGCGCAGGGTGCCGATCTCGGCTCGTCGCTCGGAGATGTTGAGGTAGGCCACGTCGGCGATGGTGAACGCGCCGAGCCCCAGCACGAGGGCGACCGCGAGCAGGTCGACCCCGCGGACCTGGATCGCGACCACGTTGCCCAGCAGGGTGCCGACGACGTGTTGGGAGAACTCCTGCTGGATCGCCAGCAGCCCGGCCAGCGCCGCCACCCCGATGAACAGGCTGGCCGCCGCCAGCAGGCTCCGACCCGGGGTCCGGCTCACCCCCACGAGCCCGAGCCGGGTCACCGAGGTGACCGCCAGCGCCCGGCGCGGCGCTCGCACGGCGGGCTGGATCGCCTGCATCGGGACCGCCCGGCTCGCCCTCCGCGTGGGCGCCAGCCCGGCCACGCCGGCCAGGAGCACGGCGACCGGGGTGATCAGCAGCAGCTGCTGCCAGGCCACGTGCAGGTCGAAGATCCCCACCAGCGCCATGGCGATCGCGGTCCCGACCAGTCCCGCGACGAGGCCGGTGACCAGCAGCTCGATCTCGAGCAGCCAGAAGATCCGCCGGCTCGACCAGCCCAGACAGGACAGGATGCCCAGCTCCGCGGTCCGGGACCGCACGGCCGCGGTCACGGCGTTCAGCAGGAACAACGCACACACCAGCAGCACCAGCCCGAACAGGAGCAGGCTCTTGGTGTCGATCGCGCTGAGCAGCTGGACCGCGACACCCTTCTTCACCCATCCCTCCCGCAACGTCATCGCTGGCCGGCCGGCGTTCCCGGCGGGCAGGTCGATCAGCTGCGGTGTGGGTGAGGTGCCGATGGTGATGTCGACGTCCAGGCCGGTACGACGTGCGATCTGCTCGGCGACCAGCCGCACCCGCTCCCGGCTCGCGTCGTCGGCACCCGTCACCCCGGCCACCCGCACCCGGATCACGCTGATCGGCGCCTTCCACGCGGTGGGGTATCCGCGCATCTCACCGTTCGTCAGCGGGGTGAAGGCCTGCGAGTCGTAGAACGCCGGGAGCGAGCGCAGGTTGGTGAGCAGGAGCGGAGGCTGCTGGAGGTAGCCGGCCAGGTTGTTGTTCGGAAGGAGTGACTGCCCGTGGAGGAGCCGGGCCGCCCGTGGGTCGGCAGGCGCGGCCGCCGGCGGGTAGTAGGTCGTCAGCGGAACCTGGGACAGCTTCGAGAACCCCTCGATCCGGTGCGGGTCGAACTGCCCCACGACCTGGGGCTCCGGGGCGTAGTAGACATTTCCGGGAGAGATCTGGTTGCTGGCCTCGGCGACGATCAGCTTCCGGAAGCCGATGTCTCCGGCCTCGGGGGGCGCGAAGAAGCCGCTGGTGCTGTCCGTCCACGTGAAGCGGTTGTTGGTGCGAGGCCTGGGTTGGAGATGCCCGTCGGCGCCCCGCCGGTAGTCGACCTGCCCGGCGCTCCAGTACTGCGCGGAGTACTGAACGCTCTTGCTGCGGCTGTAGGTCCGGAGCAGCTGTCGGTAGACCTGGTTCCCGGGATGGCGGGTCCGGTGGACGACGTGGAACGGCAGATGGGTGACCCAACGTGGTCCGTCCTTGGCGGCCAGCCGACCGGGCAGCTGGTCGTCCGGGATCCCGGTGTCGACTGTCGAGACCACCGTGGTCATGTGCTCGTCGCTGGTGAGGCGGCCGCTCATGAGCATGGGGACCTGGCGGTACGTCAAGGACGTCCTTCCTCCGTTTCCGTGGACCACCGTGTGCGTGATGTGGTCGCGCTCGGTGAGGTAACGCCCGGACGTGACCGCCTGCTTGAGGCCCACCAGCTCCGCCTCGGCCTTGGGGTCTACGGCCGCGATCATCAGCGGCATCTGGTAGAGGTAGTTGCTCCCGATCTGCCCCGGCTTGAGTCCGTAGTTCTGCGCGAGTCTCCCCGGCCTGGTGGTCGAGAACGGAATGAGGTTCGGGGGGTTCTGGAACGCCGACGTCCGGTTGGTGTCCAGGGTGTCGAACGCTGACGTGACCTGGATCTGGTGCCCGGTCACGGGATCCCGCAGGGCCTGCCCGTGATGGAGGGGTTCCTTTGTGACGAAGAAGTACCGGGTGGCGTCGTGGGTGTGTGTCAGGCCGCGGTCGCTGGTCCATCGGAAGTCGACCCGGAGCAGCTGCTGGCTCCTCGTCGGATCGACGTACTTGTTGATCGCGTAGCGGAGGTTCACGACCGGCAGGGTGTAGCCGACCATCGCGATCGGGGCGGCGACCTGGACCCCCGACAGCTGCTTGATCAGGTGGTACTGCTGCATGGTGATGCCGCCGAAGATGCCCGACAGGTAGTTCTCCTGCACGAGCCGGTCGGAGCGCTCGAGCGGCGTGATCGAGTGTGGCGGACGGACCAGGATGTCGTAGGCCGACCGGAAGTTGGCCGTCACCTTGCCCTTCACCTCGAGCCGGGAGCTCGCCACCGCCGAGGTCAGCAGGGAGAACGAGACCGCGGCGACGACGATCGCGGCCACCACGGCCAGGCTCCGCCCGCGCCGGCGGGCGACCTGGGACCACACGATGTGCAGCACGGCGCCTCCTCCGAGCGAGCGTCCTTGCATTGTCACCCCGTCGCGGGCCACGTCGAGTCACGGACGGGTAACGGTCTCGCGGCCGATGACGGCGGGCGATTGTCGGATCGCCGGGCCAGGCGCACACTGCTGGAGTGACCGTCAGCGAGGCTCGGGAGCGCACCGGGCGAGCGATCAGAGTCGAGTCCTGCTCCCGGACCTACCTGACGCCGGGAGGTGTCCCGATCCAGGCGCTGGCCGACGTCAGCGTGGATTTCCCGGCCGGCTCGGTCACCGCCCTCTGCGGACCCTCCGGCTCGGGCAAGTCGACGCTGCTGCATCTGGTCGGTGGCATGGACCGTCCCGACAGCGGCTCGATCTTTGCCGACGACGATGACCTGACCGGCTTCAGCACCAAGGAGCTGGTGGAGTACCGCCGCACCGTCGGTTTCGTCTTCCAGACCTTCGCCCTGCTTCCTGCCCTGACCGCCCGTGACAACGTGATGCTGCCGGTGCTGCCCTACCGCTCCGGCAAGCAGGACCACGACCACGCCCGCGAGCTGCTCGCCGAGGTCGGCCTCGAGGGCCGCGAGGATGCCGTCCCGTCCCAGCTCTCCGGCGGCCAGCGGCAGCGCGTCGCGATCGCGCGGGCCCTGATGGGGCACCCCCGGCTGATCGTGGCCGACGAGCCCACCGGCAACCTCGACTCCACCACTGGTGGGGACATCGTCGACCTGCTCTTCTCGTTGCGTGACAGTCGAGGGATCACGATCATCATCGGCACCCACGACGAGAGCCTGGCCGCCGGCTGCGACACCACGATCCGGCTCAAGGACGGCCACCCCCAGACCTGACCGAGCAGGCGTAGGGTCGCGCCCATGAGCGAGGCCGGCGCGTGGGTGAGGGAGCGGAAGCCGCAGTTTCTCGCCCTGCTCGTCGGCGCCGTGCTCGGCACGGTCCTGTGGTTCGCGTTGAGCCCCTACCTGAGCCACGACCAGGAACACGCCCTCAGCTGGCTGCTGCTGGGTGGCAACTTCGTTCTCCTGTGGCTGATGCTGCGGGTGCAGCGGACCCGTCGGGGACGACGCGGATCACCGTGAGCGAGTCGGTCGTGGACCAGCACGACGGGTGGGCTCGGCGCTTCGTGAGGAGCTCTGCTCAGGTACTGCTCAGTCGGCGTCGCACCACGCGACGGCGCAGGGTGGGCGAGGCCACCACCTCGTAGCCGGCCTCGAGGAAGACCTGTAACAGCCCCACCGACGCCTCGTCCCAGATCACCGACTTCCCTGGCGGCGGCTCGATCGGATAGCCCTCCAGGACCGCGGCGCCGACCTGCTCGCCGTAGTCGACCGTGGCCGCGGCGAGCTCGTAGGTCAGCCCCGACTGGCGCCATCCCTTGCGTACGACGAAACAGGTGACCGACCAGACCCCCTCCAGGTCAGGGTCCATCCGCATCCACGGTTGCTTCCGGCTCCACAGCCGCGGGTAGTTCTCACGCGTCTCGACCGCCACCCAGCCGGCGGCCTCGCCGTCGACGTACCCGATCAACCCGGACGTCGGCCCAGCGGTGCCGCAGGCGGTCTGCTCGAGCAACGCGGCATCTCGTTCCTCCTGGGTGGTGTCTCGCCAGATCCATCCGGGCACCTTCAGGGCCTGGCACCGACATCTGCGGGCGCCTCCTGTGGCGAACACCGTCTCGACGTCCTCGGATCGTGCTCGGTTGGCCGGAAGCCAGGTGAAGTCAGACATGCTGCGAGCCTAAGAACCGGACCGGGGATTCTGAAGCCATCCGCGCGCGGGCCACCTGGAAGAGGTGAGACCAGCGGAGCACTGTGCGGCGCCCCACCTAGCCCTCGCCGGCCTGCCGTGGGACTTGAAAGGTGTGCACCTCGTGGGGCCACAGGCAGGCTGTCGCGACTTTGGCGGCCCACATGCGAGCCGCCTCCTCGTCGGGCACGTCGATGATCGTGAACCCTCCGAGGTGCTCCTTGGTCTCGGTGTAGGGGCCATCGGTGAAGATCGGACTGCCGCTGGTGGCGTCCACGCTGAACACCGGCGCGGAGTTGTCCAACCCTCCGAGGAAGACGTAGACACCGGCAGCCTTCATCTCCGCTCGCAGCTCTTTCACTGCCTGCGACATCTCCTCCATCCGCTCCTCCGAGTAGTCGGGGACCCACTCTTCGTTGGCGGTGATGAGGTACTCGGTCATGTTCGGCTCCTTCGTCGAGGCGGCGGTCCTTGGCCCACCATCTACTCTCCCCACGAACGGTTCAGGCGAGATTCGACACCAAGCATCTGACACCCACTCACCAGCGAACTCCGTGCCGAGCCGGACAGCGGCATGCGCGGGCATTTTGAGCCCAACCGGATCCCAGTTTCGTAGGGTGGCGATCATGGACGCGACGGAAGCTTCCGACGAGGCGTTGCAGAAGATGCTGGTCGAGATGGCTCGTGCCATGGAGCGTGGCCCTCTTCATCGCATGGTCCTCAACGGGTGTCGCGTGCTTCGCTACCTTGCGGACTCTTCGGTCGTGACCAGGGAGGAAGCAGGAAGGTGGGCTCTCGGGCACTGGCGCTCGTCTGACCATGACCTCATCGAGGCGGCACTCGCACGCGAGACAGGAGCTGACAAGAAGGCGGCCATGGATCTCTCGGCTGCCTACTTCTTCGGGTTCCGTGTGGAGGTGATCGCCAAGGAAGGGGTCGACCCGGAGGACCAGTGAGTCGACCGTTCATCGGCATGAGAGGGCGTTTGCCGGGGGTGTGGCGAAGCCCGCTGGAGTTCGGGGGTCTCTCTCGTGGTCGCCCCCCGCACAGTCGGCGAGGGGGGCTGGGGCCCGGGTGAGTCCCCGGCGGCATCCCGGGCTCTTGGTCGGGGACCCTGGCCCTCAGTGATGGCTCGGCACCAGATCCGGTGGGTTGAGGCTTGCGATGCGCGTGCGCCGGCGGCCGCCAACCCGGCTTGCGGGCTGGCGGCCGCCTCGCCGCCGTGAAGGAACGAGGACCGGGGGATCCACTTCACGGGCGGTACTGCGGGACCGCCCGGTTCGATCCCAGTCGTGGTTCCATGACAGCACATCAGCGCAGCGCGCTTCGGGAGCGAAACGACGTGGGCGTGTCCGCGCCCGCGATCGAATGTCGTCATACCGGCGTCCCACAGGGGCTTCACGCCGCTCGCAGGACGAGGCCAGGCTCGGGCATGAGGATGCCCGCCGAGTACGGGTCGTCCCCAGCGGGCATCCGTCATCCCCCGATGACGGGTGACACCCCGCGGAGCTATGGGACCTCGCCCACGAGACGTCACTTCCGGGCGCGTGGCCCGGCACGGGTAGAGGAACACAGCGATACCCGTTCGCGGCACACCCTTAGCGGTATCCAGTGGGCTTGAGTGCACAGGCGTCAGCGGCCGCCAACCTCTGGATCCGGCCGACGGCCGCCTCGCCGCCGTGAAGGGCCAAATCGGGGGATTCCACTCCACGGGCGGACTGTGGGGATCGCATGCCCAAGTTCGAATCATCACAACACAGAGCGGGGGCCGTCTGCGCCATCGCAAAGGGTGTGCCCTACTGCCGTCCAGCGCTGTCGCGGAGAGCAACAAAGCCCGCTCGAGACTCTGGTCTCCAGCGGGCTTCGCGTCGACTCGCCAGGAGGAGCCATCACACCGACCACGTTGCGCGCGAAGAGACTGCCGCCCTCCCCCGAAGGTGACAACTCTTGACACAAAGGGCCGCCTGTGGACTTCGCTCCGGGCGGATCTTCCACCAATGAAACGAAGCGCACCCGAGATGGTGACGTGGCCGAACGGACCAAGTACCTGGCCCGTTGGCACTAGTTCGCGCTGCACCGGCCCTCAGGCGTGACGATGCCCGCTGATGAGCGGGTGGATCAGCGCCCGGCTTGTTCGACTGGCGCGAGGGCGGTCAGCGCCGTTCTGACGCGCTCCAGCACGTAGTACTCAGAGCGTCCCGACAAACGGACTACGGCCCCAAGAGGACCGTCAAACAGGGCGATGTCAAGGCGGATGCTCTCCCGGACCAAGAGAAAGGCCAGGCCGACGGGGAAAAGGAGGAACACCGGGATGATCGCCCACACGGGAATGCGTCGAAGCACTACCGCGTGTCGCCCAGGGGCAACACCCAGGTACTGAGTGCCCTCGAGGGACGACAAGGCGACCACCAACGCGGGCTCCCGGGCCTGCGCTGCACCGCCGATCACAAGGTCCTCCGAAACTGTGACGCGCTTGGTCGTACGCATTCGCCGCACCAGCGCAAAGAGGAGCCCGATCAGCAGCACAAGAACGAGCATCGCAATGGCTGTCTCCATGCAGCACAGGTTAGAAGTCGTGCGAGATCAGAGTGTGGCGATCGCACCCACTTCATCGTTCGCCATCGGTCGTGTCGACGGCCACCGGCGTCCTCTCCTCGGCATGAAGCGGACACCCGGACAGCGGGGTGTGAGGCGTGGGTGCCGCATCATTCCGCGCCTGGACCCGTCCCTACCCAAAGTCAGGTTGGAACTGTGGAGAGCCAACTCCATCGTGCTGTTCGATTGGCTGATGACGGAGGACATTGAATCGGTGCCCATCACCCACCGGGCAGAGAAGCAGGTGCTTACCGTCCTGCTGACACGCCTGGAGCACGAGACGGAGATCCCGGCGTCACTCAGGCGCAGATCGACGAGGCCCGGGGAGAAGTCGCCCGCGACATGGACTGGTAGCGCGACCGCACAGCGACATGAGAGGGCGTTGGGTTCCAGCCCGGCCGGCACCTGTGGCCGACTACAGGGGCTTCTGGAAGGAAACCTCTGCGCGGGTCTTGCGGATGAGGTCGTAGCCGCAGACCTCGCAATGGGCCTCCGCTACCTGTTCTCCGCACTCAGGGCAGGCCTTCCGCGACCGACGGAGCTTCGACAACCAACTTGGATGCTTCATCGCCCGTCACCTCCTACTGTTGCCACCAGTCCACTCCAGGCGCCGCGTCGGAGCCTAGGGCCTCTGGTCCTGATCCCTTCAGGGACAACAGAGACGCGTTGGACCGGCGTTCTTATCGACCTCGACACGGCGGATTCGAACAGAACCTGACGCGCACTCACATCGGCGTGAGAGCGTGGCGAGGGACGATGGCATGAGGGCCGATCTCGCCACCCGCTCGTCCGGTTCCTGCCCTGGATGTGCGACGAAGGCTCGAGGTGCCCGTTCGCGTCAGGCTCAGCGCATGGCCTGCTTGGCGGCCGCACACACGGTTGCCTTGGTGCAGGAAATGGCCCAGCTGTCCCCGTAGACAGTGATCGGGAGCCCCACGACTTCGGTCTTGACGTGCTGATTCGCCTTCTTGAAGGCATCTTCTTGGGTTTGTGAGTCGAACCACGACACGATCACTTGCTCGCCGCGGAACGAGCACGTCACCGAATTGGACGCTGCGAAGTTGCGAACCGCCTGCACATCTGCGCAGCCGAGCTGGTTGGCGACCGCGACCGAGCTGTTCAAGCGGGGATGCTGGTGGAGGTACACCCACACGACGCCGGTGAGAATGATGCCGACACATCCCAGCCCCATCCCTGTGGAGGCGAGTCGCCGACCCCTCAAGTCGCCCTCGGAGGCGGCGATGTGCTGCAGAGACTTGCGTCCTACCCAGATGGCTGGCAGTCCGGTCACGATCCCGAGGACGAGGCTGAGCAGCCCCAGGATCAAGGCGGCCTTGGCTCCCTTGTCGATGTCGTCGGGGGCGCCAACGGCGTCGGGATCGGTGTCGAGTCCACCGTGCGGCCCCGGCGAGAAGTCGCGGAACACCTCGTTGCCGGAGTTGCCTCCGTAGAACTCGCTCATGACCACGCTCCCCGTGACGACCGCGTCTGGCGAGAGTACTCCGGTTACCCGACCAGATGAGGGAGAAGGACCGAGTCGAGCTGCTGGATGCCCTGCTCGCGGCATGAGAGTGCGCTTTCCGGACGAGGGGGCCGTCAAGCGGCGTTGCGCCCGATATTGGGTTGGCAACACCGTCAGGATCGACTACCGACGCGACCTGGTCGCCCTGTCTTTCCCTGTGGCGTGCATCAACACTCCTCGGTGGGTCGCGGCTCGCGTCCTGGAGGTGTCCAAGAAGAGTGCGGGTGTCTTCGACTCAGACGACCTACCCGATCAGAACCGGACCGTCGGCACCTACAGCCCCCGAGTACATCAGGGCTGAGGCAGTCGACCGCTCATCGGCATGAGAGTGCGATCGACCTCCTGCCACCGGTGTGGAGCTGCTTGGGACCCCGCCCCTGGGCCTGTGACCGGCCGGACAGCGGAATGAACGGCTCCGCTGATGGGTAGCGTCGGGTCATGGGAACCATCTGGGCTGACAGCGTCCGGCGGAGCCTGAACGAGGCGGTGGACTTGTTGGGTGCTGTCATCCACGACTGTCCCGACGAACTCTGGCGCGTCCCGATGTGGCGGGTGCAGCCCTCCGAGATCGTCGGAGAGGTGTACGACGACGCGGGCGTCCCCATCAGCGGTTCTGCCCGGAGAGAAGAACGAGTCCAGCGTTGGTCCCAACCATGGAGCGTGGCCTGGCATGCCCTGGAGGTGCTCGACTACGACCTGGCCGGCGAGCTGGTCCCGTGGTCTCCTCCGCCGCCGTTCGCCGGCAACCCCCACTGGCAGACGTTCACCAGCCTGCCGGTCGGCTGGTCGCGCCCCGAGCTCGCCGGCTACGTCGCCCATTGTCGAGGGCGGATTCACGACGTGTTGGGCGACCTGACCGAGGACGGGGCCGCGACGTTGCTGCCGGCCACCCATCGCTACGCGGGCAAGCCTTACGCCTGGATCGTCACCAGCCTGATCGGCCACACCACCGCGCACGCCGTGCAGATTCGGCAGTTCACGAGCACCCGCGAGACGCCGCCCGTCCCACCGGCTGCCTGAGAGGTCGCGCTGTCGGTGGCGGCGAGCCGAGACCCTCCCTGGGCGTTCGGGCGGGTCAGACAGCGCCGTCGGACAGCAGCGCGTCGAGCTTGGCGTAGCCGTCGTTCACACCGACCTCCATGCCGCTGCGCAGCCAGGCGTCCCGCGCCTCGAAGCTGTCGCAGAGCGACCGGGCGTGCAGGCGGGTGCGGCCGTCCCCGAGGTCCTCGAACGTCATCGTCTCGAGCGCCACGCCGTCGGGCATGCCGTCCCACGTGAAGGTCTGCACGATCCGGTCGGGACGCACGGTGTGGAAGCAGCCGTGGAACGCCTGCTGCTGGCCGTCGCTGTCGTCTCCGCGGAAGCGGAAGGCGCCGCCCTCGGTGGCGTCCCAGCGGTCGATCACGACGGACAGGCCGGCCGGGCCGACCCAGCGGGCGAAGAGGTCCTGGTCGGTGTGGGCCCGGAGCAGCTGCTCGGGGGTGGCCTCGAAGTCGCGCCGGATGTGGATCATCGGCACCGTCGGGTCGGCCTCGATCGCGGCCTGGTCGTAGCGGGTGTCCGGGTGCGTTTCGGTGGTCATGATGCGGTGCCCTCCTGGGTCCTCTCGGTGGTGGTCTGCTCGTCGTTCAGGTCGGCCAGGACGTCGTCCAGCCGGGCGAAGCGCTCCTCGGCCCGTCGCCGGTACCGCTCGATCCATGCCGTCATCAGGTCGAACACCTCGGCTTCCAGGTGCACCGGTCGGCGCTGGGCGTCGCGGCTGCGGGTGACCAGACCGGCCTGCTCGAGCACCTTGAGGTGCTTGGAGACTGCCTGGAGGCTCACGTCGTACGGCGCGGCCAGGTCGCCGACCGTCGCGTCACCCTCGGTGAGGCGGGCGACCAGGTCGCGCCGGGTGGGGTCGGCCAGGGCCGCGAAGACGCGGGAGAGCGGGTCCGCCATGGTCACCTTCTTCAACCTCGTGGTTGATCACGACGGTAGGGCGGTGCTCAGGCTTTGTCAACCATGCGGTTGAGTGGTCTCGACTTCGCTCGACCACCGAGGACCGCTCGACCACCGAGAACCGCTTGACCACCGAGAACCGCTTGACCACCGAGAACCGCTCGACCATCGAGGACCGCTCGACCATCGAGGACCGCTCGACCACCGAGGACCGCTCGACCACCGGGACCGCTCGACCACCGAGGACCGCTCGACCACCGGGCCGGGCCGCCCGGCGGGTCAGTGGGCGCGGGACTCGAAGTTCGCGATCGCCTGGCGGAGCGCGTCGTCGAGGGTCGACTTGAAGGCCGGCTGCCCGTTGCCGTAGACCGCGATCACGTGGCGCAGGATCGGGAAGGAGTTGCCGCCCACCGCCTGGGCGTAGACCGGCTCGACGTAGAGCACCTGGCCGGCCAGCGGGATCGTGAGCAGGTTGCCCAGCACGACCTTGGAGTTGCCCTGGCGCTGCAGGGTCAGGGCCTTGGCGATCGTGTTGTCGGACTCGATGTCGTTCTGGATCTGCGACGGCGATCCGACCGACTGCCCGGCCGGGAACTCCAGCAGGGTGAAACGTCCGTAGCCGGGGCCAGGCTCGGCGTTCACCGTCAGGAAGCCGGCGAGGTCGCGGTCGTTCAGGGTCACCATCGGCGTGGACAGCGCGTAGCCCGCCGGGCCGTCGCCCGTGGCGGACATCGACATGTAGACCGACGGGAGCGTGGGTGACGACGACGTCGACGTGATGCCGTTGCGGTTCACCCGGGCGGTGGCCGCGAGGGTCGGGTCGCTCGGGATCTTCCAGAAGGCGCTGCCGCTGTAGAAGTCCCGCGGGTTGGTCACGTGGTAGTTGGTGAGCAGGCTGCGCTGCACGTTGAAGAGGTCCTGCGGGTAGCGCAGGTGGGGCAGCAGGTCGGCCGGGATCGTCGACTCCGGCTGCACGAGGCCGGGGAACGCCGCCTCCCACGTCTGCAGGATCGGGTCCGGCTCGGCGGCCTGGTTCCAGGAGTAGAGGGTGACCTTGCCGGTGTAGGCGTCGACGGTGGCCTTGACCGAGTTGTGGAGGTAGTTGACCGTCGTGTTCGGCTGCGTCACCGTCGAGCCGGTCTTGGTCAGCGAGTTGCTGGTGGCCGAGCGCAGGTTGGTCTTCTGCGACTCGGGGTAGTTCGAGGTGGACGTGTAGCCGTCGACCACCCAGTCCACGTGCCCGTCGACCATGGCGGGGTAGACGTCGCCGTCGAGGGTCAGCCACGGCGCGACCGTGGCCACCCGGCTGCGCGGGTTGCGCACGGTGAGCAGCTTCGAGCCGCTGTTGATCTCGCTGGAGAAGAAGATGTTGGGGTCGCCCAGCTTCACGGCGTAGAGGAACCGGTCGAAGCGCGACCCGATCGGCACTCCGCCCCCGCCGGCGTACGTCGTGTGGACCGCGCCCGAGGCGCTGTTGCTGCCGGGGTAGTCGAACTCGAGGTCGGTGGTGCTGCCCGCCGGCTGGCCGACGATGGAGTACGACGGGGAGTTCTGGCCGAAGTAGATCTGCGGCGTCGTGACCGGGATCCGGTTCGCCGGAGGTAGCCCGCCGTTGACGAACAGGGGAGTGCCGGTGCGCGGGTCCATCCGGTCGGTCGGCGCGGCGACGACGCCGTAGCCGTGCGTGTAGACCAGGTGCCGGTTGGTCCAGGTGCTCCGCGAGATGCCGGACAGGTTGAGCTCACGCACCGCGACCGCGAGGTCGTGCTCCTGGCCGGCCAGCGGGTAGTGGTCGATGTCGAGGGTGGACTTGAAGTTGTAGTAGGCCTGCACCTGCTGCTTGACGTTGAACGTCGGGCTGAGCTGGTTGGGGTCGAGCAGCCGGATCTGGGCGATCTGCCTGGCCTCGGCCAGCAGGGCCGCACCGCTGGGCCGGGCCTGCCGGGTGACGCCGTACTGCTGGGTGGCGACCTGGTGGTCGAGGCCGAAGGCGTTCAGGGTCGCGGCCTGGTTGCGCTCGATCGAGGTGCGGTCCAGGGTCGAGGCGCTCGGCTGCTCGCGGTAGCGCATCACCAGCGTGGGCCAGAGGCCACCGATCAGAATGGCCGCGACCGCCATCGTGACGAGACCGAGCACGGCGTACCGCAGCCGGCGCAGCCGCACGTTGGCGAACAGGACGAGCGCGCACAGGACCGCGACGACCATCAGGATGGTGCGGGCCGGCAGCACCGCGTGCTGGTCGGTGTAGGACAGGCCGGTCACCGGCCCACGCGTCGAGGTGGAGAGCGCGAAGCGGCCCAGCCAGTACGACGCGGCCTTGAGCAGGAGGTAGAGACCCAGCAGCAGCGAGACCTGAGCCTTGAACGACGGGGTCATCCGGCGTCCGCGGCCCCGGATCCGCAGCGCGCCGTACAGGTAGGACGCGATCACGGTGACCACCAGGCAGGTGACCACGATGGAGCTGAGATAGGAGTCGACCATCTTGTGGAACGGGTAGATGGACACGAAGTAGGACAGGTCGCGGTGGAACTGCGGGTCCTGCTGGCCCCACGAGACCGAGTGCCTCCACATCAGGTAGGTCTGCCAGCGGTGGGTCGCCCGGCTGCCGGCGCGCACGCCCAGCCACAGGGAGACCACGACGATCAGCCAGACCCGCACCCGCGACTCGTAGCGCACGAAGCGGGCGCGCCACTTCTGCCGGACCGGGTCCGGGCGGAAGCGCGGCCGGTTGCGGACCACCACGAGCAGCGAGGCCGCGACGGCCAGTGCGGTCAGGCCGCCGAAGACCGCGAACAGCAGGATCTGGGCACCCAGGATGGTGCCGTAGACCGAGCCGGCATGCACCGAGTCGAACCACAGCACGTTGGTGCGGATGTTGACGAACGCGAGGAACGCGTAGACCACCGCGGCAAGCACGAGCGCGATGAGCAGGAGCCGGATCCCGAGCCGCTTCCAACGAGATGTGTCGAGCATGCGGAGACGCGATGGGGAAGCGGTTGACACGGGCGGAACCCTACCAACGGGCAGGTCACCGGCCCGCTTCGGCGGACGCGGGTTCGAGCCAGGTGTGCACGAGCGAGACCACCGACGAGCCCTCGCCGCTGGCACTGGCCACGCGCTTCATCGAGCCTGCCCGGATGTCGCCGACCGCGAAGATGCCGGGCACGGTGGTGACCAGGTTGTCCGGCGGCAGGCCGTCGCGCCAGGCCTCGGGCGGGACCTCGCGACCGGTGAGCACGAAGCCGCGCGCGTCGCGGGCCACCTCGTCAGGCAGCCAGTCGCAGTGGGCGACGGCGCCGAGCAGCAGGAACAGGCCGCCGGCCTCCCGGCGGGTGCGCTCCCCGGTGACGGTGTCCTCGACCTCGATCCACTCCAGCCGCCCGTTGCCTCCACCGTCGACCACCTGGCAGCAGCCCTCGACGGTGATCCGCGGGTTGAACTCGATCTCGCCGATGAGGTACGACGACATGGTCGCGCGCAGGTCGGGTCGTCGGACCAGGATGGTCACCGACCTGGCGAAGCGGGCCAGGTGGATCGCGGCCTGCCCGGCGGAGTTGCCACCGCCCACGACGTAGACGTCGTACCCCTCCATCTCGCGGGCGGCGGTCATCGCGGCGCCGTAGTTGACGCCGCTGCCGACCAGGGAGTCGACCGCGTCGACGCCGAGCTTGCGGTAGGTGACACCGGAGGCGATCACCACGGCACGGGCACGGACGTCACCACCCTCGGTGCGGATCACGTGCGGCTCGCCGTCGCGGCCGACCTCGAGGGCCGTGGCCGGCCAACCGGTGTAGAACCGGGTGCCGAACCGGATCGCCTGGTTGCGGGCCCGCTGGGCCAGCCGCATGCCGGAGATGCCGCGCGGGAACCCGAGGTAGTTGCGGATCATCGAGCTGGTCCCGGCCTGGCCGCCGATCGCCTCGGCCTCGATGGTGACCGTGCTGAGACCCTCGGACGCGCCGTACACCGACGCTGCGAGGCCGGCCGGGCCGGCGCCGACGATGGCCAGGTCGACCACCGAGTCGACCTCGATGTCGTCGGGGCGGCCGTAGATCGACACCGCGACGTCGCGCACCGACGAGACCGGGTAGGGGTCGCCGTTCCAGCGCTCGACCAGGGGGTACGACGGCACCGGGGCGCCGTACCGCGCGACGATCTCCCGACCGGTCTCGCTGTCGGGGTGATGCACCAGGGCGGGCACGCCGATCCGGTCGAGGTAGTCACGCACGGCCAGGGTGATGCCGTCGTTGCTCGGCGAGACGATCCGAAGCGCCTCGACCACCGGTGCAGCCACCGTGGAGCCCCAGTCGGAGAGCAGCTCGCAGACCGCGGTGTGGAACTCCTCGTCCCGTGCGCCCCGGGGCATCAGCAGGTAGGCGTCGTACTTGCCCTTGGCCAGGGCGGGACGCAGGGCCTCGGCGTCGTCGCGGAACCGCGTGTAGTGGGCCGCGATCAGGCGGCGCGCCGTCGGCACGTAGGTGCGCAGCCGCTGGAACATCGCCAGCACGTCGTCGTCGGGCAGTACCGACTCGGAGACGGCCAGCGCCAGCGGCCGGCCCTCGCGGGTGAGCGCCTGCACGACCTGCTTGGCCTCCGCGGCGCTGCGGGCGGCCCGCACGTCGTAGTCGCGGGCGTAGCGGCCGAACTCGTCGAGCAGGAAGTCGGCGTTGTCCTCCGAGACCAGGAGGATGGCAGGGCGGTCGTCCACCTGACCGATCGTAGGCCGCGACCGTGCAGACCGGTGGGCTCGGCACGGTCCTCTCCGCTCGTAGGATGCCGTCCGTGCGCCTGCGGATCGACCTCTCCTACGACGGGGGCGACTTCCACGGGTGGGCGATGCAGCCGGGGCTGCGGACCGTCGAGGCGGAGCTGGCGGCCGGGCTGACGACGGTGCTCCGGCTGCCCTCGGTGACGCTGGTGTGCGCCGGACGCACCGACACCGGCGTGCACGCCCGCGGTCAGGTGGTCCACGTCGACCTCGACGAGCACGTGCTCGTGGCGGCACGCGGGCGCGACGCCGGCTCGCCGACCGAGGCGCTGGCTCGGCGGCTGAACGGGCTCCTGCCCGCCGATCTCCGGGTACGACGTGTGGTCGCGGCCCCGGACGGCTTCGACGCCCGCTTCTCCCCGCTGTGGCGGCGCTACGCCTACCGGATCTGCGACGGCATCCCGGACCCGATGGAGCGCGGCCACGTGCTCGCCTGGCCCCGTCCGCTCGACGTCGCGGCGATGAACGAGGCCTCGGCCGCCCTCCTCGGGTTGCACGACTTCGCCGCCTTCTGCAGGCGGCGCGCGGGCGCGACGACGGTGCGTACCCTGCTCGACCTCGCCTGGCACCGCGACGGCGACCTGATCACCGGCCTGGTCCGCGCCGACGCGTTCTGCCACCACATGGTCCGCTCGCTGGTCGGCTCGCTCGTGGCCGTCGGCGAGGGTCGCCGACCCCTCTCCTGGCCGGCCGACCTCCTCGTCGCCGGTGCCCGCGACGCGCGCGTGCTCGTCGTACCCGCGCACGGGCTGACGCTCGAGGAGGTCGCCTACCCGCCCGACGCCGACCTGCTGGCCCGGGCCGACCGCACCCGCGCCCGGCGGGAGGTGCCATGAGCGACCACCACTACTTCACCGCCGACCCGTCCGTGCCCTTCGCCCGCGAGCCGTTCAGCTGCGAGGTGTGGGGGCACCGGCTCGACCTGGTCAGCGGTTCGGGGGTCTACAGCCGCGGCCGGCTCGACAAGGGCACCGCCGTGCTGCTGCGCGAGACCGAGCCGCCACCACCCGGTCACGTGCTCGACCTCGGCACGGGGTATGGCGTGATCGGGCTGGCCATCGCCGACGCGTGGCGCCGGGACGGCGTCGCCGCCGGTCCGGCCGGCGGGGTCACCGGGGTCGAGGTCAACCAGCGGGCGGTGCTGCTCGCCAACCAGAACGCCGCGGCGCTCGGCCTCCAGGACCGGTACGTCGCGTGCGAGCCCGACGCCGTACCGGCCGAGGTCGGCTTCGACGAGCTCTGGTCCAACCCCCCGATCCGGATCGGCAAGGCCGCGCTGCACGACCTGCTGCTCCGGTGGCTCGGCCGGCTCCGCCCGGACGGCAGGGCGGTGATGGTGGTCGGCAAGAACCTCGGCGGCGACTCGCTCCAGGCCTGGCTGACCGACCAGGGATACCCGACGACGCGCCTGGCCAGCTCCCGGGGGTTCCGCGTGCTGGAGTCGCGACCGGCCTGACCTGCGACTCGCCTCCCGGGATCGAGCCCGGTCGCCCGCGGCCCGGACGATCAGGGGACCTTCCATCCGCAGCACAAGTGGGACGACGCTGTAGCTGCTGCGGAGGAATGGCGCTACGGCGAGGATCACCGTCGCAAGCACCACTCAACTTCGCTTCAGTCGGCGACCGGCGACGCGATTCAGCACCAGGACATCCCGGCGGGTGACCTCGACGAGGCCTTCACCGACGTCCGTCTCGCTCACCGGTTCGCAGCTGTATTCGAGTCCGAGTGCCGTCCGGTGGTCTTCTGCCACGGCGTCGGCTGGTTGAAGTGGGACGGCACGCGCTGGCGCCGCACCGACTCCGGGGAACTCAAGGGCACCATCCTGGAGTCGTCCACGCAATGGCTGGAGCGACTGGCCCAGCATCAGGCCCCTCGCAATCTCATCGAGAGGGTCATCCGGCTGCTCTACGAGAACCGGGCCCTGCGGATCGTCAAGGCGATGGAGGCCCTTTTCCGGGTCGAGGTGGGTGAGCTGGACAGCCACCCGGACCTACTGAACTGCCGCAACGGCGTCGTGGACCTGCGCACCGGTGTGCTCAGTCCGCACGACCCTGCGCTGTACATGACCAAGGTGACGCGCGTCGACTACGTGCCGGATGCCCGCTCTCGCGACTGGGAGAAGGCCAAGCAGGCTCTTCCTGCCGAGGTTGGCGAGTACCTGCTGGACCGGCTGGGTCAAGCCGCTACAGGGCATACACCGAGCGATGACCGGATCCCCTTCAACGTGGGAGTGGGCGGGAACGGCAAGTCCACGATGCTCGACCCGGTCCGCCTCTGTTTGGGCGACTACGCGGGAGTCGTGACCCAGAAGTTGCTGTTGGCCAACCCCAGCGAGCACCCCACCGAGTTCATGACTCTGCGCGGCCTTCGGCTGGTAGTGCTCGAGGAGCTACCGGAGCAGGGCCGACTGAACACGCAGCGCTTGAAGACGATCACCGGCACCGAGACCATCCAAGCGCGGGGGATGCGCCAGGACTTCGTGGAGTTCGCCACCACGCACGCTCTGGTCGTGAACACCAACCACGCCCCGATCGTGAACGAGACCGACCACGGCACGTGGCGTCGCCTGATGCTGATCCCCTTCGAGCGCAAGTATCGAGCCGATGACGGCACGGTCGACCAGACGCTCAGGCAACGGATGAAGAAGCGTAAGGTCCTCGAAGCTGTCCTTGCCGAGCTGGTGAAGCACGCCCGTCACTGGTACGACAACGGGCAGGTGATGGCCTCACCTCCCGCCGTCATCGAGGAGGCCACGGCTGCGTGGCGTACCGAGTCCGACGACCTGGTCGGCTTCTTCCAGGAGCGCCTCGAGGCAGACCCCCACGCGGCCGTGCGCCTGTCGGACGTCATGGACGCCTTCAACAGCTACCTGGAGAAGAAGGGCCATCGCATCCCCTGGAGCGAGAAGACCTTCTCCTCACGCTTGGCGTCGAACGAAGGTCTCCCGGTCCCCTTCGCCAAGGGGCAGCGCCAACGTCGCTACCTCAACCCCCTAGGAGGCCCGGTTCAGGGTCCCCACCCGGTCACGGTTTGGAAGGGGGTGCGCTTCCGGAACTAGGCCCCCCGGCCCGTGCGCGGCGTGCAGCTTAGAGAGGATCCCTTTCTCCAAGTTGCTCTTGAGAGGTAGACGCTCGAGGACGCACATCCCGCACAGGCCGGCACAGGAGTGGGGCGGAAGGCCGCCCACAGGGATGACACCACCGCCCGAGATGAGGCTCGCTGAGAGCCCAGGGATGGACGGCGGATCGAGGTACCTCATGGAAGGAGAGATCAGACAATGAGGGGGAGACCGGCGGTCACCTGTACCGCGACAGCGAAGACCACGGGGGAGCGGTGCAAGCGCGCCCCGATCCCGGGCGGGACGGTGTGCATGTTCCACGGGGGCGGCACAAGGAAGGCACGTGCCGCGGGGAAGCGGCGTCTCGCTGAAGCGATGATGCTGCGCGAGCTCGCGGCCGCCGAGAAACGACGCGAGATCCACGAGGCGGCTCTTGAACCGTGGGCGGACGACCCGGCGATCCGTCGCGTGAATGCCGTCGGGCGAGCGGATCCGGCGGATCTACGGAGAGTCGCCCGCGAGATGGCCGAGGGTGCACGGATCTTCCGTGCGGCGGCTCGCGCACTCGAACAAGAACAGCAAGAACCGGAGGAGGACGAAGAACTGTGAGGCCCGGTCGATGAGGAATGGTGGAACGTGCAAGTTCCGCCGACTTGGCGAGTTCGTTTAGTTGCAGAGCGTGTGCCATCCGTGTGCCAGTGGCTCCGCAGAGCGGGCGGAACGCCCAGATCCACGCCTGTTGATAGAGCTCGGGCGGCGGAAGCTGCCTGAGTCTAGATCAGGGAATTTTCCTCCGTTCGCGGTCGTTGAAACCAGCAACGACCAGCAAACCTGAGTCTACAGAAACCAAGGAGACAACGATGTTGGACCTTTTCAAGACCAACGGCACCAGCCCCCCGCAGGTGACGGGGGTGAGTCAGGTTGCCCCGCAAGCCTGACCTGAACGACCGGACCCGTTACCACCACATCCGTGAGGTCCGCGGCAAGTACCGCGTGGTCATCGAGGTACGTGCGGAACCTCGTCGACAGGCGCAGCGCAGCTTCCCGACCACCTCCGGCGGCCTGAAAGAGGCCGTCGAGTGGCGCGACATCACGCTCGGTCAAGTCGCTAGCGGGACCTATGCACCCCCCGAGGCCGTCCCTCGTTCCAGGCAGGCCGAGCCGCCTGAAGCGGCCCCGGTGACCTTCGATCTGCTCGCCGACCGGTTCCTGGCCAGCAAGCTCGGCGAGATCCGCCCCAACTCGATCGATGGCTACCGCAGAGCCCTCGCCAGGGCGCGCCGCCACTTCGCGGACACACCCGTCGAGGGGATCACCGCCGACGACGTGATCGCGCTGCGGACGGCGATGCTGAGTGAACCGACCCGGACCGGCCGGGTCGCGAGTCATCGCACCATCGTCTACACCCTGCTCGCGGTGCGGCTGGTGTTCGAGTACGGCGTGCGCGCCGGCCACCTCGCATCGAACCCTGCCGCCGGTGTGAAGCCTCCGCGCAAGTCCAGCATCAAGACCCGCACACCCGCGCCGGTCACCTGGACCGCGGACGAGCTCCGCCGCTTCATCGGGTACCTCGGGGAGGAGCCAGACGTGACCGATCGCCACGACCCGCGCCACGGTGGCTGGGTCAAGCCGGCCTTCCTGCTCAGCGCCTGCGGCCTTCGTCGTGGGGAGGTCCTCGGGTTGTGCTGGGACGCTGTCGACTTCGAGCAAGGGACGGTGTGCGTGGAGGCCAGCCGCACCCGGACCGGCGGCTCAAACGGTGAGACCGATCGCGACGACGCCAAGTCCGGCAACTCGCGCCGCAGCGTGCACCCCGACGACCTGCATCCGGGCGTCATGGACGCCCTGCGAGACCTCCGCGAGGCACAGGCCAAGGACCGCGCCGAGCACGCCTCGTGCTGGGACAGTCCGGATGGCCTGGTGGTGGTCAACGTGTTCGGAGCCGGCGTCGACCCGGAGACGTACCGGACCCGGTTCAGGCGGCTCTGTAAGCGAGCAGGCGTCCCGGAGATTGGGTTGCACCGGATCAGACACACTCTGGCCAACCTCATGCACGACAACGCCGTTCCGCCCAAACGTGCTGCCGACCTGCTCGGGCACAGCGTGGAAGTGCACTTAGCTCGCTACATCACCAATACCGAGTCCGGCACACTCGAGGCCGGACGTGCCGTGGGCCAGGCTCTCTGGCATCAGGACGGCGAGTAACAGCACGGACCCGCCGCTCTTGAGGTTCTTCCAGACGCAGCTTCAGGAGACGCGACCTTGCCTGAACCGCCACGCGGGCCCTGTCGGGGGTCGCCGCCCGGGACGGAGGATCCAGCACGACGGCGGCGTGGCGTTGCTGAGGTGTCCTGAGGCGGTGGCGAAGCAAGGATCGTTGTGGACCGAATCAGGACGCTCGAAGATAATTGGTGGCCCGGCATGCGAACGTCAAGGAGCCGACATGGTCACGACATTGCACACGGCGCAGACGTGGCGCGGTCCGGAGTCGTCGTCTCGTTGGCATCATGAGTCCACCGGGCGTGTTCTTCTGTACGAGCGTGACGGCAGGGTCACGCTTCAGACACGGTTATCGGTTTCGCAGGGTTGGTCCTCGGTGGGCATCGTTCTCGACGAACAGGTCTTTCGGGAACTCTTCAATACGATGTCCAAAGCTAATCCAGATTTGATGCGGGCCTTGTGCGCCCGAGCGATGGCCCCTGGCCGGCTGCTGTCTCCGACATATGGTCACCCGGAGGCAATCAGGTGGGCCAGGGAGTACGACGCGATTGATCCGTTGACGGAGTCTGTGCCGGAGGATCTTGAGCCCGCGGACGAGGTCGGCGAGGAGGACTTGCCTCTCTTGACGTTGGTCTCGGAAGACGAGTGATGGGTCCGATTCCCCGGCTCTGAGACCATGACTCGCGGACCCCACGCCACCTTCTGATCACGGTCCTGAAGTTCTGATTCCAGACACGGGCGACAGATCCGCCGTGCTCAAGGGCTGGCCGCATAGGTTGTTCCGGACGCTCGGGGCGACGAAGGGGACAGATGGCACTCCAAGAGTTCGAGGACAAGATCACGTTGGTCCAGAGGGTGGCCGACCAGCGAGGCGTCCCGCACTGTCATTCGTCACGCTTCCGCGGGCAACGAGATTGTCGGCTCCTGCCGCTAACCTCTAGTGCGAAGGCTCGGCTTGACCAGACTGGAGTGCTTGTGTCGCGATCACGAGATGGCCGGTTCGCCGACCTGCGCCACACGTCGGCCGACGACCTCGCCCTCACAGAGCTGCTTTCCTCATCGTCGGCGACAGTGCGGCAACGGTGACGGTGAGGGGGACGGTTGTCGAGGAGCAGGTCGTGAAGTCGCGGCACCGCGTGAAGACCTACGGCGAGGTCTTCACCCCGCGTCACATGGTCGACCAGATGCTCGACCTGGTCCGTGAAGAGCTGGAGACCGGCCCCGACTTCGTCGACAAGACCTTCCTTGAGCCGGCGGCAGGCCACGGCAACTTCCTCGTGGCGATCCTGCGCCGCAAGCTCCATGCGATCGAAACGCGGTACCCGGCTGAGTCGTGGCCGGCGGAGTCGCTGTTCGCGCTTGCCTCGATCTACGGCATCGAACTTCTCGAGGACAACCACCAGGACGCGAAGGCGGTCATGCTCGCCGAGTTCCACAGGTTCCACGATGCCCTCGGCACCCCCTGCAGTCCGACGACCGACCTGCACCAGGCAGCGGCGTTCCTGATCGAGACGAACATCGTGCGCGGCAATACCCTGGCCGGCCAGACCCCGAGCGGGGAAGACATCCAGTTCTCGTGGTGGCACCGGATCGACGGAAAGCCCGGCGAGGTGCAGCGCGATCCCTTTACCCTCGCCTCGCTCCGTGACGACGCTGGTTTCGATTTCACCGTCTACGACAGCTATCAGGCGTGCCGAATTGAGAGAGTTCACGAACAAGCAAAGACCGATGGCTAGCCCGAAGATCAGCACCTACCGCGAAGTTGTCCCGTACATCTACTCGTGGCGCACCCCAGACGTACCGAAGTACGACGGGTGGGAGAAGATCGGGTACACCGAGCAGGAGTCGGCTGACAAGCGCATCAACCAGCAGGCATCCCAGCTCAACATCACGAAGATCAAGGTCTGGGCGTACAGGGCGGCGTTCATCACCGAGGACGGCGGGTCGTTCCGCGACAGCGACTTCCACGCCTTCCTCAAGCAACAGGGCATCCCACGCGAGTTCGACCCCAACGCCACCCCGCACCGCACGGAGTGGCACAAGTTCGCCGGCGCCCCGAACACCAGCCAGCAGTACTTCTTCGAGTTCGCCTCGAAATCCTTCACCACACCGCTCGCTGCATCGCAGGACGACTACACGTTGCGGCCCGAGCAGCAGCAGGCGGTCAGCCAGGCGATGACGGCGTTCGGCCCGCACGGGTCCGGCGAGGTGCTCTGGAACGCGAAGCCGCGATTCGGCAAGACGCTGACGACGTACGACCTGATGCGGAAGATGGACGTCAAGCGTGCCCTGATCGTCACCAATCGCCCGGCCATCGCCAACTCCTGGTTTGACGACTACCAGCGGTTCATTGGCCACCAGACCAGCTACCAGTTCGTGTCCGACTCGCCGTCGCTCGCCCAACGCAGCCCGATGACCCGCGAACAGTGGAAGGCGTACTCACTGGAGCAGGTCGACCAGGACCCCCGCATCATCGATTTCGTCTCGCTCCAGGACCTCAAGGGATCGCAGTACTTCGGCGGCTCCTTCGACAAGCTCAAGCACATCGCGGACGCTGACTGGGACTTGCTCGTCATCGACGAAGCCCACGAAGGCGTCGACACGACGAAGACCGACGTGGCCTTCAACCAGATCAAGCGCAAGCACACGTTGCACCTGTCGGGCACACCGTTCAAGGCGTTGGCGTCGGGTCGCTTCGGAGAGGACCAGATCTTCAACTGGACCTACGAGAACGAGCAAACGGCCAAGGAGCAGTGGTCCGACGGGACGCAGGACAACCCATACGCCCAGCTCCCGACCCTCAACCTGCTGACCTACCAGCTCTCCCGCATGGTCACCGACCGGCTCGCCGAAGGCGTCGCACTCGACGAAGAGAAGGGGAACGTCGACTACACGTTCGACCTGGCTGAGTTCTTCTCCACCAAGGACAATGGCTACTTCGTCTACGAAGCTGACGTAGCGCGATTCCTGGACGCGCTTACGACGCAGGAGAAGTATCCGTTCTCCACCCCGAAGCTGCGTGACGAGATTAGGCACTCGTTCTGGCTGCTCAACCGGGTCGCCTCCGCCAAGGCGCTGGAGCGGATGCTCAAGAAGCACCCTGTCTTTAGCGAGTACACAGTCATCCTGGCGGCCGGCGACGGCCGGCCCCACACAGACGCCGGTGATGGGCTGGACGAGGACGCCGATGACTCAGTGACCGTGGGCAAGTCCCTAGACAAGGTCCGCGCAGCCATCGCGAAGGCGGAGGCCGACGGCGGCAAGACGATCACGCTGTCGGTGGGTCAGCTCACGACGGGCGTGACGGTGCCGGAGTGGACGGCGGTCATCATGCTGTCCAACTTGTCTTCGCCGGCTCTCTACATGCAGGCGGCGTTCCGGTCTCAGAACCAGTGCATGTTCATGCGGGGCGACAAGGTCTACCAGAAGAAGAACGCCTACATCTTCGACTTCGCCCCCGAGCGCACGCTGACAATCTTTGACGCGTTCGCGAACAACCTTGCCCCGCACCCACCGATCGATGCCGGTGAGCGCAGGGAGAACATCCGTCGGCTGCTGAACTTCTTCCCCATCCTGGGCGAGGACACCGAGGGCCGCATGATTGCGCTCGACGCCGCTCAGGTGCTCACGTTCCCGCAGGTGTTTAAGGCCCGTGAGGTCGTTCGGCGGGGCTTCCTGTCGAACCTCCTGTTCGCGAATGTGTCCGGCATCTTCCGGGCTGTCGAGCACTTCCAGGACATCCTCAACCAGCTCCCCGTCGCCAAGGAGAAGAAGGTCGAGAAAGGCAAGCCGGTCGAGGTCTCGGTCCCGCCACCGACCACGGACGCAGACGGAAACGTTCAGGTCGACGTCGGCACCGTCATCAACCCCAAGGTCGCCGAGCTGGGCAAGCCGGTCTACTCCGACGAGGACGTGCCGCCGCTCGACCCGGCCACGACGAAGGCGGCCGAGGCGGCTAAGCAGATTGCCGCGATCGTCACAGAGAAGGCGCGCGGGACACGGACCAAGGCCGCGGCCGAGTACGGCATGACAGCCACGCAGATCCAGAACGACGAGAGAGCCACCGAGGCGCAGGTGAAGGCCAAGGTGGAACGCGCGTACGTCGACCATCAGATCGCGCTCAGCCACATCGACGCCGAAGCCAAGGAAGCGGCGACCGAAGCCGAGTTCCAGGCGGTCGAGGCGAAGAAGGCCGAGGCGAAGGCCGAACTCGACGCACAGGTGCTCTCAATCTTCCACAACACGCTCGACACCGTCACCGAGACCGTCGTCAAGCGAGAGGAGACCAAGAAGGCCCAGAAGCAGGTCGACAAGACGATGGATGCGGCCCGCGACCACCTGCGCGGTTTCGCACGGACCATCCCGATGTTCCTCATGGCCTATGGCGACCGGAACATCACCCTTGCCAGCTTCGACGACTACACCCCGGACGACGTGTTCCACGAGATCACGGGGATCACCGAGGAGGACTTCCGCAAGCTCCGCGACGGCCGCGAGGTCTCCGACCCAACGACCGGTGTAGTCACTAAGGTTCCGGGCCTGTTCGATGAGGCAGTGTTCAACCAGGCGATCCAGGAGTTTCTCAACAAGAAGGACGAGCTCTCCGACTACTTCGACCCCGCGCTCACCGAGGACATCTTCGCGTACATCCCGCAACAGAAGACCTCGCTCGTTTTCACGCCGAAGCCGGTCGTGCAGATGATGTGCGACACGCTAGAGGCCGAGAACCCGGGCATCTTCTCCGACCCAGACAAGACGTTCGCCGACCTGTTCTCCACCGCCGGCCTGTTCCTGATGGAACTCGTGCGCCGGCTCGACAAGGGTCTGACCAAGACCTTCCCCGACCAGGACGAGCGGCTCCGGCACATACTGACGCGGCAGGTGTTCGAGATGAGCCACAACGAGATACTGCACGACATCACCTTGGAGGCCGTCAGCGGCGGAGTGCCGGATCGTCGAGCCTGGCTAGAGAATTCTGGGCACTTCCGGGTTGGCAACCTCGCCCGCATGACCCCCGAGGAACGAGAACAGATCGTGGACGACATGCTGGGAGACGACTGACATGGCCAAGAAGTTCGACGTCGTCATCGGTAACCCTCCCTACCAGGAGGAAGCCCAAGGCGAGGGCAAACGCGACACCCCCGTCTACCACCTGTTCATGGACGCGGCCTACGAGCTAGGGACCAAGGCCGTCCTCATCACCCCGGCACGCTTCCTGTTCAACGCGGGTTTCACGCCGAAGGCTTGGAACGAGAAGATGCTCACCGACCCGCATCTCACTGTGCCGATCTACGTCCGCGACAGCTCGGAACTGTTTCCGGGCACCAAGATTCGCGCAGGAATCGCCGTGACGTACCGAGACGCGGAGCGCGCCGCCGAACCTATCGAGACGTTCACGGCCTATCCCGAGTTGAACACGATCCTGCACAAGGTCCGCGAGTCAGGGACAGCGTTCATCGAGTCGCTTGGGATCACGAGCTCACGTTCTTACCGCTATACGGACAAGCTCTACGACGACCACCCTGAAGCGCGCGCCCTTCGCCCTGAAGGCAACGCTGCGCTGGTCAACACGAATGCCTTTGAGCAGTTCTCGTTCCTTTATCACGCCGATCCGCCGTCGGACGGTTTCGATTACGTTCAGGTCCTCGGAGTGATCAAGAACAAGCGGTTTCGCCGTTGGATCCGTAGCGACTACATCGCCGGCCCGGAGAGTTTCGGCAGGTACAAAGTTGCGCTCCCGAAGGCTAACGAGACCAACAAGTTTGGCTGGATGGCGGCCCCCGAGGTCGTGGAGCCAGGTGTCGCTGTTACCCAGACGTTCCTGACCATCGGCTCGTTCGCGACCGAAGCGGAGGCGAAGGCATGCTTCGCCTACGTGAAGACGAAGTTCGCCCGAGCCATGCTCTACGTACTCAAGGTGACCCAGGACAACCCTCGCGCCACCTGGAAGTTCGTCCCGGCCCAGGACTTCACGACGGCATCAGACATCGACTGGACCAAGTCGATCCCCGAGATCGACGCCCAACTCTGCGAGAAGTACCGCCTTGATCCTGAGGAGACCGCCTTTGTCGAGGGCAAGGTCGCGTCGATGGAATGATCGCCGGAGCAGCGGGCCCACGCGGCACCGAACAGAGCCAACTCCCGAGGTTCTGCGATCGATCGTCGGCTGCACGACCAGACGCGAGCGTTGGCCGACCGGGTCATGGAGATGTTGGTCGAAGGCACGAGAAGACGGACACTTGTTCGACCTGTTCTTCGCCAAGCCGGACTTGCAGGCGATGCTCCTGCAGTACCTCGCCAGCATCTAAGACGAGTGCCGCGCCGAAGTAGAGTGGCTGACCGCTTGCCACACCAGCGCACCAGAGGGTCAGGGGTCGGGAAGAGCACCGGAGACCCGATCCGGTCGCCTTCGTCGCGACTGCCAGGAAGACAGCGACCAGATCCGAACTCCAAGGTGGAGCCGTATCGGATCTTCCATTGGGGCGGCGTACCCTTGGCAGCAAGGGCCCTACGGTGCCATGTGGGTCCTTCGGGCCTGGGGGACGTCGGGAGTCGAAACGTAGGCTTGGCCTACGCTGAGCTTTTCGATCTCTAGGCTGAGATCTTGACCGGTGCGCCCCCGTAGATAGCCGGCGACCTGCTTGCTGGCCGGGAAATTGGTGCGGAAGACGATCTTGGTGCCCGCATTTCCCACGACATCCTTATGGAAGTCGGCCGCTCCCTGGCTCGCCACGACAATGACTACGCCGTATTTCCTGCCCTCTTTCATCAGCTTCGGGAGAGTGACGTCCTTCGCCAGACGGTGTGCCTCATCGAGTACGACGGCGAGCTTGAGCTTCCCGTCCTGCGGCCACTGGAACATGTCGCGGTAGACCTTTCGTAGCAGGAAGGCTCCGGCCGCCAGTTGCACCTGCTCTAGCGTGATGGAGCTGACGTCGATGACCATGCCGCTTGCGCGCGGGTCGAACGTGCCAACTGCATCTTCCGCGAACAGCCCGAAGTCGGTTAGCGGCCGGATGCGTTCGCGGGCGTGCTTGCCCTTCGCTGCGGCCTCGATGGCTTCGAGCTTGTCGGCGAAATGCTCGACTGTGGGCGCCTGCGGAGTCGTGCCGTCGACGACATCTTTGTAGGCCTCCTGAATGGCCTTGTACACGTGCGATTGCTGGATTTCTCCCAGACTCGCGACGTAGGCGACTATCTCGGCCGTCTCGAACGCCAAGGAGTTGAGCACCGGGCCTGTCTCGAGGACGCCTTCGAAGGGGCTGAAGGGGAGCCCGTGGCTGGCGTCGATCACGCTGGCACCCGGTGGCGGGTCGGTGGCCATGTCACCGTGGAAGTCCAACAGCAGCGACGGCAAGCCCGCTTCGGAGAACGCACGAACGATGCGTCGGGTCGTCACCGACTTGCCCTGTCCAGGTATGCCGACGACGAAGGCGTGCGGGCTGCCCTTAGTGCTCACCGACCAGACGACATCGCCTCCCTGACCGTCCTTGCCCAGCACGACGTCCAGCGTCACTGCCGAGGTCGTCGTCGAGGCGGGAGTGAGCTTCAGTTCGGGCTCCGGGACAGCTTCAGGTTCGAGTTCAGGGACGGGTTGGGGCTCGGCTCCCGGTTCGGGTTCGGCTTCGGCCCTTGCCTCCGAGCTTGGCGTCGCCGGCGTCTCGTCGAGCGTTTCGTCCTCGGCGTCCTCGGGGAGCACGAACGCATCGTCGCGCTGCGGGTCGAACTTCGTGGAGAAACCGGCCTGGCCCAGGTCGGCGGCGGTCAATACGGCGATCGGGACCTGACGGTGCTGCGCCGGGATGCCTGCCGCACCGTGGAGGCTGATGACGTAACCGTGCAAAGAGATCTCCACGGGCGCGCCGGTCTCGAGATGCCGGTCGATCAGCTTGTGGACACCTGCGAGCTTTTCCGGTGACAGCGTGCCGCTCACCGCGGCCCGCTCGGCGTAGTAGTGCAGCATGCCGGCGAGCCGCGCACGCTGGAGCGCGGCGTCGACACGCGGGGGGTCGGTCGCGAAGAACCTTGACACCAGCAGGCGCTTGGTCTCCTCGAGCTGGTCGACAATGTCGTCGGCGAGCTGTGTTGGGAGCGCCGCCGCCTTACGGGACTTCACCTCGACACACTCGATCCGCAGGCCGTTGCGCAGCACCCGCACCAGCAGGAGGTCGCACCGTCGCGCCGCATGATCAACTTCGCGTGCTTGCCGTCCAAAGATCTCGTCGTGTGAGTCGACAGGAACGATAATGGTGTCGTCCAGCTTCCTGCGGGCATCCAGGTGAGCCACGAGGGCGGCAAGGCTCACCGCTTCTCGCGCGAAGGATTCGCTTCCTTGCAGCCTCAGCACGAGGCGGCCGGAGATCGTGAGCAGCTTGTCGATGACCAGGGTTATCGACTGGTCGAGAGCGTCGAGGCCGAGCTCCTCCATCGCGTGCCCGAGGATTTGGGCGACTTCGGTGCGATGTTTCGTCGTCACCGTTAGGCGGTGGCTGAGCCCCTCGATGAAGTCCGGGGCGTAGTCGAGCATGTAGCTGTGACTGCCGAGTCCGATCGCGATTGGGTCTTCGTACAAGTCGAGCCCGACGAAGCGGTCGAGCGTCAGAACCCAGTCCGACAACTCGTGAAGCACGCGGATCGCCTGTAGGCCGTCGGGTTCGATCCCGATCCGCAACGCCGGAGGGGCGTGCAAGCCGAGTGTGGAGCCGAGCGCTGCCTGATGTGACTTGTGCGTCTCCACGACAGCTCGCCCTGGAGCCTCCGGTGTCGAGGCCAGCGCCGGTGACGCCAACCAACCCGGTTTGCCATCGACGGCCACTCGCGTCGTGATGACCGGTGTGAGCAGGTCGTGAAATGCCGTGAACCGGTCCGACCCCTCGTCAACAGCTGGGGCGAGTTCGAGTGTCGCCACATCCTGGATCAGCGCAACGTGGGCGGCACGATCGTCGGTAACGAGCGCCCCTGGCTCACGCATCGCGAGCCCGAGGGGTGGCGCCAGGTGGCTCTGACGCCCCGGCACCTGGGCGAGCTGCAGAGTGTGCTGCAGCTGCGCCAGTCGCGGCAGCGGAGCGGCGAAGCCGGCGTGACGGCCGTAGGCAACGACTTCCACTCGCGGCGGGGCCGCGGATGCAACTTCGTCAGCCGCGGCCGCGACGTCGACGAGCGATTCGACAGCCAGGCCGAGCACTTCGCCGTCGCCGGGGTTCATCGCAGCGAGGCGAAGTGCCTGCACTTCCGGGTGCGACTGGCGGAAGTCCCTGAGTCGGCTCGACACCATCTGGGCGACGGAGTCCAGCGCCTTCGATTCGCGCGGCATATCCAAGGCGGCGTAGACGACCGACGCCACCGCTTCGGGGGCAGCGAGATTGGGCTCGAGGAGGACAGCCGAGCCAAAGGCGACCTCGTCGAAGTAGACGAGGACCTTGCCGTCGGCGTTGGGGCCGGCAAAGGGGAGGTTCGTCGGCCGTACGCGGGCGAAAAGCGCCTCGTCGACCACCAAGCGGCGAGCCTTCGCGCCGCCGAGCGAAACGAGGTCCGTGCACCACGTTTCGACGACACCGTAGTGCGCCGCGATCCAGCCGAGCCGGAGTGGGTGGATCGGCAACACGACGACGGCCCGCTCGGTGCCGACCGACGTACCCACTTCCAGTGACAGGGTGTCGAGCCGCAGCAGCGCTTCCCGCAGCGCCCCGTCGGAGGAATCGAGGGCACGCTTGTAGGTCTGCACGTAGTCGAGTGCTGCCTGCCGAGCGGCCGCGTCCCAGCGGAAGACCTCAGGCACGTCATGGGGAGCGCCCTGCGCGAGAAGCGTGAGAAGCTCCTTGCGCTTCTTGGAGAACGCCAAGGGGAGGTCCCAGCGCTGCACTGTCACGTCGGCAGGGTCGATGGGGTCGCCGTACTCGGAGGTCGCCTCTAACGCCGTGACGCTGGGTTCGGCGATCACGCGGCGCTGTAGTTGCACCAGGATCGGTGCGATTCGCACCTGTGCCCCCAGGTGCTTCCCGATCCGTACCGAGAAGACCCGACCGCCGAAGTCCCACGCCTGCATGTCGACGTCGGTGTTCAAGGCACCGGAGAGCACCGCGTGCAGCTGGGCCTCCGCCAAGGAGCCCGCTGAAGGTTGGCGGGTCAGCCGTTCCGCTAGTGACTCCTCGAAGATGACTTCGAATTGGTCACTGTCCCTGACCGCCGGCGTCCCGTCTGTGAGCAGCATCGGGGTGCCGTTGGCGTCGAGTGCGGTGATGCGAACGACGAACAATGCGCCCGCCGCGAGGTCGTCGGCACCCAGCTCAAGTTTCAGGGTGGCGGACAGGCGTGTGCCCTTGATCTTGGTCTCGAGCGTGGAGGGAGTACCGTCATCGCGGAGGTCCTCCGGTGGCAGGAGTTCGAGAAGCCAGTTTGCGACGTCGCTTGGCTTGCCCGGCCGAGTCTTCCACCGGAGTCCGATCGAGCTCGGGTTGTCCTGTGACGTCTGCACGAAGAGGGCTCCGTCGTCCGTCGCCTGTAGCTTGCTGAAGGCCTCTACGCCGCCGTCCGGTTTGGTGAAACTGTCTAGCTGAAGATCAATGAGCGCGGACTCGACCTCGCTATCGAGTGGTATGCCGGCGAGGGTGATGCCGTGTTCCTCGAACAGCTTGCGCGTCCAGCCGATCGTGTCGCGGAGATCGGCGACCGCGGGATTAAGCACCCCGACCAGCTTCTCGAATACCTCTCCCTGGGCGACGCGAGCCTTGCGCAGTCGCTCGCGGACCGTCGCGGTCGCCACGGCAGGCCTAGCCACCTGGGCGACCAGATCGGCATTGCGATCCAGATTGGCTCGCAGCTGCGGCGGCTCCGACGTGTCGACGATGAGACCGACCCGCCACAACTCCTTTCCGAAGTCGGCGGAGTCTTCGGACTCCAGCACCGCTGCCAGGAAGTCGAGCCTTGCCTCGATCGGCACGCGCGACCTCCGCAGCACGAGCGTGACGGGCAGTTCCGGCCAGCGAGATGCGACTTCGTGCTTGAGGCGCGTTGCGACCTCCTCCAGCTCTCGGACGAGGGGGAGACGTTCGAACGAGTTGTCCAGGGAGCTCGCAGCATGGGCCAGGCCGGGCGGGACCATCAGAACGAAGGCGTGGGTCTTGTCGTTGCGGATGCCGACCGCGGACTCGACCGTCACGGCGTCTTCCTGGTCTTGCACAGCAAGTACAGCGATCCGTACCTTGGCTGCGTCGACCTCCTGCCGGACGAGCGCGGCCAGTGCGAAGGCGTCCTCCTCGAGGATGTCGTCGACGCGGACACAGTGGCCCGCCTCGGCGCCCCGCACCGAGGCGACGATCCGGGAGGCGAGCGCCTCGAGCACTCGGCTTCTCATTCGCCCTCCCTCAAGTTGACCAGCGGGTTGAGAACCCGCTGGGCGCTAAGGTCGTCGCTTAGGCCTTCGAAGACGCCGAGCAGCTGAAGCCGATACTTGAAGGCCTCAAGGTTGTGCGCCGCAGCCGCCCGGTTCTCCGCCGAGTCCAGCCCTGCCGGCGGCCGATCGACCAAGAGCCCGAACCGACTCTGGAGCTGATCGAGCACGTCGCGGATCGGGAGTTCGGCGAGGGCGGGTCCGCCTCCTGAGCGGGCGAAGATGACCGCGAGGAGCGACGCCAGCAGCTTGTCCGACGGCGCGTATGTCCATGACGGCCGCGCCTTGAGTGCACCTGCCAGGATGCCAACGTCGGTCTTGATTCCGCCGGTCGACCAGAACCACTTGAACGCGTTCTCGTAGCCCCGCTTCTTCAGTGCCTCGACGAGCACGTCGGTGAGCCGGTCGGCGATCGGCCTGGAGTCTGCGGCCATCGCGGCGAGGAACGGCGTCGTGTCCTCGTCGTCCGTCTGCGTGTTCTCCTGCTCGACCAGTGAGAAGAGGTATTCCAGGTGGGCCTCGACTTTGGGCGCTTCCTTCGACCTTGCGAGCTGAGCTAACTTCTCCGCAGCGCTGGTCGCGTCGTCCTCGAAGATCGGCTTGGAGACCGGGGCGGTGCGCATCGACAGCAGGTAGAGGCGATCCCAAAAGAACTGCCGAGTGACCTCAAGGTCCCGCTGCACGCATTCACGAGCCAGTAGGTCCGACTGCGATCCCTTGTCACCGGTAAAGTCAACGTACTGCTCCAGCGGATTCGAGGCGGAGGGCCCGGCCATGTCGGCGGTGAGTTCCCCTTCGGTCTCAATCAGGGCACGGGTGGCAAGAGCTGAGCGCAACGGCAGCTGGAAGAGCCGCAGGCCGATGATGGCGGCGAGGTGTTGAGACATCACTAGGGCGGGCGCTCGATCACCGTACGCCTGGATGTAGTCGAGGACGTCGGTCCCCAATGGCCGTGTTGCCGCCGGGACCGGCGAGTCGATGGCGAGGTCCTTGTCGGGCGACGCTGTCTTCTCCTCGAACTCCTCCAGGAAGTACAGGGAAAGCAGGGCTGTGATGTCGAGGTCCGCGGCGCCGTCGTACGACGGTCCCCACTTCGGCGGGTCGCTGAAGTCCACGCCGCGCCCAAAGGCGGTCTTGAACCGCTCATGGATCCACGTCTTCGCCTTGCCCTCGCCGTCTTCCGGGCGACGAGCCATCGCTTCACGCAGCAGCTCGCGGTAGACGATCAGGTCGGCGCCGCGGTGCCGGCTGCGAGATGGGAACCCTGCACGGAAGACGGCGACCGTCGTGGGGCGGAAATACTGCATCTGCTCAGTTGCGCGGCTGAGGCCAGCTCGGCCCATCTCGACGACCGATGCCCGTAGCCAGCCGTCTAGGACGGCCTGACCGCGGCCGTCACCGAAGCCGACGAGACGGTTACTGCGGCCGAGCGCGGCGCGCTTCTCGTCGTACTGCTTGGCGGCAGCGAGATTGGTTGCGGTCCGCCCCTGCTTGATGGCCATCTCGAATATCTGGGTGAGCATGCGCTCGACGTCAGTGTCGTTAGTGTCGACGACGGTGAGCTCACGGAACGTGAACGTGCGGAGGTTCTTCGGCAGGTCGACCTTCATGCGTTCGCGCCTTCCCGTGTGATGACGCCATCGACGATCTTGATGGCATCGGGGCGCCCGGCTGGGTCGACCACTTGGACGCGATGGGCCGGAGTCGTCCGCAGCACGTTGCCGAACGCGCTTAGCTCCAGCTTCACCGCATCGGAGCCGGCGTCGCCGAGGATCTCGCCCTCGGCCGCGCGCCGGACAAGCTCGTAGGAGTCGAGCGTCAGCACGATGGTGCCAAGTGCGTGCGACAGCTTGAGACCGTCGGGCTGCTGTTCGACGTATGTCGCGTCCGTTGGGAGCGGCTCGAGTGTGAACTCCTCTGCCGGGATTTCGCGAAGGACCGACCAGCCGGCACTTTCGCCGTCAAGCAGGGCGAGCGCGGATCCTCGGTAACCGTGCGCCCCGAGCACGCGGCTGAGTCCGAGCAGGACTTTGGCAAGCACGAACTCAATGTCCTCACGCCCGTCAAGGACGCCGACGAACTCGTCGAAGAACCGGTACGCCCGAACCTCGCCGCGGCCCACGCCGCTCTGCCCGGCGCCATCGAAGAAGAGCTGCCGCTTCTCTGAGCCCGGACGGCGTCCGCCATCGAGGACGAACCTGCCGTCGCGCAGCGCACGCTCGACGCCAGGGGCGCTCAACAGGTCTGGGTCGACGGTCGCCCACTCGGCGACGAGGTAGTCCTGGTTGCCTGCGTCGAAAGCGACGTCGAAGACCCGGGAGTCGTCCGTCATCCGCAGGTCGCGCCCGTCTGCGAGCGCGGCGTGGATGTCTTCGCAGCCTCGGTCGCCGGTGATCGTCCAGGCGATGGCTGACCGAACGTCGCGAAAGGTCGCTCGACGCTTGCGGCGCAGGTGCGAGATCGACACTAGTTCCAGTAGCGGGCTCTTGCCCGCCTCGCGCAGCAGGTTCCGGTTAGCGAGAATCGGACACACGCCTCGAGCTGTACACGTCCGGCAGTCGGTCCACAGCGCCGGAGCCACGAACGAATCGAGGACGGCGCCTGCCAGCCCGTGGTCGTCAGGCGCGGTGGGTGCCACGGACCGGCGCTTGAGGTCCACGATCGCGATCCTGGGCGTGTCGGTTGGTTGGCCCTGCGAGTAGCGGCTCACCGCGACATAGCAGTCCGGGAAGACGTCTTGGTGGGCCACGAAGAAGTTGAGAAGCCTGCCGTCATTGATCGCGACGAGGGCGGTGTGTTCGGCATCGCCCATCAGCGCCTCGCTGAGGATCTCGTCAGACGTCTTCCCGTCACGCGCCTCGCTTGCGTCGTAGACCGCGGCGTACGTGCGGCTGCCGCGCTTCATTCGCCAGCCCGCCGCCGTCGGCTCCACGACGTCGTGAGCGCCTGTCTCGAACAGATACTCGCGCAGCGTGTATAGGTAGGAGGTCTTGCCGTCCCCTGGGTTGCCGGTCAGGAGGACGACGTCGAGTTCGCCGGCCAGCACGCTCGGAGTGAGGCGGGTGTCGAGCCGGGTCTCGACATATGTGTGTCGTGCGAACTCGTCGTCGAGTCCGCGGTTGCCGGCGTTGCCCACGGCGCTCCCGCGATATAGCCGACGCAGGCTGAGCACGGTCGGGTTGATAGCCTCGCGGCCCTCCTCGACCTTTGCAGCGGCGACCGTCTTGAGGTACGCCGCGAAGCTCGCGGCAGTCACCGGATCGCCGTCCAGGAGCCGGTCTTGAGGACTTAGTGCCACCAACTTGAAAAGCGCATTCGCGACTGCGGCGCCGGTTGGGCCCCAAGTCTCCTCTTCCTCGGCGGTCAGTGGATCGAGCTCGTTCTTATCCCAATCCCTGAACGGCGGCCGGCCGAGCATCGCATGGAGCAGGCTCGCTCCGAGTGCGTACAAGTCAGCGGACACCGACCAGTTTCCGGTTGCTACCTCGGGGGCCATGTACCAGGGAGTCCCCACAACAGAATGCGCGTCGGCTCGGGCGACCGAGAGCCCGAAGTCGATCAGGACTCCATGGCCGTCGTCGCGCACGACGATGTTGTTGGGCGAGATGTCGCGGTGCAGCTGGCCTTCGTCGTGAAGGTAGGCAAGCGCTTCCAGAATGTCCAGAGCGATCTTGCGGTAATCCTCCTCTGTCGCCGTACGCTCCTGACCCAGCTCCTTCAGGGTTCGGCCCGCGATGTAGTCCGATACTAAGTAGACGGGCGGCACCGGTGAGAAGTCCCAGACCCGCGCACAGCGCGGGTGGTGCAGTTTCGCCGCCGCTTCAAACTCCAATTGCGCATTCGCTACCGCCTCGGCCGCGTGATACTGCTTGATGACGCGCTGAGCGTTCACCTGGGTGTCGGTCGCCAGCCACGAGGACGCGAAGCCGCCTTGACCGAGCATGCGCTCGATGCGCCAGCGCCCGTTCGGCCCGACGGCATTGCCGACGGCGAACAAGTCAAGTGGCCCCTCCTCGCCACTAGCGCCTGGCGCCGCGGGTGGAGTACCGGGTGGTGACGGCGGTGGCGGCGGCTGGAGGAGCTCCCGCAGCTTCGCTGCGACCTCTGCTGCCTCGGGGCGGTCGGCCAGCTCGTCGGCCAGGCATTCGGCGAGGAGCTGAGTGACGGCGTCGAGTTGGGCGACGGCAGACGCAGCCGCCTTGATCACAGCGGAATCCTTGACGGCTACATCTCCGTTGATCCACCACAGCAGGGTCAGCGCGAGGGAGTAGACGTCTGCTTTCGGGGACGCCCCGCCGATGAACTGGGCGACTTCGGGCGCGCGGAAGGGGACCGAACCGTCGACGGTGTCGGCCACGATCGGTCCGACTGTGACCTGACTATCTGCATGTGCGAGGTAGAAGTCGCGGAAAAGGACCCGGTCGTTCTTGCCGACCAGGACGCGTTCAGGCATCAGGCCGCGGTGCGCGACCCCTGTCTGGTGCACCTCGGCGAGGGCGTCGAAAGCGTCGAGGACGATCCCGGCGGCCCGCTCGGTGAGGCCGTGGCCGCGCTTGACGTCGAGCTTGCCTGCAGCGGCGTGGCGGGCGAGAGAGACGCTCGGGATCGGCCGCGTCGGGAGGACGATCCAGCGCCGAACCTCATCGACGAACGTCGCCTCGACCGGCCAGGAGCGCTGGATGTCAGCGATCTTCTTCGTGGCCTGGCGCTCGTGCGTCACGAGCTGCTGCACGTCGATGCCTAGTCCCCAGCCGTCCATCGGGTACGCCCGCAGCAGTGCGGGATCGCCATCGCTGTCCTTGGCGTAGAACACGCGCGAGCGTCCTACACCCTCGACCTCCGATTCGACATCGAACGGTCCGAGCTTCAACGGCTTGGTCTCCCGCACACTCAGTCCGCTGACGAAGTCGATCACCTTGTGGCGGATCTGCTGGAAGCCGGTGACGCCGCTATCGGCGTGCTGCAAGACCTCGGCGGCTTCCGAGAGCGGGAGGATCTGGTCGTCGTCGTACGGGTAATTACTGGTGTCGAGATCAAGTTTTGGATGCGAAAGAACAACTCGCGCTTCGACAAGGTGGCTCCCCTTGGCGGCCGCGCTGTAACCAGGAATCGCGCTCTTGAGTACACCGGCGAGGATCTTGGCGACCTGGCTGTTGCGGCCGATGGGGCTCTGCCGAAGCTCACCCTTAACCAGCCAGCCGCCATTCTCGACCTGGATGGCGGGACCCCAATGCTTCTGCTCAAGCACGAAGACGCGGTTGGCCCCGACGACGAGCAGGTCGATGTCGTCCTTCTGTGGCGTCGGCAGGGCTCGGCCCGCAACGATTACCCAATCGGCGGGCAACTCGGACGCCAAGGTCTCGGCGGTATCCCGCTCACCCGGGCCTACATAGGAGTAGACGACTAGCTCAGCCACGATCAGGAATCCCGTCGTACTGGTCGGGCCACAGCCACCGGCGCACGTAAGTCTCGTCCGTGCTGAGGATCTTGAGATAGCTATTGTCGCGGGTGTAGGTGACGAGGAGCTGGTCCTTAGCCCGGGTCGCGCCCACGAAGGCCGCTCGGCCCACCCTTACCGCATCGCCGTCGGCGGGATCAAAGGCCGGGAGGGTGTCGAGGCCGAAGAGGAAGACGACCGGGAACTCGTGGCCCTTCGCCGAGTGAGGCGTGATGATCTTGACCGTGTTCGTCGTGCGGTCGAACGCCTTCTTATCGTCCTTAGACATGACCGCCGTGTAGGGGATCTCTAACGCGTCAAGCGCGGGCCTGATCTGACCGATCAAGCCCTTGTACCTGGGAATGACAACGGCCATGTCGCCCGGCTCGCGATCTCCGCTGGACCGCATCAGGTGGGCCTCCCACGCGATCGCGGCCGCTTGCTCAGCTGGGGAAGCAGCCCAGATCAGGTCGACGGGCTCGCCGTCCGGTGCCTGATCCATCGAGGCGACCGTGAATTCGTCGTTGAGGCCCCCGACGGCCCCAAGGATGCTGCGGGTGCTGCGGTAAGGCCGACTGAGATGTAGCTCCTCGACCCCGCGTTCCTTGATGACCCTCGGGAGATCATTGTCGCCATAAAGTGATTGGGCCTTGTCACCAGCCATCACCATGCCACCCCGGCTGGGTTCCAGTCCTTCATACACGATCGCGAGCCATGACTGGTTGAAGTCCTGAACCTCGTCAAGGAGCACGGCTTCGGCGATGGGCCGCCTTCCGCTCAGTCTCGCCTGTGCGAGATTCCGGCTGTTCGCTGCCTCGTTGGTGAAAGAGAACTGGACCCCGAACTCGGAGGCGAAGGGCCACATCGTCGTCACCTCGACATTGCCGTAGCCCGCCACCAGGCTCTTGAGGTACGGCACCAGCGCGTTATTGAAACAGAGAAACTTGATCCGCCAATCCGGGTGGTGCTCGGACAGCCACCGTGCTCGAGCGGCGAGCACCAGTGTCTTGCCGCTGCCCGGCGGCCCCTGCACGCGCGCGACGTCGATGTCGTCACGCTGCGCAATCGAAGCCTGCGCGGCATCGAGCGTGACCCGCAGCCTCTCGCGCTCCTCAGCACCCTCGTCATGAGCGCCACGACGGAAAGTCGTCTCAAACGTGAACGTCGGCTCCAGCAGCTCGGCGATCGCAGCAGCGAGCTCCTCGTCGAGAGGCTGGGCTGGGACGGCTGTTAGCCAGGCCAGATCGATCAGTTGGGCGGGACCGATGCTCGTGCGTCCGCCAACCCCGAGGGTTGGCTCGGGGAGTTCGCGGTGGGGATTCAGCACCACCCGCCCGACAGGGGTTGCCGCGTCCAGCCGCAGAGTCTGGCGCAACGTGTGCACCTTCTCGTTGAGACGGAGGAAGGGAGCGGGATCGCCCACATCGACTCCCGACTCATCGATGTCGACCGCCACAAGGCCGATCTCTGGGTGGAGCACCACGAGGCTCGGCTCGCCTTCGCCCGCAAGCAGGACCGCCCGGCCGCCAGTATCCACGAGCTGGCTGGTAAGCGTGTGGACCACAGTCTGAGCGTCGATCGTGGCGGCCGAACTTGTCGCCATCGCCACCAACCTCCCAGACGTCAGTCACCGTGTGCGGGCCCAGGCTAAGCGATCCTCACGTGGCGCGGGCGACATCCGGGCGATGCTCGGCTCCAGAAGCCTTCCGCCAGATCAGTCGGCACACGGTGCGGCACACGAATCGGATGTCGAACCCCCTCCACGGTCTTCCAGCCAACTCCAATCCTTCGCGATTCTGAGCGTGAATCGTGGACTGAATTCGGCCGATCTCGACCCTGAATCGAAATTCAAAGTCAGGCGGGCCCTGCCGGCAGACCAACCGGGGATCGGTGCTCAAGGTTAGAGCCCGCCCGACGGGGCAGCACGTCGACCACCCGCGAGATCAGCCTCCCGGACGATGGCCGCACCCCCACGAGCAAGGCATAGGTTGGACCCCATGCCCAGCGACCTGACCGTGATCGTGCTCGCCGCGGGTGGGGGCACCCGCATGAAGTCCGGGACGGCCAAGGTCCTGCACGAGATCGGGGGCCGCAGCATGGTCGGCCACGTGCTGACCGCGGTCCGGGCGCTGGAGCCCACGCGGATCGTGGCGGTCGTGGGCCACCAGCGCGACCAGGTGGGCCCCCACATCCAATCGCTGGCCCCCGAGGTGACCCTGGCGGTCCAGGAGGAGCAGCACGGCACCGGGCACGCCGTCCGGATCGCGATGGACTCCCTGGCCGGCTCACCCGGTACGACGACCGGCACCGTGATCGTGGCTGCCGGCGACACCCCGCTGCTGCGCGGTGACACCCTGCGCGACTTCGCCTCGGAGCACGAGGCGGCCCAGTGCGCGGTCAGCGTGCTCAGCGGGGTCGTCGGCGAGCCCCACGGCTACGGCCGGATCGTGCGCAACGACGAGGGCGACGTCGAGGCGATCGTGGAGGAGAAGGACGCGACCCCCGTGCAGCGCGAGATCGCCGAGATCAGCTCGGGCATCCTCGCCTTCGACGCGGCCTTCCTCGTGGAGTCCCTGCCCCGCCTGGGCAACGACAACGCCAAGGGGGAGTACTACCTCACCGACGTCGTCGGCCTGGCCCGCGACGCCGGCCTGGCCGTCGGCGCCTTCCCGATCGACGACGTGATGCAGACCGAGGGGGTCAACGACCGGCTCCAGCTGGCCAACCTCGGCCGCGAGCTCAACCGGCGCACCCTCGAGGGCTGGATGCGCGAGGGCGTCACCGTGATGGACCCCGCGACCACCTGGGTCGACTCCGGGGTGAGGCTGGCGCCCGACGTGACCCTGCTGCCCGGCGTCCAGCTGCTCGGCGCCACGGTCGTCGGCACCCACACCGTGATCGGGCCCGACAGCACGCTCAAGGACTGCGAGATCGGCCGCCACGCCCGCGTGGTGCGCTCCCACGCCGAGCTCGCCGTGATCGAGGACCAGGCCAGTGTCGGCCCCTTCGCCTACCTCCGCCCCGGTACGACGCTCGGGCAGGGGGGCAAGATCGGCACCTTCGTGGAGACCAAGAACGCCCGGATCGGTGACGGCGCGAAGGTCCCCCACCTGTCCTACGTCGGTGACGCCGACATCGGTGCGGGCACCAACATCGGCGCCGGCACGATCTTCGCCAACTACGACGGCACCAACAAGCACCACACCACGGTCGGGAAGGGCGCCAAGACCGGCGCCAACAACACCTTCGTCGCGCCGGTGACGATCGGCGACGGCGCGATGACCGGCGGCGGTGCCGTCGTGCGACGTGACGTGCCGCCGGGTGCCCTCGCCGTGTCCGGAGGTCCCCAGCGCAACCTCGAGGGCCGGTCCCACGTCCGGCGCGAGCCGCCCACGGCGCCCGACGCGCCCCACGTGGAGGACGCCGCCGCCGGTGGGGGAGAATCCTGACCCGTGAGCGCCAAACGCAAGCTGACCACCAAGAAGCACCTGATGGTCTTCTCCGGGCGGGCTCACCCGTCGCTGGCCGAGGAGGTCGCGGTCGAGCTCGGCATCGGGCTGGTGCCGACGCAGGCGTTCGAGTTCGCCAACTCCGAGATCTACGTCCGCTACGAGGAGTCGGTCCGCGGCTGCGACGCCTTCGTGATCCAGAGCCACACCGCTCCGATCAACGAGTGGATCATGGAGCACCTGATCATGGTCGACGCGCTCAAGCGGGCCAGCGCCAAGCGGATCACCGTGGTGATGCCCTTCTACGGCTACGCCCGCCAGGACAAGAAGCACCGCGGCCGCGAGCCGATCTCGGCGCGGCTGATGGCCGACCTGTTCAAGACGGCGGGCGCCGACCGCCTGATCACCGTCGACCTGCACGCCGACCAGATCCAGGGATTCTTCGACGGGCCGGTCGACCACCTGATGGCGCTGCCGATCCTGGCCGACTACGTGCGGGAGAAGTACGGCGAGCAGCAGCTGGCGGTGGTCAGCCCCGACGCCGGCCGGATCAAGGTCGCCGAGCGGTGGTCGGCTCGGCTCGGTGGTGCGCCGCTGGCCTTCATCCACAAGTCACGTCGTACCGACCGTCCCAACGAGGTGGTCGCCAACCGCGTGGTCGGTGACGTCCGCGGCCGGATCTGCGTGCTGGTCGACGACATGATCGACACCGGCGGCACCATCGTCCAGGCCGCCGAGGCGCTGATGAGCGACGGCGCCGCGGGCGTCGTGATCGCGGCCACCCACCCGATCCTGTCGGGCCCCGCGGTCGATCGGCTCAAGAACAGCTCGGTCACCGAGATCGTGGTCACCAACACGCTGCCGATGTCCGACGCGCAGCGCTTCGACAAGCTGACCTGCCTGTCGATCGCCCCGTTGCTGTCGCGGGCGATCCGCGAGGTCTTCGAGGACGGCTCGGTCACCTCGATGTTCGAGGGTCACGCCTGAGCGGGCCTCAGCCGGCCGCTCGCACCAGCAGCGCGACGTCGTAGTCGTCGACCCGGTCGCGCCAGCCGCGCCGCAGCACCGTGTTGTCGGTGCCCGCCGACGCGGCGTCGAGCCGGTCGCGGAACTCCTGGAGCCGGGCCACGGCCATCGGGATCCGGGGTACGGCGAAGCCGATGTCGGCGGCGAAGCTCTGGCTGCGCTCGGCCACCCGCGGCGCGTCCTCGAGGTAGCGGTCGAGGTACGGCGCGCACAGGTCCTCCTGGCCCGGCGTCCACAGGCCGGCGACCAGCGCGTCGAAGTCGCGGTTGGAGGTCGTCGGGTCGATGATCTGGCGCCACGCGTCGGCCTTCGCGGCTGCGTCGGGTCGGCTGGCCAGCGCGGTGAGTGACGCCTGATGGCCGCTCGAGGAGCGGTCGGCCGCGGCCTCGGTCGCGACCAGGTCCGCACCGGCGGCACCCAGCACCACGAGGCGGCGCACGGCGACCCACCTGGTGTCGCGGTCGATCTCGAGCCCGGGCCGGGCCCGGCCGCTCTCGAGCCAGTCGCCGAGCAGGGTCACGTCGCGGGTGCTGGCCGCTAGGCCGCGCATCGCGGCCAGGGCGCGGTCGCCGTCACCGGCGTCGAGCGCGGTGGTGCACACCGACGCCACCGACGCCTGGGCGGCCGCCAGGGCCTCCGGCGAGGTCCACTGCGTCAGCACCATCCCGCGGACCCGGCGCAGCACCGAGTCGAAGACCACCGGGTCTCGCTCCCGGCCGAGGTGCGCCTCGACGACGCCCATGAACGCCGGTGCGGTCAGCCGGCCCGAGCGCACGCGGGTGAACGCGTTGGACCACGCGACCGCGCGCTGCAGCGGCTCGGAGAGCTCCGAGAGCCCGTCGACCAGGCCCTGCCAGGACGCGTCGTCGAGCAGCACGTCGGCGTAGGCCTCGTCCGCAGCGTTGGGCAGCACCGGCAGTCCCGCGAACGACGTCAGCGCGACCGGCTCCGAGCCGAGGTCGACCAGCGTCGTACCCGGTCCGGCGGAGCCGTCCAGGGCCGCCACGGTGAAGCGGTGCGGCCGCGACCCGTCGCGCTCGAGCACGGGGACCTCGCCGTCGCGGCTGACCCGGATCGTGTCGAAGCCGGTGGTCCGCAGGTAGGCCTCGGCCCAGCCGCGGACGTCGCGGTCGGTCACCGAGTCGAGCGCCTCGAGGAAGTCGGCGAGCTCGGCGTTGCCGAACCGGTGCCGGGTCAGGTAGACGTTGGTGCCCTCCACGAAGGTCTCCCAGCCCAGCCAGATCACCAGCTGGTGGAGCACCGAGGCGCCCTTGGCGTAGGTGATCATGTCGAAGTTCGTGAACGCGGTGTCCACGTCGACCAGGTGCTCGGCGTCCTCGGCGATCGGGTGCGTCGACCGGCGCGCGTCGGCGGCGTAGCCGGTGGGCTTGCGGTTGAGCGAGAAGTCCGGCCACGAGCCGGCGACCCCGGCCTCGTGCGCGACGTGGTAGCCCATGAAGTCGGCGAAGGACTCGTTGAGCCAGGTGTCCTGCCACCACTTCATGGTCACCAGGTCGCCGAACCACATGTGCGCCATCTCGTGCGCGATCACGGTGGCCCGGTCCACCACCTCGCCGGCGTCGGGCTGGTTGCGCGGGAGGTACTCGTCGCGGAAGGTCACGCAGCCCGCGGTCTCCATCGCGCCCCAGTTGTGGCCCGGGCCCATCACCTGGTCGTAGGAGTCGAACGGGTAGGGCTCGTCGAAGGTGCGCGTGTAGAAGTCGAAGCAGGCCTCGGTGACCTCCTTCATGTTCTCGAAGTCGCGGTCGAGCTCGGTGGCCAGCGACGCCCGCGCGTGCCAGCCGAAGGGCAGCCCGGCGTGCTCCCACGTGCGCGAGGCCCACGGTCCGGCGCACACCGTGAAGAGGTACGTCGAGATCGGCGGCGTGGTCGTGAACCGCCACGCCGCGCCTTCGTGGCTGTCCAGCCGGCCGTTGCCGAGCACCGTCCAGTCGGCGGGTGCGGTGACGGTCAGGCTGATCGGGGCCTTGAGGTCCGGCTGGTCGAAGCAGGCGAAGACCCGGTGCGCGAGGTCCATCCCGGCGTACGCCGCCACGTAGGTGGCGTCGTCCGCGGGGTCGGTGACGGTGTGCATGCCGTCGCCGTCGTTGACGTAGGGGATCCGGGCCTCCACGACCACCTCGTTGACCGGCTTCAGGTCGTGCAGGGTGATCCGGGTGCCGTCGTACGCCGGAGCCGGCACCGCCGCGTCGTTCACGGTCAGCCGGAGGTCCTGGGCGTCGGCCAGCTCGAGGAAGGTGGTCGCCCGGGGATCCTCGAGGTCGAAGGTGACCGTGGTGCGGCAGCCGAAGGTCTCGCGCGAGGTCAGGTCGAGGTCGATGGCGTAGGCCACGCGGGAGATCCGGGCGGCGCGGGCACGGGCTTCGTCGTAGGTGAGGGACACGCTCTCGACCCTAGGCGAACCCTCCGGGGGCGTGCATCCTGGTTGTCCGAGCGGCCGGGACGTGATGACGATTCGCGTCGTACCGCTCGCGCTGTCTAGACTCTGGCAGTTGCCTCGGCGAGGGAATCCCTTGGATCCAAGGGCGTCCGTGATCGACAGGGCCGGCTGATCTCACGCCGCGCTGACCCGGTCGCGCGGCGTTTCTCATGCCGAGGCCAAGAGCCCCGGTGGTCGAGCTGAGTCGAGACCACCACACGACGCACGAGGAGACATGAGATGGCCGCCGACAAGATCACCGCAGAGCTGCGCACCGAGTTCGGCAAGGGCGCCGCCCGCCGGATCCGCCGCGAGCACAAGATCCCCGCCGTCGTGTACGGCCACGGCAACGACCCGATCCACCTGACGCTGCCGGGCCACGACACCATGCTCGCGCTCAAGCGGGGCGGCAGCAACGCACTGCTGGAGCTCGACATCGACGGCAAGCCGCAGCTCGCCCTGGCCCGCGAGGTGCAGGTCGACCCGCTGCGCCGCGTGCTGGAGCACATCGACTTCGTGGCCGTCCGTCAGGGCGAGCGGGTGACTGTGGACGTCCTGGTGCAGCTGGTCGGCGACGCCGGCCCCGACACCCTCGTGGTCACCGAGAACACCACGGTGCAGGTCGAGGCCGAGGCCACCCACATCCCCGAGAGCATCGAGGTCTCGATCCAGGGCCTGCCGGTCGGCACCCAGATCCACGCCTCCGACCTCCGCCTCCCCGAGGGCACCACGCTGCTGGTCGACCCGGAGACGCTGGTCGTCAACATCACCGCCGCCCAGTCCGAGGCGCAGCTGGAGGCCGAGCTGGCCGAGGCCGAGGCCGACGCCGGCATCGTCCACGAGCCGAGCGACGACGACGTGGCCGAGGCGCAGGACGAGGCCGCTGCCGAGGACGCCGACCGCGAGAGCGGCAGCGAGTCCGCGGGCGACTCGAGCGAGTGAGGCTGCCGCGCCGGCCGGGGTGGCTGCGACGCAGCCCAGCCTCGGCCCGCGCGACCGCTGACCGGACGACCGTGGGAGCAGGTGACATGGCTGTGGGTGAGCGGGGCGAGGTATGGCTCGTCGTCGGCCTGGGCAACCCCGGGCCGTCGTACGCCGGTCACCGGCACAACATCGGCTATCTCGTCGTCGACGAGCTCGCCGACCGGATGGGTGCGCCGTTCCGGGCCCACAAGTCCGGCCGGGCCGACGTCGTGGAGGGCCGGCTCGCAGCGCCGGGGACCGACGGTCCCCGCGTGGTGCTGATGCGGGCTCGGACGTACATGAACGAGACCGGCGGTCCGGTCTCGGCGCTGGCGAAGTTCTACAAGGTGCCGCCGGAGCGGATCGTGGCCGTGCACGACGAGCTGGACCTGCCCTTCGACTCCATGCGGGTCAAGCTCGGTGGTGGCGACAACGGCCACAACGGCCTCCGCAGCATGCGAGCCTCGCTCGGCACCGGCGACTTCCACCGGGTCCGGATCGGTGTCGGCCGCCCACCGGGCCGCCAGGACGTGGCCGACTTCCTGCTCACGAACTACTCCGGCGCCGAGGGCAAGGCGATCCCCCTGCAGGTCGTCACGGCGGCCGACGCCGTCGAGTCGCTGGTATCCGACGGGCTGGAGCGCACCCAGTCGCGGTTCAACTCCTGAGCCCCATTACCACCCGTTCAGGGGCGTTTCGCGCCCGAGACGTGGAATTTACCCAACTAGTGACGTCGTGGACTGGCGTTTTCGGCAGTCCTTGCGGAGAATGGTTCCCGGCAGGACCTTCGACTCGGGGGAGTCGTCGATCATCGATCACTGGTGCTGCCATGGGACGAGACCGCAGAGGTCTCGATGGGGGAAATTGATCGTGGAGTTCGTCTCCTCGGCACTGCCGGGGACACCTATGGCGACGGCCGTGCGTTCCACGCACCGCTGCGCGATCGTTGTACGGCCAAGCGCCGTTTCTTGCACCCCGCGACCCAGTCGTCGGGCTCACGCCTGCCGGCTGACCGTGAGGTACTCCCGCCCAGTAACGCTCCGGGTGTCGCCCGGAGCTTCCAGGGAACAGGAGATTTCATCATGAACAAGCCAAGCAGGCGCGCAGTAGTCCGTACCGGTGTCTGGGCGGTCCCCGTGGTCGCCACGGCCGCCGCCGCTCCGGCCTTCGCCGGGACCAGCACACCGCCGGTCGACGTCGAGGGCGTCGGTTCGGGCTGCAAGCTGCCCGGTCACAGCACGCACGACGGTGAGACGTTCTACGGGTACCGGATGGTCGTCACGTTCGACAACAACACCACGACCAACCAGGACATCCAGCTCATCGACTTCACGATCAGCGGCAAGTCGGTCACCGGCTTCCCGACCGGCTCGATCCTCACGCTGACGCCGGGGCCCAACCCCGAGCTTTTCATCGTGACCAGCTCGGCCAGCTCGCAGCGCACCGCAGTGATCACGTTCGAGTACAAGGGGACCATCATCACCAAGACGGTCACCTTCCCGGACTTCAACCCCTGCAAGTGCACGCCCAAGGACGCAGACCCGACGCTGATCACGTCGAACTGCTCCTGACCCAGGGCGCTACTGTTCGGTCCCGTGACCGACTCCGATCGCCCTCTCGTCCACGACGACCATGCACTGGCGGCCTGGCTGGCCTCAACGGCCGGCCAGCGGTTGCTCGAGGTACGAGAGGGCGGTCTGGTCGGGCGTGAGCTGAAGGACGCCGGTGACAGGGCTGCCCACGAGCTGTTGGTGGCGCTCTTGGCTCAACACCGGCCCGCGGACGCCGTGCTCTCCGAAGAGGGAGCCGACGACAAGCGGCGCCTCAGCTCGCCCCGGGTCTGGATCGTCGACCCGCTCGACGGCACGCGCGAGTTCTCCGAACCGCCGCGTGCCGACTGGGCGGTCCATGTCGCCCTCTGGGAGAACGGCGAGCTGACGGCAGGCGCCGTTGCGCAGCCCGCCCTGGGGGAGACCTTCTCCACCGGTCAGCCACCCGTGGTGCCGCCCCGGACGAGCACTCGTCCGCGGATCGCGGTGTCGCGGACCCGGCCACCGGCGTTCGTCGCGGCTCTGGCGGCCGAGATCGACGCCGAGCTGGTGCCCATGGGCTCGGCCGGCGTCAAGGTGATCTCGGTGGTCCGTGATCTCACGGACGCCTATGTCCACGCCGGAGGCCAGTACGAATGGGACAACGCCGCCCCCGTGGCGGTGGCTCGTTCCGCCGGCCTGTTCTGCTCACGGGTGGACGGCTCGGAGCTGCGCTACAACCAGGACGACGTGTCCCTGCCCGACCTGGTGGTCTGCCGGCCCGAGCTGTCCGACCAGATCCTCGACTTCGTACGCCGCCACGGCACCGACTGAGACCCGCTGACGGGTCGCACCGCCGACCCTCCTGACCTCGGTATCTGAGGACCGACGAGCAGCCTCCTGATGTCGACACCGATCCAGGAGGCCGGCATGTGGGACACCGTGGTCGAGACCACGTCTCACCTCTCGCACGAGATGCCCTGCCCGTGGTGCCGGCACGCGTCCCACTCGTTCCTGCCGTGCTCGGACCGGTGCCGGTGCACAGGCTGGCGCGTCCTGCGTGAGGCCGAGCCGGTCGCCGCTCTCGCCGCCGATGGGAACCGCGCGCACGTCGCGGGCGTCCCATCGGCATGCTGACCCGACGCGACTCGCTTCGACTGCTCGGCCTCTCCTCGCTGGCCGTCTCGCCCCTCCTCGCCGCGTGCGGCGACCGCGGCGCCGGCGCCGCGCCTGCCGGTGACTCGATGCAGGGGCTCAGGCTGGTCAGCGCCCAGGTCTCGCGGAGTGCGGGCGACGCCGCCGCGATCCCCGACGTGGTGACCGCTATGGGTGGCTTCACCGCCGACCTGTGGAGCCACCTCGGCACCCCCGGCGACAACCTCGCTCTCTCGCCGTACTCGATCGCGGTGGCCCTGGCGATGACCGCGAACGGTGCCGCGGGCCGCACCCAGGCGCAGATGCTCGACGTGCTCCACGTCGGCTCCCTGGCGTCGTACAACGCCGGGATCGACGCGCTCACCCAGCAGGTGCTGGCCCTGGCAGGTCCGGTCACCCAGGCCGACGGGACACCGGACGAGATCGCACTGGCGACGGCCAACCAGCTGTTCGGTGACGCCGAGACCCAGTGGGGCCGGGCGTTCCTCACCGTCCTGGCCAAGGAGTACGGCGCGGGGATGCGGACCGTGGACTTCCGGACGGCAGCCGAGGCGGCGCGGCAGCTGGTGAACCAGTGGACCGCGAGCCAGACCCACGACCGGATCCCGACCATCCTCCCGCCGGGAAGTGTCGACAGCACGACCCGGCTGGTGCTGGTGAACGCGCTCTACCTGAAGGCGCCCTGGGGCGACCCCTTCGACAAGTCACTGACGGCGCCACGGGCCTTCACCCGCGCCGACGGCTCGCGCGTCCAGGCGCCGATGATGCAGGGCGACCCGGCCGGGGCCGGGTTCGTGTCCGGGTCGCACTACACGGCCGCGCGCCTCCCCTACGCCGGCGGGAAGCTGGCCATGACCCTGGTGCTTCCCGACACCGGGTACGAGACCGAGGCCCTCGCCGCCCTGCTCGGTGACGGCCTCACGGCCGCGGGCCAGCCGGGCGTCCACGTGGAGCTCCCGCGCTTCACCTTCCGCACGCCGTCCGGGCTCAAGCAGCCCCTGATCGAGCTGGGGATGCCACTCGCGTTCGGTGACCTCGCGGACTTCTCCCCGATGTCGCCGACCACCCCGCTGCTGATCGACGACGTGCTCCACCAGGCCTTCGTGGCCGTCGACGAGAGCGGCACCGAGGCCGCGGCCGCCACAGCTGTCGTGATGCGCGAGACCAGTGGCTCGGTCGGCGGACACACGCTGGTCTGTGACCGGCCGTTCCTCTTCGTCGTCCACGACACCGCGCACGGCACACCGCTCTTCGTGGGTCGGGTCGCCGATCCCACGAGCTGACCCGGAGGACGACCCCCGCGCGTCGCGTCGCGGTCTCGCCGGCGTCAGCCGATCGCGAGCGTCAGCCCGAGGCGCGCAGGCGATCCAACGTGGAAGCACGGAACTCCCGCGGCCTGCGAAGGATCTGCAGATGCAGCTCCTGGGTCTGGGGCGACGGGTCGGTGCCCAGCTCCTCGGCGAGATGGACGCGGCAGTCCTCGAACACGCGCAGGGCCAGCCCGACCTCTCCCAGCTCGGCATGAGACCGCATCAACGACCGTGTCGCTGCCTCGACCGTCGGGTCGAGGCGCACCGCAGTCGTGGCGAGGTCCTGCGCCTCGCGCAGGAGGCCGAGCTCGAGGGCGGCCCGAGAGGCGTCGCAGAGCGTCGTCACGTGCAGGGCCTTGAGCGCGTCCCGCTCCGCCACTGCCCAGGGCGCGTCGTCCTCGTGGGCGTAGAAGTCACCGGCGTAGAGAGCCAGGGCTGCGCGGGCGTTGGTGAGGACCTCCGCCGACGCCGACGACCGGGCCGCGAGCTGGGCTCGCTGCGCCAGGGCCCGGAAGGCGTTCACGTCCACCCACGCGTTGCGCAGCGTCAGGGCGGCGTGGTCGCGAACGACGCACGGCTCCCCGACGGTGCGCCTGATCTGACTGGCCGCGGTGCCGAGGCTGTTGCGGGCGCGATCCACGGTCACGTCCGGCCACAGCTTCTCGATCAGCCCCGACACCCGGACCGGTTGACCGTTCTCGAGCGCCAGGAGACGCAGCAGGTCGCGCGTCTTGCCGGTCCGCCACTCCTCCTGCATCACTCGGGTCCCATCGGAACGATGGACCTCGAAGCCTCCGAGCAGGCGGATACGAATCTCGCACTTCTGGTGCATGGCCCCCCCGAGCCTTTTGCTTTCACAGCCCCCCGACTGCAAGGCTCAGGTTAGTAGTTCAGTGGCCGTCTGTCTCCCCGGAGTTTGCCCAAATTTTGATTTCCCCGGCGTGTCGCGCCGTCATTCGGCTGACGGACGACTAGGGGGCCGCGAGGGTGGCACCCAACCCGCCTTGCGAGCGGCTCCGACGGCCGCCAGCTGACTGGTCACCTCGAGCTTCGCCAGGATCGACTTGACCTGGGTCCGCACCGTGGCCTCCGACACGAACGAGGCGTCGGCGATCTCGCGGACGGGCTGGCCGTCCATCAGGTGGGCGAGCACCTCGATCTCTCGTGCCGTGAGGAGCTCGAGCCTCCGGCGAACGGTCTTGACCACCTCACGCTCGGTGTAGAAATGGGTGATCAGGCTCTGCCGCTCCTCACCGGTGTGCACGTGACGACCGTCGGCCACCAGCCGGAGGGCGGACAGGATCTCCTCGAGTCGTGCCGACTTCGACAGCACCGCCCGGGCACCCTCGCGCAGGCACTGACCCCATCGCGCTCGGTCGGTGCTCCCGGTGACCACCACCACCGAGATGCCCGACCGGGTCAAGGGTGCAACCAGGCGGGTTCCGTCGCCGCCGGCGCCGAGGTCCAGGTCGAGCAGCGCGATGCCGGGGTTCATCCGCATCACGCTCGTGAGCAGCTGGCCGGGCATCGCCCGCTCCTTGACGGGAATCCGGCGAACGTCGAACCCCTCTCGCGTCAGCGTCACGTCCATGGCCTCAGCGAAGAGGACGTGGTCCTCGACCAGTGCGACGGTGGTCACGTCCGCGCGGCCAGGCATGGCGTCGACGCGGCGCTGGGGCGCAGGACAGTGGTGAAGGTGGCCCCTCGTCGGTCGGCGGGCGGGTCGAGGAAGAGGTCACCGCCCATCTGTCGTGCCAGCCGGCGTGCGATGTCGAGCCCGATCCCCTCCCCGGGCGACTCCGACCCGCGGACTCCCCGGTCGAAGAGTCGGGGTGCCAGGTCGCGGGGCACTCCGGGCCCGTCGTCCGACACCGTCAGGAGGATCTCGCTCGGGCGGCTCTTCACCTGGACCGAGACCTCCGCTCCCGGAGCGTGCCGTGCGGCGTTCTCCAGGAGGATGTGCACGATCTCGGCGATGTCGTCCCCACGACCGATCGCCGTGACCTCGGCCGCCTCCCAGGCGACCCGATGGCCGCGCAGCCGCAGGGTCTGGACGAGCGGCTCGATCACGGAGCCGACGTCGACGGGCTCGTCGACTGCCGGGGCGGTGTCCTCGTCCCGGAGGATCCGCTCCAAACGGGTGATCTCCCGGTCGTAGAGGACCTCCAGACTGCTGCGCTCGGCCGTCGACAGCTGGACGTCCGGGTTGCTGAGCAGCCGGTGGGTGAGGCCGATCCCGGCGACGGTGGCGCGAACCTCGTGGAGCCGGTCTCGTGCGTCGTGGGCCTTGATCAGCATCGGGTCCAGGTCCTCGTCGTGGACCGGCGGGGCCACGGGGGACTGCTCGCTCGCGGAGGACGGCCGCAGCCGGCGCGCCGTCCAGACGACCACCCCGAGCTGAGCGAGCAACCAGGTCGCCACGAGCAGCGTGCTGATGTCGGAGGGCGGCCCCAGGACCACCAGCACAACGGCCAGGACCGGTGCGGACAGGGTGAGCGCGGCCAGCCCGGGCGGCACCGGCCGCGGCGTGGACCGGGATCGCCGTGCGGTCACACCCTCGTCGAGCCCGATCCGAGGTTCGGGCCGAGCCGGACCGTCGGGGTCCGTGAAGGCGCGGTCCAGCGGCCGGTCGTTGCCGGCAGATGGGCCTCCCCCGTGTGTCCCAGGCCCTGGAAATCGTCTGAAGTCGTCGATGCGCATGGTTTCCCCCCGTGTGCGGTTCCATGAAGTCATGCGCGCCCAAAACATTTGGTAAAAGCGCGTCAAATGGGGCGCCCGGAACCGAGGTGGGACCCACCAGCCGTGTCCGGAGTCCATCGCCCTTTCGGGGGAAAGCGCTACAGCGGTGGGTCCGGCACCTCGTCAGGTTTTCCGAGGCGGCACAACTTCGGCTGACCTCGGCGCCACGGCTGGTGGGCCGTCGGGGATGCGTCAGCGGATAGGCACCAGACTGGTGGCGCCGGATCGTCCTCGGCATCCTCAATCGAGGGGGATCTTCGATCGGAGTCGAGCCTCGGAAGGGCGGCTGCCCCGCGCAGGGTCCGGTTCCTGGAGACGGCGCAGCGGCGAGGCGGGAGTGCGTCCAGCTCGGCCTGACCGACCCCAGGGTCGAGTAGTCCGATCGGACTACCCGACCTAGGCCGATCGGGCGCCGCGACGCGCCGAGGCGGGCACGGGCTTGACGTGGGCTCCGTTGTCGTCCTAAATACGACTAAGTCAGTAGACATACTGATGTTCTCGGGTCACTCGACCACTCGGCCGCGGCCGTCCCTTGTTCGAAGAGAGGTGCTCATGCGCACACGCCTGCGCGTTCTCGGTGCCACCGTCACGACGGCTGTCGTCGCGGTCGCCGTGCCCCTGGTGACATCGTCCCAGGCCCATGCCGCCCGGTTCACCGGCGGTGACGTCGTCGTCTACCGGGTCGGTAGCGGCGGCGCCTCACCCCTGACCAACGCGGCCGCGCCGGTGTTCCTCGATGAGTACGCGCCCGGCGGCAGCCTGGTCCAGTCGGTGGCCCTCCCGACGACCGCGGCGGAAGGCAACGCCCGCCTCACCGCCAGCGGCCAGTCCCGGTCCGAAGGCCTGATCGACCGGTCGGCCGACGGCCGGTTCCTCGCGGTCACGGGGTACGACGCCGCCGTCGGAGCAACCGGACCGAGCGGGGCGTCCCTGACCGCCTCCGACCCGGCCCAGGTCGGACGCGTGGTCGGCCTGGTCGACGCCAACGGCACGGTCGACACCACGACGGTGCTCACCGGGGCGGGAGTCACCAAGATCATCCGCTCGGCGACCACCACCGACGGCGAACGGCTCTGGGCCACCGGCGGGAACGGCGGCGTCGTCACGACCAACCGCGGCTCCAGCGCCGCCAGCACCGTCGCGGGCAGCGCGACCAGCAACCTCAGCGCCCTGACCGTCCAGGGTGGACAGCTGTTCAGCAGCGGCATCTTGACCGACCGGCTCGCCCGCATCGGCACCGGTGTGCCGACCTCGGGTGCCCTCACCGACCTCCCGGGGCTCCCCGACAACCTGCTGACCTACGGCTACGCGCTGGCCGACCTGACCCCGGACGACTACGCCGGAACCGGTCTGGACACGCTCTACATCGCCGACGGCTCGGCTCGCGGGGGGACCGTCGACAAGTACCGCTGGAACGGCACGACGTGGGCGTCGGCCGGCTACGTCGACGTCGAGGGCGCCTTCGGCATCGTCGCCGACGTACAGGGCGCCTCGGTCAGCCTGGCGGTGACCACCCCGACCTCGCTGGTCACCCTCACCGACCCCGCCGGCGCGGCCGCGTCGTTCGCCCCGTCCGCGCCGACCGTGCTGGCCACCGCCGCCCCCAACACCGAGTTCCGGGGGGTCGCCCTCGCGCCGACCGCGGCGGCCGGCCCCTCGGTCTTCCTGCGGACGCCTGCCGCCGGCAGCAGCGTCCCGCTCGGCGGCACCGTCAAGGTCTCGGCGTACGTCGCGTCGCCCGCCGGCGTGGGCGCGGTCGAGGCGAAGCTCGGGAGCGGCGCGTTCGTCGCGGCGACCCAGTCCGGCCACGTGTGGACCGCCCAGGTGCCGACCACCGGGCTCAAGACCGGGGCCGCGACGGTCACGTTCCGGGCCACCGACACCGCAGCCACGCCGGCCACGACGACCGTCACCCGCTCGGTCACGCTGGGCGGCTCCGCCGTCCCGGCCGGCAACCTCCCTGCCGGCTCCTACCCGTGGTCGGCCAAGAAGGTGAAGCTGGCCGGCACCTGGAAGTCCTACCGGACGTCGCACTCGCCGTCCGGCAAGGGTGAGAAGTCCGCGAAGAGGAAGTCGACCGCGACCGCCAAGGTCTACGGCCACGGCGCCACTCTCACCTTCGACCGCTCCGCGAAGGCGGGCAAGGTCAAGGTCACCGTGGACGGCAGGAGCACCACGCTCGACCTCTACAACAAGGCCGGCAAGCCCCTGAAGAAGAGCTGGAGCTTCTCCGGCCGTCTGAAGAGCCACACGGTCGTCGTCACGGTGCTCGGCAAGAAGGACGCGGCCAGCAAGGGCCTCTGGGTCCTCCTCGCCGCACTGAAGGTGAAGGCCTGATGAGGACGCCCGGCACCCACCCGACACCCACCCGGACCAGAACAGGAACCCCGATGTCCCGACGTACCCTGCGTGCCGGCCTGGCCGCCGGCGCCGCCACCCTGCTGACCCTGACCGGAGTGGCGGCGCACGCCGACCCGAACCCGACGGACCCTGGCACGCCGATCAGCGGCAAGTCCCAGACCGAGCTGTACGCCGCCGTCGGTGCCGACGCGTTCGCGGAGCTGACCAACAACGTGGTCAGCGCCTACGACGCGCAGGCGCCGGCGCCGGCACACCTGCTGGAGTCGTACGACGCGGTCAACCCGGTCACGGGGCAGACGCCCGAGACGATCACCACCAAGCCCGGTTGCCCCATCTCGCGACCCAACGGCGCCAACGGCGGCTTGAGCGCGATCCTGCTCAACCAGAAGAGCACGGTCGACAACACCAGCTACTGCATCGACTGGGTCCGGTCCAGTCGCGCGAAGAAGACCGACGGCACGGAGGCCGGACTGACGTTCTACGCCCAGAGCCAGGACGCGGTCTCGTACGCCGTGGTCGGCAACGCCTACGCACCGACGACGCCGCTGACGACCGCCCAGCTGAAGGACATCTTCGAGTGCACCGACACCGACTGGAGCCAGGTCGGAGGCCAGGCGGGTCCGATCCACGTCTACCTGCCGCCCGCCTCCGCCGCGACCCTGACCTTCTTCCTGCAGGCGATCGGGACGACGCTGAACAACGTCCAGGCGGGCTGCCAGGGCCTGCCCACGGTGTTCTCCCAGCAGCAGAACGACGGCCGGACCATGAACGGTGACCCGATGGGCATCGCGCCGTACGCCGTGACCAAGTGGGCCGCGCAGAGCAACCAGGCGCCCGGCATCGCCGACAACCGCGGAGGCACCCACATCGGGCTGGTCAACACCACGACGTCGCCGATCACGACCACGGTGCTGAACAACGTGACGTACGACGTCCTCAACCCCGCGTTCACCACCGGTGACAGCACGGCGTTCGGCCGGCTGTTCTTCAACGCGGTCCGCAACGACGCTCCGCAGGACCTGAAGGACGTGTTCAAGGCGGGGGGCTTCCTCTGCCAGAACCAGGACGCGTTCCTGGTGCCGTTCGGCAACACGCCCCTGGGCAACGACCAGAACGCCGCGCGCTTCTGCGGCCAGGCCAGCTGAGTCGGCGTCATCGATCCAGAACCCCCGATGGTGGCGGGCCCGAGGCCCCGGGCCCGCCACCGGCACGAACACCAGCACCACCACCGAGCAACGGGAGAGCAGCACATGTCGATCGCGCCGATCCGACGACGAGCACGCCACAGGACCACGGCCGTCCCCGTCGTCGGGGGACTGCTCGTGCTCGGGCTGCTGGCGCTCGCCACTCCGGCGGTCGCGCACCCGTCGGCCACGGCCGGCTCCGACGGTCCCGTCACCGTCCCGGCGCCGGGAGCCGGGGACGGGGCGACGGTCACGGTCAGCCGGACCATCGGTCTGGTCAACCAGACGGTGCGGGTGTCGTGGTCGGGGTTCCGGCCGAGCTCGGCGACCCGGCTCCAGAACAGCGGCGACTCCCTCGACGTCAACACCGAGAACCCGGTCCGCGTCTACGAGTGTCGCGGCGCGGACCCGGCCAGCTCCAGTGACTGCTACGGGTCTCCGGGCTTCCGTGGGGTGGACGCCACCGCCACCAACCCGGCGATCCCGGCGGTGCCGCCGTTCACCTACCCGGGTCAGACCGACGCCTTCGACGCGACCCCGGACGGTCCCGCGAACTGGCAGGACACCGTGACCGGCGCCGACGGCACCGGCCAGGTCACCATCCAGCTGTTCACCAAGCGCGAGTCGGCGGCCCTGGGCTGCGACGCCGGGGCGCCGTGCTCCCTGGTGGTGGTCCCCAACTACGGCCGTCCGCAGGGCGACACCGAGGACCTGCTCGACGCGCCGTGGGCGTGGGCGAGGCGCACCGTCGTCCCGCTGGGCTTCCTGCCGGTGGACGACGCCTGCCCCCTGAGCGGCTCGTCCCTGCGGGTCGAGGGCAGCCCGATGGTGGCCGACCTGCTGGCGACCTGGCGAGGTCGCACCTGCACGCTGGCCGACCACCCCGTGACGCTCGACTACACCTCGATCGGTGAGCCACAGACGCGAGGCGACGTCGCCTCGGGCACCACCGACACCGGGCTGGTCATCGACCCGCTGGACGCGGACGCTGCGGCGACCGCGGGAGTCGTCTACGCGCCGGTCACCGTGACCGGGCTGGTCGTCGCCTTCCAGATCGACGACGCACACGGACGGCCGGTCACCTCGATGCACCTGAACGCGCGGCTGGTCGCCAAGCTGATCACGGCGTCGTACCGCTCGGGAGGGGACCCGGCGGTGATCGACAACCCGGTCAACATCTTCCACGACCCCGAGTTCCTGAAGCTGAACCCCGGCGTCGACTGGCCCGGCGGTGCGCCGGGCAACCACCCGCTGCTGCTCGGCGACCTGTCGGACACGACGCTGGCGCTGACCCGCTGGATCGCCAGCGACCCCGACGCACGCGCGTTCCTCAAGGGAAAGCCCGACCCGTGGGGGATGACGGTCAACGCCACCTACAAGGACCTCGACTTGCCCTTCGCCGGCTACCCGCTGCTCGACCAGGCGCTGTCCTCGACGTTCCAGCCGATCCAGGGCATGGACGCGCTGGCCCGCCAGCTGTCCATCGCCCAGTTCCCCGGCGCCCTGGTCACCCAGGAGAACGGCCAGAACGTCGTGACCAAGCAGCCGCGGCAGAACCCCGGCGCCCGGGAGGTCTTCGGCATCATCGACGCTGCCGACGCGGCGAAGTTCCTGCTGCCGACCGCCTCGCTCCAGAACGCGTCGGGTGCGTTCGTCGCTCCCACGACCGCGAGCCTGCAAGCCGGGATCACCCACGCCGTGGTGAACGCCGACGGTGTCACCCGCAGGGTGGACCTCGCGTCGCAGGACCCCCACGTGTACCCGTTGACCCTCCTGGTCTCCGCGGCGCTGTCCACCCACGCCGACAAGGCGGCCCGGGGCCTGATGGCCGACTTCCTCGACTACGTGGACGGACCGGGACAGGTGCCGGGCCAGCGCGTCGGGCAGCTGCCCCCCGGACACGCGCCATTGACCAAGGCCCTGCGCGCGGAGGTGACCCGAGCTCGGGCCGCGGTGCTCGCCGGCCCTTCGACGGAGCCCACCGTGGACCCTTCGCCGACCGACACCCCGCCCAGCTCGCCGACCGACCAGCCGACCACACCGGTCGGTCCGGTCGGGCCCGTAGGTCCGGCCTCGGGCCCCGGTGACGCCACCGGCTCCCTCCCGCTCACCGCGCCCTCGGACGGCGCCTCACCGTCGGCCGGCGCCACGCCCCCTGCGTCGACCGAGGCCGCCGCCGCCCCGCAGATGGTGGCCGTGTCGTCGGAGTCGACGACAGCGCGCCAGCTGCTGCTGCCGGTCCTGCTCGGTTTCGCCCTGCTCGGCCTCGTCGCGGGTCCGGCGCTGCTCTGGCTCGGTCGCTCGGGACGGGGGCCGCAGTGGCTGCAGCGATGACGCCCGTGTCGCCCGGCCAGCCGGTCGCCCCGGTGGTCGAGCCGGTGGTCGACCCGAGCGCCGGCGAGAGCGGGATCGCCGGGACCGCACGCCGCCGGATGCTCCGGCTGGTCGGGTCTCGCCGTCCCGAGCCGCCGGCACCGCCCGTCGCCCCTCCGCTCGCGACGCCTCCCGAGCGCCGTCGGGTGACGACGGCCACGGTGGTGGCCGGAGGCCTGCTCCTGGTCACCGGGCTGGTCCTGGCCTTCGCCGGCTACCTGCTGGTCGGCTCCGGGCTGGCCGCCAACCGCAACCAGGGCGTGATGTACGACCACCTGCGCACCTCGCTGGCCCAGGCCACGGTCCCCGTCTCGGCACCGATCGCCGCCGGCACACCCCTCGGTGTCGTCAGCGTGCCGACCATCGGGCTGGAGCAGGTCTTCGTCGAGGGCAGCTCGTCCGAGCAGACCCTGAACGGCCCGGGGCTCACGACCGGCTCGGTGCTGCCGGGCCAGACCGGGCTCTCGGTGCTGGTGGGTCGCCGGGCGACCTTCGGAGCGCCGTTCGCCCACCTGGACCGGCTGCACCCCGGTGACCGGATCGACGTCACCACCGGCCAGGGCAGGTTCGCCTACGTGGTCGACCTGGTGCGCACCAGCGACGCGCCCGCGAGCCAGGTGCGCGTCGTACCGTCGCGGCTGACGCTGGTCACCTCCGATCCCGCGTTCACACCGGACCGGAAGCTGGTCGTCTCGGCGCACCTGACCGGCAACGCGCTGCCCGCGAGCACCGGTACGACGGCGCCGGCCTCCGACCAGCCCGGCCACGGCAGCCACGACCGGGCCGTCGAGCTGCTGCTGTGGTGCCAGCTGCTCCTGCTCGTCACGGTCGCAGTGACCTGGGCGGCCCTGCGGCTGCCGGGCCGCGGCCTGTGGATCGGAGCGGTGCCCGTGCTGCTGGCGATCCTCTGGAACGTGTTCGAGAACCTCGCCGTCCTGCTTCCCAACACCCTGTGAAGGCCGACATGACCATCCTCGACGAGACCCCCTCCGACCAGACCCTCAGCCTGCCGGCGGTCCAGGACGCCCTGCCTGGTCGGCCGGCGACGCTGGTCGCCGAAGGCGTCAGTGCCTGGTTCGCCGACCACCAGGTGCTCGAGGACGTCACCCTGACCATGCCGGCCGGACGGGTCACGGCTCTGATCGGACCGTCGGGCTGCGGGAAGTCGACCTTCCTGCGGATCCTGAACCGGATGCACGAGTTGGTGCCCGGTGCCAGCCTGGCCGGCGGCGTCCGCCTCGACGGGGAGGACATCTACGACGCCGGACGCCGGCCGATCGAGAGCCGTCGGCGGATCGGGATGGTGTTCCAGAAGGCCAACCCGTTCCCGACGATGTCGGTCCACGACAACGTGCTGGCCGGACTGGCCCTGACCGGGTGCCGGACCCGCGGTCGCGAGGACCTCGTGGAGCGGAGCCTTCGCAGCGCCGGCCTCTGGGACGAGGTGCGCAACCGGCTCGAGGCACCGGGGAGCTCGCTGTCCGGCGGTCAGCAGCAGCGGCTCTGCATCGCTCGCGCCCTGGCCGTGCGTCCCGACGTGCTGCTGATGGACGAGCCGTGCTCCGCGCTCGACCCGACCTCGACCCGACGGGTCGAGGAGACGATCCGGGCGATCGCCGGCGAGGTGACCGTGGTGATCGTGACCCACAACATGCAGCAGGCGCACCGGGTCTCCGACCGGTGCGCCTTCTTCCTGGCCGCCGAGGGACAGCCCGGCCACATCGTGGAGCAGGGCGACACCACCGACATCTTCGAGCGCCCGGCCGATGCCCGCACCGCCGACTACGTGAACGGACGTTTCGGATGACGACCACACCGGCCGGCACCCTGTCGGTCACCCGGCCACCCGTCGTACGCCGGAACCTCAGCTACCGCCCGACCGCGCAGGACCAGGGCTTCGTGGCGGCCGCCCGGGCGGCCGCCCTGTCCACCCTGGTGATCATGGGCCTGATCGGCTTCTTCCTGCTGATCGGGGCCTGGCCCGCCCTGCACAGCCAGGGCCTCGGCTTCCTCACCGAGAGCCAGTGGCTGCCCGAGACCGGCACCTTCGGGATCGCCTCGCTGCTCTGGGGAACCGTCCTGGTGGGCCTGTTCGCGCTGACGGTGGCGGTGCCCCTGGGCTTCGGAGCGGCCCTGTTCATCAGCGAGTACGCGCCCCGGTCGCTGCGGAAGCCGCTGGTCACGCTGGTCGACCTGATGGCGGCGGTGCCGTCGATCGTCTACGCCATGTGGGCGCTGTTCTTCCTCCAGGCGCACTTGCTGACGATCGCGCAGTGGCTGTCGGTGCACCTCGGACCGGTCCTCCCGTTCCTGCGGGTGCAGACGCCCGACTCGCCGTCGTCGTACACCTCGTCGGCCTTCATCGCGGGCATCGCGGTGGGCATCGTCGTGCTGCCGACGGTCACCTCGATCATGCGCGAGGTGTTCGCCCAGGCGCCGATCGGCGAGCGTGAGGGTGCCATCGCCCTGGGCGCGACGCGGTGGGGCATGGTCCGGGCGGTGGTGATCCCCTTCGGTCGGGCCGGGATCGTGGGCGGCGTGATGCTCGGCCTGGGCCGCGCGCTCGGCGAGACGATCGTGGTCTACGCCATCATCTCGCCGATGTTCGGGTTCACGACCCATCCGCTCCAGAGCGGCACGAACACCATCGCCTCCCACATCGCCTCCCGCTACTCGGAGTCCGGCGGCCTCGCGCTCTCCGGCCTGCTCGGGGCCGGGCTGGTGCTCTTCTTCTTCACCCTGGTCGTCAACACCCTGGCCGGTGTCGTGGTCAGCCGATCGCGCTCCGGCGCCTCCACGGAGATCTGATGTCGACGCTCCTGACCTCACAGCCGCCCGCGCCGACCGGTGACCAGCGCGTCGTACGACGAGAAGCGCCGCGGCGGGTCCGCCTCGGGGGAGCGGACCCCGAGCTGGTCTCCCACGTCGCGTCCGCGGCGTTCGGTGCGCTGGCGCTCGTCTGGCTGGTCTACGAGCGGCTGGTGCCGATGACCGGTGCGATCGGCTTCTGGCTCTGCTGGTACGTCGCGTTCCTGGTGTTGTTCGCGGCGGTCAGCGCGACCACCCTGGACCGGATGGGGGTGACCGACCGGATCGTCGGGGCCCTGGTCACCACCGCGGGGCTGGTGATGGTGAGCTGTCTCGCAGGCATCGTGGTGTTCACCTTCGCCCGGGGCAGGCAGGCGCTGATGCACCTGAACTTCTACACCCAGACCACGGCGTACATCGGTCCCGAGGCGCCGCTCGACCAGGGCGGCATCTACGCGGCGATCGTCGGCACCCTCGAGCAGGTCGCGATCTCGGTGGTCCTCAGCGTGCCCCTCGGCATCGCCACCGCGGTCTACCTCAGCGAGGTGCGCGGTCGGCTGGCGCGGCTGGTCCGCACCGTCGTCGAGGCGATGAGCGCGGTCCCCACGATCGTGGCCGGCCTGTTCATCTACTCGATGCTGATCCTCAAGTTCGGGCAGGAGCGCAGCGGCTTCGCCGCCTCGCTGGCGCTCTGCATCAGCATGATCCCGGTCGTCACCACGACCGCGGAGGTGGTGCTGCGCCTGGTGCCCAACGGCCTCCGCGAGGCCTCGCTGGCGCTCGGGACCACCCAGTGGCAGACCGTACGACGCGTGGTGCTGCCGACGGCCCGGCCGGGGCTGGTCACTGCCGTGCTGCTCGGGGTGGCGCGGGTGATCGGCGAGACCTCGCCGGGGCTGCTGGTCGCCGGCTCGACCAACGAGCTCAACTACGACCCCACGCACGGCCCGCAGCTCTCGCTTCCGCTGTTCGCCTTCACCTCGATGCGACAGCCGCTCGACACCGCCATCGCCCGGGCCTTCGGCGCCTGCGTGGTGCTCCTGGTCCTGGTCGTCGTGCTGTTCGCCCTGGCCCGGATCCTCGGCGGTCGCGAGCCCGGTCACATCTCCCGCCGCCGGCGCCGTCGTCTCGCCGCGGCCCGCGTCACCACCACCGAAAGCGAGCCCGCCCGATGAAGAAGTCCACCTCCGTGAGCCTGACCGGCCGCCTCGTGCTGGCGGCCCTGGCGGCGTCGCTGGTCAGCCTCCTGCTGGTTCCGGCTCCGGCTCAGGCTGCCGACTACGTGCCGATCTCCGGAGCCGGCTCGACCTGGAGCCAGGTCGCGGTCGACGCCTGGCGCGCCGACGTCCGCGCCAGCGGCGTGGTCGTGAACTACGCCGGCACCGGCTCGACCGACGGTCGCTCCCAGTTCATCCAGGGCACGGTCGACTTCGCCAACACCGAGATCCCGTTCCAGAACCCACCGGAGCCCGGGCAGCAGGCCGAGATCCCCAGCCGTCCCTACGCCTACCTGCCGATCGTGGCCGGCGGCACGTCGTTCATGTACAACCTGACCGTCGCCGGTCAGCGGGTCCGCGACCTGCGCCTCTCGGGTGACACGCTGGCCAAGATCTTCACCGGCGCGATCACCCGCTGGAGCGACCCCGCGATCACCCGGGACTACGGCAAGACCCTGCCCGACATCCCGATCATCCCGGTGGTCCGCTCCGACGGCGCGGGCGCCTCGGCCCAGTTCACCAAGTACATGGCCAGCCAGGCGCCGTCGGTCTACTGCCCCTTCATCCGCAGCAAGCTCAACCTGAGCGGCAGCGCCTGCCCCAGCGTGTCCTTCTACCCGGCGTTCGGGAGCTCCAAGGCGCAGAACGGCTCCAACGGCGTCGCCAACTACGTCGCCGCGTCGTACGGCGCCGGGGCGATCGGGTACGTCGAGTACGCCTACCCGAAGCGGATCGACTTCCCGGTGGTCAGCCTCCTCAACAAGGCCGGCTACTACTCCCAGCCCACGGCCGGCAACGTCGCCGTGGCGCTGACCAAGGCCAAGATCAACCCCGACCTCACCCAGAACCTCGACTCGGTCTACAGCAACCCCGACCCGCGGGCCTACCCGATGTCGAGCTACAGCTACATGGTCGTCCCGACCTCGACAGCCGCGCCGTTCAACACCGACAAGGGGCGCACCCTGTCGACCTTCGTCAACTACTTCCTGTGCGGCGGCCAGCAGAAGGCGGACATCCTCGGCTACTCGCCGCTGCCCAAGAACCTCGTCGAGGCCGGCTTCCAGCAGGTGGCGCGGATCCCCGGTGCCGTGCCCTCGCCGTCGATCACGCAGTGCCACAACCCGGCCCTGGACATCCTCCACTCGGCACCGATGCCCGACAAGTGCATGAAGGTGGGCGCGACCTGCGACCCGTCGACGACCCCGAGCAGCGGCGGCACCCCGAGCCCGAGTGGTACGACGACGACCACGCCGGGCAGCAGCACCCCCGCCGGCGGCCTGCCCGGGTCGACCACCCCCGGGGGCACGGCCGCCGACCCGGGAGGCGGCCCGTCGGGTTCGGACCCCGGCGCGGCCGCACCGGACCCGCTGACCGGCACTCCGGCAGGTGGGACGGTGACCACAGCGGGCGGCGCCCTGACGGCGGCGGCCGGCACCCCGGTCAGCCTGGCGTCGTCACGGGCCGGCCAGCAGAAGGCGATCGGCTGGTTGGTGGCGGCGATGCTGGCGCTGACCGTGCTCGCACCACCGTTCCTGGTCTCGCGACACCTCCGTCGACGACCGTGAGCCGGGCCCGGTCCCGGTGGGTGGCCCTGGTCGCCGTGGCGCTCGGGCTGGTGGCAGCCCTGGCCCTCGGCGTGCGCGTGCTGCCCCGACCCGACCCGGTCCTCCGGGTCCCGCCGGACACCCTCCTGGTCGCCGCACCGCGTGCCCACTCGCGCCCGGTGGCGGCCGCGACCCGCGCCACGACGGGAGCCACGACGGTGAGCCTCCGGTGGGTACGTCGTACCTCCGCGGACACGGGGGTGCCGTGGCCGGCGGTCCGCGCCTACGGTGCCGCCACGCTCGATGTCGGTCGGTCGGACCCCGGCTGCCACCTGTCGTGGACGACCCTGGCCGGCATCGGGTGGGTCGAGTCGCAGCAGGGGACGATCGGGGGTCGAAGGCTGGGGGACGACGGCCGCCCCGACCGGCCGATCTCCGGTCCCAGCCTGGACGGGAGCGCGGACCTGGCGGCGCTGACCGCGCGGTCGGGGGGCTGGCAGCACGCGGTCGGCCCCATGCAGTTCCTGCCCGGCACCTGGGCCCGGTGGGCCTCCGACGGCGACGGCGACGGCGTCCGGGACCCCGACGACCTGGACGACGCGGCTCTCGGCGCGGCGCGGTACCTGTGCGCCTCGGGCACGGATCTCGCGACCGGGACCGGGTGGAGCGCCGCGGTGTTCTCCTACAACCACGCCGCCTCCTACGTCCTCGACGTCTATGCGGCCGCCCAGGAGTACGCCCAGCGAAGCTCGTGATCTGCCAGCGAAGCTCCTGATCGGTCGGCATACCTCCTGACGCAGCGGCTGACCGCGGGACCGTCGGTACCGCCGTCTACCCTGAGTCGGGCAACCCCCATCGCTCGCCGATGGGGGCCGCTCGTGCTGTCCCCCTGCTCTCCCAGCCACTCCACCGAGGTGCCCGTGATCCTGTCCGCGCTGTCCGAGGCCGTCCTCGCCGAGCCTGCGCTCGCCGAGGTGCTGGGCGACCCCGCGCACCTCGGGACCCTCGACCTGACCGGGCCCGCGGGGCTGCGGCCGTTCCTGGTCGACGGCCTGGTCCGGGCGGGCCGCACGGTGCTGCTGGTCACCGCCACCGGTCGCGAGGCGGAGGAGCTGACCTCCGAGCTGGCTTCCCTGGTCGACCCGGCGACGATCGCCTACTTCCCGAGCTGGGAGACGCTGCCGCACGAGCGGCTCAGCCCGCGCAGCGACACCGTCGGCCGGCGCCTCGCGGTGCTGCGCCGGCTGCGTCACCCCGCGGCCGGGGCCGGCAGCGGGCCGCTCCAGGTGGTGGTCGCGCCGGTGCGCTCGATCCTCCAGCCCCAGGTCAAGGGGCTGGGCGACCTCGTGCCGGTGGAGCTGGCCGCCGGCGACGAGGTGGTGCTCGACGACGTCGTACGCCGGCTCGCCGACGCCGCCTACACCCGGGTCGACCTGGTCGAGAAGCGCGGCGAGTTCGCGGTGCGCGGCGGGCTGGTCGACGTCTTCCCGCCCACCGAGCAGCACCCGGTGCGGGTGGAGTTCTGGGGCGACGAGGTCGAGGAGGTCCGCTCGTTCGCGGTGGCCGACCAGCGCACCATCGAGGTCGTGCCGCGGCTCTGGGCACCGCCCTGCCGCGAGCTGCTGCTGACCGACGACGTACGCCGTCGGGCGGCCGAGCTCGGACGCGCCCACCCCCAGCTGGCCGAGATGACCGACAAGATTGCCGCCGGCATCGCGGTCGAGGGCATGGAGTCGCTGGCGCCGGTGCTGGTCGACGAGCTCGAGCTGCTGGTCGACGTGATGCCCGCCGACACCCAGGTCGTGGTGGTCGACCCCGAGCGGGTCCGCAGCCGCGCGCACGACCTGGTCGCGACCAGCGAGGAGTTCCTCGGTGCGTCGTGGGCGGCCGCCGCGGGCGGCGGCACCGCCCCGATCGACCTCGGCGCCGCGTCGTACCGCGATCTCGACGACGTCCGCGAGCACAGCCGCTCGCTCGGCTCGCCGTGGTGGACGGTGAGCCCGTTCGGCCTCGACGACTCGGTCACCGACCGGTCGACGCTCACCCTCGCCGTGGGGGCCGTCGAGGGCTACCGCGGCGACCTCGAGCGGGCCGTCGCGGACCTGCGCGGCTGGCTCGCCGCCGGGCACCGGGTCGTCGTGGTCCACCTCGGCCACGGTCCGGCCCAGCGCATGGTCGAGGTGCTCGGCGACCACGACGTGGCGGCCCGCCTGGTCGAGCCCCGCGACGACGCCTCGCTGGAGCCGGGCATCGTCCTGGTCACCACCGGCACCTTGTCGCACGGCTTCGTCGACGACGCCCGGGGTCTGGTCCTGGTCACCGGCGACGACCTCTCCGGCCAGCGCGCGGCCACCCGCGACCAGACCCGGATGCCCACGCGACGCAAGCGACAGATCGACCCGCTCGAGCTCAAGGCCGGCGACTACGTCGTTCACGAGCAGCACGGCGTCGGCCGCTTCGTGGAGATGCGGCAGCGCGAGGCGCAGGGCGCCACCCGCGAGTACCTCGTGCTGCAGTACGGCGCGTCCAAACGCGGCGGCCCTCCCGACATGCTGTTCGTGCCGGCCGACAGCCTCGACCAGGTCACCCGCTACGTCGGCGGCGAGCAGCCCAGCCTCGACCGGCTCGGTGGCGCCGACTGGGGCAAGCGCAAGGGTCGTGCCCGGCGCGCGGTCCGCGAGATCGCGGCCGAGCTGATCAAGCTGTACGCCGCTCGCCAGGCCACCCAGGGCTTCGCCTTCGGCCCCGACACCCCCTGGCAGCAGGAGCTCGAGGACGCCTTCCCCTTCCACGAGACGCCCGACCAGCTGACCACGGTCGAGGAGGTCAAGGCCGACATGCGGCGCACCGTGCCGATGGACCGGCTGGTCTGCGGCGACGTCGGCTACGGCAAGACCGAGATCGCGGTGCGGGCGGCGTTCAAGGCCGTGCAGGAGGGCAAGCAGGTCGCCGTGCTCGTCCCGACGACGCTGCTGGTCCAGCAGCACTACACGACGTTCGCCGAGCGGATGGGTGCCTTCCCGGTGACGATCCGGGCGCTCAGCCGCTTCCAGACCGAGAAGGAGGCGCGGGAGGTGACCGACGGCCTGCGGGACGGCTCGGTCGACATCGTGATCGGCACCCACCGGCTGCTCAACCCCGACATCTCGGTGAAGGACCTCGGCCTGATCGTGGTCGACGAGGAGCAGCGCTTCGGCGTGGAGCACAAGGAGCAGATGAAGCGGCTGCGCACCAGCGTCGACGTGCTGTCGATGAGCGCGACGCCGATCCCGCGCACGCTGGAGATGGCGATCACCGGCATCCGCGAGATGTCGACGATCACCACTCCGCCCGAGGAGCGGCACCCGGTGCTGACCTACGTCGGCGCCTACGAGGACCGCACGGTCACCGCTGCGGTCCGGCGCGAGCTGTTGCGCGAGGGCCAGGTCTTCTTCATCCACAACCGCGTGCAGTCGATCGAGAAGGCGGCCGCCCGGCTGCGCGAGCTGGTGCCCGAGGCCCGGGTGGGGGTCGCTCACGGGCAGATGGGCGAGCACCAGCTCGAGCAGGTGATGCTCGACTTCTGGGAGAAGCGCTTCGACGTTCTGGTCTGCACCACGATCGTGGAGTCCGGGCTCGACGTCTCCAACGCCAACACGATGATCATCGAGCGGGCCGACACCCTCGGACTCTCCCAGCTGCACCAGCTGCGGGGCCGGGTCGGCCGCTCGAGCGAGCGGGCCTACGCCTACTTCCTCTACCCGGCCGAGAAGCCGATGACCGAGACCGCGCACGAACGGCTCGCCACGCTGGCCCAGCACTCCGACCTCGGCGGCGGCATGGCGATCGCGATGAAGGACCTCGAGATCCGGGGCGCGGGCAACCTGCTCGGCGGCGAGCAGTCCGGTCACATCGCCGACGTCGGCTTCGACCTCTACGTGCGGCTGGTGGGCGAGGCCGTCAACGAGTTTCGCCGGGGCGACGGTGCTGACGGAGAGCCCGAGCTCGGCGAGGTCCGGATCGAGCTGCCGGTCGACGCCCACCTGCCGCACACCTACATCCCCAGCGAGCGGCTGCGCCTCGAGATGTACCGCCGGCTCGCCGAGGTGCGCTCGGACGCCGACGTCGACCAGATCCGCGACGAGCTCGACGACCGGTACGGCGAGCCGCCGGCCGAGGTCGCCTCGCTGCTGCTGGTCGCCCGCTTCCGGGCCCGGGCCCGGCAGGCGTCGGTCACCGAGGTCACGATCGCGGGGCGCAACGTGCGGTTCGCACCCGTGGACCTGCCCGAGTCACGCGTCGTACGTCTCAACCGGCTGTATCCCCGCAGCATCCTCAAGCAGCAGGTCGGGTCGCTGCTGGTGCCGCGGCCGCAGACGGCGGTGATCGGGGGGCATCCGATCGACGGGGTGGCCCTGCTTGAATGGGCACGCGCGGTGATCGACACCGTCATCGATCCCAGGGAGGCCACCTGATGCTGGAGCGACACTCTCGCCGTCCGGTCGCCCGGTCCGTGACCCTCGCCGGCCTGGCCGTCCTGGGCCTGCTGCTGAGCGGCTGCGGCGGCTCGCTCGGCATCCACCCCGGCTCGGCCGTGGTGGTCGGCAGCGACTCGGTCTCCATGGACAAGATCGACACCGACTCGGGCCTGATCTGCCAGGCGTTCCTTCCCCAGCTCCAGCAGGGCGGCCAGAAGGTGCCGATGCGCTACGTGCGCCAGCTGGTCGCGACCAACCTCGCCCAGCGCGCCCTCGGTCAGCAGCTCGCCGACGCCTACTCCGTGCAGCCGACTCCGGACTACGCCAACCAGGTCACCCAGCTCACCCAGCAGTTCGCCTCCGCGACTCCCGAGATCCAGCGCGCCGTGATCGACGTCGAAGGAGGGTCCGCCTACCTCCAGAACGTCCAGGTCGCGGTCGGGCGCCAGCTCCTCGCGGCGTCCGGCAGCCCGTCCGCCTCGACCAAGTCCGCCTTCCAGCGGGGTCAGGTCGCCACCCAGGACTGGCTGCGCAGCCATTCCGCGACCATCGACCCGGTGTTCGGCGCGTCGGTCGACGGCGGTGCCTTCACGCAGGGCTACGACCAGACGTCGTACCCCCTCAGCACGCTGGCCGCGGCCGGCTTCCGCAGCACCAGCCAGTCCGCCGACCCGGCCTACACCACGGGCCTGCCGCCCTCGCAGATCTGCGGCTGACCGTGGCCGCCCCGCAGCCGGGCGAGCCGCTGCTGGACTTCCGGGCCGACATGGAGCGGCTGCGAGCGGAATGTCCCTGGAAGCGGGAGCAGACCCACCGCTCGCTGGCGCGCTACCTCCAGGAGGAGGCCTACGAGGTGCTCGAGGCGATCGACACCGGCGACCCCGACCACTTGCGCGAGGAGCTCGGCGACCTGCTGCTCCAGGTCTACTTCCATGCGGTGATCGCCGAGGAGGCGGGTGACTTCACCCTGGACGACGTCGCCCGCGGCATCGCGGAGAAGATGCGGCTGCGCAACCCGCACGTCTTCGCGGTCGACACTCCGACCACGCTGTCGGCCGCCGAGGTGAACGACCGCTGGCAGCAGATCAAGGAGACCGAGAAGCCCCGCGTTACGCCGTACGACGGCATACCGGAGGCGCTGCCCGCCCTGCTGCTGGCCACCAAGGTGCTCGAGCGCCTGGGCGAACCGGCCGCCGCGCTCCCGCCGGCCGAGCGCGACCCGGCGGACGAGACCGCGATCGGCGACCGGCTCCTCGCCGTCGTCTCCGACGCGCTCGCCGCCGGGGTGGACCCCGAGCAGGCGCTCCGCGCCGCCGTCCGCCGCCGCACCCCCCGCTGAGTCGGCGCAAAGGCACATGCCCAAGCCGCTGAGTCGGCGCAAGTGTGCACGCCGAAGCCGCCGACTCGGCGCAAGTGTGCACGCCGAAGCCGCCGACTCGACGTCGTACAGCAGTCTGTTTGCGCCGACTCGGCGTCGTGCGGGTGTCTGATTGCGCCGACTCGGCGTCGTATGGATGTCTCTTTCTGCCGACTCGGCGTCGTGCGGGTGTCTGTTTGCGCCGACTCGGCGTCGTGCGGGTGTCTGTTTGTGCCGACTCGGCGTCGTGACCGGCCCGCGAGTGCTGTGCGCCGGGGCGGTGGGGCGTGGATAGTCTGAGCGGCATGGCGATCATCGAAGCTGTCGGCGCACGCGAGATCCTCGACTCCCGGGGCAACCCCACGGTCGAGGTCGAGGTGCTGCTCGACGACGGCACGTTCGCCCGCGCTGCAGTGCCCAGCGGGGCGTCAACCGGCGCCTTCGAGGCCGTCGAGCTGCGCGACGGTGACCAGCGGTACGGCGGCAAGGGCGTGCTGAAGGCGGTCGACGGCGTCGTCCAGCGGATCGGTCCGGCCCTCGAGGGCCTCGACGCCGACGACCAGCGGCTCGTCGACCAGACGATGATCGACCTCGACGGCACCCCCAACAAGGCCGAGCTCGGCGCCAACGCGATCCTCGGCGCCTCGCTGGCCGTGGCCCGGGCCGCGGCCGACTCCTCGGGCCTGCCGCTCTACCGCTACGTCGGCGGCCCGAACGCCCACCTGCTCCCGGTGCCGATGATGAACATCCTGAACGGCGGCTCGCACGCCGACTCCAACGTCGACATCCAGGAGTTCATGATCGCGCCGATCGGCGCGGCGACCTTCCGCGAGGCGATCCAGTCGGGCGCGGAGGTCTACCACGCCCTGAAGTCGGTGCTGAAGAAGAAGGGCCTGGCCACCGGGCTCGGCGACGAGGGCGGCTTCGCCCCCAACCTGGACAGCAACCGTGCCGCGCTCGACCTGATCGCCGAGGCCGTCTCCGCCGCCGGTCTGACCCTGGGCACCGACATCGCGCTGGCGATGGACGTCGCGGCGAGCGAGTTCCACGACAACGGCTCCTACGCCTTCGAGGGCGGGTCGAAGTCGGCCGACGAGATGACGGCCTACTACGCCGACCTGGTCGCGGCCTACCCCATCGTCAGCATCGAGGACCCGCTCAACGAGGACGACTGGGACGGCTGGAAGGCCCTGACCGACGAGCTCGGCGACACGATCCAGATCGTCGGCGACGACCTCTTCGTGACCAACGTCGAGCGGATCCAGCGCGGCATCGAGGGCGGCCAGGCCAACGCCCTGCTGGTCAAGGTCAACCAGATCGGCTCGCTGACCGAGACCCTCGACTCGGTCGACCTCGCGCACCGCAACGGCTTCCGCTGCATGATGAGCCACCGCTCCGGCGAGACCGAGGACACCACGATCGCCGACCTGGCCGTGGCGACCAACTGCGGACAGATCAAGACCGGTGCGCCGGCCAGGTCCGAACGGGTCGCCAAGTACAACCAGCTGATGCGGATCGAGGAAGAGCTCGGCGAGGCTGCGCGGTACGCCGGCGCACGCGCGTTCCCGCGGTTCGGGGCCTGACCCGATGGCCCAGCCCCGACCCCAGTCCCGGCCCCAGCCGGGACCCCGGCCGCGCCGGGCGCCGACGGGCCGTCCGGGCTCCCGTCCGGGGCTGCCCCGTCAGCGACCTCGCGCCACGGCCCGGGCGGCAGCGCCCGCCGCACCCGCGTCGGCGCCGCGCAAGCAGTCCCGCTTCACCGGCCGCGCGATGGTGCTGCTGCTCGTGCTCTCGGTGCTGACCATCTCCTACGCGTCGTCGCTCAAGGCCTACTTCCAGCAGCACAGCCAGATCCAGGAGCTCAAGGCCCAGATCGCCTCGAGCGAGACCAGCATCACCGCGCTCGAGAACGAGAAGGCACGGTGGCAGGACCCGGCCTACGTCAAGGAGCAGGCGCGGGCCCGCTTCGGCTACCTGATGCCCGGCCAGACGTCGTACGTCGTGATCGGGGCGAACGGCAAGCCGCTGGCCGCCCAGGCGACGCTGAGCGACCCGCGGACCTCGACCGCCGGGAAGACGCCGACGGCCTGGTGGACCACGGAGTGGACGTCGGTGCAGCTGGCCGGCGACCCGCCGTCGGTGAAGCAGAAGCAGCAGCCGCTGAAGTACCTCGGCGGCAACCACCGGTGAGCGCCGCTTGACCCCCCGCGGCCGATCCGACGAGCCGGTCGCGGCCGCCGACCTGGCCGCGGTCGAGGCCCAGCTGGGCCGCCCCCCGCGGGGCACGCACGCGGTCGGGCACCGCTGCCCGTGCGGGCTGCCCGACACCGTCGTCACCGAGCCGCGGCTGCCGGACGGTACGCCGTTCCCGACGACGTTCTACCTGACCTGCCCGCGCGCGGCCTCCCTGATCGGCACCCTCGAGGGCTCGGGGCTGATGCGTGAGATGGAGGGCAGGCTGGCGTCGGACGACGCCCTCGCCACGTCGTACGACGCCGCCCACCGCGCCTACCTGGCGGCCCGCGCCGAGCTCGGCGACGTCCCCGAGATCGCGAACGTCTCGGCCGGCGGGATGCCCGACCGGGTCAAGTGCCTGCACGCCCTCGCGGGCCACGCGCTGGCCGCCGGACCAGGGGTGAACCCCCTCGGCGACGAGGTGCTCGACCTGCTCGGCGCCTGGTGGGCGGAGGGCCCCTGCGTGTCCCCTGCAGCCGACGCGACCCCGCCGAGCGTCGATCGGAGTCGGGATCACGATGGGTGAGGTGGCCGCGATCGACTGCGGGACCAACTCCGTCAAGCTCCTGATCGGCGACCTGCCCGCGGTCTCGGTCCGGGAGTCGCGGATGGTGCGCCTCGGCCAGGGGGTCGATGCCACCGGAGCGCTCGCCGACGAGGCGCTGGCCCGGACGTTCGCCGCGGTCGACGAGTACGCCGTCCTGATCCGCGCCCACGGCGTCTCCCGGGTCCGCTTCTGCGCGACCTCGGCGACCCGCGACGCCAGCAACGCCAGCGTGTTCACCGACGGCGTGCGGGAGCGGCTCGGGGTCGACCCCGAGGTGCTGTCCGGACCCGAGGAGGCCGCGCTGGTCTTCGCCGGCGCCACCCGCACCCTGCGGGACGAGCTCGAGCCGCCGGTGCTGGTCGTCGACATCGGTGGCGGCTCCACCGAGCTGGTGCTCGGCGAGCACGAGCCTGACAGCGGAGTGTCGATGGACATCGGCGCGGTCCGGCTGCACGAGCGGCATCTCCACGACGACCCGCCCACCAGCGCCCAGATCGCCGCCTGCCTGGCCGATGTCGACGCGCACCTCGACGCCTGCCCGGTCCCGCTCGCCGACGCCCGCACCGTGGTCGGCACCTCGGGCACGATCAAGACGCTCGCGGCCGGGCTGCTGCACCTGCCGGTCTACGACCGCGACGCCGTCGACGGCGCCCACCTGACCACGGCCGACACCCTCGCCTTCGTCGACCGGCTGCTGGCGATGACGGTGGCCGAGCGGCGTGCGCTGCCCTTCATGCACCCCGGTCGGGCCGACGTGATCGCGGCCGGCGCGCTGATCTGGAGGCGGGTGCTCGAGCAGGCGCAGGTCGACCGCTACCTGGTCTCGGAGGCCGACATCCTCTACGGCATCGCCTGGTCCCTGGTCGACGGGCCATGACCCTGCTCCCGCACCCGGTCACCGGCGAGCGGTTCGCCAGCCCGGTGCCCCCGGGGACCGGCTGGCCCGACGACCCGGCGGCCCCCGACACCCCGGTTGCGCGCACGGCCGCCGGCGTACGACGGCTGGCCGCGACCGACGACCTCGCCGAGCTCGAGGCCCGGGTCAGTGTCTGCTCCGCCTGCCCACGCCTGGTCCGCTGGCGCGAGGACGTCGCCCTGGTCAAGCGGGCGTCGTTCGCCGACCAGCCCTACTGGGGTCGGCCGATCGCCGGCTGGGGCGCGCCGACCAGCGGCCCCGGGGAGCCCCGGATCCTGATTGTCGGGCTCGCCCCCGCGGCCAACGGCGGCAACCGGACCGGACGGGTCTTCACCGGTGACTCGTCGGGGGACTGGCTGTTCGCGAGCCTGCACCGGGTCGGGCTGGCGACCCAGGGGACCAGTGTCCACGCGGGAGACGGTCAGCGGCTGGTCAGCGCCCGGATGATCGCCACGGTGCGCTGCGCGCCGCCGGAGAACAAGCCGACCGTCTCCGAGCGGGACACCTGCGCTCCGTGGCTCGACCGGGAGCTGGCACTGCTGGCGCCGCAGCTGCGCGTCGTGGTCGCCCTCGGTGCGTACGGCTGGGCCGGAGCGCTGCGCGGCCTCGCCGGCGCGGGGTACGCCGTACCCAGGCCGAAGCCGCGGTTCGCCCACGCGGCGCAGGTCGCGCTCGCCCGCGACGGCCACGAGGTGCGGCTGCTCGGCTGCTACCACCCCTCGCAACACAACACGTTCACCGGCCGGCTCACCCCCGCGATGCTGGACCACGTGCTCGGCGCGGCCCGCGAGCTGGCCGTGCCCTGACCCGGTGCCGGCCCGGACGTCATACGGTGTGGTCGCTGGCACGACCACCTCGGATGACGTCGCGCACGGCCCCCGTATCCCAATCGGCAGAGGAAGCCGCCTTAAAAGCGGTTCAGTCTGGGTTCGACCCCCAGCGGGGGCACCCGTCGGCGAGCCCGGTCACCGTGCCGGCCGAGGAGGTCTCTGGCCGATCGGCCCGACTTTCCGGCATCGGCCGAAACCGGGGCTGGACCTCAGGTACGGTTCGCCCGCACGGTAAAGACTCGGACAAGGGTGAGGTACGTGGGGCAGATGTGGCGCAGGACCGGATCCGGCTTCCGCCTCGGCACGGCGGTGGCTGCGGCGTCCGTGCTGGCGCTGGTCCTGCAGAGCGGGGGAGCGGTAGCCCGCAGCGCCGCACCGACCGGAGGTCCTGGTGTGGCCCGGGTCTTCACGCCCGCCCACGGGACCTCGGTGACCTCGGCGTTCTTCGGCCTGCACGCTCCTCTGCTCGGCACGTTGTTCCCGGTCGTGAATCCCGCCGTGGTCGACCTGACCACCAACAACGTCTACTGGCCGCAGCTGGAGACGTCACCCGGCGTCTTCGACTTCAGCACGCTCGACCCGATGGTGGCCCAGGCCGCGGCCAACCATGCCAAGCCGCTGCTCGTGCTCGGTGTGACGCCGGCGTTCCACTCCACCACGCCCGGGCTGTCCCCGGCCGAGGCCCAGCCGACGGTGCCGGACCTGACCGCGTGGAAGGCCTACGTGACCGCGGTCGCCACCCGGTACACCGACACCATCGACTACCAGATCTGGCCCGAGCCCAACGTCAAGAACAACTTCCAGGGCACGCCCGCGGAGATGGCGACACTCGTGGTCGCCGCGGCCAAGATCATCCACGGCATCGCGCCGGCTGCCACCGTGGTGGCGCCGGCGATGGTGCTGCGGCTGAGGTCCGAGCGGGTCTTCATGGCGGCGTTCTTCGATCCTGCACGCAACGGCGGCCTGTCGATCGGCAACTACGTCGACGCGGCGGGCGTCGACCCCTATCCGCTGATGAACGGCACCCCCGAGGACTCCATCGCCCTGGTCCTGAACGCCCAGAAGGTGCTGGCGGCCGAGCACGTGAACCTGCCGCTGTGGAACCTCGAGGTCAACTACTTCGTCCCGGTCGGGGGTGTGACTCCGGCGGCTCCGCCCAGCGACCGCACCGCCTCGTCGTACGTCATCCGGACCTACGTGCTCAACGCCGCGGCCGGCGTCCGGCGGGTCTACTGGCTGGGCTGGCTGCGCTACTTCAACCTCGGCATCTCGATGGTCGAAGCGGACGGCGTGACGCCGACCGCCGCCGGCAACGCCTTCACCCGGGTCCGCGCCTGGCTGCTCGGCCAGCACGCACGTGGCTGCGCCTACGACAAGGTCAGCGGCGTCTACTCCTGCCAGTTCGTCCGGGACGGACGTACCAGCTGGGTCTACTGGACCCAGCTCGGCTCGGCGCACGTCCGGGCTCCGGCCGGGGTGCGCCACGTGCAGACGATGTACGGCGTGACCACGAGCACCCGCCGCGGCGACCGGATCCGGGTGACCAACGCTCCGGTCTGGGTCCACCACTGACCCAGCCGGTCGGTCAGCCCCGCGGCTCGCTCGCCGCGAGGTCGCGTAGCTCGTCGAGCCAGCCGGCTTCGTTCGGCCACACCGACCGCACCAGCCAGGTGGCGCCCGCGGCCGCGAACTCGTCCGCGCTGTAGCCGGGGGTCCACTGGGCGACCAGGTCCCAGTCGTCGTGCGGGTGCGGGCCGACGTACGACGCGAGATCGTCGGGACTCAGGAACGGGCTGGCGATCGGGACGTAGCCGTCCCAGGCCCTCGCCCGGGCCAGTGGGCGCCGGTTGGGTGCCCGGCCGGCGACCCAGATCGGGATGCGCGGACGCTGCACCGGCAGCGGGCGGACCGACGCCTCCACGTCGAGGTGGGCGCCGTGGTGGGAGACCCGGCCGTCACCGAGGAGCCCGGCGAGCACGGTCAGTGCCTCGTCGGTGATCGCCGCCCGCAGCTGGTACGACGGCTCGTCGCCGAAGTCGGAGAAGTCCAGATCCGGCGGGTCGCCCAGGCCGACGCCGAGCGTCGCGCGACCGCCGCTGAGGTGGTCGAGGGTGACCAGGTGCTTGGCGACCACCTGCGGCCGTCGCCTCGACAGCGGGGTGACCATGGTGCCGAGCCGGATCGTCGAGGTCTCCTGGGCGATCGCCCCCAGCAGCACCCACGGGTCGTGCACCTCCACCACGTCGTCCCAGCGCAGGTGGTCCCAGAGGAAGACGCCGTCCCACCCGGAGGCCTCGGCCCGGACTGCGAGGGAGACCACGTCGGCCGGGTCGGTGAACGGCGGGACACTGAGGCAGAAGCGCATCCGGCGAACCTAGCAACGGCCGCCGACCTCGCCCGGGCTGAGTGCCTGCTGAGAGCCGACCCTCGGCGCTCCGGTTCGGGGCTGCCGATCGGTAGGATCGAGGCAAGCGTCCGTCAGAGCGACGGGCGCGACGGCCTCCAAGGAGGAGACCATGCAGAGCAACAACCCCGTCTTCCGCAACTCCGACGAGTTCAACGGCAAGTCCACCAACGCCTACGGCAACCAGGTGACCGGCGGCGCGTCGTACCCCGGCTACGGGCAGTCCGACCCGTCCACCTGGGGTACCGGCACGCCCGGCTCGCCCACCCACACCGACGCCGCGACCGGCCCGATGACGGTCGACTCCGTCGTCCAGAAGACCGGTGTCACGCTGGTCGTGCTGCTCGTGGCGGCGTTCGCGACCTGGGTGATGACGCCCACCATCGCGAACACGATGACGCAGGCGCAGCTCAACCAGCTGTACGGCGCGATGACGATCGGTGGCCTGGGCGCGTTCGGCCTCTCGATGGTGAACTCCTTCAAGCGGGTGATCAGCCCGGCCCTGGTGCTGGCGTTCGCCGCCCTCGAGGGCGTGGCGCTCGGTGCGTTCAGCAAGTTCTTCGAGTACCAGTACGGCGGCGGCATCGTGATCCAGGCGGTGATCGGCACCTTCGCGGCCTTCGCCGGCACCCTGGCGGCCTACAAGTTCTTCGACATCAAGGTCAGCAGCAAGTTCCGGATGGGCGTGATCGCGGCCATGTTCGGCATGGTCGGGCTGATGATGCTCCAGCTCGTGGTCGGCCTGTTCGGCGGCGACCTCGGGATCAGCGGCCTGACCGGGATCGGCTTCGTCTTCTCCCTGCTCGGCCTCGTGCTCGGCATCTTCATGCTGATCCTCGACTTCGACTTCGTGGAGAACGGCGTGCGCGCCGGCCTGCCCGAGCGGGAGTCGTGGCGGGCAGCCTTCGCCCTGACCGTCAGCCTGGTCTGGATCTACACCAACCTGCTGCGGATCCTGGCGGTCATGCGCCGCTGACCTCGCGGTCGTCGTCGGGAGAGTCCTCTGCGGAGGGGGCCTCTGGGACGGAGCGCAGCCGGGCCCGCCGGCGCAGCTCCACCCAGAGGCCCTTCTTGTCCCCGAGCTCGGTGCCCGGCGTCTCGGCGGCGGCGACGGCCGCGGCGGCGACCGGCATCGTGCCCTCGCCGGGGGTACGACGGCGCGGCTCGTCGGCGCCGAAGCCCAGCGCGCTCAGGGCGCTGGGCACCAGCACCTCGGCCAGGGCGCGATAGCCCTCCGCCGACGGGTGGAACTGGTCCGGCCCGAACAGCAGCGCCGGAGCGGCCGCGAAGTCGGGCCCGAGGATCGAGCCGAGCGAGACTGCGACGCCGCCCGCCTCGACCGTGGCGATCGCCTGGGCGGCCGCGAGCCGCCGCGACCACGAGCGCGCCACCTGCTTCAGCGGCGGGGGGATCGGCTTGACCGTGCCGAGGTCGGGGCAGGTGCCGACCAGCACCTTCGAGTCCGCCTCCAGGAGGCGGCGGACACCGTCGGCCAGGTGCCGCACCGACTGGGAGGGCCGCACCTGGTGGGTCACGTCGTTGGCGCCGACCAGGATGATCGTGAGGTCCGGCTCGGTGAGCAGCGCACGGTCGATCTGGCCGGCGAGGTCGGAGGACTGAGCCCCGATCCGGGCGAACGCCCGCAGGTGCACCCGCCGGTCGGCACCGGCCGCGATCCCGCTGGCCAGGTGTGCGCCGGGGGTCTCGACCGCGCGGTCCACGCCGTACCCCGCCGCGCTGGAGTCGCCGAGCAGGGCCACCTTGATCGCGGGGCCGGGGCGGCCCCGGCCGTACCAGCCGGTCGAGTCCGGTGGCGCCACGTCGGGGGCGTCGCCGATCGCGCGCCGGGCCAGGTTCGCCTCGGTGCGCAGCACGCCGTACAACCCGGCTCCGAGCACGGAGAGACCACCGCCCCCGAACGCCGCGGCGGCGGCCAGCTTGCGTGCCGCAGCGGCCTTGCCCATGCCTGCCAACCTACCGATCCCGCCCCCGGGTGAACCCCCTCGGCCCTCCCCACCGGCGAGGGAGCCCTCGCGCGTGACTCGGCTCACGGCGCGATGTTGGAACGATCTAACACGCCCGAAACATTGACCGGGGAGAGTGATGACGACGGGCCGGACCGTGGCCCGCCCCACCGGAAGGAGCCCGACATGAACGGCACCACGATCCGCACGTTCGGCCGGCAGCTGCTGCGCCGCGCCAACGACTACACGCTCTGGGCGTTCAACCCCCAGCCGGAGCTCTCCAGCCGCTACTCGCGCGGCTGAGGCTCAGCCCGGCGAGCCGTCCGGCCACCACCCCTTCGTCAGCAGGGCGAGGTGGGTGACCCGCGGCTCCCGGGCCGGGCCGCGGCCCCGACCGCGGCCGAGAGCACGGCGGACCACCGCAGCCTCGTCCTCGAGGTGGACGCCGTCGAAGCCGCACCGCTCGCCGAGTCGCGCCAGCTCCTCGCCCGAGAGCGAGGTGATCCACGGCTCGCCCACCGCGGCGACCCGGGCAGCACGCTGCTTCTCCCACGCCCGGGCGAACACCGAGGCGCGAGGGTCCTGGGCCAGGTGGTCGAGCACCACGGCGCAGTGGGGCAGCCCGGCCAAGGTGCCCAGGGTGGCGGTGATCGCGTCGAGGGTGAGGTACGGCGTGACGCCGAGCCACCACACGAGGACCGGCCGGCTGACGTCCACGCACCCCGCCAGGACCTCACCGAGATCGTCCTGCTCGAACTGCGTCGAGACGTGGGACACCGTGTCCGGCACCGCGATGCCGGCCGCCGACAGCCGCTCCAGCTTCCAGGCCTGGGTGGCGGGGTGGTCGATCTCGACCACGCGCAGACCGGGGTAGGGGTTGCGGTAGGCGAAGGTGTCCAGGCCGGCGCCCAGCACCACCAGCTGGTCGAGCCCCCGCGGCACCGCAGCTGCCAGCACCTCCTCGGCGTACCGCGACCGGGCGCAGACGAGCAGCCGCAGGCGGCGGTCGACGTCGAGGGCCCGCAGGTCGTCCTCGGGCTCGCCGACGATCCTGACCGCGAGCGGGTCGCGCAGGACGCTGCCGCCCTCGAGCAGCTGGTGGGTGGCCCGGAAGCGGGCGGTCGCCAGGGCCGTCAGGCTGGCTGGGCTGTCGGCGTCCACGCGGTCATTCTTGCCGATGCGGAGGCGGCGTCGGGGCGCGGATATCGTGCCCGCATGGAGTACGTGGAGTCGCTGCTGGACCTGGTCGGCCACACCCCGCTGGTGCGGCTGAACCGCACCCTCGACCTGCCGGAGGGTGCGGCCGGCCCGCTGGTGCTGGCCAAGGTGGAGTACCTCAACCCCGGTGGCTCGGTGAAGGACCGGATCGCCTCGCGGATGATCGACGCCGCCGAGGCCTCCGGCGCCCTCCAGCCCGGCGGCACGATCGTCGAGCCGACCTCCGGCAACACCGGGGTCGGGCTGGCGATGGTCGCCCAGGCGCGCGGCTACAAGTGCGTCTTCGTGTGCCCCGACAAGGTCAGCGAGGACAAGCGCAACGTGCTCAAGGCGTACGGCGCCGAGGTGGTGGTCTGCCCGACCGCGGTCGCCCCGGAGCACCCCGACTCCTACTACAACGTGAGCGACCGGCTGTCGAAGGTGCCGGGTGCCTGGAAGCCCGACCAGTACTCCAACCCCCACAACCCCCGCTCCCACTACGAGACGACCGGCCCGGAGATCTGGGAGCAGACCGAGGGCCGGATCACGCACTTCGTCTGCGGCATGGGCACCGGCGGCACGATCAGCGGGGTCGGTCGCTACCTGAAGGAGCAGAACCCCGCGATCCAGGTGATCGGTGCCGACCCGGCCGGCTCGGTCTACTCGGGTGGCAGCGGCCGGCCCTACCTCGTCGAGGGCGTCGGCGAGGACTTCTGGCCCGAGACCTACGACCGGTCGGTGGCCGACCGCGTGATCGAGGTCTCCGACGCCGACTCGTTCGCCTTCACCCGTCGCCTGGCCCGTGAGGAGGCGATGCTGGTCGGCGGTTCGTCCGGAATGGCCGCCTACGCCGCCCGTCAGGTGGCGCACGAGCTGGCCGGCACGCCGGAGGGTGAGGACGCCGTGGTCGTCGTACTCCTGCCGGACTCGGGGCGCGGCTACCTGACCAAGGTGTTCAACGACGAGTGGCTGGCGCAGTACGGCTTCGCCACCGGCGCCGACTCACCGGACCAGACGGTCGGCGAGGTGCTGCGCGCCAAGTCCGGGGCGATGCCCGACCTCGTGCACACCCACCCCGGCGAGACCATCGCCGAGGCGGTGGCGATCCTCCAGGAGTACAGCGTCTCCCAGATGCCGGTGGTCCGGGCCGAGCCCCCGATCGTGGCGGCCGAGGTGGCCGGGTCGGTCTCCGAGCGGACCTTGCTCGAGGCGCTCTTCACCGGGGCCGCGCACCTGACCGACCAGGTGGAGGACCACATGTCGCCGCCGCTGCCGACGATCGGCTCCACGGAGTCGGCCCGCGACGCCGTGGCGCTGCTCGAGGACGCCGACGCCGTCCTGGTGCACGAGGACGGCAAGCCGGTCGGCGTCCTGACCCGCCACGACCTCCTCACCTTCCTCGCCGGAGCCTGAGCCCACCTCGCCCGGCGCCTGGGGCAGCGGTTCGCTGGCACGACGTGTGGCGGGATGGCGTGCCAGCGACCCCTGACCCCGGACTTGTGAGTGCGTTCACACGGGCCCGGGGAAGCGGAGGACGAGCTGAGTTGTTCCTCTGCTACCCCCCCTGATGGTCGAAGTCCAGTAAGGCAGCCGTGACCCAGCAGCACCGCCCCATCGCGACACCGGCGCGTCGTCCCCGACACCTGATGGACCCGGACAACCTGCAACGCCCCAGCGCGAGCGACATGTCCCTGACCAAGGTGCAGCAGTGGGTCCTGTCCGTGCTGGCAGTCACCACCATCCTGCACCTCGCGGCCGGGTTGGTGGTCGCGGCCGTGTTCGCTCCCGACTCGCGCCCCGACGCCCAGATCGGACTGAACATCCTGGCGGGGGTGACCGCCGTGGGGGCGGTGGCCGCCGGCAGGGGAATTCACGACAGGAACCCGCTCAGCTGGTGGCTCCTGCTCGGGGTCGTGGTCACGCCGATCGGGCTCTGTCTGACGCTCGGAAGCTGAGGCCCGGGCCGTGTCTCACCGGTGGATCGCCGTGCACCCAGTGGGTGCAGCGTGTTTACGTGAGGTCGTTGGCTCGTTGGGCGACGTAGCCTGGAAGCGAACGGCATACGGGTCGCACTCGTGGGGGAGGCCAGGATGACTGATCAGCCCTCGGGCCGCGGCAGTCGCGCACATGGCCAGGCGAGGCAGTCGGACGGCGGCGCCGGCCCAGCACACGAAGCTTTCACCATCGCTCAGGCGACCGACCCCGAAGAGGCGGAGGCCCTACTGGCGGGCGTCTACCTACCGAACCGGCTCCACCTCGCCCCGGGCGAGACGGTCGACCTGAACCTGACATCGGTCAGGTTCGGCACCTCGACCGTCGGCCGGCTCGGGTATGGGCGGGACGTCCGCTTGTCGACCGGTGAGGCGCAACAGTTCCACTTCAACGTCCCGTTGACCGGGCACGCCGTATCGACCTCTGGGGCGAGGGAGTCACTCGCCACGGTGCCTGGCCAAGGAACGGCCTTCCCCCCGGGCAGCCCGGCCCAGATCGAGTGGAGCAACGACTGCGTGCAGATGTGTCTGATGGTCCCCCGGGCCACGTTGGAGTCCGAGCTCGACCAGCTGCTCCCCGGATCGGCGACACGTCCGCTGGTGTTCGAGTCCGCGATGGACTTGGAGGCGTCCGCCGGCGGCTCCCTGGACGACTGGCTCCGCCTGGTCGACCGTGAGCTCGATCGGCCCGAGGGCCTGGCGGCGCACCCTCTTGCCGGTCGGAACATGGAGCGGATGCTGCTCGACGCCCTGCTGCTCAGCCAGCCCCACAACTACCACGAGCAGCTCCATGCGCCGGTGCGGGCGGCTCCGGCCCGCCCGATAGCCCAAGCCGTGCGCATTCTCCAGGATCGAGCCGACGAACCTTGGTCGATCTCGACCCTGGCGCTGGAGGTGCACCTGAGCGTGCGCGCGGTACAAGAAGGGTTCCAACGCCACGTCGGGACACCTCCGATGGCCTACCTCCGACAGGTTCGGCTGCGCAGGGTGCACGAGGAGCTCCGTCGCGCGGACCCCGGCAGCACGACCGTTGGGGCCGTCGCCATGCGCTGGGGCTTCCTGCACATGAGCCGCTTCGCTGCGGCCTACCGCGAGGCGTTCGGACAGGCGCCGTCCCAGACCCTTTCCCGGTAGGAGCACGCGTCCAGGGTCGCGCGGCTCCGTCGACGGCCCGGAATCGCGCCGAGGAGCGCCACCCCGGCGGCGACGGGACCGGGGGAGTCCCGCAGGGGGGTTGCCTGCCGGGGCGGCGCGGTTCGGGGGCGGGCGGCGCCCTAGTCGTCGCCCGGTGAGAGACGTGGCGCCCCGGCGCGGGACCGGTCCCAGCAGGCCCTCAGACGCGCCTCGGTGTCGGCCGACAGCTGGGTCATCCGCGTCCTCTTCTCGCGCAGCTCCTCGCGACGGTCGGGATCGGAGCAGCTCTCGAGCTCGCGGTCGAGGACCTCCAGCTGCCACGCCAGACCGCGGTGAGCCCGCACCAGCTCCTGACTCTCCAGCTTGTAGCGCGACACCGCGGCTGGTTCCCGATCAACCATCAGATTCCTTCCGGACGAGATCAGCGAACCCGAGCTCGCTCCACCCATGAAGCAACAGATCCCGGGACGAGGCACGGCGAAACCGCGCATCACGCGCGCAGCGGACATCGACCCGCGCTCCTCGGCTATCGCGAACCTCAGGTCGCGGGGTCTGCCGGTCCCGGCGGTGTCGCTTTGGTTGCATGGGCGCATGAGTGACGCAGTGACCGAGGCACTGTCCGCCGCCAGAGCGGCCCACGCGGCTGCCGTCGAGGCTCTGCTCCGCGCCGAGGACGCGGCCCGGGCGAGCGGGGTCGAGGTGCGGCTCCCGGTGATCGACGAGCTGACCGTGAAGCGGGTCAACGTGGTCGAGGACGACGGCACCCTGCGGATCGTGATCGGCAACTCCACCCACGGCAGGCAGATCCCGGTGCGTGGCCGCCTGGTAGCACACCCTGGCCGCACCCCGTCCGCAGGCCTGCTGTTCGTCAACGACGAGGGCACCGAGTGCGGGGGCCTGGAGTACCGAGGCGGGCGTGGTGCGGACGGCACGCAGCAGTCGGGCTACCTGACCGTCGACGACTACGAGCAGAACGAGAGTCTGCGACTCGGGATGGTGCAGGCTGGTCGGTCGTCGCAGAAGTTCCTGGAGTTCGTCGACCGGCCCGGCTGGTCGATCGCCGACGTGGTCGACGGCGCGGAGCCCGGCCCCGGGGAGTCCCACACCCGGTTGCGGCTGGCCCGCGAGGAGGACGGCTCGGTCGGGCTGGTGCTCCGGGACGGCGAGGGCCGCGACCGGCTGCGGCTCGTCGTACCGGCAGAAGGGGAACCGGTCGTCGAAGTCCTCGACGGGGAGGGCGTCGCTCGGTCGCTGCTCTGACCTATTGCGAAAAGCGTTAGTGGTGGCTAACGTATTGCCATGACCGACGCGTTGGCAGCGGCGGCGGAACCCACCCGACGCCGCATCCTCCAGCTGCTCGCGCGCGGCCCTCAGTACGCCGGCCAGATCGCGGGGCACTTCGACGTCACCCGATCGGCCGTCAGCCAGCACCTCGGGGTGCTCGCCGAGGCCGGGCTGGTCGTGGGCGAGCGGCAGGGGCGGCAGCGCCTCTACCGGATCGACCCGAGCGGGATCGCCCGGCTCCAGGCCGAGATCTCGTCCTTCTGGACCGCCGAGCTCGACGAGCTCGTCCGCGACGCGCACCACCTGAGCCGCCGCGAGCATCACCCCAGCACCGCTACCGAGGAGACACCATGAACGACGTCTACACCGCGACCGTCGACCTGCCGGTCGCCCCCGACGAGGCCTTCGCCCTGGTCACCGACCCCGAGCGGCTGCGTCGCTGGACGGCGGTCGCGGCCACCGTCGAGCTGCGGGCCGGCGGTGCCTGGAGCTGGACGGTCACGCCCGGCCACGTCGCCGCGGGCCGGGTCCGCGAGGTCGAGCCCGGGCGCCGGCTGGTGCTCGGCTGGGGCTGGGACGGCGACGACTCGCTGCCGCCCGATGCCTCCACGGTGACCGTCGTGATCGAGCCCGTCGGTGACGGCAGCCGGGTCACCCTGACCCACGAGGGCCTCGTGGGCGCCCAGCTCGACGGCCATGCCGAGGGCTGGAAGCACTACCTCGAGCGGCTCGAGCGGCTTGCGGTCGAGGGCGACGCCGGCGCCGACGAGTGGGCCTGGGCGCCGGAGCACCTCGACCCGGTCGTGGCCGGCTACGCGACGCTGGCCGTCCTCCAGCCGGTGCTGCGCGGCCTGACCAACGAGGACAAGCCGAAGCCCACGCCGTGCAGCGAGTTCAGCTGCCACCAGGTGGCGGTGCACCTGATGGAGTCCATCTCGGCCCTGGGCGCGATGGGAGGTGCCACGGTGACCATGCCCGAGGACGGGGCGCTGGAGAGCAAGGTCTCCCGGATGGCCGACCAGGCCCTCCGGGCCTGGCACGTCCGCGGGCTCGAGGGCACGGTCACCGACCCGACCGGCCGCGAGGTCCCGGCGGCGTTCACCCCGGCCGTGCTCTGCATCGAGCTGCTGCTGCACGGGTGGGACCTCGCCCAGGGCAGCGGCCAGATCCTGGAGGTCTCCGACGAGGTGGTGGCGTACGTCGCGGAGCTCGCCGCGCCGATCATCCCGGGTGGGCGGGGCGCAGCCTTCGCCGACGAGGTCGTGGCGCCGGAGGACGCCGGTGCGATGGACCGCTTCGCGGCCTTCTCGGGACGGCAGCCGGTCGCGGCCTGAGCGGCCTCAGCGGCCGGGGCCGGGCCGGGAGCGGGTGAGACCAGGAGGACGGCGGCGATCGGGCGTCCGACCCCTCCACAGAGCTCCACACGCGACGGCCGGTTCGGCACGCCGCCCCCTGGTCACCGACCCCGACGGGGTGGGGCCGGACTCCCGACCGTACGAGGCCGTGGCGCGCCGGGGGCAGGGCCGGAGGACTCCCGGATCCGCGGGACCAAGGTCCCTCACCTTGGGCCCATGTGACCGTCCCCGTGGGCGGGTGGGTCCGGGAGGCTCGGACCCGTGGACCCACTTGACCTTGCCCGCTGGCAGTTCGGCATCATCACCGTCTACCACTTCCTCTTCGTGCCGATCACGATCGGCCTCTCGGCCATCGTGGCCGGCTACGAGACCGCCTGGGTGCGCACCCGCAACCCGGTGTGGCTGCGGCTGACGAAGTTCTTCGGCAAGCTGTTCCTGATCAACTTCGCGCTCGGCGTGGTGACCGGGATCGTGCAGGAGTTCCAGTTCGGCATGAACTGGAGCGACTACTCCCGCTTCGTCGGCGACATCTTCGGTGCCCCGCTGGCGGTCGAGGGCCTGCTCGCGTTCTTCCTGGAGTCGACGTTCCTGGGCCTGTGGATCTTCGGCTGGGACCGGCTCTCACCCAGGCTCCATGCGACCTGCATCTGGCTGGTCCACCTGGGCACCCTGTTCTCGGCGTACTTCATCCTGGCCGCCAACTCCTGGATGCAGCACCCGGTCGGCTACTCCTACAACCCGAAGACCGGGCGGGCCGAGCTGCACGACTTCTTCGCGGTGCTGCTGAACAAGGTGCAGCTCGCGACCTTCCCGCACGTCGTGATGTCGGCGTACCTCACCGCCGCGGCGTTCGTGCTCGGGGTCTCGCTGTGGAGCATGCAGCGCAACGAGGGTGCGGTGAAGGAGATCTTCCGCCGCGCCGTCCGCACGGGTGCCGCACTGCTCCTCGTGGCCGGCGTCGGCGTCGCAATCACGGGTGACATCTCCGGCAAGATCATGACCGAGGTGCAGCCCATGAAGATGGCGGCCGCCGAGGGTCTCTACGACACCCAGACCAAGGCTCCCTTCTCGATCCTCGAGTGGGGCAGCCTGAACGGCGAGCACCACACCTCGATCATCGAGGTCCCCGGCCTCCTGTCCTTCCTGGGCACCGGCAGCTTCAACGGCGAGATCAAGGGCGTCAACCAGCTCCGCGCCGAGTACCAGGCCAAGTACGGCGCCGACCCCGGGCAGAAGTACTACTCGCCCGGCAACTACACACCGATGATCCCGGTGACCTACTGGTCCTTCCGGTTCATGATCGGGCTGGGGCTGCTCGCCGCTGCGATCGCGATCGCGATCCTCTTCGTCACCCGGCGCGGACGAGCGCCGAACAGCAGGTGGTGGACCCGGGCCGCGATCGCCCTGCCCTTGCTGCCGGTCGCCGCCAACTCGTTCGGCTGGATCTTCACCGAGATCGGTCGCCAGCCCTGGGCCGTCTTCGGAGTGATGACCACCGCGCAGGGTGTCTCGCCCAGCGTGAGCGCCTTCGACGTGTGGACGTCGATGATCCTGCTCACCCTGCTGTACGCCGTCCTGGCCGTGATCGAGGTCAAGCTGTTGCTGACGACCATCAAGGCCGGCCTTCCCGAGGACGCGCCACCTGCGGACGACTCGGACGACCTCGACCGCCCGCTCGCGTTCGCGTACTAGGAGACTGCCATGGAGCTCACCACCGTCTGGTTCGCCCTGATCGCGGTCCTCTGGATCGGCTACTTCACCCTGGAGGGGTTCGACTTCGGCGTCGGCATGCTGCTGCCGATCCTGGCCCGGGACGACCGGGAACGCCGCGTCATGATCAACACCATCGGCCCGGTCTGGGACGGCAACGAGGTCTGGCTGCTGGTCGCCGGCGGCGCTACGTTCGCCGCCTTCCCGGAGTGGTACGCGACGCTGTTCAGCGGCTTCTACCTGCCGCTGCTGCTGATCCTGCTCGCCCTGATCGTGCGCGGTGTCGCCTTCGAGTACCGCGCCAAGGGCATCGAGGACCAGTGGCGCACCCGCTGGGACGCCGCCATCGTGATCGGCTCGTTCCTGCCGTCGCTGCTGTGGGGCGTGGCCTTCGCCAACATCCTGCACGGCGTGCCGATCGACGCCCACAAGGAGTACACCGGCGGGTTCTTCAACCTGCTCAACCCCTACGCCCTGCTCGGTGGCGTCACCATCGTGCTGCTTTTCCTGACCCACGGAGCGATCTACATCGCGCTCAAGACCGACGGCCCGATCCGGGAGCGGGCCCGCGAGCTCGGGCTGAAGGTCGGCCTCGGAGCAGCGGTCGCCGCCGTGCTGTTCCTGCTGTGGACCCAGATCCTGACCGGCAACCTCGGCTCGGCCGTCTTCTACGTGCTCGCCGCCGCTGCCCTGGTCGCGGGCCTCGCCGCGCTGCTCAGGGCGCGTGAGGGCTGGGCCTTCATCGGTACCTTCGCCTGCATCGCGCTGGCGGTGGCCGGGCTCTTCGTGGCCCTGTTCCCCGACGTGATGCCCAGCTCGACCTCGTCGTTGTTCGACCTCACGACCAGCAATGCCTCGTCGACGCACTACACGCTGACCGTGATGACGATCGTGGCCGTGATCATGACCCCGATCGTGCTGGCCTACCAGAGCTGGACCTACTGGGTCTTCCGCAAGCGGATCTCGGTGCACCACATCCCCGAGGAGCGCCTCGAGGCGCCCGTCGGATGAGACCCACGGATCCTCGGCTGGTCCGACGCCTGGCACCCGCGCGACGCCCCCTGGTGGGGGTCGTCGCGGGGGGTGCCGGCACCAGCCTCCTCGTCCTCGGCCAGGCCTGGCTCGTCGCAGGCCTGGTCGTCGCCGTTGCGCACGGCGGCGCCGTGCGGCCCTGGGCCGTCTCCGTGGTCGCGGTCTTCGCGGTGCGGGGGCTGGTCGGGATCGGCGTGGACGTCGCCGCCTCGCGGGCCGCCGGCATCGTCGGGACCGACGTACGTCGTGACCTGCTGACCGCGGTCCTCTCACCCGACACCGCCCTGGGCCGGGCGGCACGAGGGGGTGCGGGCACCGGTGAGACCGCGGTCCTCGCTACCCGTGGCGTGGCCGCGGCCGAGCCCTACCTGACCCGCTACCTGCCGGCGCTGGTGCTGGCCGGGGTGCTGCCGCTGGTCACCGTCGTCGCGATCGCCACCCAGGACGTGATGAGTGCGGTGATCGTGCTCGCGACGCTGCCCCTGATCCCGGTCTTCGGCGCACTGGTCGGCCTGGCCACCCGGGACCGGGCCGCGAAGCAGTGGCGCGAGATGTCGTCGCTGTCCGGCCACTTCGTCGACGTGATGCGCGGGTTGCCGACCCTGGTCGCCTTCCGCCGGGCCCGGGCCCAGACCTCGCGGATCCGCGAGGTCACCGAGCGCTACCGGCAGGCGTCGCTGGCCACCCTGCGGATCGCCTTCGCGTCGTCGGCGGTGCTCGAGCTGGTGGCCACCCTGTCGGTGGCCCTGGTCGCGGTCACGGTCGGGGTGCGACTCGCCGGAGGCGGCCTCGACCTGCGCACCGCGCTGGTCGTCCTGCTGCTGGCGCCTGAGGCCTACTGGCCCCTGCGCCGGGTCGGCGCGGAGTTCCACGCCGCGGCCGAGGGAGTGGCGACCTTCGAACGGGTCGACAACCTGCTCTCCGACATGGAGGAGTCGCCGGCCGCCGAGCCGTCGCCCGCGAGCCCCGGCGACCTCGTCGTCGACGACGTCACGGTCACCTACGCCGGGCGCACCGCTCCCGCCCTGGACCGGGTCTCCCTGACCGTGGCGACGACCGGCATCACCGCTGTCACCGGGGCCTCGGGCTGCGGTAAGTCGACGCTGCTCTCGGTGCTGTCCGGGCTGCGGGCGCCGGACGCGGGAAGCGTCCGGATCGGGGACCGGGAGGTCGGCGGCGAGGCCTGGCGGGCCCGGGTCGCACTCCTGCCGCAGCGCCCCCTCTTCGTCGCCGGCAGCATCGCCGACAACGTCCGCCTGGGCGCGCCGGACGCCTCCGACGACGACGTGTGGCAGGTGCTGCGCCGGGTCGCGCTCGAGGAGCGGGTCCGCGAGCTCCCGTCCGGGCTCGAGACCACCCTGGGTGAGGACGGCGGCACCCTGTCCGCCGGCGAGCGGGCCCGCCTGGCGCTGGCCCGGGTGGTGCTCAGCGACCGGCCGTGGGTGCTGCTCGACGAGCCCACCGCGCATCTCGACGCGCTCAGCGAGCACATCGTCGCCGACACCCTGGTCGAGCTCGCCGCCGACCGCGCCGTCGTGGTGGTCGCCCACCGGCCGGCCCTGGTGGACCTGGCCGACCACGTCGTCCATCTCGCGGCGCCGCGCCGTTCGCTCGCGGAGACGTCGGCCGCCGACGAACCCGGTGTCCGGCGGACGACGGCGTCGCCCGCCGACGACCTCGCCCCCGCGGCGTCGTACCGCCGTTCCGGCCTTGCCCTGCCCACCGTGATCGGGGGGCTGGCCTCGGCCTCCGGGGTCGCGCTGACCGCAACCTCGGGCTGGCTGATCGTGCAGGCGGCCGCCCAGCCGGCGGTGCTCACCCTGCTGGTCGCCATCGTCGGGGTGCGCACGTTCGGCCTGGCCCGTCCGGTGCTGCGCTACGTGGAGCGACTGCTCTCCCACGACGCCGTGCTCGGCCTGCTGGCCCAGCGCCGGGCCGAGGTGTACGACGCGCTGGTGCCGCTCACCCCGGCCCGGCTCGGACCGCGACGGGGCGACGTCCTCGCCTCGGTCGTCGACGACGTCGACGGCATCCTGGACCGCGAGCTGCGTGGCCGGATGCCGACCCGGGCGCTGCTGCTCGTGGCGGCGCTGGCGGTCGCAGTGACCGCCGCGATCGCCCCGGTGGCCGCCCTCGTCGTCGCCGGCTGTGTGACCGCCGCGGGGCTGGCCCACCTGGTGGCCCGCATCGGCGCCCGGCGCGGCGAGCGGGACATGGTCGCCGCCCGCGCGCTGCTCTCCGAGCGGGTCCTGGAGCTGACCCAGGCCGCCGACGAGCTGGTCATGTGGCAGGCCCGCGACCGAGCCGTGCAGCGCGTCGCGGAGGCCAGCGACGAGGTCGCCGCGGGTGCCACCCGCAGCGCCTTCTGGCTCACCACCGCCCGGGCGCTGGCCCTGACCGCCTGCGGCGTCTCGGTCGCCGGCGTCGCTGCCCTGCTCGCTCCCGAGGTGGCCGCCGGACGGGTCAGTGCCCCGCTGGCGGCCCTGGTCGTGCTGCTCCCTCTCGCCCTGGCCGAGGTGATCCTCCCCGCGGTCGACGCCGGCGCCGCCTCGGCCCGGGCCGAGGCCGCCGAGACCCGGCTCCAGGCACTCCTGGCGCTCACCCCCGCCGTGACCGGGCCCGAGCACGCCGTACCGCTCCCGGACGACACGGCCGTCGACGTCGTCGACGTCATCGCCCGCTGGGACGAGCGTCCGGCGCTGTCGGGCCTGAGCCTGCGCGTGGCTCCCGGGCAACGGGTCGGTGTGGTCGGCCCGTCCGGCTCCGGCAAGAGCACGCTGGCCTCGCTGCTGATGCGGTTCGTCGACCCCGAGGAGGGGACCGTGGGCCTGGGGGGAGTCGGGCTGCCCAGCCTGGCGCTCGACGACGTACGACGCACCGTCGGCCTGGTCGACGACGACCCGCACGTCTTCGCCACGACCGTCGCCGAGAACATCCGCCTGGCCCGGCCGGCCGCCACCGACGACGAGGTCGACGAGGCCCTGCGTGACGCCGGCCTCGACACCTGGCTCGACGGCCTGGACGAGGGCCTGTCCACCCGGCTCGGCGATGGAGCGGCTGCCGTCTCGGGGGGCGAGCGAGCCCGGCTGGGCGTGGCACGGTCGCTGCTGGCCGACCAGCGGGTGCTCGTCCTGGACGAGCCGACGGCGCATCTCGACCACGCCAACGCCGAGCTCCTGGCCCGTCAGGTGCTCGCCCGGGACCGGGGCCGGACCGTCGTCTGGATCACCCACGAGCCGCTGGGGCTGGACCTGCTGGACTTCGTGATCGCCCTCGAGACGTCCGAGCCTGCTAGAACTAGCCCATGAGCGAAGAGCAGCGACCCATCCGAGTCTTCCTGCTGGACGACCACGAGGTCGTGCGGCAGGGGCTGCGCGCGCTGCTGGAGTCCGGCGGCGACATCGAGGTCGTGGGCGAGTCCGGGCTCGCCGTGGAGGCCGCGGCCCGGATCCCCGCGCTGCGTCCCGACGTGGCCGTGCTCGACGCGCGGCTGCCCGACGGGTCGGGGATCGAGGTCTGCCGCACCGTGCGGGCCGTCGACCCCACGATCAAGGCGCTGATCCTCACGTCGTACGACGACGACGAGGCGCTGTTCGCTGCGATCATGGCCGGCGCGGCCGGCTACGTGCTCAAGGAGATCGGTGGCCAGGACCTCGTCGGAGCGGTCCGCACCGTGGCCGCCGGCAACTCGCTGATCGACCCGTCGCTGACCGCACGGGTGCTGGAGCGGGTCCGCAACGGCCCGGCCACGGCCCCCGAGCTGGCCGAGCTGACCGAGCAGGAGCTGAAGCTGCTCAGCCTGATCGCCGAGGGGCTGACCAACCGCCAGATCGGCGAGCGGATGTTCCTGGCCGAGAAGACCGTGAAGAACTACGTCTCCAGCATCCTGGCCAAGCTCGGCCTCGAGCGACGTACCCAGGCCGCGGTGCTGGCCTCGAAGCTGCTCGGCAACGACACCCGCGACTGACGCCGACCGGGGGCCTCGGGTCAGGCCGGCATCAAGGGCACCCGCCACTGGAAGCGCAGGCCGTGCGGCTCCACCGCCAGGAGCTCGAGCACGCCGCCCATCGTCTCGGCCCGCTGGCGTGCGTTGGCCAGGCCGCTCTCGGGCGGCCGACCCCGGAGCCCGGAGCCGTTGTCGGTGACGACCAGACGCAGCTCGTCGCCGTCGACGATCAGCACGACCTCGACCTGGGTGGCCCCGGCGTGCCGGGCGGCGTTCGACAGGGCCTCGCGGAGCACCGACATCAGCTGCTCGCGGAGCAGTGCGGACACCGAGGTGTCGATCGGGCCGTGCGTGCGCACCGTCGGGGTGTAGCCAAGGACGGCGGCGTAGTCGCGCACCAGGGCCCGCACGTCACCGCGCACCGAGTCGGTGCCGTGGGTCTGGAGCTCGAAGATCGTGGCCCGGATGTCCCGGATCGTGCCGTCGACCTCGTGGACGGCCCGATCGAGCACCTCTCGGACCTGGTCCCCGACCCCGCGGACCGCCACCGCCTGGAGCTGCATGCCGATCGCGAAGAGCCGCTGGATCACCAGGTCGTGGAGGTCGCGGGCGATCCGCTCGCGGTCCGAGATCACCGCCAGCGCCTCGCGCTCGCCCACGGCCTGGGCGCGGTCCATGGCCAGGGCGGCGTGGTCGGCGAAGCTGATCAGCATCTCGCGGTCGTCGGTGTCCCGCGCCGCCACCTCGCGGCTCGGGTGGACCGTCACCAGCAGCCCCGGTGCCGCCAGGTGCGCGGGCAGGGGTACGACGGTCGCCGTCAGGTCGCCGATGGTCACGTCGACGGGGTCGACCAGACCGGTCCGGTCCACCGACGCCACGGCCTCCTCGACGAGGTCGATCACGTCGCCCACCATCCCCGGCTCGCAGGACAGCGCCCGGACCTCGCCGTCGGCCGCCGGGCTGACCACGGCCGCCGCCGACGCGTGGGTGACCCGGCGCGCGGTCTCGGTCACCTGCTGGAGCGCGAGGTCCCACTCGATGGGGGGCTGGAGCGCCTCGGTCAGCGTCGCGGCGGCCTCGAGCCAGAGTCGGCGCCGCTCGCTGAGCCCGTAGGCCCGGGCGTTCTCGATCACCAGGCCGGCGGAGCTGGCCAGGGCCACCACGAGCCGCTCGTCGGTGTCGGTGAACGGGCCGCCGCCCTGCTTCTCGGTCAGGTAGAGGTTGCCGAACACAGTGCCGCGGATGTGCACCGGCACGCCCAGGAAGGAGCTCATCGGCGGGTGCCGGGGCGGCATCCCTGCGGAGGCCGGGTGCTCGGCCAGGTCGCCGAGCCGGATCGGCCGCGGGTCGGAGATCAGCAGGCCGAGGATGCCGCGACCGTGCGGGAGGTCCCCGATCCGGGCGCGTTCCTCCGCGGAGATCCCGGTGGTGACGAACTCGGTCAGCCGGTTGTCGCCGCCCACCACGCCCAGCGCGCCGTACTGCGCTCCGGTCAGGCTGGCCGCCGCCTCGACGATCCGGGTCAGCACGCCGTTCAGGTCGAGGTCCGAGGCGATCGCCAGGACGGCGCCGAGCAGCGCCTGGCTCGAGTCCGGCAGGGCCTGCTGCTGTTCCGGGGAGTCCGTGCTCACGCCGGCTCCCGCAGTCGCCGCGGCACCCCGGCGTCGACGGCCGCCCCGTGGTCGAGGCGGACCTTGGTGTCCACCAGCGCCACGCCGTCGGAGGTCGCGACGACCGGGTTGAGGTCGACCTCGACCACCTCCGGCACGTCGGTGGCCAGGCGGCCGAGGGCCACGATCACGTCGACCAGCGCCGACTCGTCGACGGGGGTGCTGCCCCGAAAGCCTGCGAGCAACGGCCAGATCCGCAGCGACCGCAGCGCCCGCGCCGCGTCCTGGGGTGAGACCGGCGCGAGCAGCATCGTGCGGTCGTTCCACACCTCGGTCGCGGTGCCACCTGCGGCGACCATCACCAACGGGCCCAGCCCGGGGTCCCGGACGACTCCGAAGGCCAGCTCCGGGCCGTGCACCATCGGCTGCACCAGCACCGGCACCTCGCTGCGGCTCATCTCGGCGGCGAAGTGCTGGACGGTCTCCTGGACGGCGTCGACCGAGGCCAGCCCCACCCGCACCAGGCCGCGCTCGGTCTTGTGCACGACGGTCGGGTCGGCCACCTTCACGGCCACCGGGAGGCCGACCTCGGCGGTGGCGGCGGCCGCGGCCGCCGGGCCGGTGGCGACCACGCCGCACAGGTTCACGCCGTACGGCGCAAGGAGGGACGACGCCGCCTCGGGCCCGAGCCAGCCCGGACCGGTCTCCTGGAGGTACGACGTGACCCAGTGCCGGGCCGCGGCGAGCCGGTCGGGCTCGGTCAGTGGCGCCGCCGACCGCGGCGCGGCCAGCCAGTCGGCGTAGCGGACCGCATGGGCGAGCGAGCGGACGGCGGACTCCACCGACGGCAGCACGGTGATCCGGGGCAGGGGGCCGGCCCGGACCCCGCCCAGCAGCACCGCCACGAACGGCTTCGTCGGATGGGCCTCGCGGGCCTCCAACAGGGCCTCGAGCGTGACCTGGGGATCCAGGGTCCGGGTCTGCACCAGCACCAGCAGGACCGCGTCGACCTCGGTCGAGGCGAGCAGCTCCCCGGCGATCCGGCCGATGCCGTCGCCGACGCCGCCGGCCCCGCTGTCCACCGGGTTGGCCGTCCCCACGGTGCCGGTGACGTGCACCGCGACCCGCTCGCGCAGGCCCTCGGACAGGACAGGGACGGCGAGCCCGTGCCGGGCCGCGCAGTCGGCGGCCAGGACCCCGAGGCCCCCGGCGTTGCCCAGGACGGCCAGACGCGGCCCGGCCGGGAGCGGCTGCTCGCCGAGCAGCAGCGCGGTCTCGGTCAGCTCCTCGGCGTCGCGGCACCCGACCACGCCGGCCTGGGCGAAGAGTGCGTCGACGCGGACCGCAGGGGTTGCGGCGGCCGCGGTGTGCGAGACGCCGGCCCTCCGGCCGCTGCTCGACCGGCCGCCCATCACGGCGAGGAGCGGCCGCGTCTCGGCGAAGCGTCGGGCCAGGCGGGCGAACTTCGCGGGGTTGCCGAAGGACTCGAGATAGAGGGCAGCCGCGGTGACGTCGGGGTCGTCGAGCCAGGCGGCCAGGAGGTCGTTGCTCGACACGTCCGCCTTGTTGCCCAGCGACACGAAGTGACGCACCCCCAGCCCGAGCCGGCAGGCGAGGTCGCTGACCACGATGCCGACGCCTCCGGACTGCGAGGCGACGGCGAGACCACCGGGAGGGGGGTTGGTGCCGGCGAAGGTCGCGGTGAGGCGGACGTCGGGCTGGTTGTCGAGCAGGCCGAGACAGTTGGGTCCCACCACCCGGATGCCGCAGGCGCGGGCGGTGTGCGCGAGCTCGCGCTGGAGGGCCAGGCCCTCGTCACCCATCTCGGCAAAGCCGGACGTGATCACCACGGCAGCCCCGGCGCCCGCGGCGGCGGCGTCGGCGACGCAGGCGGTGACCTGCTCCGGGGGTACGGCGACCACGACGAGGTCGATCGGTCCCGGCGCCTCGTCGAAGGACGCGTGGGCGGCGACGCCCCGCACCGTGGAGGCAGTCGGATGGATCACGAGCAGCTCGCCGAGGAAGCCGCCGGCGACGATCGAGTCGATCACCGCGCAGCCCACGCCGGTGCCGTCACGTCGTACGCCGACGACCGCGACGCGGTGCGGTCGCAGCAGGGCGTTCAGCGACGCGGCCTCGGACCGCGACTCGCGTGCGTCCGCGGCGCGCAGGGTGCTCTCCGAGACCAAGGTGTCCATCTCGACGGTGACGACGCCCCGGTCGAGGTGGCGGGTCAGCTCGAAGCCGGCATCGAGGAACACCCGGATCATGGCGCCGTTCTCGGCGAGCACCTCGGCGGTGAACCGGCGTACGCCTTCGGTCCGCGCCAGGGCGGCCAGGTGCTCCAGGAGCAGGGTCCCGACGCCTCGGCCGCGCATCTCGTCGGCGACCAGGAAGGACACCTCGGCCGTGGCCACGTCCGGGTTGCGCTCGGCCGTCGCCAGCCCCACCAGGCGGTCGTGCCACCACAGCGCGAGCGCGAAGACCTGCCCGGCCTCGTGGTGGGCGAGCAGGTGCTCGACGTAGGCGTGCCCGGCCTCGCGGCTGGCACTGAAGAAGCGCAGGCGCAGGCTGTCGAGGCCGACCTCGTCGTGAAGCGCCAGCAGGGCCTCGCGGTCCTCCGGGCCGAGCGGCCGGACCACCCCGACGGACCCGTCCGCGAGCAGCACGTCGGCCGGCGCGACCGTGGGCCCGCCCGGCGCGCCGTCGGGCGCTGCGGCGGGCCGGTTCGTGCTGACGGGCGCGGATGGGGTCGTGGGCATGGCGTGGCTGGCCTCCTCCTGGCCCCATGGTCCGGGGATGCGCGACGATGGGGGAGGGCCGTTGTGCCCGGCCCGGCAGGGCCGTCGGCCCCTGTCCCACGACCGGGCAGGAGCGGTTGCCTTGCGGGGCACTACGGTCGGACCACTCCTGGAAGGAGACCGCCTTGCTCGTGCGCGACGTGATGACCTCCGAGCTGGTGAGCGTGCGGCCGGGCAGTCCGGTGAAGCACGCGATCCAGCTGATGCACGCCCACCAGATCACCGCCATGCCGGTGCTCGACGAGGAGGACCGGCTGGTCGGTGTGGTGAGCGAGGCGGACGTGATCCGGGGCTCGATGATCCCGGACCGGCGAGCCCGCGAGATCCCGGTCGAGGTCGAGGCGGGCAGTCTCCCCGCGACGGTCGCCGACGTGATGACTCCCGGACCGGTGACCATCAGGAGCGACCAGGACCTCGCCACTGCGGTGGAGCGGCTCGCCGACACCCAGGTGAAGAGCCTCCCGGTGGTCGACGACGGCAGGGTCGTCGGCATGCTCAGCCGCCGTGACCTGATCGCGGTGCTGGCCCGCAGCGACGAGCAGATCGCCGCGGACGTCGACGGACTGCTCCGCGAGGGGGCCGTCCCGTGCCAGGTCGACGTGGTCGACGGGGTCGTGGAGCTGAGGGGTCAGAGCGACCCCCAGGCCCGGGGCATCGCCCGGGTGCTGGCGGTCAGCGTGCCCGGTGTGGTGGGCCTCCGCTTCGGCGACTGAGCCCTAGACGTTGCGGCGGACCGGCAGGGAGGCCAGCGGGTCCCAACCGCGGCCCAGCCGGCGACCGGTGAGCTCCGACCATCGCAGCCGGATGTACAGCGTGCGCCCGCCGGCCACCCAGGCGTGCGGGTTCCAGGTGGTCCGGATGTGGTCCAGCTCGGTGCTGTCCGTCACGACCTCGGAGCGGCCGCGGGCCACCACGCTCCAGCCGCGCTGGTAGTCGTAGTCGAAGTGGTCGACCTCGAGGGCCAGCACGGCGCCCTGGGCCTGGCTGCCGAGCAGGCTGTACGGCGTGGTGCGCAGGATGATCGACTCGTCCACGACCGAGTAGTTCACCGGGATGATGTGCGGTCCCGTCGGGGTACACACCGCGACCCGGCCGACCAGCCCGGCGCGCAGCAGCTCGGCGCACTCGGTCACGTTCAGGTCGAACGACTCCTGCATCGATGCCTCCCTTGCCGGGCAATGAACCAATCCTGAGCGTCGCCGGTCGAGCCGATCAGGGCCGATGGTCCTGAACCCCGGGGGTCCAACTGCACTGCTGCTCAACGAGTGCGGGCGGGAGGGTTGAGGTGAGCCCTCCGGGTCGCCGAAGGGCGGATGTCAGGAGGCAGCCATGACCAGCAACGACGGACTCGCGGCCGGCACCATCGTCGTGGGGGTGGACGGGTCGCCCTCGTCGTCGGAGGCCGTGGCCTGGGCGGCGCGGCAGGCGGTCCTCGACCACCGTCCCCTGACCCTGCTGCACGCCTACCACCTCGAGAACGCCGCCTGGGTGGCCCAGGCCGGTCTCGACCAGAGCGTGATCCTCCAGAGCCTCAAGGACAGCGGGACCACGGTGCTCGGCCGGGCCCGCCTCGCGGCCCGGGCGATCGCGCCTGACCTGGAGGTCGACGAGTACATCGTCCGCGCCGACCCTCGTGACGCCCTCAGCCTGGCGTCGAAGACGGCCGCGATGGTCGTGGTCGGCTCGCGCGGTCACGGCCGTGTCGCCAGCCTGCTGCTCGGCTCCGTGGGGCTCTCGCTGGCCCGGCACGGGTGCTGCCCGGTGGTGGTGCTCCGTCCGCACGGCGCCGAGACCCGGCACGGCGTACTCACCGGGACCGACGGGACCGACGACACGTTGCCGGCGCTGCAGTTCGCCTACGGGCTCGCGGCGTCGCGGCACCTGCCGCTGACCGTGCTCACCTTCGGGCCCGGCTTCCCGTGGTTCGGCGACGCTGCCACCGACGCGGCGAGCCTCGAGATGCAGGAGCAGGTCCAGCGCTGGCTCGCCGAGCTCGGCGAGAAGTACCCCGAGGTGGGGGTCAGTGTGCGCCACGTCGAGGATCCTGAGGCCGAGGCGCTGGTCGCCACGGCCACGCTGATGGACGCCGTGGTGGTCGGCAGCCACCACGAGGGGATGCTGGCCTCGGCCCTGGGCCGGGCCCTGGCCGTGGCGGTCGTCGAGCACGCACCGACGACGGTCGTCGTCGTACCGGACGCCCCCGTGGCCTGAGAGGCGACCGGTAGGGGACCTTCGGCCCCGTCGGGTGGTGACCATCCGCCCTGCAGGATCGGCGCGCCCGGGGCGCAGACTCGAAGCAGGCCGAGACCCAACACCCCGATCTCGACCCATCCCCCCGGAGACCCGGGCCCCGCCGACCGGCGCCGGGCCCGGTTCTTGTCTGTCCGGGTGGGCTGGGGTCAGAGCGTCACGAACCGGTCGGCCCGGTCCCGGGAGGCGGCCACCAGCACGGCGTTCGGGTCGTCCACGTCGCTCACCCAGCAGCGGGCCGCGTCGGGGGACTTGCCGAACTCGACGTGCCGGGCCACCAACCGGGCCCGGCGTACGTCGTCGGCGAGGTCGAGGAACCACACCTCGTCCAGCTCCGCCCGGACGGCCCGCCACTCCGGGCGGTCCAGGAGCAGGTAGTTGCCCTCGGTCACCACCAGCTCCACGTCCGGCCGCACCCCGATCGCGCCAGCCAGCGGTTGCTCCAGGTCGCGGGAGAAGGCCGGGGCCCAGACCGTCTCCCCGGCCGTCCCCGTGGCTGACCGCAGCCGCCGCAGCAGTGCGGCGTACCCCCACGCGTCGAAGGTCTCCGGGGCGCCCTTGCGGTCCCTCAGGCCGAGCGCCACGAGCGCGCTGTCGGCGAGGTGGAAGCCGTCCATCGGCACCTGGGCGGCCGGCACCTCGGACTGCGCGACCAGCCGCTCGGCGTACGTCGACTTGCCGGCGCCCGGCGCGCCCGCGATCCCGATGATCCGCCTGTCGGTCCTGCCCACGGGGCCAGCATTGCGTACCCGACTAGCGTGGAAGACGTGAGCCAAGTACCCACCCTCAGGACCCTCGGCCAGCTCCGTGAGTCGGGCCACGCCCAGAAGACCCTGCGCGACGAGCTCCGCGACAACCTGCTCGGCATGCTCGCGGCCGGGGCCGACCCCTGGCCGGGGCTGCATGGCTTCGAGGACACCGTCATCCCGCAGCTCGAGCGGGCCCTGATCGCCGGGCACGACATCGTGCTCCTCGGTGAGCGGGGGCAGGGCAAGACCCGGCTGCTGCGGACCCTGGTCGGCCTGCTGGACGAGTGGACGCCGGTGATCGGTGGCGCCGAGCTCGGCGAGCACCCCTACGAGCCGATCACGGCCGAGTCGCGGCGCCGCGCCGAGGAGCTCGGCGACGAGCTGCCCGTGGAGTGGCGGCACCGGGACGAGCGGTACGCCGAGAAGCTGGCCACCCCCGACACCTCGGTCGCCGACCTGATCGGTGACGTCGACCCCATGAAGGTGGCCGAGGGCCGCCATCTCGGCGACCCGGAGACCATCCACTTCGGGCTGATCCCGCGCAGCCACCGCGGCATCGTGGCGATCAACGAGCTGCCCGACCTCGCCGAGCGGATCCAGGTCGCGATGCTGAACGTGATGGAGGAGCGCGACATCCAGATCCGCGGCTACGTGCTACGGCTCCCCATCGACACCCTGGTGGTGGCCAGCGCCAACCCCGAGGACTACACCAACCGCGGCCGGATCATCACCCCGCTCAAGGACCGCTTCGGTGCCGAGATCCGCACCCACTACCCGACCGAGCTCGACGACGAGGTGGCGGTGATCCGCCAGGAGGCGCACCTGGTCGCCGACGTGCCCGACCACCTGGTCGAGATCCTGGCCCGCTTCACCCGCAACCTGCGCGAGTCGACGTCCGTCGACCAGCGCTCCGGGGTCAGCGCCAGGTTCGCCATCGCCGGCGCCGAGACGATCGCGGCCTCCGCCCTGCACCGGGCCACCCGCCAGGGCGAGGACGAAGCGGTCGCCCGCGTCGTCGACCTCGAGACCGCCGTCGAGGTGCTCGGCGGCAAGATCGAGTTCGAGACCGGCGAGGAGGGCCGCGAGGGCGACATCCTCACCCACCTGCTCCGGACCGCGACCGCCGAGACCGTGCGGCACCACTTCCGCGGGCTCGACTTCTCGCTGCTGGTCGACCGGATCGAGGCCGGCCAGATGGTGACCACCGGTGAGCAGGTCACCGCCCGCGACTTCCTGATCGGGCTGCCGGTGCTCGGCGAGTCCGAGCTGTACGACGAGGTCTGCGACCGGCTCGACGCCGGGAACGACGGCCAACGGGCCGGCGCCATCGAGCTCGCCCTCGAAGGCCTCTACCTGGCCCGCAAGATCAGCAAGGAGTCCGGCGGTGGGGAGACCGTCTATGGCTGACCCCGGTTCCGCGGACTTCCCGGTCGTGCTCAGCGCGGGTTCGCTGCGGGCGGACACCACCGGCGGCTGGCTGGTCCCTCACTCCTGGAGCGACGGGGGAGTGGTGATCGAGGCTCCTGCCAACGGTGCGGGCGTGCTCCACGTCGCGGTGGCCCTGTGCGTCCTCAACGACACGTTCCGCGAGAGCGGCGCCCTCGACCTCGAGGTGCGGGGGGTGCGGGTCTCCGCGCGTGGCGAGTTCGACCCGGACACGTGGCATTCCACCGGCGTGACCTACGCCGTGGAGGTGGACTCCCCATCGGGTGCCGACGAGGTGGCGGCTCTGGTCGCCCGCGTCGACCAGGTGGCCGAGGTGCCCCGCGCACTCCGGGCCGGGATGACGGTGGAGCGCCGATGAGCCGCCCTCAACCCCGCTCCCGCTACACGGCGTACGACGGTGGGCCGGACCCCCTCGCGCCGCCGGTGGACATCGCCGAGGCGCTCGACGCGATCGGCCAGGACGTGATGGCCGGCTACAGCCCCGAGCGGGCGATGCGCGAGTTCCTGCGCCGCGGTGGTCGCGACCAGCAGGGGCTCGACGACCTGGCCCGCCGGATCGCGGAGAAGCGTCGCGAGCTGACCTCGCAGCACAACCTGGACGGCACCCTGCAGGAGGTGCGGGAGCTCCTCGACCACGCGGTCCTCGAGGAGCGCAAGCAGCTGGCCCGCGACATCACGATGGACGACGGCGACCGCGCCCTGCGCGAGCTCCAGCTCGACCACCTCCCGCAGTCCACCGCCGCGGCGGTGACCGAGCTCGGCGACTACGACTGGAAGAGCCGCGAGGCGCGCGAGGCGTTCGAGCAGATCAAGGACCTGCTGGGTCGCGAGCTGCTCGACCAGCGCTTCGCCGGGATGAAGCAGGCGCTCGAGAACGCCACCGACGCCGACCGTGCGGCGGTCAACGAGATGCTCACCGATCTCAACGACCTGCTGTCCAAGCACGCCAGCGGACGGGACACCGACCAGGACTTCGCCGACTTCATGGACAAGCACGGCGACTACTTCCCCGAGAACCCGCAGAACGTCGAGGAGCTGATCGACGCGCTCGCGCAGCGTGCCGCGGCGGCGCAACGGATGATGAACTCGATGACCGCGGAGCAGCGCGCCGAGCTGATGGCGCTGGCCGATCAGGCGTTCGGCTCGCCGGAGCTGATGCAGCAGCTCTCCCAGCTCGACGCCAACCTCCAGTCCCTGCGCCCGGGGGAGGACTGGGGCGGCTCGGAAGGCTTCGACGGCCAGCAGGGGCTGGGCCTCGGGGACGGCACCGGCGCGCTCCAGGACCTCGCCGACCTCGACAGCCTGGCCGAGCAGCTCTCGCAGTCCTACGACGGCGCCCGGCTCGACGACGTCGACCTCGACCTGCTCGCACAGCAGCTGGGCAACGACGCCGCCGTGGACGCTCGGACCCTGCAGAGGCTGGAGCAGGCGCTGCGCGACTCGGGCTACCTGAAGCGGTCCAGCGACGGCCAGCTCAAGCTCAGCCCCAAGGCGATGCGCCAGCTCGGCAAGGCGCTGCTGAAGGACGTCGCGACCCGGATGAGCGGGCGTCAGGGCCAGCGCGACCTGCGCCAGGCCGGGGCCGCCGGCGAGCTCTCGGGGGCCACCCGGGAGTGGCAGTTCGGTGACACCGAGCCGTGGGACGTGACCCGCACCGTGACCAACGCCGTACGGCGCGTGGTCGGCGAGGGCGGTCCCCTCGGTGGTCGAGCGGACTCGGGGTTCGGTGGTCGAGCGGACTCGGGGTTCGGTGGTCGAGCGGACTCGGGGTTCGGTGGTCGAGCGGACTCGGGGTTCGGTGGTCGAGCGGACTCGGGGTTCGGTGGTCGAGCGGACTCGGGGTTCGGTGGTCGAGCGGACTCGGGGTTCGGTGGTCGAGCGGAGTCGAGACCACGCCTCCGCCTGCGCGTCGAGGACGTCGAGGTCAGTGAGACCGAGGCCCGCACCCAGGCCGCCGTCGCGCTGCTGGTCGACACGTCGTTCTCGATGGCGATGGACGGCCGCTGGGTGCCGATGAAGCGCACGGCGCTGGCGCTGCACACCCTGATCCGCTCGCGCTTCCGCGGCGACGCCCTCCAGCTGATCGGGTTCGGCCGGCACGCGCAGGTCATGGACATCGAGGAGCTGACCGGCCTCGACGCGATGTGGGACAAGGGCACCAACCTGCACCACGCCCTCCTGCTGGCCAACCGCTTCTTCCGCAAGCACCCGAACGCCCAGCCCGTGCTGCTGATCGTCACCGACGGCGAGCCGACCTCACACCTCGAGCCCAACGGAGAGGTCTACTTCGAGTACCCGCCGCACCCCCTGACCGTCGCCTACTCCGTGCGCGAGCTGGACAGCTCCGGCCGGATCGGCGCCCAGGTGACGTTCTTCCGGCTCGGCACCGACCCCGGGCTCGCCCGCTTCGTGGACTCCATGGCCCGCCGGGTCGACGGCCGCGTCGTCGCCCCGGAGCTCGACGACCTCGGCGCCGCCGTCGTCGGCTCCTACCTCGGCTCGCGCGGCCCGGCCGGCCCCGGTGGTGACTTCGGCGACTGGTTCGGCGGCGGTCGCGGCAGGTGGGTCGGCTAGCCGATGCGGAAGACAGTGGCATGGCTGCTGGTCGCCCTCGTGGCGATCTCGCTGGCGGTCACCCTGCTCCCGGCAGCGGATGCGGCCGGCGGGCTGGAGCGCCCGCACCAGAAGGAGGTCGCGCAGATCCTGGTCAGCACGGCCGAGAACTCCTCGCGCGACTGGCGCGCGCAGTACCGCTACATCGAGTACGACGTGGAGCACAGCGCGACCGAGAACCGCGGCTACACCGGGGGCATCATCGGCTTCACCTCGAAGACCCACGACATGCTGGCGGTGGTCCGTCGCTACGTGGCCCGGAAGCCCGCCGACCCGCTCGCGCCGTTCCTGCCGGCCCTGCGTCGGGTGGACGGCACGTCGTCGCGCCAGGGCCTGGGCCGGCCGTTCGTCCGGGCCTGGCACCGGGCCGCCGCTGATCCGGCGTTCCGGCGCGCCCAGGACCACTTCCGCGACGCGTGGTACTTCGACCCCGCGGTGCACCTCGCCCAGCGCGACGGACTGCACAGCCTGGGGCAGTTCGCCTACTACGACGCAGCCGTCGTGCACGGCCTCGACGGCCTGCGGGCGGTCCGCCGGCATGCCCGCGCGCGCGCCGACATCCCCACGGACGGCGGCCGCGAGACGGCGTACCTCCAGGCGTTCCTGACCGCCCGGATCGCGTTCATGCGCCGCGAGCAGGCGCACCAGGACGTCACCCGGATCACCACCGCGCAGCAGGTGTTCCTCGACGCCGGCAACCTCGGCCTCCGCCTGCCCCTGCGCTGGAGCGTGTACGGCGACTCCTACCGCCTGAGCGAAACCGCCCTGCGCCACTACCGCCTCACGGGTCACTTCTGACCCACGAGAGCCGATCCGGCTCATTCAGGTGAACAACAGGTGAACGGCACCACGAACAATGGGTGAACGCAGCCCCGCAGATTTCCTTCCGACCGGTGAACACCCCACACTCGTCATGTGTCGGCGCCCCTACTCACCGTCATCCTGGTCGTGATCGTCGCCCTCGGGTTCGACTTCACCAACGGATTCCATGACACCGGTAACTCGATGGCCACGTCCATCGCGACCGGTGCGCTCAAGCCCAAGGTCGCGGTCGCGCTGGCCGCGGTCCTCAACCTGGTCGGAGCGTTCCTCTCCGTCGAGGTCGCCCTCACCGTCACCAACGCCGTCGTCTCGATCCAGGACAGCTCCGGCAGCCCGGACGCGTCGCTGACCGCGGACCACGGCTCGGCCCTGCTGCTGATCATCCTGGCGGGCCTGGTCGGCGGGATCGTGTGGAACCTCGCGACCTGGCTGCTCGGCCTCCCGTCGAGCTCGTCGCACGCGCTGTTCGGCGGCCTGATCGGCGCCACGGTCGCCGGGATCGGCTGGGGCGGGGTGCACTGGACCGGCGACTCCACCAAGCTGGACGGCGTCGTCGGCAAGGTGATCCTCCCGGGCCTGGCCTCCCCGGTGGTGGCTGCGATCGTGGCGATGATCGGGACCTGGCTGATCTACCGGCTCACCGCGCGGCTCAGTGCCCGCCAGAACGACGACGGCTTCCGCTGGGGCCAGATCGGCACCGCCTCGCTGGTGGCGCTGGCGCACGGCACCAACGACGCGCAGAAGACGATGGGCGTGATCACCCTCGCCCTGATCGGCTACGGCAGCTGGACCGACACCACCTCCATCCCGCTGTGGGTGAAGTTCGCCTGCGCCGCAGCGATCGCGCTCGGCACCTACGTCGGCGGCTGGCGGATCATCCGCACGCTCGGCAAGGGGATCACCGAGATCGAGCCCCGCCAGGGCACGGCCGCCCAGGGCGCCGCGGCCGCCGTGATCCTGGCGTCGAGCCAGCTGGGCTTCGCCCTCTCGACCACCCACGTCGCGACCGGCTCGATCCTCGGCAGCGGGCTGGGCCGCCCCGGCGCCCACGTGCGCTGGCGGATCGCGGGCCGGATGGCCGTCGCCTGGGCGATCACGCTGCCGATGGCCGGCCTGGTCGGTGCCGCCACCTGGTGGATCGGTCACGCCGCCGGCGGCGGACTCGCCGGTGCCCTGCTGATGGTCGCGGTCCTGCTCGTCGCCGCCGGCCTGATGTACGTGCGCGCTCGCCGCCGCCCGGTCAACGCCGACAACGTCAACGACGACTGGGAGGACCCGTCCGCGGTCCTCGCTCCGGTCGAGCCGATCGCGGTCTGAGGAGGCTGACATGTTCTCGTTGTTCCTCCAGGACGCCTGGAAGGTGCTGCTCTACAGCCTCGTCCTCGGGGCCGGCCTGCCCGTCGTCTACGCGCTGGGCGTGCGCGCCCTCGCCATCGGCGGGGCCGGGGCGGACGCCGCCGACGGCGCGGCTCCCGTCGTACGCCGGACGCCGGTCGGCACGGCGCTGGCGGCGGTCTGCTTCCTCGTCGTGATCGCCGGCGTGGCGATCGGACTGACCTACATCGTCGCGTCCGGGCAGGGCAAGATGCTCAGCTTCGAGCACGTCTACCCGACGCTGGTCCCCAAGGGCTGAGCGACCGCAGCGGAGCCCGAAGCGCGCTCGCGGACGAGGGCCCCGACACCGACCCCCGTCCCGCCTAGCTGGTGACGTCCTTGCCGGAGAAGCGGGCCCAGGCGGCCGCGAAGAACACGATGACGTACGCGGCGGCGAGGTAGAGCCCGGCCAGCACGTTGGTCCACTCGATCGGGGCACGGAACAGGTCACCGAAGTCGAGCCAGTGATGGGTCAGCAGGTAGGGGTGCAGCCAGCCGACCTGCGGGATCGAGTCGAGGATGAACGACGCGGAGCTGAAGATCACCGTGGCGATCGTGGCCGCGATCGGCTGCTCGGTCAGCGTCGAGACGAACAGGCCGACCGCGCCCAGGGCGGCCAGGCCGCAGGCGAGGTACGCCGCGGCGAGGGCCACGCGTAGCAGCCCCTCGCCGAACCCGATCTGAGTGCCCGAGAGCAGGGTCATCGAGCCGCCGCCGAACAGCGCCAACCCCATCAGGATGCCCACGACGGCCACGGTGAACGTCGCGATGAACGCGCCGATCGCGATCGCGGCGAGCTTGACCAGGAGCAGCCGCAGCCGGGTGACGGGCACGGTCAGGAGGTAGCGCAGCGTGCCGAGGTTGGCCTCACCGGCCACGGCATCGCCGGCGATCACCGAGACCGCGAGCGGCAGGAAGAGCCCGATCTCGATGGTCAGCGCGGCCAGGGCGACGAAGAGCCCGTTGTCGGTGATCGAGCGGAAGAAGTTCGGTGCGTCGGCGCCCGGCTGCGAGACCGACGTCTTGACCGCGATCGAGATCAGGATCGGCACGGCGGCGAGCACCACCAGACCGGCCTGGTTGCGACGCCGTCCCATCACCAGCCGGAGCTCGGAGACCAGGAGGCGGGCGGAGACCGGGGCCAGCGGACGGCGTACGACGGTCGGAGCGCGGTCAGCCACTGACATCGAAGCCCTCCCCGGTCAGCGAGACGAACACGTCCTCGAGCGTCGGCCGGGCGACCCGGAAGCCGCTCACCCCGACCCCGGCGTGCACCAGCGCCGCGACGACCTTCTCCGGCGGGACCTCGCCGAGCTGTCCGACGGCAGTGGTCCGGGTGGTGTGCACGTCGGTCGCGCCGAGCTCGTGGAGCACCCGGGCGGCGTCGCCGGGCTGGTCGGTCTCGACGGTGGCCTCGACCGCGCCGGTGCCGCGGAGCTCGGCGCTCGTGCCCTGGGCGACCAGCCGACCGACGTGCATGACGCCGAGGTGGGTGCACATCTGCTCGACCTCACCCAGCAGGTGGCTGGAGACCAGCACGGTCGCACCGTCGCCGGCCAGCGAGCCCACCAGCTGGCGCACCTCGCGGGTGCCCTGCGGGTCGAGCCCGTTGGTCGGTTCGTCGAGAACCAGCAGGTCCTTGGGGGTGAGCAGCGCGCCGGCGATGGCCAGTCGCTGGCGCATGCCGAGCGAGTAGGCGCGGTAGCGCTTGCCCGCCGCGGCCAGGAGCCCGACCCGGTCGAGCGCTGCGTCGACGCGGCTCGGCGCCGAGCGGGGGTCCGCGGTCCGGTCGGCTGCATCGAGACGCAGGAGGTTGCTCCGGCCGGAGAGATAGGGATGGAAGGCGGGTCCCTCGACCAGGGCGCCCACCGCGGGGAGCACGTCGGGCGCGCGCCGCGGCATCGGGGCGCCGAGCAGGTGGACCCCGCCCGCGGTCGGTGTGACCAGGCCGAGCAGCATCCGGATGGTGGTCGTCTTGCCCGACCCGTTGGGGCCCAGGAAGCCGTAGACCGCACCGGTCGGCACCTCGAGGTCGATCCCGTCGACCACGGTCTGGACGCCGAAGCGCTTGGTCAGACCCGAGGTCCGGACGGCCAGCCCGGTCGCCGGCCCCGCGTCGGCCTCAGCCATGCGCCAGCGCGGCGTAGAGCATCGACGGTGGTACGGCGCCGACCGCGACCCTGCCGTCGTCGGTCAGGACGGCGGAGAACAGCGCGCCGTGCAGGAGGTGACCCGAGCCCCAGGCGCCGGAGACGGCGGGCAGGGACTTCAGGAGGCCGGCCAGGCTGCCCGGGCTGCTCTGGTTGGTCTGGCCGCCGGTCATCGAGCCGACGTCGGCGACCACCACCGTGGTCCACCCGGTGCCGACCACCGAGGGAGTGGCACCCGACGGCTGGGCGCGCGAGCCGGTGACGTCGTGGGGCGCGGTCAGGCTGCCCTGCTTCACGGTGGCGCCCGGCGGTGGGGTGAAGGCGAAGGTCGACGCCGGCGGCGTCGAGGTCGAGAAGGACGTGAACCCGACCTCGAAGGCCGGAGCGGTCGCGCCGCGGGCGAAGACCTGGACCCGGGTCGGGATGTGGGTCGTGCCGTCGACCGCGATCCGGACCGAGCCCACGGTGGAGCGCGAGTCGCGCGGCGTCAGCACCAGCTCGTAGGCCGAGCGGCCGGCGACGACCGCCGTGGGGTCGGTGGTCACCCGGGTGCTCGGGTCGATCGCCTTCAGGGCAGCGTCGGCGGCCTGCTGGGGCGTGACCGGCGCGGCGGCCGCGTCGGGCCCGGTCGGCCCGGACGAGCCGGCGACCGGCGCGGTCCAGTGGGTGGCGGTGTTGGTGTCGCTGGACCACGCCCACACGTCGCTGCCGGTGCGGACCAGGTCGGACTCCCCGAGCTGGCCGAGCAGGGCCAGTCGGACCTGGTCCGGGCCGGCGTACCAGAGCCGCATGGTGTGCGAGCCGGAGACCAGCGAGGAGAAGCTGGCGCCGCCCCGGCCCCCGACTCCGGGCACCGCGGGGAGCCCGAGGGCGGAGGTCTCCACGACGGTCCCGGACAGCGCCTGCACCCGGGCCCGCTGCACGTCGACGAGGAGCTGGGCTGCGGTGCGCGGGGGCAGCGAGCCCTGCGCGCTGGCGGTGAGGGTCGTGGCGAGCGGGCCGACGCCGGCCAGGGCCACCGCCGCGACGACGGGAACCGCCCAGCGAGCGCGGCGAGAGCTGGGAAGGGAGAGGCGGGCCATGGTGCCCATCGTCGCTCGCGGCGCTGTGAGTCCGCTGAGAACCTGTGAGCCCGGTCAGGCCCGATCGTCCCGGGCCGGCCTCGGATCGCGTGTCATCGTGTGCGCATGCGTCTGCTGGTCGTCGAGGACGAGGCCCGGCTGGCGCGCGCGCTCGAGCGGGGCCTGGTCGCCGACGGGTTCACCGTCGACCTGGCGGCCGACGGGGTCAGCGGCCTGGAGGCGGCGCGCGACGGCCAGTACGACGCCGTACTCCTCGACGTGATGCTGCCCGGCCTGTCCGGCTACGAGGTCGTCAAGCGACTGCGTGCCGAGGAGAACTGGGTCCCGGTGATGATGGTCTCGGCCAAGGACGGGCCCTACGACCAGGCCGACGGCCTCGACTACGGCGCCGACGACTACCTGACCAAGCCGTTCGACTACGTCGTGCTGCTGGCCCGGCTGCGGGCCCTGCTGCGCCGCCAGAGCGACCCGAGGCCACCCGTGCTGACCCATGCCGACGTACGCCTCGACCCGGCGACCCGCGAGGTGACCCTGGCCGGCGTCCCCGTGGCCCTGAGCCCGCGGGAGTACGAGCTCCTGGAGTTCTTCCTGCGGCACCAGGACCGCGTGGTCACCAAGATCGAGCTCCTCGACCGGGTCTGGGACGCCCGCGGGGTCGGCTACGACCCGAACACGGTCGAGGTGTACGTCGGGTACCTCCGCCGCAAGCTCGGGGCCGGTGTGATCGAGACGGTCCGTGGGGCCGGGTACCGGCTCTCCCGATGAGGAGATGGTGGGAGGGCCGCTCCCTGCGGGTGCGGCTGATGTCCATCGGCCTGGTCGGGCTCGCGGTGGTGCAGGCGTTGAGCAGCGTGGCGCTGTACACGGCCCTGTCGGTGGCCAGCCGGCACGACCTCGACCGCCGGGCCGCCGCCACCGCTGCGCAGGTGGCCGAGCTGGTCACCGGCCACCGGCTCCCCGACCCGATCCCGGTAACCGGCACCGAGTCGGTCCAGGTGCTCGACGCCCGGGGTCGGGTGCTCAGCGCCTCGGCGAACGGTGACCGGCTGACCTCGCTGCTCACCCCGGCCGAGCTGGCGCGGGCCCGATCGGGGCCGGTGACGGTGCCGGGGTCGCGGCTCGGGATGACCTCCACGCTGCGGGTCACCGCGCTGCCCAGCTCGCCGGCGGCCGGGGCGCCGATGGTGGTCGTCGCCGAGCCGGTGGCAGACCTGGCGCGGAGCCAGCACATCCTGGTGGTCACCCTGCTGCTCGGCTTCCCGCTGCTGCTGCTCGTGCTGGGCCTGGTCGCCTGGCGCGCGATCGGCGAGACCCTGCGCCCGGTGGAGTCGCTGCGCTCCGCGGCCGAGCGAGTCTCCGGTGGCGGCGACGACGAGCGTCTCCCCGAGCCGCACTCCCGGGACGAGATCTGGGCACTGGCGGTGACGCTCAACTCGATGCTGGACCGGTTGGCGGCCGCCCGCGACCGCGAGCGGAGCTTCGTGGCCAACGTCGCGCACGAGCTGCGCAACCCGCTCGCCTCGCTGCGCGTGCAGGCGGACGTCAACCGCCGGCACGGCGCCTCGGAGGCCGATCACGCCGACCTCGCCGACGAGCTCGCGCGGCTCTCCGCGCTGGTCGAGGACCTCCTCGTGCTGGCCCGGCTCGACGCCGGGGAGGCCCTGCCGGCACCGGATCCGGAGGCCGAGCCGCGGGCCGTGCTTCCCGGGTACGCGACCGCCGCCGACGACATCACGGGGCCCGAGGTGCGGGTCGGTGCGCTCGCGGCCGGGACGGTCCCGATGACCCGGATCGAGCTCGAGCGGGTGATCGGCAACCTGGTCGACAACGGCCGGCGCCACGCCCGGACCCGGGTCGACGTCGGCTTCACCCGGGCAGCGCGCGACGCGGTGCTGAGCGTCGCCGACGACGGCCCCGGCATCGCGCCGGCCGACCGGGCCCGCGCCTTCGACAGGTTCGCGCGTCTTGACGAGGCCCGTGACCGCGACCGTGGCGGGACCGGCCTCGGGCTGGCGATCGTCCGCGAGCTGGTCCGTCGCCGAGGTGGCGACGTCCGGCTCGGTACGTCGTCGACCGGAGGCCTGCTGGTCGAGGTGCGGTTCGCCGACCAGTCCGATCCGGGGACGCGGGAGGTGCCGCGGGGTTAGGGTCTGGCCGACCCTGCCCCCCTCGGAGGTCCCGTGCGCCGCCTGCCTGCCATCGTCCCGGCGTCAGCACTCGCGCTGGCGTTGCTGGCTCCGGCCCCCCCCGCCGAGGCGACGTTCGTGCCGGAGGGGCGACCGACGCTCGCCGGCTTCTCGCACCTCGTGGTGGACGAGGCGCACAGCCATCTGTTCTTCAGCCAGGGGTCGGCCGGCGCCGTCGTGGTCACCGACCTGTCCGGTGTCACGTCGTCGACCCTGGCCACCCTCGACGGTGCCACGGACCTGGTGCTCGCACCGACCGGCGACACCGTCTGGGTCGCCTTGCCGACCGGAGCCGCGGTCGCGGCCGTCGACACCGTCGACCTGTCGGTCACGACGTACGCGATCGGCAGCGGCACCTGCCCGAGCCGGCTGGCAGTGGTCGACGGGAAGGTATGGACGGTCGCGCAGTGCGGAAGCGCAGCGGCCGAGCTCTACCGGCTGACGCCCGGCACCGGCTCCGTGGCGGACCTCGGGGCGATCGCCACCGGCACCCTCGTGGCCGGCTCGCCGCAGCTTCCCGGCGTGCTGGTGACCGCACGGCCGACCGACGTCGGCGCCACGCTGGAGGAGCGAGACGTGGCCACGACGCCCGCGCAGCCGACGATCGTGGCCACGAACGACCTGCTCCCGTCGATGCCGCTCCAGATCGCGGTCTCGGCCGACGGCCAGCGCGTGGTCACCAGCCGTGGCTTCGTGTACCGGTCCTCCGACCTCAGCCTGGGACGCGACCGTGGTGACCCCGGTGTCGACACCGCTCTGGCGGTGCGCGCGGACGGCCAGATCGCCTACGGCGACCTGCGGACCGTCCACGGCTTCCGGCTTCCCGGCGGCTCGGCGATGGTCGACGTCCCGCTCTCGCCGGCGCACCTGCTGGCCGACGGCCTGGGCTACGGAGCCCACGACGTCTACGCGGTGACCTCCGACTCCACGGGCTTCGGCGTGACGCCCCTGCAGCTGCGCCTGCCCACGGCGTTCCGCGTCGTCCTCGACTCAGCCCGGGTGCGCTACGGCCACCCCGTCGGCGTCTCCGTGACCGCGCCGGCCGCCCCGGTGGGAGCCCCGATCAACCTGTACGCCAAGCAGCAGGGCAGTCCCGCGCGGCTCGTGGCGCAGGGCGGGCTCGACTCCGGCCTGCGCTTCGACACGTCGTACGTCGTGAAGGCGGACGCGACGCTGACCGCGACCTTCGCCGGCGACGCCGACTGGGCGCCATGGGAGGCCCAGGCGTCGGTCTCGGTGCGGCCCGACGTGGCGATGGCGCTCTCAGGGCAGGTGAAGGTCGTCGACGGGAGCTACGTCTACCGATCCGGGAGCAAGGTCCACGTGGTCGCGACCGCGCTGCCGCGCGACACCCGTGGGTGCGTACGGGTGCGGCTCCAGGTGAAGCACGCGGGCCGCTGGCGGCCCTATGCGCCGTCGGACTGCGTGCGGGTCTCGGCGAGGGGCAAGGTCACCGAGTCCCTCGGCCACACCGCACCGCTGCGAGGTGTCGAGGCACGGGTCAGCTCCTGGCTGTTCGACCACCCGGACGACGTGGCCGAGGCACACAGCGCCTGGACCCCCCTCACCTTCGTGCGGTGACCTTCGCCAGCAAGGCCGCCAGCTCCTCGACGCCGTCGACCAGCCGGGTGCCCGGGCGGGCCCAGGACGCGTTGGCGTCGACCGCGAGCACCGGCACGTGGGCGGGCAGGACCCCGCCGGCGACCAGGTCGTCGGCCAGCCGCTGACAGCCGGCCCGGTCGAAGCCGCAGGGCGCCACCACGAACACCTCGGGGTCGGCCGCCCGGATCTCCTCCCACGTGACCCGCCGCGACGTCGCCCCGGGCGTGGCCAGCACCGGGTCGCCGCCGGCCGCCTCGATCATCTCGGGGATCCAGTGCCCGGGCGCGAACGGCGGGTCGGTCCACTCCAGGAACATCACGCGGGGCCTGGGTCGGCCGAGAGTGCCGCGCCACGCGGCCGCGAGCCGTGCCCGTTGGTCGGCGACCAGGCGCCCGGCCTCGGGCTCGTGCCCGGTGGCCCGGCCCAGGGCCAGGATCGACGCGAAGACGTCGTCGAGCGTGTGCGGGTCGATGGTCAGCACCTCGGCGGTGCAGCCGAGATGGGCGAGGGCGTCATCGACGACCGAGACGTCGACGGCGCACACCGCGCACAGGTCCTGGGTGACCACGAGATCGGCGTCGAGGCCGGCCAAGGCCCCCTCGTCGAGGTGGTAGAGGTCGTCCCCGCGGGCCATCGCGGCCACCACGAAGGCGTCGATGTCCGCCGGGGCCAGCCCCTCGGGCATCGCCGACGTGGAGACGATGGTGCGGCCGCGGGCCTCCGTCGGGTGGTCGCACTCGAAGGTGACGCCGACCACGTCGTCGCCGGCCCCGATCGCGAACAGGATCTCCGTCGTCGACGGCAGCAGCGAGACGATGCGCACGGACGCCAGCCTAGGTGGCTAGGGTCGGGGCGCGATGACCGACGATGCGCCAGCGAGCTGGGACGAGACCACCCGGCCCTCCCTCGGGGAGTCGGCCGACGCGCCGTACACCCGGGAGCAGGAGACCTTTCCCCGCCACCTGGTGGAGATCCACGACCACCTGCGCTCCGAGCTGACCCGGCTCCACGGCCTGGTCGAGGAGGTACGACGTGGGGTGCTGACCGCGGGCGAGGCGCGGTCGGAGGTGCACGCGATGTCGTTGCGCCAGAACAACTGGACCCTCGGCGCCTACTGCCAGTCCTACTGCGGATTCGTGAACGGCCACCACTCGCTGGAGGACGCCAGCGTCTTCCCGCACCTCCGGCGCGCCGAACCGGCGGCCGCGCCCGTGCTCGACCGCCTCGCCGAGGAGCACCTGGTCATCCACCACCTCCTCGACGACGTCGACCGCGTGCTCGTGGACCTGGTCCGCGATGCCGACGAGGCCGCGCTCGACGCGGTCGAGGCGGCCCTGCAGGGGCTGAGCGACCGCCTGCTCAGCCACCTCGCCTACGAGGAGCGCGAGCTGCGCGGCCCCCTCGCCCGCCACGGCTTCTACTGAGTCGGCACAAACAGGCACGACAACCTTGCCGAGTCGGCGCACACAGGCATCCAGATGGCGCCGAGTCGGCGCACACAGGCATCCAGGTGGCGCCGAGTCGGCACAAAGGTGCACCGAGATCGCGTCGAGCCGGCACCCGAGGGCCCGGCGACCGGGTCCGGGCGGCCGATCCTCCTAGGCTGCCGGGGTGCCCGACCCGTCGACGACCGTGCTGGCCCTGCTCGGCCTGGCCGGTCTGTCGGCCGGGTTCGTCGACGCGGTGGTCGGTGGTGGCGGGCTGATCCAGCTGCCGGCGCTCCTGATCGGGCTGCCGGCGGCCGCGCCGGTCAACATCCTGGCCACCAACAAGCTCGCCGGCATCTGCGGTACGACGGTCAGCAGCGCGACGTACTACCGCCGGATCCGCCCCGACCCGCGCACCTTCGGCCCGCTGATGGCGTGCGCGTTCGCCGGCTCGGTGGGGGGCGCCCTGGTCGGGTCGCACCTCTCCTCGTCGGCGTTCGAGCCGATCGTGCTGGTGGTGCTCGTCGTGGTCGGGAGCTACGTGCTGGTCCGGCCGACCCTGGGCGAGACCACCGTGCTCCGGTTCGGCCGGACCCGGCACCTGTGGACGGCGATGGCGACCGGTCTCGCGATCGGCTTCTACGACGGCGCCCTCGGGCCCGGCACCGGCAGCTTCTTCGTGATCAGCCTGGTCGGCCTGCTCGGCTACAGCTTCCTCGAGGCCTCGGCCAAGGCCCGGCTGGCCAACTGGGCGACCAACCTGGCCGCCCTCTGCGTCTTCGTGCCCCAGGGCGCGGTGCTGTGGAAGGTGGGCCTGATGATGGGCGCCGGCAACCTGCTCGGCGGCTACCTGGGAGCGCGTACGGCGGTCGCGCGCGGCGCCGGCTTCGTGCGGGTCTTCTTCATCGTGGTCGTCTCGGCCTTCGTGGTCCGGATCGGGGGCGACGTCTTCGGCGTGTGGTGAGCCGACAACCCGAGTGCGTCCTGTCGGGTGCGGCCGCTAGCGTCGCCCGCATGACTCTCCCGACGTTCTCCGGCGACGACCGCGTCGACCCACCCCTCCAGGCCGACGAGGCCACCACCTTGAGGGCGTTCCTCGACTACCACCGCGACACGTTCCGCTGGAAGTGCGCGGGCCTGACCCAGGAGCAGCTGGCCCAGGCGCTGCCGCCCACCGACATGACCCTCGGCGGGATGATGAAGCACCTCGCCGTCGTCGAGTCCGGCTGGTTCGAGGAGACCTTCGCCGGCGGCTCGCAGATGCCGCCCTTCGACACCGTCGACTGGGACGCCGACCGCGACTGGGAGTGGCACACCGCCAAGGACGACAGCCCTGCGGAGCTGTTCGCGCTCTTCGACGAGGCGGTACGACGTGCGGACGCGGTCATCGACACCGCTCTGGCCGGACCCGGCCTCGACGCCGGCTCGGTCCAGGAGGACCGTCGCGACAACACGCCGTTCAGCCTGCGCTGGATCATCGTGCACATGATCGAGGAGTACGCCCGCCACAACGGCCACGCCGACCTGATCCGCCAGTCCATCGACGGCGAGACCGGCGAGTGACCCACGCCGATCCGCGGATCCGGGCGGCCACCGAGGCCGACTGGCCGCGGATCTGGCCGTTCTTCTCCACGATCGTTGCGGCCGGCGAGACCTACGCCTTCCCCGACGACCTCACCGTCGAGACCGGTCGCGGCTGGTGGATGTCCGAGCCGCCCGCACTGACCGTGGTGCTCGAGGACGCCGGCCGGATCCTCGGCTCGGCCAAGATGGGCCCCAACCGGCCCGGCCGTGGCGACCACGTGGGCACGGCGTCCTTCATGGTCGACCCGGAGGCCGCGGGCCGAGGCTTCGGCCGGGCGCTCGCGTCGTACGTCGTGCAGTGGCACCGCGACCAGGGCTTCCGCGGCATCCAGTTCAACGCCGTCGTGGAGACCAACGCGGCCGCCGTCCACCTCTGGCAGGACCTCGGCTTCGAGATCATCGGGACCGTGCCACGCGCGTTCCGTTCGGCTGCGCACGGCGAGGTCGGGCTGCACGTGATGTACCTCGACCTGCGGTGACCGCCGAGAAGGTGCCCACGGGCGGCATGAGGCTCCGCGAGGTCCCGCGCGTGGTGTGGGTGCTGGCCGGCGCTCGCTTCCTGAGCTCCGCGACGTCGTTCGTGATGCTGTTCCTGACGCTCTACCTGACCGGGCCGCGGGGGCTCGACACCGCGACCGCCGGCCTCGTCGCAGGCGGCTCCGGGCTCGGGCTGCTCGTCGGCAACTTCACCGGCGGCCGGTGGGGCGACCGCTGGGGGCACCGGCGGGTGCTGGTCAGCGCCTCGTCGGTGTCGGGGCTGCTGCTCGCGGCGACTCCCTGGCTGCCGCTGGTGGTGCTGGTCGTCGCGCTGCCGGTGGGGGCCTACCTCGCCGCGACGGCCGGGGTCTCGACCGGCGCCCTGTCTGCCCTCGCGGTGCCTCGCGGCGACCGCCGTACCTCGGTGGCGATCGGGCGGGCGGCCAGCAACGCCGGCTTCGTGATCGGCCCGCTGCTCGCCGCGCTGCTCGTCTCGGTCAGCTTCGACCTGCTCTTCGTGGTCGACGGTGGCGCCACCCTGGTGATCCGGTTGGCGGTCGGCCGCACCTTGCCGGCCGACCACGACCACCGGGCCCGTGCGGCTGCGACGGACGGACGACACGGCCTGTGGCGGTCGGTCCGCGCCGACCGGTCGCTGGTCGTGCTGCTGCCGGCGATCGTGCTGGTCGACATCGTCTACCGGCAGCTCTACACGACGGTGCCGCTGCACCTGCGCGACGCCGGGCAGCCGGTGCTGCTCTACACCGTGATGATCGCGGTCGGCTCGGGGCTGATCCTGCTCCTGGAGATCCCGGTCGCCCAGCGGCTGCGCGGATACCCGTCGTACCCGATCATCGGCGTGGGCTACGCGCTGGTCGGGGTCGGGTTCGCCTGCTTCGGGCTGCCGGTCGGCGTCGTCACCACGATCCTGGCGATGACGATCGTGACCGCCGGCGAGATCCTCTACAAGACGACCGCCACGGCACACGTGCTCGATGCGGCGCCCGAGCACCTGGTCGGTCAGTACCAAGGCCTCTACACCGGGGCGTCGACCTCGGGCGGGCTGCTCGCTGCGCCGATCGGCACCGCGGTGTACGCCGTGTCGCCGGCGCTGCTGTGGCCCCTGGGCTGCGGGGTGGCGTTGGCCGCCGCCGCGCTGGTGGCGGCCTCGTCGCGGGTCAGGCCGGGGCGGCGAACCCCGGCAGGTGCTCGGTGACGATCGCCCGGAACGGCGCCTCGGCGCCGAGCTGGCTGAGCACCCCGATGCTGCCGAGGAAGGTGCGGTGGATCAGGAGGTACGCCGGCGGCAGGTTGAGCTTCAGCGCCACGGTGTAGCTGGGGTCGCGCGGGTTGTTGACCCGCTGGAACTGCTCCTGCATCCACTCGCGGGAGAACTGGAACCGCTCGACGGTCGTGGGCTCGACGAAAGGTGCGAGGTAGTCGAGCACGACCTGGGGCTCGATCCTGACCGAGGGCAGGATGAAGCCCTCCTCCCGCAGCCCGGCCAGGAGCGCGTCGGCGTCGCCCTCGCCCGCCTTCCGGATCAGCGAGCCCATCGCGGAGGGCAGGTGCCCACCGGGCAGCCGGGCCACGGCTCCGTAGTCGAGCACGCCGAGGCGGCCCGGGCTGCCGTCGTCGTTCGGGAGGATCCGGAAGTTCCCCGGGTGCGGGTCGGCGTGCAGGAGGCCGGTGCGGGCGGGGCCGGCGAAGAGGAAGCGCACGAACAGCTCGCCGTAGTGGTCGCGCTCGGCCTTCGTGCCGTCGGCGATGATCGAGGCCAGCGAGGACGAGCTGTCCATCCACTCGGTGACCAGCGCGTCGCCGCCGACGGCGACGACGTCGGGCACCACGATGTCGGGGTCGTCGCGGAAGGCGTCGGCGAAGGCCCGCTGGGCCTGTGCCTCGAGCTCGTAGTCCAGCTCGTCGTTGGTACGACGCTGCAGCTCCTCCACGAGCGGCTTCACGTCGATGCCCGGGATCATCGTGCCGATCGACCGGGCCAGCCGGGAGAGCTGGCGGAGGTCGGAGCGCAGCGCCTCGCCGGCACCGGGGTACTGCACCTTGACCGCGACGTCACGCCCGTCGACCCACCGCCCGCGGTGCACCTGCCCGATGCTGGCCGCCGCGGTCGGCCCGCCGTCGAGCCAGACCAGGTCGTCCTTCCAGCCGGGCCCGAGGCCGGCCGTGAGCTGCTCGCGCACGGTCTGGGTGGGCATCGGGGGAGCGGAGTCCTGGAGCCTGGTCAGCTCGGCCCGGTAGGGACCGACCAGCTCCTCGGGAAGCGCGGCCTCGAAGACCGACATCGCCTGGCCGAACTTCATGGCCCCGCCCTTGAGGTCACCCAGGGTGCGGAACAGCTGCTCGGCCGTGCGCTGCTGGATCTCGCTCATCACGACCTCGGCGTTGCGACCGCCCAGCCGCTTGCCGAAGCCCAGTGCGTTGCGCCCGGCGTAGCCGAGCGGCAGCGCCGCCAGCCGCGCCGTACGCGCGACGGCCTTGCGTGGCAGCTCGGTCATGCCAGTCATTCTCCCTGACCGGTGGGCGCGACTCGTCGGCGCATCGGCTCCGGCGCCACCTGGCCGCCGCCGGACGGGCCGATCCGGTCAGCGCAGGACCACGATCAGGCTCACCACGGCCACGACCGAGCTGAGGGCCGCCAGGACGACGGCCACGAAGCTGATCCGGAACAGGTTGGTCTGCTGACTGACGCTGTGCAGGTCGACGGTGCGACCGCCCAGGGCGTCGACGGCATGGTCCCAGAGCGCGTGGAGCTGCGACTCCTCCATGACGTTGCGGTGTGCGGTCGCCCGGCGCGAGAAGGCCACCAGCGTCTGCAGGTCTCGTTCGTCCTGCTCCTTCTTGGCGTAGAGCATGTGCTGGTAGACCGCGTTGAGGATGTCGACCTTCAGCCAGCGACCCACGTCGGTGGTGGAGTAGACGTTGGTGCTCGGGATCGAGATCCGCACCAGGTGCGTGCGGTCGCGCTCGAGGAGTCGCGGGGTGACCTCGACGATCCGGAAGGTGTGGGAGCCGAGCAGGTTGTCCATCCGGTCCTGGAAGTGGGCCGGCTCCGGGGCGAAGATCAGGCAGTAGGAGTAGTACGACGTGACCCGGCCGTGCTCGTCGTCCGGCAGCGGGGCGCCGTCGTCGACGGTGTTGATCCGGTGCACGAAGTGGTGCTCCAGGACGTGCGCGGAGTGGGCGACGGCCACCTGGCGAGCCGCGCGGTCGCCGCCCTTCGGAGCCTGGGAGAACAGGTAACGCAGGATGATCCGGTGGTGGTAGTAGTACGCCTCGACCCGGTCCAGCTGCTCGGGCCAGGCGGGCACGTCACCGGACTCCAGTGCCGTGGCATCGGGCCTGACCAGCTCGTGCCCGAACACCGCATCGGCGGCCTCCAGCTCCCGGATGCCGTTGTCCTCGCTGAGGAGCGTGTCCCGGAGCCTCTCCACCTGCTCGGGGAGGTACACGAGGGCGTTGTCCCTGAAGTTCAGGAGCACCGGCACGTAGATCTCGATCATTGCGCGCTCACGACTCCAGAGCTGTCTCGTCCACCTCGGCAAGACGAGACGCTACTACCGGTGCGGCGCCCCGGTCGGGAGCGCCGCACCGGCGTCGTCAGGGTTTGGTCACTTCGAGAGCGGCTGCGGCTTGAACCGCCGTACCTCCTGCGGCCAGCCGCACGCCTCGGCGATCTTGCCGGCCCACTTCCGGGCGTCGGCCTCGTCGGCGACGTCCACGATCGTGAGCCCGCCGAGGAACTCCTTGGTCTCGACGAAGGGCCCGTCGCTGAACAGCAGGGAGCCGCTGGTCGCGTCGGCGCTGAACGCCTCCTCCACCTCCTCGACCAGACCACCGGCGAACACGTACTCCCCGGCGGCTCTGATCTCCTCGACCACCGCCATCGCCAGCGGTCCGCGTCCGCGGTACCACTCCTCCGGGTGGTCGCCGACCCACTGCTGGTTGAAGTAGATGAGGTACTCGGTCATGACTCTCCCTGTCTGTGCTCGCGGACCCCGTGTCCACGTCTCTGTCTACCCCACGAACGGCAGAGGGCGATTCCGACAGTCGGCGGCAGATTTCACAGAACCCGGGTCAGACCGGCGGGAACGGGACCCCGGTGTTGGCGTGGCAGCGGTAGCCGGAGGGGTGCTTGTCGAGGTACTGCTGGTGGTGGTCCTCGGCGTAGTAGTACGGCGTCTCCGCGGCCGGCCGGATCTCGGTGGTGATGTCGCCGTACCGGCGGCGGGTGAGCTCGTCGGCGTACACCCGGGTCAGCTCGCGCGCGGTCTGCTCCTGCTCGGGGGTCGTGTAGTAGATCGCCGAGCGGTACTGCGTGCCGACGTCGTTGCCCTGGCGCATGCCCTGGGTCGGGTCGTGCACCTCGAAGAACGTCTTGACCAGGTCGGCGTAGGAGATCACGGCCGGGTCGAAGACGATCCGGACGGCCTCGGTGTGGCCGGTGCGCCCGCTGCACACCTCGTCGTACGTCGGGTTCTCGGTCGTGCCGCCGGCGTAGCCGACCGAGGTCGACCAGACGCCGGGCTTCTGCCAGTAGATCTCCTCGGCGCCCCAGAAGCAGCCGAGGCCGAAGATCGCGACCTCGTAGCCCTCGGGCGCGGTCGGCGTCACGACGGGAGCGTCGAGCACGCGGTGCTTCGCGGCGATCACGAAGTCGCTGCCGGCGCGGCCGGGCAGCGCCTCCTCAGCGGTCGGCAGGGTGGTCTTGTGGCGGGAGAAGATCGACATGGTGGCTCCTTCGTCTGGTGCGTCCACAGTGTCCAACACCGTGGGGCACCCCGTCGTTCCCGGCACCGATGACGGAACCCTTACGGGTCCCTCGGGTCGAGCGGGGTCCCTCGGTGGTCGAGCGGGTCCCCTCGGTGGTCGAGCGGGTCCCCTCGGTGGTCGAGCGGGTCCCCTCGGTGGTCGAGCGGAGTCGAGACCACCACTACCCTCGTCGGGTGACCCAGGAGCATCGCCAGAAGTCCGGTTTCGAGACCCGCGCCATCCACGCCGGCTACGAGCCGGACCCCACCACCGGAGCGGTGATCCCGCCCATCTACGCCACCAGCACCTACAAGCAGGACGGCGTCGGCGGCCTCCGGGGCGGCTACGAGTACAGCCGCTCGGCCAACCCCACGCGGACCGCGCTTGAGGGGGCCCTCGCTGCGCTCGAAGAGGGGGAGCGAGGCTTCGCCTTCGCGAGCGGTCTCGCCGCCGAGGACACGATCATCCGGGCCCTGACCAGGCCGGGCGAGCACGCGGTGATCCCCGACGACGCCTATGGCGGCACGTTCCGCCTGTTCGACAAGGTCGAGAAGGTCTGGGGGCTGGAGCACAGCCCGGCCGCCGTGTCCGACGTCGACGCGGTCCGCGCCGCGATCCGGCCCGGAACGACCCGGCTGGTCTGGGTCGAGACCCCGACCAACCCGCTGCTCACGATCGGTGACATCGAGGTGCTGGCCCAGGTCGCCCACGACGCCGGCGCCCTGCTGGTCGTCGACAACACCTTCGCCTCGCCGTACCTCCAGCAGCCGCTGTCGCTGGGCGCCGACGTGGTCGTGCACTCGACCACCAAGTACGTCGGTGGGCACAGCGACGTGGTCGGCGGGGCCGTGGTGGTCCGCGACCTCGACCTGGCCGAGGCCATCGCCTTCCACCAGAATGCGATGGGCGCGGTGCCCGGGCCGTTCGACTGCTTCCTGACCCACCGCGGCATCAAGACCCTCGGGGTCCGGATGGACCGGCACTGCGACAACGCCGAGAAGGTCGTCGACTTCCTGGTCGGCCATCCGCAGGTCGCGCAGGTGATCTACCCCGGATTGAGCGAGCATCCCGGCCACGCCGTCGCGGCCAGACAGATGAAGCGCTTCGGCGGCATGGTCAGCTTCCGGCACGCAGGTGGCGAGCAGGCAGCGGTCGACGCCTGCGGCCGGGCCGAGGTCTTCACCCTCGGCGAGTCCCTGGGCGGCGTCGAGAGCCTGATCGAGCACCCCGGCCGGATGACCCACATGAGTGTGGCCGGCACCGAGCTCGAGGTGCCCGCGGACCTGATCCGGCTCAGCGTCGGCATCGAGACCGCGGACGACCTGATCGCCGACCTCGACCGTGCCCTCGCCTGACCCGGCTCTCCCGGCAGCCGAGCCGGACTCGGTGGTCGAGCGGAGTCGAGACCACGACGTCGCCGTCTGCATCGACTTCGGCTCGACGTTCACCAAGGCCTCGCTGGTCGACCTGGAGCAGGGCCGGATCGTGGCGTCCGCGGAGCACCGGACCACGATCGACACCGACGTCCTGGACGGGTACGACGCATGCCTGGCCGCCCTGTCCGGCCAGGACGCCCGCGCGGACGGCGCGCCGACCCTGGCCTGCTCCAGCGCCGGGGGAGGGCTGCGGATCGCGGTGGTCGGCAACGAGGAGCTGGTCACCGCGGAGGCCGGTCGACGGGTGGCGCTGTCCAGCGGTGGCAAGGTGGTCGCGGTGGTCGCGGCGAGCACCGGCGACGACCTGCGCGCGGTGCCGGCCAGCGAGCCTGACGTCGTCCTCCTGACCGGCGGCACCGACGGTGGCAACGCCGAGCCGATCCTGGCCTGCGCGCGCGCCCTGGCGCCGATCTGGTCCGGCCCGGTGGTGGTGGCCGGCGACGTGGACGTCCACGACGAGGTCGCGGCGATCCTGGCGGCCAACCCCGTGGTCGTCGCCCCCAACATCGTGCCCCGGATCGGGGTCCTCGCCCCCGAGGGAGCTCGCGCGGCGATCCGTGAGCTGTTCCTCTCTCACGTGATCGGGGGCAAACACCTGAGTGCCCGGGCCGACTTCCTCGAGATGGTCCAGGGCGCCACCCCCGACGTCGTGTTGACGGGCGTCGAGCTGCTCGCCGAGATCGCCGGCGACACCGCGGTGGTCGATGTCGGCGGCGCCACGACCGACGTGCACAGCGTCGTGGAGATCGACCCCGAGGAGGCCGGGCTGAGCCGCGAGGTGGTCGCTACCACCCGGGTCACCCGCACCGTGGAGGGCGACCTGGGGATGCGCTGGTCCGCGATCAGCACCGCCGAGGTGGCCGGGCGGGACGACCTCGCCGCGGCCGCCCGCCGCCGCCGCGAGGAGCCGGGCTTCGTGCCCACCGACGATCGCGAGCGCGACCTCGACGAGGAGCTGGCCCGGGAGGCCGTCGGGCTGGCCCTGCGCCGGCACGCGGGTCGCAGCAAGGTCGTGGTCAGCCCGGAGGGTCGCGTGGTCGAGCGCAGCGGCAAGGACCTGCGCGAGGTCGACCTCCTCGTCGGCTCGGGCGGGGTGCTGCGGCACGGTCGCCCGGGTGTCGCGGACCGGGTCTTCGCCGGGAGCGTCGGGGAGGTCGGAGGCGGCTGGCAGCTGCCTCGACGGGCCGACGTCACCGTCGACACCGACTACGTCCTGGCCGCGGCCGGGCTGCTCGCCTCGGCAGATCGCGACGCGGCCCGCCGACTGGTACGCCGTCTCACCGGCGCCGCGGTCGATAACGTGAGCCCGTGACCAACGACGCCGCACCGGAGGCAGAGCGCGGCGTCGCGTCCGGAGCGCCTGCCGCGGACCGGCTCACGGGGCGCCTGGCCCACCAGTGGGCCGCCCGGCGGGTGGAGCGTCGTACCGAGCCGGTCACGATCGGGTACGGTCCCTCGAACTTCTCCCGCGCGCAGGTGCCGTGGGGGCTCGACCTCGCAGCGGCGTGGGCCTGGCGGCTGATCGTGATCGGGGTCGCGACCTACGCGCTCTTCCGGGGCATCGAGTTCTTCGCCGAGCTGACCATCCCGGTGATCGTCGCCCTGCTGGTCGCGGCCCTCGGCTCGCCGGTGGTCGGCGCGATGGAGCGGGTCGGGATCCGACGGGGTCTCGGCGCGGCCGTGGTGGTCCTCGGCGGGCTGGCCCTGGTGGCCACGATGCTCGCCTTCGCCGGGCAGCAGGTGGTCAGCGGTGCCAACGACCTGGCCACCCAGGTCTCCGACGGCCTGGGGGAGATCAGGAACTGGCTCAACACCGGGCCGTTCCACCTCAGCGACCAGCAGATCAATGACTACATCCAGAAGGCCCAGGACTCGCTGAAGACCAAGGCCCAGAACGGCGCCTTCCTCAGCCAGGTGACCAACCTCGGCAGCGTGCTGACCCACCTGCTGGCCGGGCTGTTCCTGGTGCTCTTCTCGACGTACTTCTTCCTCGCCGACGGCGACCGGATCTGGGCCTGGTTCGTCCGGCTGGCGCCCCGTGCCGCGCGGGCCCGCGTCGACAGCTCCGGCCACGTCGCCTGGATCTCACTGACCCAGTTCGTCCGCGCGACGGTGATCGTGGCGGTGACCGATGCCGTGGGCGTGATGATCGCGGCGTCGGTGCTGCGGGTCCAGTTCGTGCTCGCGATCGGCGTGCTGGTCTTCCTCGGCGCGTTCGTCCCGATCGTCGGCGCCTTCGTCGCCGGCACGGTCGCGGTGCTGGTGGCGCTGGTCGACCACGGCTGGGTGGTAGCCCTGATCATGCTCGGCGCCGTGGTGCTGGTGCAGCAGATCGAGAGCCACGTGCTCCAGCCGTTCCTGATGGGCCGCTTCGTCTCGCTGCATCCGCTCGGCGTGATCGTGGCGATCGCGGCCGGCATCCTGGTGGCCGGAGTCCCGGGTGCCCTGGTCGCCGTTCCCTTCGCCGCCGCGGCGAACGCCGTGGCACAGCATCTGGCCACCGAGACCACCGTGGGCGAGGATGCGCAGCAGGCGCTCGCCCAGGACTACGCCGACACGGGCCAGCACATCGACACCGACGCCGACACCGGGAACGCCGACGACGGCCTCGTGGGCGACACTCACGCCGCCGGTGTGGCCGACCAGTTCGACGGTGGAGGAGGGACCGATGGGTGATCAGGGTCAGGTGTCTCTCGCGGACATCGAGCAGGCGGCTGCGCTGATCAAGGACATCGCGGTGCTGACGCCGATGGAGGACTCGCGCTGGCTCTCGGCGCTGACCGGCCACCCGGTGCTGCTCAAGTGCGAGAACCTCCAGCGCGCCGGATCCTTCAAGATCCGCGGTGCCTACAACCGGATGTGGCACCTCTCCGAGGAGGAGCGGGCGCGCGGTGTCGTCGCGGCGTCGGCCGGCAACCACGCCCAGGGCGTCGCCCTCGCCGCCCAGACCCTCGGCATCGAGGCCACGATCTTCATGCCCGAGGGAGCGCCGATCCCCAAGGAGAAGGCGACCCGGGGGTACGGCGCCCACGTCGTCTTCCACGGTCGCTACCTCGAGGACTCCCTCGAGGAGGCCCGGGCCTTCCAGGAGCGCACCGGTGCGGTGCTGATCCACCCGTTCGACAACACCCAGATCGTGACCGGTCAGGGCACGGTCGGGCTGGAGATCCTCGACCAGGCACCCGAGGTCGACACCGTCGTGGTCCCCTGCGGAGGGGGCGGCCTGCTGTCCGGCATCGCGATCGCGATCAAGGCGCAGCGGCCCGAGGTGAAGATCATCGGGGTCCAGGCCGAGGGCGCCGCGGCGTACCCCGAGTCCCTGCGGGCCGGCCACCCGGTGCCGCTGACCTCGATGTCGACGATGGCCGACGGCATCGCCGTGGGCCTGCCGGGTGAGGTGCCGTTCGCCACCGTGCGCGACCTGGTCGACGAGATCATCACGGTCACCGAGGCGTCGCTCTCCCGGGCCGTGCTGGTGACTCTCGAGCGCGCCAAGCTCGTCGTCGAGCCGGCCGGCGCGGCGGCCGTCGCCGCGATCCTGGACGATCCCGCTCGCTTCTCCTCGCCGACCGTCGGCGTGCTCTCGGGTGGCAACATCGACCCGCTGCTGCTGGGCAAGGTGATCCAGCACGGCATGGCCGCCGCCGGGCGCTACCTCAACCTGCAGCTGCGGATCCCCGACCGCCCCGGCGGCCTGGCCGGGCTGCTCGTCGAGCTCGGGGCAGCGGGGGCGAACGTGATCGAGGTGTCCCACGCCCGGATCGACGCCGACCTCTCCCTCGACGAGGTCGAGGTCCATCTCCAGCTCGAGACCCGCGGGGAGAGCCACACAGAGACGGTGCTGGCCCGCCTGCGGGAGTGCGGCTACCGCGTCTTCGAGTGAAGCGAGGGCGCTACGACGCGACGAAACTGCGGCGGAACGACGGCAGCGCGCCCGAAGCGAGTGCGCCCGACCTCCCGGTGCCCGTCGTCAGCCGAGCGGGGGCTCGGTGGGCGCGCTGGTGCCGGGCTCCGGCAGGAAGCCGTGGTCGAGGGCCCAGAGCATGGCCTGGGACCGGCTCGTCACCCCGATCTTCTGGTAGGTGGATCGGATGTAGGTCTTCACGGAGTTGATGCTGAGCTGGCTGTGATCGGCGATCTCGAGGTTGCGCATCCCGGCGGCGATCATCGACAGCACCTCGGCCTCGCGAGCGCTGAGCCCGGCATCGGTCCGACCGGGCCAGTCCCGGCCGGTCAGGGGCAGCGCCGGCTGGACGTCGGGGCTGACCACCGTGTCCCCCTGGACGACGGCCTGGACCGCGTCCGCGATCTCCTGGCCGCTCAGGGCCTTGGAGAGGTAGCCGGAGGCGCCCCTGCGCAGCGCCTCGCCCGCCAGGTCGCGACGCAGCTTCCACGTGTAGACGATGACCGGGGGGCTGCCGGATGCGACGAGCTCGTCCAGAGCGGCCATCGAGTTGGCCGGGCCGAAGGTGTCGTACAGGATGACGTCGACCTCCTCGTGCTCTGCCGGGGTGCTGAGCGCGGTGACCCGGATCCGGTGGCGCTCCTCGGAGAGCATCGAGGCGACCCCCGCGACGATCACCTCATAGTCGTTCACGATCGCCAGGCTGATCACGGGGCTCCTGCGGCTGGGGTGAGGTGATCCCAGTGTCGAGCGGCCCGCGCACGTCCGAACAGGGACGTTGTGCCCCTTGTCAGCCCGCCCCGGCCGGGGTAAGAGTGCGGCCGCTCGACGTCGTGCTGCGCGCGACGGTCAGGAAGTGAACGGGACCGCGCTGACGATCTCGATCTTCGCGACCTTGCCGTTGGGCTGCTCGAAGTCGACGGTCTCTCCGGCCTTGGCGCCCAGCAGGGCAGCACCCAGCGGCGACTCCGGTGAGTAGACCTCGATGTCGGTCTGGTCCTCGGCGATCTCGCGGGCGCCGAGCAGGAACACCTCGTCGTCGTCGCCGGCGTAGCGGTAGGTCACGACCTTGCCGGGGGAGACGGTGTTGTCGTCGGGGGAGGTGTCGACGGTGAGCTGGTGGCTCTCCAGCATCTCCTCGAGCTGGCGGACCCGGGCCTCGTTGGTGCCCTGCTCGTCCTTGGCGGCGTGGTAGCCGCCGTTCTCCTTGAGGTCCCCCTCGTCGCGGGCGGCACTGATCCGCTCGACGATCTCGGCGCGGAGGGGTCCGCGGCGGTTGTCGAGCTCGGCGCGCAGGCGGTCAGCGGTCTGCTGGGTCAGCCAGATCATGGGGGAACTCCTCGAGACGCGTCGAAGCGCCTTGTCTCGTGTGCGATGAGGGTATGCGCCAACGTCGCAGCGTGCTGGGTGTCAGCTGGATGCGTCGTCGTGGCGCGGCCAGAAGCGAGAAGTCTACCAAGACAACCCCGTCAAACCCACAAAGCCGCAGGTCAGCGGGGTTGGTTCTGCCCGTCGGCGGTGCAGCCGGTCAGGTCCACCGAGGTGGCGGCCCGTGACGTCTGGACGGTCACCGGGTTGCTGCCGTCCGACGGGGTGAACCGCAGCTGGCCGACGACGGTGTGGTCGCTGGCCAGGGCCTGCACCGTGCACACGGGGTGCGTGGTCCCTCCGGCGATGCCGACCTCGATCCGGGCCGTCAGCGAGTGCGCGTCGACCACCTGCCAGCCGATCAGCTGCGAGGTGACCTTCGGGGTCGACTGCACGAAGGCGGCCCAGGCCAGCCAGGCCAGGCCCACGACCGCCAGCACCACGACCCCGGCGATGGTCACCGGGCGCCGCCAGGCGGGCGCAGCGGCGTAGCGCTCGGTCAGGGTCTGGTCCACGGCCCCATCGTCGCACCCGGTGCCCGTCCTAGACTCGGGCCCATGTCCCAGCACCACGCCCGCGCGCCCCAGGTCGGTGCCGGTCTCCGACTGATGCACGTGCACGCCCACCCCGACGACGAGTCGAGCAAGGGCGCCGCCACGACCGCCAAGTACGTCGCCGAGGGGGTCGACGTGCACGTCGTCACCTGCACCGGCGGTGAGCGCGGCTCGATCCTGAACCCCAAGATGGACCGCCCCGACATCGCGGCCAACATCACCGAGGTGCGCCGCCAGGAGATGGAGCGGGCCCGCGACATCCTGGGGGTCCGGCAGGACTGGCTCGGCTTCGTCGACTCGGGCTGGCCCGAGGGCGACCCACCGCCCCCGCTGCCCGAGGGCTGCTTCGCCCTGGTGCCCCTGGAGGAGGCGACCGAGCGACTGGTGCGCCTGATCAGGTCGTTCCGCCCGCACGTCGTCACGACGTACGACGAGCGCGGCGGCTACCCGCACCCCGACCACATCCGCTGCCACGAGGTGAGCGTGGCCGCGTTCGCAGCGGCGGGCGACCCGGAGCAGTTCCCGGACGCCGGTGAGGCCTGGCAGCCGCTGAAGCTCTACTACCACCACGGGTGGAGCTACGAGAAGATCAAGGCGATCCACGAGGCGATGCTCGCCCACGGCCTCGAGTCGCCGTACGCCGAGCGCCTCGAGAGCTGGACCCGCGAGCCCGAGTGGGACGAGCGGATCACCACCCGGGTGCCGTGCGGGGAGTACTTCGGGGTCCGCGACCAGGCTCTGCTGGCCCACGCGACCCAGATCGACCCCGACGGCGCCTGGTTCGCGATCCCGCACTCGATCCAGCAGCAGGTCTGGCCGACCGAGGACTTCGAGCTGGTCACCAGCCACGTCGAGTCCGTGATCCCCGAGGACGACCTGTTCGCGGGGATCCGCGATCGCGCCGCCGGCGCCGCCTGAGACACTGGACCCATGCACCACGCACTGCTCCTTCTCACCGCCGTCACCGACCCTCCTCCGAGCGAGAACGACGTGAAGGCCGGCTGGGGTGCGCTGGGACTGATGCTGCTGCTGATCGCCGCGGTGGTGTTCCTGATGTGGAGCTTCACCCGCCAGCTCAAGAAGGTCCGGGCCGCCAAGGAGGCCGGCGTCTACGACGACGCCGACGAGCGCTCCTGACCCGACCCGGTCACCGCCGGCGGTCGAGCGGTATCGGGACCGGGCACCTCAGCAAGCACTGAGCCGCCCGTTGACGACGGGCGGGCCGGGGCCGATGCTCCGGGCATGCCCGTCCCGCTGCCTGCCGTCCTGGCGGCCCTGGTCGCGCTCGTCGTCGTCTACTGCTCGGTCGGCGTCGTCACCCGCAGGCGCTGGCCCGGCGTGGCCCGGCACCGCCGCGACATCGACGCCTGGCACGTGGTGATGGGCGTCGCCATGATCGGCATGCTCCTGGGCACCCTCTCCCGCCCGGTGGCGACCGTCGCGCTCGTGGTCGCCGGTGTGGCGGTCTGCTGGGGCGCCCTGTCGACCGAGCGGCGTTCCGCCGGCAGTGCGCACGTGCGCCTGCTCGTGGGCGCCACCGCGATGGCGGTGATGACCCTGCCGCTGGCCGCTCCGGCCCAGGCGACGGGCAGCCCGACAGCCGCTGCAGGCGCGGCCGGCATGCCGGCGGGCGGCTCGTCGTCGGCACTGCTCGTGGGCATCCTCCTCGCCGCCCTCGGTGCGGTCGCCGTCACCCGCCTGCCCGTCGTCGTACGACGTGGGGCGGGCGCGGTGGGCCGGCTCGACGCCTGCTGCGACGTGGTCATGGCCGGCGCCATGGCGGCCCTGCTGGTCGCGCTGCTCTGAGGGCGTCGAGGGGCAAGATCGGCGCTCGGGACCGACCTGATCAACCGAATGCTTAGGCGCCCGTTGACGACCGCCCCGGGGCGGACGAGAGTCCTGTGACCCCCGTCACCCAGTGGGGGCACGTGCGGTCACAGGAGGTAGCGCATGCAGGTCCCCGCCCCGTTCGAGTACGAACGCGCCACGAGCGTCGAGGACGCCATCGGACTGCTGGAACGTCTCGGGTCGGAGGCCCGCCTGATCGCGGGCGGCCACAGCCTGCTGCCGATGATGAAGCTGCGCCTGGCGAACCTCGAGTACGTCATCGACATCAACGACCTGCACGGCGAGCTGGGCTACGTCCGGGTCGGCACCGACGAGGTCCGGATCGGTGCCATGACCCGCCACCGCGAGCTCCTCGAGTCGCCGGAGCTGGCCGCGCTGTTCCCGATCTTCGCCGACGCCGAGCAGGTGATCGCCGACCCGGTCGTGCGCAACCGTGGCACGATCGGCGGCTCGCTGTGCCAGGCCGACCCGTCGGAGGACCTCACCGCCGTGTGCACGGCGCTCGACGCGAGCTGCGTGATCCGCAGCTCGTCCGGCGAGCGCGTGGTGAGCATGGAGGACTTCCACCGCGGGCCCTACGAGACCGCGGTCGGCGATGCCGAGATGCTCACCGAGGTCCGGATCCCGGTGCGCGCCGGCGGCTCCAGCGCCTACGCGAAGGTCGAGCGCCGGGCCGGTGACTGGGCGGTGACCTCGGTCGGAGCAGCGGTCTGGATGGACGGCGACAGCATCTCCGACGCCCGCGTCGGGCTGGCCGCCGTCGGCCCGAACACGACCGGCATCCCGGCGATCTCCGAGGCCCTGCGGGGTCAGGCGCCGTCCGACGAGCTGTTCGCCCGGGCCGGTGCCATCGCCGCGCAGAGCTGCTCACCGGTCAGCGACAACCGCGGCACCGCCGACTACAAGCGCCACCTGGCCGACGAGCTCACGCGCCGTACCCTGCGCACCGCCGTCGACCGCATCCAGGCCGGGATCGCCGGCGACGACGCCACAAGCGGAGGAAACAGCTGATGCAGGTGACCATGACCGTCAACGGCGAGACCGTGACGCGTGAGATCGAGGGGCGGATGCTGCTGGTCCACTTCCTCCGCGACGAGCTCGGGCTGACCGGCACCCACTGGGGCTGCGACACCAGCAACTGCGGCACCTGCGTCACCTGGCTCGACGGTGAGCCGGTGAAGAGCTGCACGGTGCTGGCCGCGATGGCCGGCGGCCATGAGGTCCGCACCGTGGAGGGGCTGGAGCAGGAGGGTGTGCTCGACCCCGTGCAGGAGGGCTTCATGCAGTGCCACGGCCTCCAGTGCGGGTTCTGCACCCCGGGCATGCTGATGACCGCGCGGGCGCTGCTCGACCGCGACCCGGACCCGTCGGAGGACACCATCCGCGAGGCCATCTCGGGCCAGATCTGCCGGTGCACCGGCTACACGACGATCGTGCGGTCGGTGCAGTGGGCGGCCAACAAGGAGTCCGCCGACCGGGCCGAGACCGTGGGGAGCGAGTCATGACGACCGTGGAGACGGGCGCCGGTTTCGCGCCCGCGGAGCGCGAGGACCTGGACAAGGTCGACAACGACCACACGCCGATGGGCCACGGCCGGATGCTGCGCAAGGAGGACCCCCGTTTCATCCGCGGCATGGGCAAGTACGTCGACGACATCCAGCTCAAGGGGATGCTCCACCTCGCGATCCTGAGGTCGCCGGTGGCGCACGCGAACATCGTCAGCATCGACGTGACAGCTGCCCAGGCCCATCCCAAGGTCAAGGCCGTGATCACCGGTGCCGACCTGGCCGAGAAGGGCCTGGCCTGGATGCCGACCCTGTCCAACGACGTCCAGGCGGTGCTGGCCACCGACAAGGTGCGCTTCCAGGGCCAGGAGGTCGCGTTCGTCGTCGCCGAGGACCGCTACTCCGCCCGCGACGCGCTGGAGCTGATCGAGGTCGAGTACGACATCCTCAAGCCGGTCGTCGACGTGCGTACGGCGCTCGCGCCCGACGCGCCGATCATCCGCACCGACCTCGAGGGCAAGACCGACAACCACTGCTTCGACTGGGAGACCGGCAACAAGGAGGAGACCGACGCGGTCTTCGCCCGGGCCGATGTCGTCGTCTCCGAGGACATCGTCTACCCGCGCGTCCACCCGGCGCCGATGGAGACCTGTGGCTGCGTGGCCGACTACGAGCGGGTCGGCGGCCAGCTGACGCTCTGGACGACCAGCCAGGCGCCGCACGCCCACCGCACCGTCTACGCCCTGGTGTCCGGGCTGCCCGAGCACAAGATCCGGGTGATCGCGCCCGACATCGGCGGCGGGTTCGGCAACAAGGTGCCGATCTACCCCGGCTACGTCTGCGCGATCGTCGCGTCGCTGGTGATCGGCAAGCCCGTGAAGTGGATGGAGGACCGCTCGGAGAACCTCGTGTCCACCGGCTTCGCCCGCGACTACATCATGCGCGGCGAGATCGCGGCCACCAAGGAGGGCAAGATCCTCGCGATCCGCACCCACGTGATCGCCGACCACGGCGCCTTCAACGGCACCGCGGCTCCGATCAAGTACCCCGCCGGCTTCTTCGGGGTGTTCACCGGCAGCTACGACCTCGAGGCGGCGTACTGCTCGATGACGGCGGTCTACACCAACAAGGCCCCGGGCGGCGTCGCCTACGCGTGCTCGTTCCGGATCACCGAGGCGGTCTACCTCGTCGAGCGGATCGTGGACTGCCTGGCCCACGACCTGGAGATGGACCCGGTCGAGCTGCGCCGGAAGAACTTCATCCAGCCCGACCAGTTCCCCTACACGACCAAGACCGGCTGGGTCTACGACTCCGGTGAGTACGAACGGGCGCTCGACGTGGCCCTCGACATCGCGGGGTACGACGAGCTGCGGCGCGAGCAGGCGGAGAAGCGCGCCAACGGCGAGCTGATGGGCATCGGCGTCGCGTTCTTCACCGAGGCCGTCGGCGCCGGGCCCCGCAAGGACATGGACATCCTCGGCCTCGGCATGGCCGACGGCGCGGAGCTCCGGGTGCACCCGACCGGCAAGGCCGCGGTCCGGCTGTCCTGCATGAGCCAGGGCCAGGGGCACGAGACGACGTTCGCCCAGATCATCGCCGAGGAGATCGGCATCCCGCCCGCCGACATCCAGGTGATCAACGGCGACACCGACCAGACGCCCTTCGGCCTGGGCACCTACGGCAGCCGGTCGACGCCGGTGTCGGGTGCCGCGGCCGCGCTGGTGGCCCGGAAGGTCCGCGACAAGGCGCAGATCATCGCCTCGGGGATGCTCGAGGTGTCGGTGACCGACCTCGAGTGGCAGAAGGGCTCGTTCGCCGTGAAGGGCGACCCGACCCGGTCGGTGACGATCCAGGACATCGCGATGCGGGCGCACGGCGCGGGCGACCTCCCCGAGGGCATCGAGGGCGGTCTCGAGGCCCAGATCTGCTACAACCCGGAGAACCTCACCTACCCGTTCGGCGCCTACATCTGCGTGGTCGACATCGACCCGGGCACCGCCGTGGTGAAGGTCCGCCGGTTCGTGGCGGTCGACGACTGCGGCACCCGGATCAACCCGATGATCATCGAGGGCCAGGTCCACGGCGGTCTCACCGACGGCGTGGGCATGGCGCTGATGGAGATGATCTCCTTCGACGAGGACGGCAACTGCACGGCCGGCTCGCTGATGGACTACCTGATCCCGACCGCCCTCGAGGTGCCGCACTGGGAGACCGGGCACACCGTGACCCCCTCACCGCACCACCCGATCGGGGCCAAGGGCGTCGGTGAGTCCGCGACCGTCGGCTCGCCGCCGGCCGTGGTCAACGCCGTGATCGACGCGCTCAAGCCCTTCGGGGTCCGGCACGCCGACATGCCGCTGACGCCGTCACGGGTCTGGGACGCGATGCAGGGCAACGCGACGCCGCCGATCTGAGGAGCACGATGACGAGCAGCATCGCCCAGACGATCGCCGGGCGGGCCGACGAGCTGACCCGCTCGGGGGTGCCGTTCGTCCAGGCCACGGTGGTCCGGGCGCAGGGGGCGAACTCGGCGCGGCCCGGCGACCGGGCGATCATCCTGGCCGACGGCTCGATGGAGGGCTTCGTCGGTGGCCAGTGCGCCGCGGGCTCGGTGCGGACCGCTGCCCTCGGCGCGCTCAGCTCGGGGGAGAGCCTGCTGCTGCGGGTGCTGCCGGACGACAGTGCGGCCTTCCCCGACTCACCCGGGGCCACGGTCGTCGTCAACCCCTGCCTGTCCGGAGGAGCCTTGGAGATCTACCTCGAGCCGCTGCTGCCGTCCCCCCGACTGCACCTGGTCGGCTCGTCGCCGACCGCCGAGGCGGTGGCGTCACTGGCGCCTGCGCTCGGTTTCGTGGTGGAGCGGGCGCCCGCGGACGCGGCTCCGGTGGGGGCCACCGTGGTCCTGGTCTCGAGCCACGGCGGCGACGAGCCGGGCGCCGTACGCCGGGCCCTCGACGCCGACGTCGGGTTCGTCGGCGTCGTCTGCAGCCGGACCCGCGGGCAGGCGCTGCTCGACGAGCTCGCCCTCTCGCCCGACCAGGCGGCTCGGGTGCACGTCCACGTCGGGCTGGACATCGGAGCGCGCACGGCTCCCGAGGTCGCGCTGTCGATCCTGGCCGAGGTGGTCCGCGAGATCCGGGTCGGAGGACTGGCCGGCCCGGCGCTCGACGCGGTCATAGCCGCTGCGCCGACGACGGCGATCGACCCGGTCTGCGGGATGACCGTGACCGTCGGGCCGGACACCGCGCACGCGGTGGTCGACGGCCTGGACCACTGGTTCTGCATGCCGGGCTGCCGCGACACCTTCCTGGCGGACCACGCGTCGTGAGCGACGGCCTGCACGACGGTGTGGCCGCCCTGGTGCTGGCCGCCGGCGCCTCGCGGCGTCTCGGCACACCCAAGCAGCTGCTGGACTACCGAGGGGGGACCCTGCTCGACGCCACCCTGGCCACGGTCCGGGCCGCCGGCTTCGAGCAGGTCGTGGTCGCGCTGGGCGGCGCGGCCGACCAGGTGCGCGACCGGCTCGACCTGGGCGACCTCGACGTCGTGGTCAACCCGGACTTCGCCGACGGCTGTGCCACGTCGATCCGGTCCGGACTCGACCACGTGCACCCTGCGATGCACGGACTCGTGCTGTTGCTCGGCGACCAGCCGGGGGTCACCGTCGACGCGATCGTCGCCCTGGTCGCGGGGAGCCGGTGCCACGAGGTCGGCGTCTGCTCCTACGACGACGGTCTCGGTCACCCGCTGTGGTTCGATCGGAGCATGTGGGAGACGCTGCGCGGGCTGCACGGCGACAAGGCTGTCTGGAAGCTCGTGGACGCCGGTGAAGCCGGCGCGGACGTGGTCCGGGTGCAGGTGCCCGGCGCCGTACCCCGTGACGTCGACACGTGGGAGGACTACCAGGCACTGCTGAGGGAGGCCGAGTGAGCGCGGACGGGGCCGCCCGGCTGACCGCGGGAGACCTGCGACGTCGCTTCGACGAGGAGGGCTACCTCGCCGACGAGGGGATGGCTACGGCGCTGTTCCTGACCCTCGAGCTCGGCCTGCCGCTGCTGCTCGAGGGCGAGCCGGGCGTGGGCAAGACCGCGGCGGCCCAGACCCTGGCCCGGGTGCTGGGTGCCCCGCTGGTGCGGCTGCAGTGCTACGAAGGCCTGACCGCGAGCGAGGCGCTCTACGACTGGAACCACCAGCGCCAGCTCCTGGCGATCCGGCTCGCCGAGTCGCAGCACGAGCGGCTGACCGAGGCCGAGCTGTTCAGTGAGGAGTTCCTGGTCGAGCGGCCGATCCTGCGGTGCGTGCGGCACACCGGCCCGCAGCCGCCGGTGCTGCTGATCGACGAGGTGGACCGCGCCGACGACGAGTTCGAGGCGCTGCTGCTGGAGGCGCTCGGCGAGGGCTCGGTGACGGTCCCGGAGCTGGGCACGTTCACCGCGGTGAAGCCGCCGATCGTGGTGCTGACCTCCAACCGCAGCCGCGAGCTCCACGACGCGCTGCGGCGGCGCTGCCTCTACCACTGGCTGGAGTTCCCGGAGGCGGCGCGGGTGGTCAGCATCCTGCGCCGCACCTCGCCGTCGGCCGGCGTGCCGCTGATCGAGTCCGCCGCGCGCTTCGTCGGCCACGTCCGGGCGCTCGAGGTGGACAAGCCGCCGGGGGTGGCCGAGGCGATCAACTGGGTCGCGGCGCTCTCGGCCCTGGGCGCCACCGAGCTGGTCCGGGAGGTCGTCGTACCCACCCTCGGGGCGCTGGTGAAGACTCCGGACGACCGCGACCTGGTCGTCGGCTCGCTCGAGACCTACGCGTTCGGCTGACGGCTGTGGCGGGCACGACTGCTGGCGGCGCCCTGCTCGGCGGCGTGGACCGGGCCGCCCTGGTCGCTGCCCTGGGCGACCGGCTGCGGCGGGCCGGGGTGCCCGTGACGCTGACCTCGATGACCACCTTCGCCGACGCGCTCGGCGCGGCGCCCCCGGCGACGGTGGACGAGCTCTACTGGCTGGGCCGGCTCACCCTGGTCTTCCGGCACGAGGAGCTGCCGGCGTTCGAGAAGGTCTTCGACGCGGCGTTCCGCGACGCGCTGCTGCCGGTCGACCCGCACGCCCGGCGCAGCCCGCGTGACCAGCCCGAGAGCAAGGACGACGTGCTGCGGTCGATGGCGCTCGAGGCCCGGGGGGACGACCTCGGTTCGTCGCTGCCGTGGCACACGCTGCCCCGGACGGAGCCGTCCGCCGACGACGGGTCCGACGAGGTGCGCCGGCTCCCCGAGCCGTTGCCGAGTGCGGTCGCCGCGCTGTCCGAGACGCCGCTCGACGAGCTCGACCCCGACCAGCTGGCCCTGCTCGGCCGCTGGCTGGAGGCGTCCGCGCACCGCTGGCCGACCCGGCGGAGCCGACGCACCCAGGTCCGCGGCGGAGGGCAGCGGGTCGCGATGCGGGAGACGATCGCCGCCTCACGACGGACCGGCTGGGAGCCCTTCGAGCTCAAGCACCACCATCCGGTACGACGCCCGCTCACCGTGACCCTGCTGGTCGACGTGAGCCAGTCGATGCAGAGCTGGTCGAGCGCCTACCTCCATCTGATGCGGGCCTTCGCCCGCACCCGTCGCGCCGAGACCTTCGCCTTCTCCACGTCGCTGACCCGCCTGACCCCGGCCCTCTCGCACCACTCCGCGTCGGTCGCCGTGGCCCGGGCCGGCGAGGAGGTCGTCGACCGGTACGGCGGGACCCACCTGGCCGCCAGCCTCTCCGAGCTGCTGGCCTCCCGGCACGGGAACGCCGTCCGCGGCGGTGTCCTGGTGATCGCCTCCGACGGCTGGGACAGCGACCCTCCCGAGGCGCTGGCCGCAGCGATGGCCCGCGCCGCCCGCCGCGCGCGGCGGGTCGTCTGGCTCAACCCGCGCGCCGCGGCCAGCGGTTTCCAGCCGCTCGTGGGCTCGATGGCGGCGGCCCTGCCCTACTGCGACGCGTTCCTCCCCGCCGACCGGCTCTCCGCGCTCCCCGAGGTGTTCGACGCGATCGCCGGCGGTCAGCCGGCGGGCAGCGGCCGCGGGGTCTGAACCGCGCTGACGGGGTCGCCGACGAGCACGTCGTCGGTGTCGCGCTCGGGCCGTCGCAGGAACGGCTCCTCCACGTAGCGCCAGGAGAGCTCGGCCAGCACCAGCGCCGGCACGGTCACGACCACCAGCGCGAGCGGCCACGCCATCGAGGTGAAGTAGACCGTCACCGCGATCGGGCAGTTCCACAGGTAGATCCCGTAGGACCGTCGCCCCAGCCACCGCAACCACGGCGCCGACAGCACCGGTACGCCGGTCTCGGCCCCGGCCACGACCCAGACCAGCGCTCCCGTGGCCGCGACCGTGACGACCTGCTGGGCCAGCCAGTTCACCATCGGCACCGCCAGCACGAGGCACGCAGCAGCGGCCACCGCGGGGACCACCGGGAACGGCGCATCCGGCCGCCGGCCGGTGGTGGTCAGGGCGACGGCGATCACCGCCCCGACCAGGAGGGCGAAGGCGTTGACGTCGGTCCCCGAGTAGACCCGGAGCTCACTGGCGCCGTGCACGGTGAGGGCGACATGGGTCGCCAGCGAGAGAACGGCCCCGATGACGCTGACGGCCGCGAGGAACCGGCGCCCGCGAGACAGGGCCACGATGACCAGCACCGGCCAGAGGAGATAGAACTGCTCCTCGACCGCCAGCGACCAGGTCCCGGTCAGCACACCCAGGGCGCCGGGTCGTGGGTGGCTCATCAACGCCGGGTACCAGTTCCCGACGTACGAGACGGCCAGGACGGCGTCCTTCGTGGTCAGGAAGCCGGGGTTGCGGACGACCAGCGCGAGCAGGCAGATGACACCGGTCGACACCAGGAACGCCGGCGCGAGCCGCCGCAGGCGGCGGGCGTAGAAGCCGCGTACCGAGATCCGCCCCGTGCGGCCCCGCTCCTCGACGAGCAGGGTCGTGATCAGGAAGCCGGAGAGCACGAAGAAGACGGTGACGCCGACCCGCCCCGCGGTGCCGCTCCACGGCACCCGGCCGTGGTCCAGGAGCACCAGGGCGATCGCCACCCCGCGCAGGCCGTCCAGGCCCGGCCGGTGCCCGAGTCGCCAACGCATCGTCACATCATCGGCAACCCGGACGTCCGTGTCAGCCGAACCGGCAACCCGCCCCGACGAGGCTGCCACGTGGTCCGACACTGCCGGCCGGGCCCGGCGCTCTGGTTGGGCGCCGAGCGCGGCTCACGTGCGGTCGCGCAGGCGGTAGACGGCTGCGACCTTCCCGCCCTCGACCTCCACCGGGGCGTCGGGCCCCGCCCCGAGCCGGAGCAGCCAGGTGGCCAGGTCGCCGGTGTCGACCGGGGGGAAGGCCGGCGCCTGCAGCAGCGTCCACTCCTGTCGCTCCGCGAGCCGGCCTCCGACCCGTCTCCGCCCGGGCACGGTGCCGTCGTGGTGGATGGTCAGGCTGTTCCTGGTGGTCCGCACCTCGGTGATCCGGTCGAAGGGGATCACGACTCCGGCGCCGTCTCCCACGCCCTCGTGGGAGACCGTCATCCACGTACGCCGGCCGAGGCGCCGTACCAGCACGACGGCCCCGACGGCGACGACGACCAGGAACCACGTGTTGCCTGCCGAGAGCCCGTGCGCGACCACCGCGCGCACCCAGATCGCGACCAGCACGAGGCCCGCGACCACGGGGGCCGCCGCCAGGGCCAGGGGCGCACGGAGCTCGACCCGGCCGGTCCGGTCGAGCTTGTCCTGCCACTGCGTGGTCGCGTCCGGCACACCCCGAGCCTAGGCCGCGCCGACGTCCCCGCCGGTGGCCTCGCCCGTCAACGGGGTGCGAGGGCCCGAACGCACGTACCACTCGGTGCCGAGCAGGGCGGTTCGCGCCGCCGGCGACAACCCGGCCACCAGCCCCGGCAGGGCGCCCCGCGCGACCTCGGAGGCGTGGGCGAGCACGGCCGCGACCTTCTGCTCCAGCCAGGGGCCGACGTCGAGGCGCAGGGTGACCTCGTCGTCGGGCATCGTGTACGCCGCCTTGACCGCGCCGACGATCTCGCGGAGGGCCGGCAGCGCCGAGCGGGGATGGGTGGCCAGCCAGACCTCTCGCGGTCGCCAGGGCGGTCCGGACTCCGGGTAGAGCAGCTCCAGCCCGGCGGCCTCGACGGCGAGCATCGTGATCCGGTGGGTGTGGACGTGGTCGGGGTGGCCGGTCAGCCCGCCGTACGCGTCGTGGGTGACCACGAGGTCGGGCCGCAGCTCACGGACGTGGGCGACCAGCCGCCCCACGGCCTCGTCGAGCGGAGTGTCGATCAGCCGCGCGCACCCGGGGGCCGACTCCGGCACCCGGGCGTCTGCGTAGCCGAGCATCCGGGGCCGGCCGGCGCCGAGGACCCGCAGCGCCGCGGCCAGCTCGCGGGAGCGGGACGAGTCGGCGGCCCAGGTGGCGGTCACCACCCGGGCGAGCCCACCCGCGGCCGCCTGCCGGGCCAGCAGCCCGCCCGCCGCCAGCGACTCGTCGTCGGGGTGCGCGAAGACCGCGAGCAGGCTCGGATCTGCCACCGCTCGGCCACCTCCGTCCCGATGCCGAACGTAGGCTAGTGCCATGACCGAGGCAGCCGACCCGATCGCCTACACGACCCTGACCGCGGGCACTCCGGTGCAGACCGGCGAGGGCGAGACCTTCGGCACGGTTGCCGCCGTGCTCACCGTCAAGCAGGTCGACGTCTTCGACGGCATCGTGGTCGCGACCGAGCAGGGCACGCGGTTCGTGGACGCCGACCACGTCGGCGCGATCTTCACGACGTACGTGCGGACCACCCTCACCTCCGAGCAGGTGGCCGCCCTGCCCGAGCCCGACGGGTCGGTCACCTACCGGGCCAAGGCCTCCGGCTCGCTCGTGGACCGGCTCGGCCGGATGCTCGGCATCGGCCCGTTCAAGCGCGAGCGCTAGCCGGTCGTCGTCGGCGGCGGCCCCTGCTGTTCACCCCTGAGTCGGACTTTTCGGCCCGTCGGTTCGCGTAACGGCCGCGGAAGGAGGAGACTGGCAGTGATGGCTACCTCAAGCGGGGCACGGCGGCATCTCGCCAGCAGCCCCTTCCAGCCCGATCCCGAGCCGACGATCGAGACGTTCGAGGTCAGTGACCTCGTCTCCCACGACTCCCACGGGATGGGTCGGGTGACCAACGTCGAGGCGCACGCGGTGACCGTCGACTTCAAGACGCACAAGCTCCGGATCACCAGCCCGTACCACAAGCTCTCGAAGCTCTAGGCCCCTCGCGGCCGGGGCGGTCAGCTCCAGAGGGTGACGTAGACCGCGGGGCGGAAGCGCCCGAGGTTGACCCCGGCGCCGCGCACCATCGCCTGCGTCGCCCGGGGCGTGGTGATGAAGCGCAGCAGCTCGGAGGCTGCGGGTGTCTGCGCGTGCTCCGGCAGCGCCATCGCCACCCAGCTGTCCTGGGCCCGCAGCCCCGGGCCTGACAGCACCACGAGCCGTTCGGCGGCCAGGTCGCCGGCGACCGAGAACTTCACGGCCAGGGCGACGCCGTCGCTGCCCCGCGTCTCCTCGAGGGCCGCGGCATCGCTCTGGAAGATCTGCTGCTGCTTCTCGGGTACGCCGATCCGGTGCAGCATCGCGGGCACGACGCCCTCGGCCTCGGCCGCCGACGGTCCCAGACACCAGGCCAGCCGGCGTACCCGCTCGGCGGTCACGGGGGCTCCGGCCAGCGGGTGGTCACGGCGGACGACGGCCACGACCTCGTAGTTGAGGAACGGCTTCAGGGCCAGCGAGGGCACCGGTGAGCTCGACGCCGGGCCGATCGCCACGTCCACCGCACGGCTCGCGAGCAGGCTCGGCAGCCGCGCCGCCGCCCGGACGCTCAGCTCGACCTGGAGGTCGTCGGCCCGCGACGCGAACAGGTCGATCAACCCCGGTGCCGCGTGCTCGGCGAACAGGTTGGAGGCCGCGACCCGCAGCACCCGCTTGCCGTGCCCGGCCTGGCTGACCTCGAGCAGGGTGCGGTCCTGGAGCCCCAGGATCTCGACGGCCCGGCTGGCCAGGCGCAGTCCGCCCGGGGTGAAGGCGAGACCGGACGACGTCCGCTTGAAGAGGACGTCGTCGAACTCCTTGCGCAGCTGCGCGACGTGCATCGACACCGCGGCCTCGCTGACGTGCAGCTCCTGCGCGGCGGCCTTGACCGAACCGAGGCGGACCACGCAGGCGAAGGCGCGCAGCTGCGTCGGGGTCACGCGGGCGGCCTAGGCACGACGGACCACCCGGACCAGCGCGTCGTACGCCGTCCGAGAGCCGCCGTCGGCCTGCGCCACCTCGCGGGCCACGCGCTCCGCCCGCACCACGTCGTACGACGTGCCGTCGAGGTCGGCGAGCACGTCGTCGGCCGTCAGCAGGACCTCGGGATCCTGGGGTCCGCCGACGCCCTCGGCGAGGTTGGTGGAGTCGTGCGCCAGCACCAGCAGCGTCCCGCCGGGCCGGAGCGCAGCGAACGCGTTGCGATGGGCGGCTCGTCGCTCGGCGGCGGGGAGCTGGAGGTAGGCCAGCACGCTCACGTCGTACGACGCGTCCTTGCGCCAGGTGGTCGCGTCGGCGCACACCCACTGCACCGGCAGGTCGCCGGCGATCTCGCGACCCTTGTCGAGCGCCACCTGGGAGAAGTCGACCGCGGTCACCTGCCAGCCCTGCCGGGCCAGCCAGATCGCGTTGCGGCCCTCGCCGGCGGCGAGGTCCACCGCGCGGCCCACCGGAAGGTCCGACAGCTCGGCCTCGACGAACTGGTTGGGCCCGGCCGACCAGATCAGGTCGGTGCTGCGGTAGCGCTCGTCCCAGGCCTCGGCGTCCACGTTGGAATTCAACCACCCCGGTCGGCACGCGCCGTAGGGTCGGCCCATGCCGCGCCGCCCCCGACCCTCCGGCGCGACCGCCGCGATCCGGGCCCTGGAGCAGGCCGGCGTCGACTTCGTGCTGCACCCCTACGAGCACGACCCGCGGGCCACGTCGTACGGCGTCGAGGCGGCGCAGGTCCTCGGCATCCCCGAGGCGCGGGTCTTCAAGACCCTGGTGGCCGACGCCGACGGACGGCTGGTGGTCGCCGTGGTCCCGGTCTCCGGCCTGCTGGACCTCAAGGCGCTGGCACGGGCGCTGGGTGCCCGCAGGGCGGCGATGGCGGACCCCGGGGCCGCCGAGCGCGCCACGGGCTACGTCGTCGGCGGCATCTCGCCGCTCGGCCAGAAGCGGCCGCACCCCACCGTGCTCGACGCGTCCGCGCTCGGACACGAGACCGTGCTGGTCTCGGCCGGCCGGCGAGGCCTCGACGTCGAGCTCGCGCCCGCCGAGCTGGTCACCCTCACCTCGGCGCAGGTCGCCGCGATCGCCCAGGCCTGAGCCGGGCCCAGGACGGGTCGCCCGGCGAGCCCAGCGTGCGGGCTACTCGCCCGGGTCCCGGTCGGGGTCCGCCGGCAGCAGTGGCCGAGGCCGCTCACTGGTCGCGCCCAGGAGCAGGGCCAGGACCTCTCCCTCCTGGCCGTCGTCGTCGGCGCGCAGGCGCATCACCAGCCGGACGGCGACGTCCCGATCGGCCTCGTCGAAGCTGATCCCGTCCTCCTGGTCCGGCGACCAGGAGAGGTCGGGGGTCAGGAAGTGACGGTCGAAGGCCCGGGCCCCTCGCCCCCTCCGCGCGACCGGTCGAGCGACGTACCAGAACTTCTGCGCAGGTCCGGCTGCACGCTCGGTCGGCTCGGGGGCAGGCGCCGTGTCGAACGGGACCAGGTCGTCGAGCCCGACGTCCTCCGGCAGGCAGGTGACGTGGACGTCGACCTCGAGACGTCCGAGCTCCTCGCGCAGGATGGACACCAGGGCCTCACCCATGGGCACGGTGACCCCGTCCTTGGTCCCCGTGGCCACCACGACCCCCGATCCCAGGCGCAGGGGCCCTACCACCTGGTCGGGGGTGCGGGAGTCGGCGTCCGGCGTGCTCGACAGGTCGGGGTGCTCGTGCCCCGACTCGTCGACGAGCCAGAACCGCTCCGCCGCGGCCCGGACGGCGTCGACCACGGCATCGAGTCCCGCGGTGCCTCCAGACGACCCGGAGGGGCTGCCGAGGGAGACGAGGAACCGAAGGTCGCCCAGCCAGTGGTCGATGACCCACTCCTCGACTCCGTGCTCCACCAGCTGGGTGACGTCCATCTCCCGCACGGTGCCCGGTTGGGCACTGAGCACGTCGTCGGCCACGGTCACCTGCGCCATCTCGCCTCCTGGTGGGAGCTCGTCTGCCCGTAGTGCAGCACAACGCCTCGCGTCGGCTCCGACCGAAACGCTGGGCGAGGGGCGAACTCGGCCGTTCGCCGGTCCCAGGACCGCGCTCCGGGCACCGTGCGGGCGTGACGTCCAGCACGGCGAAACCACCTCCGGGCCACCTCGTCAGGTCCTAGTCTGCTTCCAGGGGTAGGGGGCACGCGCATGCTGAAGGACGTCAACCGCAACCCGCGGCGCTGGGTCGACGGGTCGGGTCGGGTCCTCGTGATCGAGGGCTGGCACCCGTCTGCGCCGTCGTCGATCTCCTTCAACGTGCTGGTGGACGGCGACTGGATCGGCTCGTTCAGCACCCTCGAGGCCGCTGCGGCCGCGGCCGGCGTGGCCTCCGGGACCGGGGCCGGCACGGTGGAGCTGCAGCCGGAAGGCCCGGACCCGGGCGACGGCGGGGCGCCTCCGCTGCGGCTGGTCCCGCCACCCTCCGACGACTCCTGACCGCACCCGCCGTGGTCCGGCGCTCCTACGGGGGTGTTGCATGGAGACCATGGCGAACCGGCTGGCGACGGCGACGAGCCCCTATCTGCTCCAGCACGTCGACAACCCGGTCGACTGGCGCGAGTGGGGCGACGACGCCTTCGCCGAGGCCCGGCAGCGCGGCGTACCGATCTTCCTGAGCGTGGGCTACGCCGCCTGCCACTGGTGCCACGTGATGGCCCACGAGTCGTTCGAGGACGACGCGACGGCCGCGCAGCTCAACGCCGACTTCGTCTGCGTCAAGGTCGACCGCGAGGAACGCCCGGATGTCGACGCGGTCTACATGGAGGCCACGGTGGCGATGACCGGACACGGCGGCTGGCCGATGACCGTCGTGCTCGATCACGAGGGCAGCCCCTTCTTCGCCGGCACCTACTTCCCCGACCGACCCCGCGGCGGCCAGCCGTCGCTGCGCCAGGTGCTGACCGCGGTCGGCGAGGCCTGGCGCGACCGCCAGGACGACGTACGACGGGTCGCCGGGCAGCTGCGCGAGCACCTCGCCCGTCAGGTCTCCGCCGCGGGGACTCCGCTGACCGAGGCCGATCTCGACGCCGCCGTCGCCACCCTGGCTGACGACTTCGACGAGGACCGAGGGGGCTTCGGCGGTGCCCCGAAGTTCCCGCCCAGCATGGTGCTGGAGTTCCTGCGTCGCCGACCTGCCGACGAGCGGGCGCGCCGGATGCTCGACCGGACGCTCGAGGCGATGGCCCGCGGCGGCCTCCACGACCAGCTCGGCGGTGGCTTCGCCCGGTACAGCGTCGATGCCGGCTGGGTGGTGCCGCACTTCGAGAAGATGCTCTACGACAACGCCCAGCTGGTCGGCCTCTACGCCCGCAGCGGGGGAGCGCTGGGCGGGCGGGTCGCCCGCGGCACCGCGGACTTCCTGCTGCGCGAGCTGCGCACCCCCGAAGGTGGGCTCGCCTCGGCGCTCGACGCCGACAGCGAGGGGGAGGAGGGCCGCTTCTACGTCTGGACGCCGGGGCAGCTCGAGGAGGTCCTCGGCACCGACGACGGACGCTGGGCCACCGACCTGTTCGACGTCAACGGCACCTTCGAGCACGGCACGTCCACGCTGCAGCTGCCCCGCGACCCGGACGACTGGGCCCGCTTCGACGACGTCCGGGTCCGGTTGCTGGCCGCCCGCGAGACGCGGGTCCGGCCCGCCCGCGACGACAAGGTCGTGGCCGCCTGGAACGGGCTGGCGATCGCCGGCCTGTGCGACGCCGGTCGCCTGCTCGGCCGGGAGGAGTACGTCGACGCAGCGCTGGAGGCGGGCCGGTTGCTGGTCGACGCTCACCTGGTCGACGGTCGCCTCCGCCGGGTCTCGCGCGACGGCCGGGCCGGCGCCCCGGGTGGCGTGCTCGAGGACTACGGGGCGGTGGCCGGTGGCTTCCTCGCGCTGTGCGGTGTCGGCGGCGAGGCCGAGTGGCTCGACCACGCGACGGCGCTGCTCGACCGGGCCCTGGAGCTGTTCCGTGCGGATGACGGCGGGTTCTTCGACACCCCCTCGGACGGCGAGCGGCTGGTCTCCCGGCCGCGGGACCCCGGCGACAACGCGAGCCCCTCGGGCACCTCGGCGACCATCCACGCACTGATCGCCGCGCACGCGCTGACCGGCGACTCCCGCTGGCGCGACGCTGCCGACGAGGCCATCTCCACCGTCGGCCTGCTGGCCACGCGGGCCCCGCGTTTCGCGGGGTGGTCGCTGGCCGCCGCCCAGGCCGATGCGGACGGGGCGCCCGAGATCGCCGTGGTCGGACCGGTCGGTCCAGCGCGGGACGCGCTCGAGCACCGGGCCCGCTCCTGGCCGGGGGCCGTGGTGGTCGTCGCCGACGGTCCGCGTGACGACATCCCGCTCCTCCTGGGCCGCGACGCGGTCGGCGGTCTTCCTGCGGCGTACGTGTGTCGCCACCAGGTCTGCGCAGCACCGGTCACCCAACCGGACGATTTCCCCACGCGCCGCCCGTCGCTCAACTAGTCTTCGTGCACCGCGACCGGGGGGCTGCGGACGACACGAACGAGGTTCAGCGGTGGGGGAGCGACCCGAGGGTCGCACTCGCACCGGCAACGGGGATGACATCCGAGACGGCGTCGACGGACGCCGGGACGACATCGACCGGATCGCCGGGGGAGTGCGGAAGACGGCCGGCGCACGTGCCGTGCTGGTGAGCCGCGCCCTGGGGACCGACTGGCTCGAGGTCGTCGCGGCCGAGGGCGCCGCCGCCGACCTCACCGAGCTGCTCGGCGCCCGCTGGCACTCGTCCGACCTCGACGCCGGGGTTGCCGACGGTGAGCCACGTGGCTCCCACATCGTGACCCGTCGTGGCACAGGGCCGGTCGCGCTGCCGGCCGGCTCGCACCTCCCCGAGGGGGAGGGGGGCCTGCTGATGCCGCTGCGCACCAGATCGGGCCGGCTCGTCGGCGCGATCTCCGTGGAGGGGGTCGCCGACCCGGTCGGGCTCTCGCCCGTCGTCTGCGAGCTGCTCGAGGGGTACGCCGAGCAGCTCCGGCTGGCCCTGCAGCACCAGGGCATCGAGGCGCTGCTGACCGAGCAGCTCCGACTGGCGTTCGCCGCCGAGGAGCTCCTGCACAGTGCCGGCCAGCAGCCGGACCTCGACGCCGTGCTGCACGAGGTCTCGACGGGTCTGACCGAGATGCTGGACGCCCGGGTGGGCTGGGCGTGCGTCGAGATCGCGGCGGGCGTGCACGCGGAGGCGGCCTGCCACCCGCCCGAGGCCGCCTCGCGGCTGGGTCCCGACATCTGCACCCTGATCGAGCCGATGGTGGCCGACTGCTGGCGCGACGACCTGACCCTCACCCAGCAGGACGCTCCCCTTCTCGGACGCCTGGCCGCCCTGGTCGACCAGCAGCAGGCGCTGCTCGCCGCCGTGGGCAGCGGGAACGAGCTGCGCGGGGCGCTGCTGATCCTGCGTGGGGAGGACCGGCCCTGGACCCTCGCCGAGCGGGACGTCGTACGACGTCTGGGGCGGCAGATGGCCACGGTCGTGGGCCATCTGGAGGGGCGCAGGCGTGACCGGGCGCTGGTCGAGGAGCTGCGCGAGCTCGACGCCTACCGCCGCGAGCTCGTGGTGTCGATCACCCACGACCTGAAGACCCCGCTGACCGCGATCACCCTCAACACCGAGCTGCTGGCCTCCGGCACGCGCCCGGAGGACGCCAGCCACCACCCCGTCGATGCCATCCGGCGCAGTGCGCTGCGGCTCTCCGGTCTGGTGGACGACCTGCTGGCCCTGGCCCGGGCCGAGGAGGGGTTGATCGGAGGCGCGCACAGCGAGGGCGACCTCGCGGTGGTCCTGCGCGACGCCTGCCGGCACGCCGAGCCCGAGGCTCAGCTGCGCGGGATCGGCTTCGACGTCGACGCGCCCGCCGAGCTGGTGGTCCCGCTCGACGTGGACGCCCTCTCGCGGGTGCTGGTGAACCTCGTGGCCAACGCGGTGAAGTTCAGCCTCCCGGGCGGCCGGGTCCGGTTGTCGCTCAGCCAGGTCGGCGACGTCGTGGTGTTCTCGTGCTCCGACGATGGCATCGGGATCCCCGAGGACGAGCAGAGCACGGTCTTCGACATGTTCAGCCGGTCGAGCGACCCGCTCGCCCGCGGGGTGCCGGGGAGCGGCATGGGACTGGCCATCTCGCAGCGGATCCTGGCCAGGCTCGGCGGCTCGATCGAGGTGCACTCGGTCCAGGGCCAGGGCACGACGTTCGTGGTGCGGGTGCCGACGACCGTCCCGGCTGCGGGCTGACCGAGCGGCTCAGCCGAGACCGTTCGAGGTCAGCAGCCGCGCAGCGAACCCGTCCTGGGGGAGGCCGCGGGTGACCAGGTCCAGCCCGGTGTGGAAGGCGTACACCACCAGGCCGACCGCCACGACTCCTACCACCAGCCGCTGGAACGGCAGCGGGTCGCGGGCCCGGGTGGCGCCGTGCAGCCGGGCGATCCAGCTCCCGAGCGACTGCGTCACCACCGCGCTGATCACGCTGGCGACGGCGGCGCCGAGGATCGTGCCGACCAGGCCCAGCTGGTAGGACAGCGCCGTTGCGGTCGCTGCAGCCACCGCACCGGCGACGACGGTCGGGTAGGACGGGGTGGAGGAGGTCGCGTCAGACATACGACAGGTGTGACGTGTCGCGACGCCCGGATGTTCCCGGACGTGAGCGAGCACACGTCGTACGACGGCAGGCCCGGCGGGTCAGCGCAGGGAGTACGTCGCCAGCGAGACGCCGACGTAGTGGGCCGCGAAGGCCATGATCGTCAGCGAGTGGAAGACCTCGTGGAAGCCGAAGAAGCGGGGCCACGGGTCGGGCCGGCGGAAGCCGTAGACCACGCCACCGGTGAGGTAGAGCGCCCCGCCGACGGCGATCAGCACCATGATCGTGATCCCGAGGCCGACTCCGAGACGCTCGGCGCCGCGGGTGAACTGCGGAAGGAAGAAGACCGCTGCGCAGCCGAGCGCCATGTAGACGGGGGTGTGCAGCCATCGCGGTGCGCCGATCCAGAGCACGCGGAAGGCGACACCGAGCAGGGCTCCGGACCACACCAGCGTGAGCATCACGATCCGGTCGGTGCCGGTCAGCAGCATCAGGGTGAACGGCGTGTAGGAGCCGGCGATCAGCAAGAAGATGTTGGCGTGGTCGAAGCGTCGCAGCACGCCGCCGACTCGGGGCGACCAGTGACCGCGGTGGTAGACCGCGGAGGTCGAGAAGAGGAGGACGGCCGAGGCGACGTACACCGCCGAGCCCCAGCGGGTGGTGGCCGTGGGCGACAGCGCCACCAGGACGATCCCCGCGGCGAGCGTCAACGGGGCGGTGGCCAGGTGCAGCCAGCCACGCAGATGGGGCTTGACCTCCGCGACCTGCTCCGCGACCTGTTGGGCCAGGGAGTCCAGGCCGACGCGGAGTGAGTCGTTCATAACGAGACCGTACCCGCCGCGCGGGCAGCCCAAGCATGGAAGCCGAGGTTGGAGCGAGACCGTTACCATCGTTCGGTGGCCGTGATCCCCGAGCTCAAGGAGCAGGTACGTCGGCTGCTGTACCCCGCCTACGAGGCGCGGATGGTCAAGGCGCTGCCCCGGGAGCGCATCCCGAAGCACATCGGGGTCATGCTCGACGGCAACCGGCGCTGGGCCAAAGGGGTCGGCGGAGACCCGACGCACGGCTACCGCGCGGGTGCGGCGAACATCGAGCCGCTGCTCCAGTGGAGCGAGGAGGTCGGCGTCGAGGTCGTCACGCTGTGGCTGCTCTCGACCGACAACCTCAACCGGCCGCCCGGTCAGCTCGAGGCCCTGCTCACCGTGATCGGCGACGCCGTGGACGCGCTCGCGGCCCAGCACCGCTGGCGGATCCACCCGGTGGGGGCCCTCGACCTGCTGCCGGCCGCCCTGTCGGCGCGGCTGAAGGAGGCCGAGGAGGCGACCCGCGACGTCGACGGCCTCCTGGTCAACATCGCGGTCCCCTACGGCGGGCGACGCGAGATCGCCGACGCCGTGCGCTCCCTGCTCCAGGAGCACGCCGAGCGCGGTACCAGCCTCGAGGAGCTGGCCGAGGTGATCGACGTCGACCACATCGCCGAGCACCTCTACACCAAGGGCCAGCCCGACCCCGACCTGGTGATCCGCACCTCGGGTGAGCAGCGGCTCGGAGGGTTCCTGCTCTGGCAGAGCGCCCAGAGCGAGTTCTACTTCTGCGAGGCCTACTGGCCCGACTTCCGCAAGGTCGACTTCCTGCGGGCGATCCGGGCCTACGCCCAGCGGGAGCGCCGGTTCGGCGGCTGATCGACGCCCGTCCCGGTCGCCTGCTCTTCACCCCGCGTTCGTGCGTGTCGGCCCGGAATCGCCGGGACGGCGGCGTACGTTCGGTTCGTCGGCGAGCCGGGGAAGGCCCGCCGCATCGGGAGGCTCGTTCGTGACCATCCACGACCAGACAACGCGGTGGCTGCCACCGCGCGGTGGCGCGGGAGCGCGCTACCGAGGGGGTCGGCACTTCGACCCTCGAGACCCTTCCCGGTCCGTCAGCTGATCAAAGCGGACCGGGCAAGGAGTGCCCTGCGCGGTCCGGTGAGGGGTGTTCGGTGCCGTCGCAGAAGAAGCACTCGACCCGTACCTTCGTGCTCGACACCAGCGTCTTGCTGTCGGACCCCGGCGCGATGCGCCGGTTCGCCGAGCACGAGGTCGTCCTGCCCGTCGTGGTGATCACCGAGCTGGAGGCCAAGCGCCACCACCCCGAGCTCGGCTTCTTCGCCCGGACCGCGTTGCGGGCCCTCGACGAGCTGCGGATCACGCACGGCCGCCTCGACGAGCCGGTGCCGGTCGGGGAGGAGGGCGGGTCCATCCGGGTCGAGCTGAACCACACCGACCCCGCGTCGCTGCCCTCGGGTTTCCGCCTCGGTGACAACGACACCCGGATCCTCGCCGTGGCCCGCAACCTCGCCAACGAGAGCCACCACGTCACCCTGGTCTCCAAGGACCTCCCGATGCGGATCAAGGCCTCCGCCGTCGGGCTGCGCGCCGAGGAGTACCACGGCGAGACCTACGGCGACTCCGACCCCGGCTACAGCGGGATGGCCGAGCTCGAGATCGGCTCGGCGGTCCTCGACGAGCTCTACGACGACGGCTGGGCCGACGTCGAGCAGGCCCGCGAGCTGCCCTGCCACACCGGCCTGGTGCTGCTCTCCGACCGGGGTACGGCGCTGGGCCGGGTCGGTCCCGACAAGCACGTGCACCTGGTGCGTGGTGACCGTGAGGCGTTCGGCATCCACGGCCGCTCGGCCGAGCAGCGGATCGCCCTGGAGATGCTGCTCGACCCGGAGGTCGGGATCGTCTCCCTCGGCGGCCGCGCCGGCACCGGTAAGTCGGCGCTGGCCCTGTGCGCGGGCCTCGAGGCGGCGCTCGAGCGTCGGCAGCACCAGAAGGTCGTGGTGTTCCGGCCGCTGTTCGCCGTCGGCGGCCAGGAGCTCGGCTACCTGCCCGGCTCGGAGTCCGAGAAAATGTCCCCCTGGGCGCAGGCGGTCTTCGACACCCTCGGGTCGGTCACGTCGCGCGAGGTGATCGAGGAGATCCTCGACCGCGGCATGCTCGAGGTAATGCCGCTGACGCACATCCGGGGCCGCTCGCTGCACGATGCCTTCGTGATCGTCGACGAGGCCCAGTCGCTGGAGCGCAACGTCCTGCTCACGGTCCTGTCCCGGATCGGTGCGAACTCCAAGGTGGTGCTGACCCACGACGTGGCCCAGCGCGACAACCTGCGGGTGGGCCGCCACGACGGCGTCGTCGCCGTGGTCGAGAAGCTCAAGGGCCATCCGCTGTTCGCCCACGTCACCCTGACCCGCTCGGAGCGCTCTCCGATCGCGGCCCTGGTCACCGAGATGCTGGAGAACGTCACCCTCTGACCCAGGCACGGGCGGGGCCGCGCTGCGGTCCCGCCCGTGACCATTTCGTGATCCCCCGCACCATCGGCTGTGGCACGTGTGCACGAGCGTGACTCGTGTGACAGGAGAGGTCACTTTCTCGCGGACTTTCGTCACTTTCTGGGTCGTTCGGTTTGCACCCCTCCCCGATGTCATGCAGGGTGGCAGGCAGTTCATCGCCGACCGGGTGTGGTCTCGGACCCCGACGGCGATGTCCTTGTCTTGAGTCGTCTACCCCCGGGTTTTCTCTGTGCCTTCTGACCAGTACGTCCCCAAGCACCGCGCCGCGCCCGCGCCCGCGCTGCCGTCGGCCTTCGCCGGCTCGCGGCGCGTCGCCGACAAGCGGAGCAGGTCGGCCCGTCGGGGGGTGCGCACGTCGTTCGCCCTGAGCGGCCTGGCGATGACCGCCACCGGCGTCGCCGTGGCCGCCGGTGTCGTGCACGCGCCACACGGTGCGGTGCCCTTGGCCGACGCGATCTCCCCGGTCTCCGCGAGGGGCGCCGGCAGCGGCGCGGCGAGCACCGATCTGACGCGGAGCACCACCGTCCAGCGCAGCGCCCCGGTCTCGCGCTCGTTCGACCGTCGCGCCAGCCGCGACCCGGCCAAGCAGGCGGCCCTCGGCCTGAGCTCCGGCCCGGCCGTCAGCGGCCAGCAGAGCCTGTCCGCGCAGGACCCGCAGGCGATCGCCGATGCGCTCCTGTCGTCGTACGGGTGGTCCTCCTCGGAGATGTCGTGCCTGGTCCCGCTGTGGATGGCTGAGAGCGGCTGGCGGGTGAACGCCGAGAACGCGTCGTCCGGCGCCTACGGCATCCCGCAGTCGCTGCCCGGCTCCAAGATGGCCACCTCCGGCGCCGACTGGCGCACCAACCCGGTCACCCAGATCAAGTGGGGCCTGGGCTACATCCAGGAGCGCTACGGCTCGCCGTGCGGCGCCTGGGGCTTCAAGCAGGGCCACGGCTGGTACTGATCCACCCCCGCGTGGTCCGTCGCCGGAGCGCGCCCGCAGGCTGCACCCGGCCGTCGGGTGGAGGCACCGGCTGGTGCGGATCCACTAGTCCTGGCTGACCGAACGTACGGAATCCACGCTGTGACGCCGCATTTCGTCAACACTCTCGTGAATCTTCCACGGCGCCAGCCTCGGAAGGGATTCAATGCGAGGTGCCTCAGATCGAGGCCCGGCTCGGGGGAGTCGGTTGTCACTAGGGGATCAGATGAACGTCGCCAGTACGTTCCGCGTGCTCGCAGGCGGCCTCACCGCCAGCCTGCTGATCGGTGCCTTCGGCGCCGCGAGCGCGGAAGCCAAGCCCACACGACCGGGCGGAGTCACGAACCTGACCGGTTCGGCCGCTCCCGGGCCTGTCAGCGGTACCTACCTCGTCACCTCCAGCTGGGACCCGGCGGCCAGCGCCACGAAGTACCGGGTGGCCCTGACGAAGGGCGGCGCCACCCTGGCCTCGGCGACGATCACGACCACGACGTGGAATCCCACCGTGACCTCGTCCCCCGGGGACGCCAGCCTCGCCGTGACTCCGGTCGCGAACCACCGCAAGGGCTCCACGAGCAGGGTCACGGTGCACCTGGCCGACGTCACGGCTCCCCAGGGCAGCTTCACCACGACCTGGGTCAACGCCACGAAGGTCGCGACGCTCACCGAGGCCTCGCTCACCGACGACTCGCCGATCTCGCAGGTCACCCGCACGGTGGACTGGGGCGACGGTTCGCCCACGCAGTCCTGGCCCGCCGGCAGCGGCTTCCCGACCGACTCCCTGCAGCACACCTACTCGTCGGCGTCGGCGACCACGAGGCGGTTCGTCCCCACCGTGACGTTGAAGGACGCCGCACAGAACTCGAGCTCGGTGGAGGCGCCGGCCGTCGTCATCGACGACGTCACCGCCCCGACCGGCACCTTCGACGCCACGCCGCACAACGCCTGGACCGCCTTCACGACCGTCACGGTCACCCAGGCGACGCTCGGCGACGACTACAGCCCCGCTGACCACATCACCAAGTCGGTGGACTGGGGCGACGGCTCGGCGCCGACCGACTGGACCGGCGCGACCAGCGTGACGCACGTCTACACGAAGGCGGGTTCGTTCACGCCGATGGTGACGCTCACCGACGAGGCCCACAACGCGACCAGCCCGATCAGCTCCTCCGCCGTCACCGTCACCACGGACTCCGCGGCGCCGGTGCTGAAGCTGCTCCTGCCGGCGTCGCTGCACTCCGTCAGGGCGTGGAAGACGCTGCGTGGGACCGCCAACGACGCGGGAGTCGGCGTCAAGAAGGTCTCGCTGCGCGCCGTGGAGAAGCGCGGCACCGCGTGGTTCGCCTACCAGCGCACCACGAAGACCTGGGTCAAGGCAGCCACCAAGGCCAAGGCGTTCGCGAAGACCGGTGCTCTCTCGATGACGACGTCCGCGTCGCACGCCTGGGCCGGCAAGCTCGTCGGGCTCCGCAAGGGTGTCCTGGTCTACAAGGTCAAGGCGACCGACCAGGTGGGCAACACCTCCGCCGCTCTCACCCACAAGGTGCGGCTCAGCAAGCGCTGATCAGAGTGCTGGGCGGGACCGGCTGACTCAGCCGGCCCCGCCCAGACCCACGAGCCGCGAGCTGACGTCGTACAACCTCTCGCCCAGGTCGTCGTCGCGGGCCAGCGCGGAGGGCTCGCGGAGGCGGTTGCGCTGGTAGTAGCCACCGCTGCTGCCCTCGACCTCGGCACTGCGTGCGAGGTAGGCCAGCCGCGAGCCGCCGACCTCGGGGCTCTCCATCTTCCACCGCTTCAGCACCGCGAGCACGGGCTGGGCGAACCACGGCGCACCGCTCCAGATGTTGGTGGCGATCGCGCCGGGGTGCAGCGAGGTCACGGTGACGCCGGTGCCCTCGAGGCGGCGGGCCAGCAGCCGGGCGGTCATCACGTTGGCGAGCTTGGAGCGGCCGTAGGCCCGCATGATCGAGTAGCCGTGCTCGAAGCCCAGGTCGTCGAAGTCCATGGTCCCGGAGAAGTGGGCCTCCGAGGACGTGAACACCACCCGGGCCGGCGCGCTCTCGACCAGGCGCTCTCGCAGCAGCTCGGTCAGCAGGAAGCCCCCGAGGTGGTTGACCGCGAACGTCGCCTCGATGCCGTCGGCGATCTCGGTCCGTCGGGAGAAGACGGTGCCGGCGTTGTTCACCAGGACGTCGATGCGGTCGCAGGTCAGGAGCAGGTCCTCGGCCAGCCGGCGTACGGCGGCCTGGTCGGCGAAGTCGCAGAGCAACGAGTCGACGCGGCATCCCGGCTGCTCGGCCCGGATCCGGCCCACGGCCGTCGCCGTCTTGTCGGGGTTCCGGCCGACCAGGACCAGCCTGCAGTCCGGCTCGGCCGCGGCGAGCTGGCTCGCGCACTCCAGGCCGATGCCGTCGCTGCCGCCGGTGATCACGTACGTCGTCCTCACGGGTGGGTCATCCCGTCGACGTCGAGTGCCTCGTCCAGCTGCTGCTCGGTGAGCTCGCCGCGCTCGACGTAGCCGAGGTCGAGCACTGTCTGCCGGATCGTGGCCCCGTCGGCCAGCGCCTTCTTCGCGATCGCGGCCGCGGCCTCGTAGCCGACGTACTTGTTCAACGGCGTCACGATGCTCGGCGACGACTCGGCGTAGGCGCGCATCCGGTCGACGTCCGCGGTGATGCCGTCGACGCAGCGGGCGAGCAGTCGTGAGGCGTTGGTCAGCAGGCCGATCGACTCGAGCAGGTTGCGGGCGATCACCGGCAGCATCACGTTGAGCTCGAAGCTGCCCGAGGCGCCGGCGAACGTGATCGCGGCGTCGTTGCCGATCACCTGGGCACAGACCTGGAGGGTGGCCTCGGGGATCACCGGGTTGACCTTGCCCGGCATGATGCTGGAACCGGGCTGGAGGTCCTGCAGGTGGATCTCCGCCAGCCCGGCGGTGGGGCCGCTGCCCATCCAGCGCAGGTCGTTGCAGATCTTGACCAGCCCCACGGCGTAGGTCCGGAGGACCCCGCTCAGCTCCACCAGGGAGTCCTGGGTGCCCTGGGCCTCGAAGTGGTTGCGGGCCTCGGTGAACGCCTCGCCGGTCTCGTCGGACAGGTGGGTGATCGTGGTCGCGGCGAACGAGGGCGGGGTGTTGATGCCGGTGCCGACGGCGGTGCCGCCCAGGGGCAGCTCGCGGACCCGGGGGAGCACCCCGGCCAGTCGCTCCCGGGCGTACGACGCGGTGGCGGCGTAGCCGCCGAGCTCCTGGCCGAGGGTCACCGGGGTGGCGTCCATCAGGTGGGTCCGTCCGGACTTCACGGCGTCGGCGTACTGCTCGGCCTTGGCCGTCAGGGCGGCGGCCAGGACCGCGACCGCCTCGTCGAGCCCCCTCGAGGCCAGCGCCGCGGCGACGTGGATCGCGCTCGGGAAGGTGTCGTTGGAGGACTGCCCTGCGTTGACCACGTCGTTGGGGTGGCACTCCACGCCGGCGCGTGCGGTGAGCGTCGAGACGACCTCGTTGACGTTCATGTTGGTGCTGGTGCCGGACCCGGTCTGGAAGACGTCGATCGGGAACTGGTCGTCGTGCTCCCCCGCGGTGATCTCCTCGACCGCGGCCACGATCGCGTCGCGCTGGGCCGGGGTGACGACGCCGAGGTCGGCGTTGGTCCTCGCCGCGGCGGCCTTGATCCGGGCGAGCGCCTGGATCAGCGGCGGGTCGAGCGGGCGACCGCTGATCGGGAAGTTGTCGACGGCGCGCTGCGTCTGGGCCCGCCAGAGGGCCGCGACCGGCACCTCGACGTCGCCCATCGAGTCGTGCTCGACACGGGTCTGGGAGTCCGGGCTCATGGCCTCGACGCTACCCGGCCGCGGACGCCTCGGGCCGGCCGGCGGCGGGCCGAGCGACGTAGAGCCAGTAGTGCTCGTCGCGTTCCTGGAGCCGCACCTCGTGGGTCTGCTCCTCGGCGTGGCCGAAGCTGGCCTCGAGGTCCGCGAGCAGCTGCGGGGCTGGTCCCGCCGACCACACCACCAGGGCGCCGCCGGGGGCGAGGGTGCGGCGGACGACGTGCAGGAACGGCACGTCGTACAACGCGGCGTTGGCGTCGTGCACGAGCTGACCCGGGCCGTTGTCGACGTCGAGCAGGACCACGTCGTAGGACGCCGGGCCGGCCTCGGCGACCGCGGTCGCCACGTCGGCCACGATCACCCGGGCCCGGCGGTCGGCCAGGAGCTGCCGGCCGTGGGGGACCGTGCCGTCGCGCATCCACTCGACCAGGGCGGGCTCGATCTCGACGACGTCGCAGTGCTCGACGCGCCAGTCGCCGAGCACCCGGTCCAGGGTGAAGCCCAGCCCGAGCCCGCCCACCAGCACGCGTCGTGGCTGCTCGACGGAGGCCAGCGCAGCGTCGGCCAGGGCCTGCTCGGAGCTGTGCTCGGCGGTGTCCATGACGAAGACGCCGTTGGCACGGAGCTCGAGCACGGCCGGGCCGTCGGTGCCGGTCCGGCGCCGCAGCACCAGCTCGCCTCGCTCGGTCACGCTGCGCGCCACCTCGTCGTACCCCATGGAGCAACCGTAAGGTGCGGAGCATCCCCGGCGCGTCCGGGAGTTGGTGCCACCGGTCAAAGTAGAGTAGATAAGTAGAGAATGGCTGGCTCGCCCGGGAGCCGGCCGCCAGCGAGAGAGGGTCCTGATGGCTGAGATGTCGGGGGGTCGACCCACGCCGCACGTCGTGGTGATCGGCGCCGGCGCGGCCGGCAGCCTCTCGACGCTGCACCTGGCACGCCGGGCCCGCCGTCGTGGCACCGCGCTCGACGTGACCCTGCTCGACCCCGCGCCGTACCGCGCGCGCGGGACCGCCTTCGGCACCACCGACGCCCGCCACCTGCTCAACGTCCCGGCGAGCGGGATGAGCGCCCTGCCGGAGGACCCCGGCCACTTCGTCGCCTGGCGTGCCCGGGCCCATCCCGACCTGCGGCCCGAGCCGGGTGTGTTCGCGCCCCGGGAGCAGTTCGGGCGCTACCTCGACGAGACCCTCGGCGCCGCCTTCGGTGACGACGTACCGCTCGGGCTCAAGCACGAGCGGGTTCGTGCCGTCGGGATCCGCCGGGTCGGCGAGGGGCTCAGCGTCGAGACCGGCGACGGTGCCGAGGTCCGCGCCGATGCCGTGGTGCTGGCGACCGGCGAACGCAGCCCCGGTGTCGGGTGGGCACCCGGAGCGCTGCGCGACTCGGCGTTCTTCGTGCCGGACCCCTGGGCCCCCGGTGCGCTCGACGTCGTACGACGTGCCGCGGCCGGCCCGCCGGACGTGCTGCTCGTCGGCACCGGCCTCACGATGGTCGACGTCGTGCTGTCCCTGAGCGGCGACGACTCGCGCCCCGACCGACGCCTGCACGCGGTCTCTCGCGGCGGGGAGCTGCCCCGGCGGCACGCCGACGAGGTGCAGCTGGCCGCGATCCCCGAGATCGACGACTGGGGCCGCACGCTCGCCGACTACCGCGTGCGCGCCGCCGACCATCTCGCCCGGGTCCAGCGCGCGACGGGTGACTGGCGGCCGGGCGCCGACGGCCTGCGCACGGTCGTCCAGGCGCTGTGGCAGCGGCTCGACGAAGCCGATCGCGAGGAGTTCATCCGCACCGACGCCGGTGCCTGGGGTCGTCTCCGCCACCGCATGCCGCCGACGTCGGCGGACCTCCTTGCCGCGCTCGAGGCCGCTGAACGGCTCACCCGCGTCCCGGCCGAGGTGGTGGCCGCCGAGCCGCTGACCGGCGGTGGGCTCCGGGTCACGCTGTCCGACGGCACCGCCCGCGACGTGGGCTGGGTGGTCAACTGCACCGGCACCAGCGCGGCGATCGTCCCCGGGGTGGACCCGCTCGTCGACGCCCTGCTGACGACCCGCGGTGGGGTGGCCCTGGCGCGGACCGGCACCGCCGGGCTCGGGCTGGTCACCGTCGACGGTCGGCTGCGCGACTCCACCGGCACCACCGAGGCACCGATCTGGACCCTGGGCGCGCTGCGCCGCGGCGAGCTGTGGGAGTCGACGGCGGTCCCCGAGATCCGGACGCAGGCCGCCCAGCTGGCCGGCGCGGTGCTCGACGAGGTGGCTCCGCTGCCCCGGCGGCTGGCCGACGGCCGCCTGGTCGGTGGGCACCACCCCCGGGCCCGCCCGCGGGACCCGCTCGGGCTGCCGCTGTCGACCACGGCCGAGGCCGCCGCCTCCTACAACGCCGGCCTCGAACGCGTGATGCGGCTCCAGTCGGGTGGGGAGCAGCTGCTGCTCGAGGCGGTCGCGCTCGACCCCGGCTTCGCGGTGGCGCACGCCGCCCTGGCGATGCTCGGCCACGAGGCCGGCGCCGACGTCGATGTCCGGGCCTCGCTGGAGGCCGCGCGCACGGCGGCCCGGGCCCGCGCCGACGAGCGTGAGCGCAGCCTGGTCGACGTCGTCGGCCGCCGGGTCGAAGACGTCCGCCGCTCCGGGGCCACCGCGCTGATGAGCCACATCGCCCGGCACCCGCGCGACGTGCTCGCCGTCTCGGCAGCCGTGCCGACGATCGCGTTCTCCGGCGTCACCGACCTCCAGCAGGAGGCCTGGGAGCTGGTCGAGGGGCTCGCGCCGGCCTACGGCGACCACTGGTGGTACATCTCCCTGCTCGCGTTCACCCGGCAGGACCAGTTCCGGCTCGACGAGGCGGGGCTGCTGGCGGAGAGCGCCCTGTCGTGCGAGCCGACCTCCGGGCACGCCGTACACGCCCAGACGCACGTGCTCTACGAGACCGGCAAGCACGACGCCGGCCGGGCCTGGCTCGACCACTGGGTGACCGAGAGCGGGCGCGCGGCCAGCCATCGGGCGCACTTCTCGTGGCACGCCGCCCTGCACGAGCTCGCGCTCGGCGACACCGAGGCGGTGCGGCAGCGGTACTACTCCCAGCTGGCGCCGCCGACGGTCACCGGGGTCCGCGCCCTGATCGACTCCGCCTCACTGCTCTGGCGCTGGACCGTGACGACCGCGGGCTGGGACGCCGCCGCGGGATGTACGGCGTTCCCGGGCGAGGCCGCGCCGCCGCCGGTGGAGTGCGTGATCGAGGCCGCCGGCCCCGACCTCGTCGACCACCCGGAGACGCCCTTCGTCGCGCTCCATGCGGCCGTCGCCCTCGCCGCGGCCGGTGACCTGCCGAGACTGGCCCGGCTCCGCGACGAGTGCCAGGGCTCCTCGGAGCTGACCACCCGGACCACGGTGGCGACGGTCTGCGACGCCCTGCTCGCCGCCGGGGAGCAGGAGTGGGGCCGGGCCGCGCGGCTGCTCGCCGACGTCCTCCCTGGTCTCCCGCGGGTGGGTGGCTCGGCCGCCCAGCGCGAGATCGTCGAGGAGACGCTGCTGTTCTGCCTGGTCAGCGACGGCCAGGCCGAGCGGGCGCTGACGCTGCTCGACGGCCGCCTCGACCGCCGTACCTCGCCCCTCGACCAGCGTCGGCAGGCCTCGCTCCGGCCGCCGCTGGGTGCCTCCGTCTGAACCCTGACGACTCCGCCCACGAGCGTCGGGCCGCGCCCCGATCGGGCCGACACGGAGGCCGCCGTGGGGCCGCTCCCGGTTCGGGGCTGGGAGCGGCCGCCACGGCGGTGTCGGGTGGATCAGGACGGCATCAGCACCAGGGGTAGACGAACAGGCTGCTGCTTCCGGCCCGGTGGTCGGCCAGCACCACGCTCAGCGGGAGCGGGTCCGGGAGGGCCGAGACATCGGTGCCGGCCCGGGGGGTGACGCCCAGGGCGACCGCGGTGGCGATCGGCAGCCCGCCCCGGGCCACGTCGTCGAGGAGGCCGGCGCTCTGAAGGGTCTTGATCCCCGCGTGCATGCACGCGACATCGGGCTTGCCGGCCGGCCTCGCGGAGGCGTGCGCGGGGAGGGCGACGGTGGCCACGGCTGCGCCGAGAGCGGCGAGGGTAGCGAGACGGGTTCGCATGGTGACTCCTTTGTCCAAAGTTTGTCGTAGGTCGGTGCGAGGAAGTCTGCCGACTGTCCCGGGTTTTGTCCAGCCTTTGTCCCAGGTAAGCGCTAGAGTGTCCCTCCGTGTACTCCGTCCAGCACGCCGCCCGGCTCACCGGGATCGCCCCGGACACGCTGAGGATGTGGGAACGCCGCTATCACGTGGTCGACCCCCAGCGCAGCGACGCCGGCTACCGGATGTACGACGATGCCGCGCTCGGCCGGCTCTCGGCGATGAGCGCGCTGGTGGCGGCCGGCTGGTCCCCGCGGCTGGCTGCCGAGCAGGTGAAGTCGGGCACCGCCACGGTCGGCAACGCCGTACCCGCTCCGCACGGCCCGCTGGACCTGCTGGTCTCCCTGGCCGCGGACCTCGACCCGGTCCGGTTGGAGACCGAGCTCGGCCGGGCCTTCGCCTCCGCGCCGTTCGAGACCCTGGTCGAGGACTGGCTGATGCCCGCCCTGACCCGCCTCGGCGAGGCCTGGGCGGCCGGCAGAGGATCGGTGGCGGGTGAGCACTTCGTCTCGGCCGGGGTGCAGCGCTACGTCGCGCGCGTCTTCGACGAGGCCGAGCCGCAACCAGGCGCTCCGCGGGTGCTGGTCGGTCTGTCCCGTGCGTCCCGCCACGAGCTCGGCGTGCTCAGCTTCGCCGCCCTGCTGCGGCGCAGCGGGGTGGAGGTCGTCTACATCGGTGCCGACGTGCCCTCCGACAGCTGGGTCGTGGCAGCGGCCGCTGCCTCGGTCGGGCACGTGGTGCTCGGCGTGCCGACAGCCGAGGACGTGCCGGCCGTCCGCGACACCGTGGCCGCACTGACCGCGGCGGCACCCGACCTCAGGATCCACGTCGGGGGCAGCCACCAGGACCGGATCGGTCCCCCTGCGCACCGGCTCGGCCACGGGCTCGTGGCGGCAGCGCGCGGGCTCGCTGCCGACGCGGGGATCGACCCCGGTCAGCTCTCCTGAGATCGGACCCGGATCCCCGCGAGAGGCACGGTGACGGCGCCCGACGGGTCGGTGAAGAAGTCGTTGCCCTTGTCGTCGACCACGATGAACGCCGGGAAGTCGACCACCTCGATCTTCCAGACCGCCTCCATCCCGAGCTCGGGATACTCCAGCACCTCCACCGAGGTGATGCAGTCCTGCGCGAGCCGGGCGGCGGGGCCGCCGATCGAGCCGAGGTAGAACCCGCCGTGCTCGGCGCAGGCCTCGGTGACCTGCTTGCTGCGGTTGCCCTTGGCCAGCATCACCAGTGACCCGCCGGCCGCCTGGAACGTGCGGACGTAGGAGTCCATCCGACCCGCGGTGGTCGGCCCGAAGGACCCGCTCGCATAGCCCTCGGGGGTCTTCGCGGGGCCGGCGTAGTAGACGGCCATGTCCTTGAGGTACGACGGCATCTCCTCGCCGGCGTCGAGCCGCTCCTGGATCTTGGCGTGCGCGATGTCGCGGGCGACCACGAGGGGCCCGGACAGTGAGAGGCGGGTCTTCACGGGGTACTTCGTCAGCTCGGCCAGGATCTCGGCCATCGGCCGGTTGAGGTCGATCCGCACGACGTCGTCGTCCAGGTGCTCGTCGGTGGTCTCGGGTAGGTACGACGCCGGGTCGGTCTCGAGCTGCTCGAGGAACACCCCGTCGGCGGTGATCTTGCCCAGGGCCTGCCGGTCCGCGGAGCAGCTGACCGCGATCGCGACCGGGCACGACGCTCCGTGCCGGGGCAGCCGGACCACCCGCACGTCGTGGCAGAAGTACTTGCCACCGAACTGCGCGCCGATCCCGAAACCTTGAGTCAGCTTGAAGACCTCTTCTTCCAGCTCGAGGTCGCGGAAGCCGTGCGCCGACAGGGATCCCGAGGTCGGCAGGTTGTCGAGGTAGTGCGCCGACGCGTACTTCGCGGTCTTCAGGGCGAACTCCGCGCTGGTGCCGCCGATCACCACGGCGAGGTGGTACGGCGGGCATGCGGCCGTGCCGAGCGAGCGGATCTTCTCGTCGAGGAAGGCCAGCATCCGCGCGGGGTTCAGCACCGCCTTGGTCTCTTGGTAGAGGAACGACTTGTTCGCCGAACCACCGCCCTTGGCCATGAAGAGGAACTTGTACTCCGGCGTCCCGTCGTGCGACGGGGTCGAGTAGAGCTCGATCTGTGCGGGCAGGTTGGTGCCGGTGTTCCTCTCCTCCCACATCGTCAGGGGCGCGAGCTGGGAGTAGCGCAGGTTGAGCTTCGTGTAGGCGTCGTACACGCCCTGGCTGATCGCCTCGCCGTCGTCGGCGCCGGTCAGCACGCCCTCGGACTTCTTGCCCATCACGATCGCGGTGCCCGTGTCCTGGCACATCGGGAGCACGCCGCCGGCGGAGATGTTGACGTTCTTGAGCAGGTCGAGGGCCACGAACCGGTCGTTGGCGCTGGCCTCGGGGTCGTCGATGATCCGGCGCAGCTGGGCCAGGTGTGCCGGGCGCAGGTAGTGCGCGATGTCGTGCATCGCCTCGGCGGTCAGCCGCCGGATCGCCTCGGGCTCGACCTCGAGGAAGGTCCGACCGCCCGCCTCTAAGGCGGTGACACCCTCGGTGGTCAGCAGCCGGTACGGCGTCTCGTCGGCGCCGATCGGCAGCAGGTCGGAGTAGTGGAACTCGGGGCCCGCCGCGGCGGTGGAGGGAACAGCAGCGCTCACCCCAGCAGCGTAGCGAGGGGTCACGCCAGTGCAGTCGTGCGCCTGCCGTGCCACACTTCCGCCGTGTCCCAGCCGCCGCGAAGTCCCTCGCGAGCGCGACCGGCGCCCACGCTCGAGGAGGTCGCGGCCCGCGCCGGGGTGTCGCGCGCGACCGCCAGTCGGGTGCTGCGTGGCCAGTCGAACGTCAGCGACGAGGCGCGGCAGGCCGTGCAGGCGGCGGCTGCGGAGATCTCGTACATGCCGAACAAGGCCGCCCGGGCTCTGGTCACGGGGCGCAGCGACTCCGTGGCGTTCCTGGTCGACGAGTCGGAGGAGCGGATGTTCACCGACCCGTTCTTCCTCGGGATGCTCCGCAGCGCCCAGGGGGCTGTCGCCGCCGCAGGGCTCCAGCTGGTCTTCACGGTGACGTCGCGGCGTGAGGACCATGCGCAGTTCCTCGCCTACGCCGGCGGAGGGCACGTCGACGGCGTCCTGCTGCTGTCCCTGCACGGACAGGACCAGCTGCCCCAGCAGCTGGAGGCGCTGGGTGTGCCGACAGTGCTCAGCGGTCGCCCGTTGAGCGGCGACGAGTCACTGTTCTACGTGGATGCCGACAACACGGGCGGCGCCGAGATGGCCACCAGGTTCCTCCTCGCGACCGGGCGCGACGTCGTCGCCACGGTCGCCGGCCCGCAGGACATGTGTGCAGGGCAGGACCGTCTCGCGGGCTACCGGCTCGCTCTCGAGGCGTCCGGCCGCGCGTACGACGAGGGCCTGGTGGCCGCGGGTGAGTTCACCTCCCAGGGTGGACATGCCGCGATGACCCGGATCCTGGCCCGGCGGCCCGACGTGCAGGCGGTGTTCGCGGCCTCCGATCTCGCCGCGATCGGTGCCATCCGGGCGCTCGAGGAGCACGGGCGCAGCGTCGGCCGCGGTGCTGACGACGTGGCCGTGGTCGGCTTCGACGACATCCGGGACGCCGCCCAGCAGCGACCGGCGCTGACCACGATCCGGCAGCCGATCGCGGAGCTGGGGGCCACCATGAGCAGGCGTCTCCTGGAGCGCCTGACGGGTGACGAGCCGCCCCACCGGACGGTCCTCCCGGTCGAGCTCGTGGAGCGCGAAAGTGCCTGAGCAAGCGGTTACCTAAAACTTCTTCGGCGGTTTCCCTTGACTTCGTGACGGCCGTCACAGCATCCTTCGGTGTGCGTGAGAGCGCTCTCACAGATCTCACGACAGCAGCAGCACCGAGCGGGGCGACCGCGCCCGGCCGATCAGGTCTAGGAGGACCCATGCGTCTGAAGTCAAGCGGGAGTCGGGCCGGGATGTCCCTGCTGGGCGTCCTGACCGTCGCGAGTCTGGCGATCTCCGGCTGCGGTTCGAGCAGCAGCACCGCCGCCAACGGCGGTGCCGGCACCGGGCCCTGCGGGACGACCGCCGACACCACCTTGACGGTCGGGCTGTTCGGCACGATGGGGTTCAAGGAGAACGGCTTGTGGGACGCCTACCACCAGGTGTGCCCCAACATCACGATCAAGGAGGACGACGTCGAGCAGTCGGCCGACTACTGGACCCGTCTCAAGACCCGCCTCGCGTCGGGCTCCGGACTCGACGACGTGCAGGGCATCGAGATCGGCTTCGTCGCCGATGTCGTGCAGAACCACGCGGACCAGTTCGTGAACTGGAACTCGGTGCCGAACGCGGCCGCGATCAAGTCGGAGTTCTTCCCGTTCAAGTGGCAGCTGGCCAGCACCACCGACGGCGCGAAGACCGTCGGTCTCGGCACGGACACGGGGCCGGAGGCGATCTGCTACCGCCGTGACCTGCTCAAGAAGGCCGGCATGCCCAGTGACCCGAAGACGCTCGCCAGTGCCTGGTCGACCTGGAACGGCTTCATCGACTTCGGCAAGCAGTACGAGGCCTCGGCCACCAAGCAGTCCGGCTCCCACTTCGTCGACAGCGCGGCCAGCATCTTCTCCACCGCCGTCTACCAGGGGAAGAACGCCTACGACGACGACCAGGGTCAGCCGGACGTCGCCAACAGTGACGGCGTGAAGGCCGCCTGGGGCTATGCGACCACCGCGGCGCAGGCGAAGATCACCGCCGGCCTCGAGCAGTTCTCTCCGACCTGGAACAAGGCGTTCTCCAACGGCGCCTTCGCCGCGCTGGCCTGCCCCACGTGGATGATGGGCTACATCCAGGGCCAGGCTGGTGACAGCTACGCCGGCAAGTGGGAGGTCGCGCCGGTGCTCCCCGGTGGCGCCACCAACTGGGGCGGCTCGTGGCTGGGGGTTCCCACCGCCTCGAAGAACAAGGCGGCAGCGATCGCCCTGGTCGAGTGGTTGTCGGCCAAGAAGCAGCAGGTGACGATGTGGACCTCGCCCAACCAGGGAGGCCACTTCCCGTCGAACTCCGAGGCGGCCGCAGACCCGGCGGTGAGCGGCGCCACCAGCGCCTACTTCAGCAACGCCCCGGTGGGCAAGATCTTCGGAGACATCGCCTCGCAGATGAAGATCCCGCCGATCGGGCTCTACGACACCCAGATCCAGCAGGCCCTGACCACGCAGCTGACCAACGTGGAGACCAAGGGCACGTCGCCCGACCAGGCGTTCCAGGACGCGCTCTCGGCGATCAAGCAGGTCACGGGCTGAGGTTGTGAGTGAGCGGACCGTCGGCACCTGTCCCCGACGGTCCGCTCACTCCTTCATGGACGCGCCGACCGCCGGGTCCGGACAATGACGACATCCGCCAGGAAGGGAGCTCACGTGACGCTTGCGTCCGACACCGCGCTCGACGCGCCGTCGGCTGCCTCGGGCACTCCCGCACGTCGTCGGCGGCGGTCGGCCGGGGGCCTGCCGGGCAGCCGGGTCGGCTACGTCTACGTGCTGCCGTTCTTCCTGGTGTTCGCCGCCTTCAGCGTCTACCCGTGGCTCGACACGGCCTGGGTCTCCCTGCACGACGTCCGGCTCTCGACCTACCACCACCAGACCTGGATCGGCCTGGCCAACTACCGCGACCTGTTCACCAACCCCTACTTCTGGAACGCCTTCCGCAACACCTTCACGATCGGGGTGATCTCCACGATCCCCCAGCTGGTGATGGCGCTGGGCATCGCCCACCTCCTCAACTACCGGCTGCGAGGGCGGACGTTCTTCCGGGTCGCGATCCTGATGCCGTACGCCACCAGCCTGGCAGCGGCGACGGTGATCTTCCTCGAGCTCTTCGACACCAGGCTGGGGCTGGTCAACTGGGCGCTGCACCTCGTGCACCTGCCGACGGTCGACTGGCAGGGGTCGAAGTGGCCGGCCCAGGTCGCGGTGTCCACGATCATCACCTGGCGGTGGACGGGCTACAACGCGCTGATCTACCTCGCGGGCATGCAGGCGATCGACCCGAGCCTGTACGACGCGGCGGCGGTCGACGGGGCGAGCCGGTGGCGGCAGTTCGTCCACATCACCATCCCGGGGCTACGCCCCACCATCCTCTTCACGATCGTGGTGTCGACCATCGGCGCAGCGCAGATCTTCGGTGAGCCGCTGCTGTACCACAACGGGAAGGCCGACGGCGGCACTCAAGGTCAGTACCAGACGCTCGGACTGCTGATGTACCAGCAGGGGTGGGTCAACGACCGCCTCGGTCTGGCGTCCGCGACTGCCTGGACGATGTTCGTGATCATCCTGCTCGCCGTCGTGGCCAACCTGTTGTTCGCCCGCTGGCGCACCGTCCGGGAGCTGCGATGACCGTCGCCGAGACCGGTCAGCCCCGGGTCCGGGTGAAGCCGCCCCGGGACACGGGGCAGCACGATGCCGGGTGGGTCACCTACCTGGTGATCTCGCTGGTCACCCTGGGTTCGGTCTTTCCCCTCTACTACACGATCGTGATGGCCTCACACACCAACGCCGAGATGTCCTCGGCGAACCCGCCGTGGGTGCCCAGCACGTCGCTGTTCTCCAACATCAAGGCGGCTCTCGCGATCGCACCGCTGAACAAGGGACTCCTCAACTCACTGGTGGTCTCCAGCGTGGTCACCCTGGGCACCGTGGCGCTGTGCACCCTGGCCGGATTCGCCTTCGCCAAGCTGCGGTTCCGAGGGTCCAACCTGCTCCTGGCCATCTGCATCGGCACGATGATGGTGCCGATGCAGATGGGAGTGATCCCGCTCTACATGCTGATGGCGCGGCTGGGCCTCGCCGGGCATCTGTCGGCCGTCATCCTGCCGACCCTGGTCACGGCGTTCGGGGTCTTCTTCATGCGTCAGTACATCAGCAGTGCTGTCCCGGACGAGCTGATCGAGGCGGCCTACATCGACGGCGCGGGACCCTTCCGGGTGTTCTGGTCCGTTGTGGTGCCCGCGGTCCGTCCGGCCATGGCCGTGCTGGCGATGCTGACGTTCCTGATGTCCTGGAACGACTTCTTCTGGCCGATCATCGTGCTCAGCTCGCAGAATCCCACCGTCCAGGTCTCCTTCCAGAGCCTGGCCACCGGCTATGCGCCGCAGCAGTCGATCATCATGGCCGGCACCATCTACGGCACCGTTCCGGTGCTGGTCGTCTTCGCATTGCTCGGTCGGCAGATCGTCGGCGGGATCATGCAAGGAGCAGTCAAGGGATGAGCACCACGCGCAGCTTTCCGGAGGGTTTCGTGTGGGGCGTCGGTACGGCGTCGTACCAGATCGAGGGGGCGGTCGCCGAGGACGGCCGTCGCCCGAGCATCTGGGACACGTTCTCCCACACACCGGGCAAGATCGCCCACGGTGACACCGGCGACGTGGCCTGCGACCACTACCACCGCTGGGTCGACGACCTCGACCTGCTGGTGGCGATGGGCATTCCCTCGTACCGGTTCTCCATCGCCTGGCCGCGGGTGATGCCCGACGGCCGCACGATCAACCAGCCGGGGATGGACTTCTACAAGCGGCTCCTCGACGGACTGCTCGAGCGCCGCATCGCACCCGTGGTCACGCTCTACCACTGGGACCTGCCCCAGGACCTCGAGGACCGGGGTGGCTGGCGGGACCGCGAGACCGTGGAGCTCTTCACCGAGTACGCCGTGGCGATGGGCAAGGAGATCGGCGACCGGGTTCCCGTGGTCACCACGCTCAACGAGCCGTGGTGCACCGCCTATCTCGGGCACGCCACCGGCGAGCACGCCCCGGGCCTGACCGACAACGCCCTCGCCTACGAGGTGGCCCACCACCTCAACCTGGCGCACGGACGAGCGGTCACCGCCCTGCGCGGCATCCTTCCGGCCGAGGCCCAGCTCTCGGTGACCCTCAACCTCCAGGAGGTGCTGCCGGCGACCGACCGTGCGGAAGACGTCGCGGCGGCGGCCCACGCCGAGGCGATCTCGAACCGGATCTTCCTGGACCCGATGCTCCGCGGCAGCTACCCCGTGGAGCTGATCGACTCCACGGCGCACCTCACCGACTGGTCGTTCGTCCGCGACGGCGACCTCGCCGAGGTCTCGGCACCGCTCGACTTCCTGGGCGTGAACTACTACTCGCCGGGCATGGTCACCGCGACGCCGGGATCGACGCCGTGGCCGGGCACCGACCGGGCCTGGCGGCACGACATGGACGCGCCCCAGACGATCATGGGCTGGGCGATCCAGCCGTCTGCGCTGACCGATCTGTTGGTCCGCACCCACCGCGAGTCCGGCCTGCCCCTGGTGGTGACCGAGAACGGCATCGCCGGGCACGACGCGGTCGGAGCGGACGGTGCGGTCCACGACACCCACCGCATCGACTACCTGCGGGACCACCTGGCGGCCGTCCTCGACGCCGTCGAGCAGGGGGCCGACGTACGGGGCTACTTCGGCTGGACCCTGCTCGACAACTTCGAGTGGGCCTGGGGCTACGACAAGCGCTTCGGGCTGGTGCACGTCGACTTCGACGACCAGACCCGCACGCCCAAGGACTCCGCCCGCTGGTTCAGCGGCATCATCGAGTGCAACGAGCTGTGAGCGAAGGACGAGGACGAGCATGGCCACGGTGAGCTTCAAGGGCGCCCAGCGCTGGTACCCCGGTGCCGACGAGCCCGCCGTGCCGGGGATCGACCTCGACATCGCCGACGGCGAGCTCATGGTTCTGGTCGGCCCGTCGGGCTGCGGCAAGTCCACGACCCTGCGGATGCTGGCCGGGCTGGAGCCGGTCGACGAGGGCTCGATCTTCATCGGCGACCGCGACGTCACCCTGGTGCCACCCAAGGACCGCGACATCGCGATGGTCTTCCAGAACTACGCGCTGTACCCCCACATGGACGTCGCCGACAACATGGCCTTCGCCCTCAAGATGGCGAAGATGCCGGCGGCCGAGCGCCGCAAGCGGGTGCTCGAGGCAGCAGAGATGCTCGGCCTCACCGAGCTCCTGGGGCGACGCCCGAAGGCCCTGTCCGGTGGGCAGCGACAGCGGGTTGCGATGGGCCGGGCGATCGTCCGCCAGCCGGCCGTCTTCTGCATGGACGAGCCACTGTCCAACCTCGACGCCAAGATGCGTGTCCAGACCCGGACCGACATCGCCAAGCTGCAGTCCGACCTCGGCATCACCACCGTCTACGTGACCCACGACCAGGTCGAGGCGATGACGATGGGTGACCGGGTGGCCGTGATGAGGCTCGGAGAGATCCAGCAGGTGGACACTCCGCTGAACCTCTACGACCGGCCGGGCAACCTGTTCGTAGCCGGCTTCATCGGCTCCCCCCAGATGAACCTCCTGCCGGCGAAGGTGGTCGACGGGGTGGCCCGCCTCGGCGACCACGACGTGCCACTGGCCCCGGACGCCCTCTCCAGGGCCCGCGGCGACGTGATCCTGGGCATCCGGCCGGAGGCCTGGCGAATCGTGTCCGCGGGGCAGGGTGGCCTGGCGGTGGAGGTGCTCGTCGTCGAGGAGCTCGGCGCCGACGGCTTCGTGTACGGCGTGAGCCACATCGCCGGCGACGCGCACGACGTGATCCTGCGGGTCAACGAGCGCGGCTCGGTGCGCAAGGGAGACGTCGTCCACATCGCCACCGATCCCGGTCGGGTCCACGTCTTCGACACGACCAGCGGAGCGCGCCTCAGCGACTGAGCTCCGGGCGTCGGCACGCCCTAGGCTCGGGCGCACCATGACGTCGTACGCCCTCCTCGTCGCACCCGCGGCCAACCGCGTCTACGCGCAGGCCGCACCGCGGCTGACCCTCGCCGAGCTCGCCGTGCTCGACGCGACCGTCGGGCAGGGGCGGCTCGGGCCGGCCGAGGTCGTCGAGCTGGCCGGGGTGCCGTACGTCGCGTTCGACGGCGACCTGACCACGGACGACCTGGCCCACGTGGCCAACGTGTCCACGGCGCTGGCGCTGTTCGAACGCCAGGGCGAGCTGCTACGTCCGGTCCCGCTGCACCGCCTCGACCGGTTCGACGACGACCTGCTGACGATCCTGAAGTACCAGGGCAAGACCAACGAGCTGTTCACCCGGATGCTGCTCAACGTCACCGTGCAGTCGTCGGGCGCGGCCGGGCGCGCGTTGACCGAGCGGCTCCGCATCCTGGACCCGCTGTGCGGTCGCGGCACCACCCTCAACCAGGCGCTGATGTACGGCTGGCACGCCGCCGGGGTGGACCTCGACGAGCGCGACGTCGAGGCGTACGCCGCTTTCCTGCCGACCTGGCTCAAGCGGAAGCGGCTCAAGCACACCGCCGACACCAGTCGCCTGCGCCGGGACGGCCGGACCCTCGGTCGGCGCTTCTCGGCCGAGCTCGCACCGGACAAGGAGTCCTGGGCGGCCGGTGCGGCGATCCGGGTCACCGTCGACCACGCGGACACGACCGCGGTCCCCGACATCTTCAAGGCCGCGAGCTTCGACGCGATCGTCACCGACGCGCCGTACGGCGTGCAGCACGGCAGCAGGTCCGGCGGCGCCCTGCAGCGGAGCCCGTTGGACCTGCTGGCCATGGCCCTTCCCGGCTGGGTCCGGGTGCTACGACCGGGGGGCGCGGTCGGGATCGCGGTGAACAACCGGACCAGCCCCCGCGCCGACACCCTGCAGGTGCTGGCCGACGCCGGTCTCCAGCCGCTCGACTCGGAGCCCTACCGCGGCTTCGAGCACCGGGTCGACCAGGCCATCGTGCGCGATGTGGTCGTGGCCGTGAAGGGCCCGGCCCAGGAGGCCGGACGGGGTTAGTCTGGCGACCATGGACACGCCCGACCCGTCCCAGCTGCGGATCTCCGACCAGGACCGTCACCAGGTGGCCGAGGTCCTGCGCGAGGCCGCCGGTGAGGGCCGGATCGACTTCGACGAGCTCGACCAGCGGCTCGAGGCGACGTACTCGGCGCGGACCTACGCCGACCTGGTGCCGATCACGCTCGACCTGCCGACCACCGCCGCCACCCAGCTGCCCGCGCGGGCGGCCGCCGCGACCCCGTCTCCAGTGGTGCCCGGCCCTGCCGAGGAGCGGCACGTCGCCATCCTGGGCGGTTTCGACCGCACCGGGGTCTGGGTCGTGCCGCAGCACCTCAGCATCTTCGCCTTCATGGGCGGCGTGACCCTCGACCTGCGGCAGGCCCGGTTCGCGGCGCGCGAGGTGACCGTCACCGTCAACGCGATCATGGGTGGCGCCGACATCACGGTGAACCCGCAGACCCACGTGATCCTCGAGGGCACCGGGATCATGGGCGGCTACTCCGGTCCGTCGGACCGCACGCCGGCCGAGCTCGGCGCCGACGCCCCGGTCGTGCGGATCCGCGGCGTCGCGATCATGGGTGGGGTCAGCGTCACCCGCAAGCCCGTGCGGGGTGACCGGCGGGAGCTCAGGCGCTCGGCTGACTAGCGCCTTCCTGCTCGGCGGGCGTCGCGACGGAGTCCTGCTCCTCGGCCACGGCCTCGGTGGAGGTGTCGCTGGGCACCGTGCCGGCGTTGGCGGCGTCGAGGGTGAGGTTCTCCCCGGTCGACGGGTCGAAGAGGTGCATCTTGGAGGAGTCGACGTAGATCTCCGCCTCGTCGCCCTCCTTGATCCGGCTGGAGCCGTCCAGGCCGATCACCAGCTGGGTGCGCATCGACTCGCCGTCGAGGTCGCGCTCGAGCTGGGCGAGCTGCTGCTGCACCTCGGCCGGGGCCTCGAAGGGGATGTAGGCGTAGGCCTCGTTGCCCAGCCACTCCACGACGTCGACCTTGGCCTTGAAGGTCGAGCCCGAGGTCTTGCCGGAGTCCATCACCGACGCGTCCTCGAAGTGCTCGGGCCGGATGCCGGCGATCAGCAGTCCCTTGCCCTGCACCCGCTTGGCCTTGTCCTCCGGGATGGCGACGGTGCCGAACGGCAGCTTGACCTGGTTGCCCTCGACGGTGGCGGGCAGGAAGTTCATCGGCGGGCTGCCGATGAAGCCGGCCACGAACAGGTTGCCCGGGTTGGTGTAGAGCTCGCGCGGGGTCGCGAGCTGCTGGAGGACACCCCGCTTGAGCACTGCGACCCGGTCGCCGAGGGTCATCGCCTCGGTCTGGTCGTGGGTGACGTAGACCGTGGTGATCCCGAGCCGCTTCTGGAGCCGGGAGATCTCGGTGCGCATCTGGCCACGGAGCTTGGCGTCCAGGTTGGACAGCGGCTCGTCGAAGAGGAAGGCCTCGGCGTCGCGGACGATCGCCCGGCCCATCGCGACCCGCTGTCGCTGGCCACCGGAGAGGTTGCCGGGCTTACGCTCGAGGTGCTCGTCGAGCTCCAGGGTCTTGGAGGCGTCGCGCACCTTCTTGTCGACCTCGTCGTTCGAGGCGCCGGCCAGCCGCAGCGGGAACGCGATGTTCTCGTAGACGGTCAGGTGCGGGTAGAGCGCGTAGTTCTGGAACACCATCGCGAGGTTGCGGTCGCGTGGCGCCAGGTCGTTGACCCGCTTGTCGCCGATCATCATGTCGCCGGAGGTGATGTCCTCCAGGCCGACGATCATCCGCAGCAGGGTCGACTTGCCGCAGCCCGACGGCCCGACGAGGATCACGAACTCCCCGTCCGCGACGTCGATGCTGATGTCGTTCACGGCGGGGAAGCCGTCGCCGTACTTCTTGACGATGTTCTTCATCTGGATGGCGGCCATGGAAATCCCTAACCCTTCACTGCGCCGGAGGTCAGACCGGCAACGATCTTGCGCTGGAACAACAGGACGATGACGATCACCGGGACCGTGACGATCACGGACGCGGTGGCGAGCTGGGAGTACGGCGGGTTGAACGGGTCCGGCCCGACGAAGAACGACATCTGGGCGGGCACCGTGCGGGACGCCGTCGTCGAGGTGAGCGACAGCGACAGCACGAACTCGTTCCAGGCGAAGAAGAACGTCAGGATCGCCGCGGTGAAGACGCCTGGTGCCGCGAGCGGGACGATCACCTTGCGGAAGGCCTGCCACGACGTCGCCCCGTCGACCTGGGCGGCCTGCTCCATCTCCCACGGGATCTCGCGGAAGAACGCCGACAGGGTCCAGATCGCCAGCGGCAGCGTGAAGGTCATGTAGGGGATGATCAGGCCGGGCCAGGTGTTGAACAGGTGGAACGTGCGCCACATGTCGAACAGCGGGCCGACCAGGGCCACCACCGGGAACATCGCGATCGCCAGGGCCATCGAGAGCACGAGCCGCTTGCCCTTGAACTCCAGCCGGGCGATGGCGTACGCCGCCAGCGTCGCGATGATCACCGCCAGGAAGGTGGCGATGATCGAGATCCCGAACGAGTTGCGCAGCGCCGCCAGGAAGTCGTGCGACGAGCTCTTGTCGGCGGTCATCCCGAGCAGGACCTTGTAGTTGTCCCACGTCGCGTGCTTGGGCAGGAACTGCGGACTGCCTGTCGACGTCTCCTGCAGCGACTTGAACGACAGCGAGACGATCCACGCCACCGGCAGGAGGCACCAGACCATGATCAGCACGAAGCCGACCCAGGTGCCGATTCCGGACTTCTTCATCAGCCCTCACCTCTCGCCTGAGCCAGGTCGACCTTGAAGAACTTCACGATCAGGTACGCCAGCAGCAGCACCGTGAGGAACAGCAGCACCGACAGGGCGGAGCCCATGCCGAGCTGGAACTGTTCGATGGATTGTCGATAGGTCAGGAACGACGACGACTCGGTGTTCTGGGCGCCCTTGGTCATCACGTAGATGTTGTCGAAGATCCGGAAGGCGTCGAGGCCACGGAACAGGACGGCGACCATGATCGCCGCCTTCATGTTCGGCAGGATCACCCGGAACAGGCGCTGGCTGGCGGTCGCGCCGTCCACCTTGGACGCCTCGACCATGTCCTCGGAGATCTGCGAGAGACCGGCCAGCAGCAGCAGCGCCATGAACGGCGTGGTCTTCCAGATCTCGCTGACCATGATCGCGAACATCGCGTGCCAGTGGTCGCCGTACCAGTTGGTCGTGCTGCTGATGCCCGGGAGCCAGCCGAACCAGGAGTTCACCCACCCGTTGTTGATCGAGAAGGTGAACTGCCAGGCGAAGGCCGAGACCACGGTGATGATGCCGTAGGGGATCAGGATCGAGGTCCGCATCAGGCCGCGGGCGAAAATGATCCGGTGCATCACCATCGCGAAGGCGAAGCCGATCACCAGCTCGATCGCGACCGTGACCACCATGATGATCACGGTGTTGACGGTGTCCTTCCAGAACAGCGAGTCACCGAGGATCGTGACGTAGTTGCCGACCCCGACGAAGGACTTGTTGCTGGGGTCGGTCAGCCGGTAGCGGAACAGCGACAGGTACAACGCCTGCAGCATCGGGTACGCCGTGACCAGCAGCATCAGGATGACCGCCGGGGCCACCAGCCGCTGGCCGAGGCGGTTCTCGGCGACCAACCGGTCGCTGAAGACGACCTTCTTCTCGGGCTGCTGGGTGGCGGCCGGCGTGGCGATGGTGGTGCTCACAGGAGGCTCTTTCCCTTGAGGACGTCCTCGATGAACGTCGCGGACGAGGAGGGCGTCGAGGAGTTGACCGAGGTCGGCGGGTGCCAGGTGCTCTGGATGGCTCCGGAGATGTCGCTCCAGTACGGCGTCACCGAGCGCGGGGCGGCGGCGTTGAGGCTGTCCTGGAACAGCTTGAGCAGCGGCGCCGGGTAGAGCTTCTGGAGCTTGGGGTCCTGATAGCCGGCCTCGCTGGCCGGCATGTTGCCGGTGAGCTCGGCGTTGATGCCCTGGTTCTCCGGCTTGACGATGCACGCTGCGGCCTGGCTGGCCAGGTCGACGTGGCTGGAGTAGGCGCTGACCCCGATCCCGATGCCGCCGTACGGCGGGGTGGAGGTCTTGCCGGCGACCGTCTCGGGATACATCGCGTAGCCGATGTCCTTGGCCACGGCCGGGTCGGTCGAGTCGTAGTTGTGCCAGATGTAGGTCCAGTTGACCATGAACGCGCCGTTGGAGGCCTCGAACGTGCTGCCGGCCTGGCCCTCCTGCGCGACGGTCAGGTCGGGCGGCGCCGCCTTGGAGCTGGCCAGCTCCTGGATCACCTTGGCGGCGTCGGCCCCGGCCGGGCTGTTGACGTCGACCTTGGCGTCCACGCCCTTCGAGGCGTCGGAGATCAGGGACCCGCCGGCGCCCGAGATCAGCGCGTTGATCCAGACGACGTACCCCTCGTACTTGTTGGCCTGGACCGCGACGGTGCCACCGTTGTCAGAGGCCGCCTTGATGATCTGGTCCCAGCTGACCGGCTTGCTCATGTCGATGTTGGCCTTCTGGACGAAGGACTTGCGGTACCACAGCACCTGGGTGTTGGACCAGAACGGATAGGCGACCAGCTGGCCGCCCCACGTGGCCGCGGCCGCCGCACCCTGGAACGACTGACTCTTGAGGGTCTGCTGTTCGGCCTGGGGGATCGGCGCCAGGAAGCCGGCGTTGGCCAGCTCGGCGGTGTACGGCGGGTCGATGCTCATGATGTCGATGCCGGAGTCGTGGGCGGCGAGACGTCGAGCGAGCTGGACGCGCTGCTGGTTCGCGTCCTGGGGGAGGGTCTGGGTGACCACCTTGTAGGCACCGTTGCTGGCCTTGGTGCAGGCTGCGGCGACCGCCGCCTGACCGCCGCTGTCGGGGTTGATGTACCAGGTGAGGGTCGGTGTGGCCCCGCTGCTGCCGCCGCACGCCGTCAGCACGCCGGCGGCCGTGGCCAGGACCGCCAGCGACCCGGTGAGGCGGCGGATCCTGGGGTTGCTGCGGTGGGGGTTCGATCCCCGAGCTCGTCTGAGCACGCGCATGATGCGCTCCCTCCACGAAAGTGATCACCCTCACATGTAGTCCGATTCCGGGTCGGTTACAAGCCTTGACCTGTTGCGACCGGTATGCGGGCAGGGTGAGATTTCACCCCTCGGGGTGAGGCTCTTCAGGCCCCGGTCATGCTCGGGCGACCACCCGCGAGATCGCGTCGACCAGCGTGGGGTAGAGGTCCGCGGGGAGGTCGTGGCCCATCCCGTCGATCAGCAGGAGCTCGGCTCCCGGCACGGCGGCCGCCGTCGCCCGGCCGCCCGACACGTGGACCATCCGGTCGGCCAGCCCGTGCACGACCAGGGTCGGCACGCGGACCCCCCGCAGCGCGGGGGAGCGGTTGGGCTGGGTGAGGATGGCCAGCATCTGCCGCAGGGCGCCTGCCGACGAGACGCCCCGGTCGTAGGCCTCACGGGCGGCCTCACGGATCCGGTTGTCGTCGTGGTCGAAGCCGGGCGAGCCGATCATCCGCCACATCGCGACGCTGGACTCGGCGTACGCCTCGCGACCCGGCTTGATCGGCCGCAGCATGGCCGGCAGCAGGCGGGGATGCAGCCAGCCCACGCTGCGCTTGCCGGTGGTCGACATGATGCTGGTCAGCGAGCGCACCCGCTGGGGCTGGTCGAGGGCCATGGTCTGCACGATCATCCCGCCCATGGAGACGCCGACCAGGTGCGCCGAGGCGATGCCGAGGTGGTCGAGCAGCCCGAAGGCGTCGGCACCGAGGTCGTGCAGGGAGTACGGCGGGCGGACCCGGCGCCCGGCGAACGCCCGGACCAGCATCCCGCGGGTCACCCGACCCCGACCCCGCGAGGAGCGACCGACGTCGCGGTTGTCGAACCGGATCACGTAGTGACCGCGGCGGGCCAGCATGGCGCAGAGCTCGGGATCCCAGAACGTCATCTGGGTCGCGAGCCCCATCACGAGCAGCATCGGCTCGTCGGCTGGGTCGCCGAAGGTCTGGTAGCACAGCTCGACCCCGGAGGCGACGGGCGCGAACAGCTCCCCCGAGGTGGCGACGTCGGGCTCCGTGGCGCCGGCCGACCCCTCGGCCGGGGGCAGCTCGGGGGACGCGGGCGCGGGGCTGACGGTGCTCACATACCCACCGTATCCGAGCGGGTGACGGCCACCTGCCGCCCGGGATCGGGCGAGGTCGCCACCGAGGAACGGCCAGACGACGTAACGTGGACCCTCGTGGCCAGCCAAGGCATCGCCGACTTCCTCCTCCCGGAGGGCTTCACCGCCCCGGGGCGGGCGGCGGTGCTGCGTGAGGTCAGCGTCGTCACCGAGGCCGGCCGGCTCGCGCTGGCCCGGGTCAGCGGACGGGTCGGGCCTCCGCGCACGGCGTACGCCGACCGCGGCGCCGGGCGTGACGCCGACCCCGTGGTGCTGGTGCCGGGCTTCCTGGCCGGCGACGGCAGCCTGGGCCTGATGGCGCGCGCGCTGCGCGCTCAGGGCCACCGCACCTACCGGTCGCACATCCGGGCCAACGTCGGTTGCACCCTCCAGGCCGCGGCCCAGCTCGAGTCGCGGCTGGAGACGGTCGTCTCGCGCCGGGGTCGGCGGGTGCAGATCGTGGGCCACAGCCTGGGCGGCATGCTCGCCCGCGGGCTCGCCGTACGCCGTCCCGACCTGGTCGCCGGCATCGTCACCCTGGGCAGCCCGATGCTCGCCCCGGCCGCCCACCACGTCAGCCTGGCACGCAGCCTCGACGCGCTGGTCCGGCTCAGTCGGGCCGGCGTCCCCGGCCTGATGTCCCTGGACTGCGTGGCCGGGGACTGTGCCCGGACCAGCTTCGAGGAGAGCCGCGCGCCGCTCCCGCCCGAGGTGGGGTTCACCGCCGTCTACTCCCGCCGGGACGGCATCGTCGACTGGCGGGCGTGCCTGGACCCGTTGGCCACGCCGGTCGAGGTGAGGTCGTCCCACGTCGGGATGGCGGTCGACCCGTCGGTGATCGCGGCGGTCACCGCCGCCCTGGCCCGGCACCGCGCCGGGCTGTCGCCGGCGGCCGGAGATCCGGCCTAGAGGGACGGCGCGACGACGTCGAGCTTCTCGAACTGGTGCTCGCTGCTGATCAGGCGCACCGTGCCGGAGCGCGAGCGCATCACCAGGGACTGCGAAGTGGCCCCGTGGGCCCGGAAGTGCACGCCCTTCATCAGCTCGCCGTCGGTGATCCCGCTGGCGACGAAGAAGCAGTCGTCGCCGGTGACCAGGTCGTCGGTCGACAGGAAGTGGGCCGGGTCGAGGTCGTGGCCGGCGTCGAGGGCACGCTGCCGCTCGTCGTCGTCCTTCGGCCAGAGCCGGCCCTGGATCACGCCTCCCACGCACTTCATCGCGCAGGCGGTGATGATCCCCTCGGGGGTGCCGCCGATGCCGAGCAGCATGTCGATGCCGGTGTCGGGGCGGGCCGCCATGATCGCGCCTGCCACGTCGCCGTCGACGATCAGCTTCAGCCGGGCGCCGGTGGCCCGCACCTCGTCGGCGAGCGCGTCGTGGCGCGGACGATCGAGCATCACCACGGTGACGTCCGCGGGCCGCGACCCTTTGGCCTTGGCGACCGCATGGATGTTGGCCGTGGCGCCCTTGCGGATGTCGACCACGCCGGCGGCCTCGGGCCCGGTGACCAGCTTCTCCATGTAGAACACCGCGGACGGGTCGTACATCGACCCCCGGGGCGAGACCGCCATCACCGACACCGCGTTGTTCATGCCCTTGGCGGTCAGGGTGGTGCCGTCGATCGGGTCGACGGCCACGTCGCACTCGGGCCCCGTGCCGTCACCGACGACCTCGCCGTTGTAGAGCATCGGCGCGTTGTCCTTCTCGCCCTCGCCGATCACCACGACGCCACGCATCTGCACGGTCGCGATCACCTTGCGCATCGCGTCGACGGCCACCCCGTCGGCGCCCTCCTTGTCGCCGCGGCCGACCCAGCGGGCGGCCGCCAGGGCCGCCGCCTCGGTCACACGCACGAGCTCCAGGGCGAGGTTGCGGTCGGGGGAGTCAGGTGCCGGCTCGAGGCTCCCCGTCGTGTCCGTCATGGCGGTGATGGTAGCGGTCAGGCCGACTCGGCCCGGTAGGTGCGTACGGCGGTCTCCTTGACCGAGAGCCACACCCGGCGCCCCGGCACGAGCTCCAGCTCGGCGATCGCGGCCGGCGTGACGTCGGCCAGGAGCTCGTGCTCGCCGGAGACCAGGAGCCGGACGGCGTCGCCGTGCGGGGCGAGGCTGGTGATCACCCCCGCCCACCGGTGACGAGCGGACCCGCTGGGCTCGAACAGGGACACCGTGACCAGGGTCGGGCTGAACGACATGTACCGGCCCTGCTCCTCGAGCACGTTGAGCCCGACCAGCCGGGCGACGTGGTCGGTGCGCGGCTGGGCGGCGACCTCGGCGGGCGGGCCGGTCTGCACCACCGCGCCGCCGTCGAGGACCCAGACCCGGTCGGCCAGGGTGAGAGCGTCGATCGCGTCGTGGGTGACCAGCAGCGTGATGCCGTCGTACGACGCGAGGTGGCGGGACAGCTCGAGCCGCAACGCCGTCGCGACGCCGATGTCGAGCCCCGCGAAGGGCTCGTCGAGCAGCAGCAGCCGCGGCGAGGTGGCCAGGGCCCGGGCCAGCGAGACGCGCTGGGCCTGCCCGCCCGACAGCTGGCCGGGTCGGCGCCGGGCCAGGTCGCCGACGCCGAAGCGGTCGAGCCAGTCGCCGGCCACCCGGTCGGCCTCCTCCCTGGCGGTCCCGCGGCTGCGCGGGCCGAAGGCGACGTTGTCGAGGGCGCTCAGGTGCGGGAACAGCAGCTGGCTCTGGAAGGCCATGCCGACCGACCGGTCGCGCACGGGCCGCGGTGGGCGAGACCACGACTCCCCGTCCACCTCGATGTCGCCGCGGCTGGGGACCAGCCCGGCCAGGGCGCGCAGCAGCGTCGACTTGCCGGCGCCGTTCGGACCGATCACGGCGACGACCTGCCCGGGCTCGGCGGTCACCTCGGCACGCAACCTGCCGGGCACCTCGAGGGCCGCGACGAGCCCGCTGCTCATGCCCGGGTCAGCCATCTGTTGCGGAGCAGCGCGAGGACGGCGACCGAGACCAGCAGCAGCACCATGCTCACGGTGCGGGCGACCAGCGGGTCGGACTGGAGCTCGGTGTAGATCAGCGAGGGCATGGTCTGGGTGGTGCCGGGGTAGTTTCCGGCGAACGTGATGGTCGCTCCGAACTCACCGAGTGAGCGCGCCCAGGCCAAGGCCGCGCCCGCGATCACTCCGGGCATCGCGAGCGGCAGCGTCACCCGGCGGAACGTCGTCCAGCGGTCGGCGCCCAGGGTGGCGGCCACGGCGTCGTACTCCTCGCCGGAGGAGCGCAGGGCACCCTCGACCGCGAGCACGTAGAACGGCATCGAGACGAAGGTGTGGGCGATCACCACCGCCCACGTGGTGTAGGGCAGCGTGATGCCGAACCAGTCGTCGAGGGGGCGGCCGATCGCGCCGGTCCGCCCGAGCGCGGTGATCAGCGCGACGCCCGCCACGACCGGCGGCAGCACCAGTGGCACCAGCACCAGGGCCCGCAGCAGGCCCCGGCCGCGGAACTCGATCCGGGCCAGCAGCCACGCCAGGGGGGTGCCGAGCACCAGGCAGGCGACCACGGTGGCGAGCGAGGCGAGGGCGGTCAGCCACAGCGCCTGCCGCACGGGCTGCGACCCGACCTGACCCCAGAAGTCGCTCCACGGGGTGTCCAGGACGAGGGTGACGAGGGGGACGACGAGCAGCGCGGCGGCCAGGCAGGCCGGCGCCAGGAGTGCGAACGGCGGACGGCCCAGGGTTCCCCCCGCCACTACCCCCCGATAGCTCTGCCGCCCACCGTCCGCAGCTCTCACGGTGCCCCGAAGCCCGCCTGGGCCAGCACCTTGGCTCCGGTGCTCCCGGTCACGAGGTCGACGAACTCCTGGGCCAGGGTGGCGTCCTTGGACTGGGTCAGCGTGACGATCGGGTAGGTCGTGACCTGCTTGGCCGCACCCGGGATCGGGACCGTGGTGACCTGGTCGCCGGCCGCCGTGGCGTCGGTGGTGTAGACGATGCCGGCGTCGGCCTCGCCCTCGGTGAGCTTGGCGAGCACCGACTTGACGTCGACCTCCGTGCTGACCGGCTTGCCGGTGATGTGGTCCTGGTCGAGCAGGGCCTGGGCCACTGACCCGCAGGGCGCGGTGGTCACGCAGGTCACGAACTTCACCGACGCCTTGTCCAGGTCGGCGAACGACGTGATGTGGGCCGGGTTGTCGGCCGGTGTTGCCAGCACCATCACGTTGGTCGCGAAGACCTTCGGCGTGGCCGCCTGCACCGCCTTGGCGCTGTCCATGGTGGTGGTGTCGGCGGTGGCCAGCACGTCCGCGGGAGCACCGCCGGCCGCCTGCTGGGCCAGGGTCGCCGAGGAGTCGAACGCGAACTTCACCGTCACGCCGGGGTGTGCCTTCTCGAACTCCTGGCCGAGCGCGGTGAAGGTCCCGGTCAGCGACGAGGCCGCGAGCACGGTGATCGTCTTGTCGCTCCCCCCGCCGCCTCCGCCGCAGGCGGTGAGGGGCAGGAGGGCGCCGACAGCGGCGAGCACGGCGAGTCTGGACTTCATGGGCGCTCCACGACGACGTTGGTGGACTTGACGGACACGATGGCGCGGACACCGGGTTCGAGGCCCAGCTCGGTGGCGGCCTCGGCGCTCATCAGCGAGACCATCCGATAGGGGCCGCAGATCACCTCGACCTGGGCCATCACCGTGTCCTTGACGACCTTGGTGACGATCCCGGTGAGGCGGTTGCGGGCGCTGACCTGCGACGACCGCGTCGCCGCCGACGGTCGGCGGGCGCGGGACTCGACGAGCCCGGCGAGGTCGCGTCCGGCGATGGACGTCGGCCCGGACGCGTCGGTCGCGGTCAGCTTCCCGGCGTCGATCCACCTGCGGACGGTGTCGTCGCTGACGCCGAGCAGCTCGGCTGCCTCGGCGATCCGGTAGGAGTCCACGGCACGTTTGTTCCGCATACACGGATCTTTGCATACGCACGGGGTCCGCAGGAGCGGAGTTCGCGGGTCAGCTCAGCAGCCAGAGGGTGGTGACGGCCGCGACCAGGCTGACCGGGGTGAGCAGCAGCGAGACCCGGTGGAACGCCGCACTGCCCGGCGCGACGTCGTACCGGCCCAGGGTGCGCCGCCAGAGCAGGTTGGCCAGCGACCCGGTCCAGGTCAGCCCCGAGCCGATGTTGAGCCCCATCAGGGCGGCCAGCAGCGCGGTGGTCCCCAGCGGAGCGACCAGCGGCACCAGGAGCAGCGTGGCCGACAGGTTGGTCAGGCCGTTGGCGAGCAGCGTCGCCAGCAGCGCGACGACCAGCAGGGCGCCGTACGACGTGGAGCTCGGGACGGCGCGACCTACCAGGTCGCCCAGGAAGCCGACGCCGAGGGCGGCGACCACCACGCCCAGCGCGAGGACCCACACGGCGAACCCGGGATGGGCCGAGCCCAGCACCTGGCGCGGCGTGACCAGCCCCGTCCGGCGGGCCCACAGCACGAGCACCAGCGCCGCGACCAGGGAGACCCACCACGGCTGGAGGCCGAGCGGGGAGACGACGGCGAACCCCACGAGCATCAGCCCGACGACAACGGTGGGGACCCGCGCCAGCGTCAGGGCGTCGTCGCGGTCGGCGGACGCGGGCACGGCCAGCTGACGCCGGAACAGCAGTCGCAGCCCGGCGTACTCCACGACGAGGACGACGGCGAGCACCGGAGCCATCCGGAGCGCGAAGCCGGTGAAGGTCAGGTGCAGGTGAGGTACGGCGAGCAGGTTGGTCAGGTTGGAGACGGGCAGCAGGAGCGAGGCGGAGTTGGCCATCCGCAGGCAGGCGTAGGTGCCGGGCTCGTCCGGCACCGAGCGAGCTATTCCGGCGGCCAGCACGACCGGGGTCAGGAGCACCACCGTGGCGTCGAGGCTGAGGCTGACGGTGACCACGGCCGCGAGGACGAAGACGCCGGTGAACAGTCGGATCGACCGACCGGCGCTCCAGTAGCTCACCCGCTGTGCGGCCCAGTCGAAGAGTCCCGCGCGTGCGCAGACGTCGGAGACGACCAGGATGGTGACCAGGAAGGCGACCACGGGGGCCAGGTTCCGCACGGCGGACCAGGCCTCGTCGGCGGTCAGGATCCCGGTGGCCAGGGTCGCCGCGGCGCACCCGACGCCGACCAGGGCCTCGACTCGTCCGGTGGGGTGGGTGAACGCGACCGCGAGCATCGCTGCGAGTGCCACGACCACGACGACGTCCGACAGGGGTGGCACGCGCGCATCGTAGGCGACCTGTGAGGATGGCCCGGCACCGCGGAGGGAGGAACGTGAGCGAGCAACCCGGTGGTCAGCCCAGCCGCTACCAACGGTCGACCTCGGGCATGGTCGGGGCGCTCCTGCTCACCTTCCTGTTCGTGATCGGCTTCGTGGCCTTCCGCGGGTGCAACCGGGTCAGCCCCGACGTCCGCCCCGACCACGTCGACTACCGGTCGCAGGTCGGCTTCGCCCAGCAGGACGGCGCGACCCTGGCCTACCCGGCCCACCTGCCGACCGGGTGGTACGCCACGCGGGTCGACTTCGAGGCGGGCACCCGGCCGGAGCTGGGCATCTCGCTGCTGACCCCGGACCAGTACGTCGGCATCCGCCAGTCACCGCGCAGCATCGCCGAGCTCCTCTCGGCGTATGTCGACTCGAAGCCGAGCGCGGGTCCGTCGGTGACCGTCGACGGCGGCCTGGTGCGGCGCTGGGCGACGTGGACCGACGCGGGCGGCGACGTCGCCCTGAGCGCCCGGTGGCACCACGAGTCGCTGCTGGTGTTCGGGACCGTGCCGCTGGCCGACCTCGAGCAGCTGGCGAGCTCCCTCACCGACGCGCCCCAGCAGCCGGCGCCGTAGCGCCGCTCAGTCGGCCTCGACGGCGGCGTCGAGGCGCTTGCGGGCACCGTCGAGCCACTCCTGGCAGATGCCAGCCAGCTTCTCCCCGCGCTCCCAGAGGGCCAGGCTCTCCTCCAACGTGGTGCCCCCGGCCTCCAGCGAGCGGACCACCTCGATCAGCTCGGCGCGGGCGGCTTCGTAGCCGGGCTTCTGCTTGTCGCCGTCGCTCATTGCTGCTCCTTCGATGGGACGGGGTCGGGCTCGACGCCGGTCGTGCTGGCCAGGATCCGCCCGTCGGCCACCCTGATCCGCAGGGCGGCCCCGGCCCCGACGCCCTGGGTCGAGGTCAGCACCGCGCCGTCGGCACCCTGCACCACGGCGTACCCCCGCTGGAGTGTGGCCAGCGGCGACAGCGACCGCGCGCGAGCCCGCTGGTGGGCGATGTCGTCGCCGGCGCGGTCGAGAGCGTGGCCCAGCACGCGCCGGCCGCGCTCGCGCAGGTCGTGCACCTCGGTGGCGCGGGCGTCCACGAGACTGCGCGGGTCGGCCAGCACCGGGCGCGCGCGCAGGTCGGAGAGGGTCTGGCGCTCGCGGTCGATGATCTGGCCGAGCAGGGCCCGCACCCGGTCACGCGCCCACGCCACCCCGCGCAGCTCCTCGGCCACGTCGGGGACCAGGTGCTTGGCGGCGTCGGTGGGCGTCGAGGCGCGGAGATCGGCGACCAGGTCGAGCAGCGGGGTGTCGGGCTCGTGCCCGATCGCGGAGACCACCGGGGTGCGGGCGGCGTGCACCGCTCGGATCAGGGCCTCGTCGCTGAACGGGAGGAGGTCCTCGACCGAGCCGCCGCCGCGGGCGATCACGATCACGTCGACCCGCAGGTCGCGGTCGAGCCGGGCCAGGGCCTCCATCACCTCGGTGGCCGCCCGCTGGCCCTGCATCGCGGCGTACGCCGTCTCGAAGGCGACGCCGGGCCAGCGCCGGCGCGACGTCTCCACGACGTCGCGCTCCGCGGCGGAGCCGGGTGCGGTGATCAACCCGACCCGCTCGGGCAGGAACGGCAGGGGGCGTTTGAGCTCGGGGGCGAACAGCCCCTCGGCGGCGAGGAGCTGGCGGCGTCGCTCGAGCCGGGCCAGCAGCTCACCGAGCCCGACCATCCGGATCTCGCGGGCGACCAGCGAGAGGGAGCCACGGGTGGGGTAGTAGTCGGGCTTGGCGTGGAGGACCACGCTGGCGCCCTCGACCAGGGGCGGGTTGAGGCTGTCGAACAGCGTGCGCGGGCACGTGACCGGCACCGAGATGTCGGCCGCGGAGTCGCGCAACGTCATGAAGACCGTGCCGACTCCCGGCCGTCGGCTGATCTGCGCCATCTGGCCCTCGACCCAGACCGCGCCGAGGCGGTCGATCCAGCCCGAGATCGCCAGCGCGATCTGGCGCACCGGGGCCGGCGACTCGGGGGAGGTGTCGAGGGCCATGGCGAGCAGGCTAGGCCACGGCACCCCCCGTAGACTCGACAGCATGAGTGTGGACCTGGGCATGCCCGACACGTCGGGCCGGGGCGTACGCCTCGCGGCCCCGCGCGGCTACTGCGCCGGCGTCGACCGCGCCGTGATCACCGTGGAGAAGGCGCTGGACCTGTACGGCGCGCCGGTCTACGTCCGCAAGCAGATCGTCCACAACAAGCACGTCGTCTCCGACCTCGAGTCGCGTGGCGCGGTGTTCGTCGAGGAGCTCGACGAGGTGCCGTCGGGTGCCACCGTGGTGTTCTCCGCCCACGGGGTCTCACCGACCGTTCACGCCGAGGCCAAGGAGCGTGGGCTCAAGACCATCGACGCGACCTGCCCCCTGGTCACCAAGGTGCACCACGAGGCGAAGCGCTTCGCCGGCGACGACTACGACATCCTGCTGATCGGCCACGAAGGGCACGAGGAGGTCGAGGGCACCGCCGGTGAGGCGCCCGAGCACATCCAGCTCGTGCAGAGCCCCGCGGACGTGGAGTCGATCGTGGTGCGCGACCCGGGCAAGGTGGCCTGGCTGTCGCAGACCACGCTGTCGGTCGACGAGACGATGGCGACCGTCGACGCGATCCGGGCCCGGTTCCCCCAGCTGCTCGACCCGCCCAGCGACGACATCTGCTACGCCACCCAGAACCGACAGCTCGCGGTCAAGGAGATCGCCCACGACGCCGACCTCGTGATCGTGGTCGGCTCGGCCAACTCCTCCAACTCGGTCCGGCTCGCCGAGGTGGCGCTCGAGGCCGGCGCCCGGGCCGCCCACCGCGTCGACGACGCCTCCGAGATCGACGAGGCCTGGCTGGACGGGGTCGACAAGGTCAGCGTGACCTCGGGTGCGAGCGTGCCCGAGGCCCTGGTCGACGGGGTGCTGGGCTATCTCGCCGAGCGCGGCTACCCCGACGCCGAGGCCGTGCACAGCGCCGAGGAGTCCTTGATCTTCGCGCTGCCTCCCGAGCTGCGTCGCGACCTGCGCGCTGCGGCGAAGGGCTGACGGGCCGTCGTACAGCGGGCCACCGTTGCTCGCCGCCTCCGGCCGCGGTCTCCTGCGGTTGCGGTTGCTCGCCGCCTGCGGCGGCGGTCTCGCTGCGCCGTCACGGCCTCGCCAGCTCGGCCGTGGGCTCGCTCGACTCTCGCGCGCTCAGGCTGACTCCGCCTCCGGCGGAGTCAGCTGCGCGCTCGGGCCAGACGACGTACCGGTAGAGCAGGAAGTTCGCCACCACGCTGCCGCCGAGCGCGACGACCTTGGCGACCATGAGCGGCACCGCTGCGAGGTCGTGCGTCGCGTGGATCAGCACCGGCTGGAGCACCCACATCGTGGCGCCGTTGGCGGCCACGAAGAGCACGGCCTGGCGCACGGTCACGCGGGAGGAGCCGAACGTGTGGCGCCCGTTGAGCAGGAAGCTGAAGGTCATCCCGGCCGACGTCGAGACGAAGTTGGCGAGCACGATCCCCAGGGGTGCGTTCAGCACCCAGAACAGCAGGACGTCGATCCCGGTGTTGGCCAGCCCGACCAGGGCGAACCTGCGGAACGTGCGCGAGAGCACGACCGTCAGCACCCGGCGCCGGAGCCCGGGCTCGCCGACGGGCGTCACGCCCGTCGAGGTCTTGTCCGCCATGGGTTCACGGTACGGCGGCGCCGCCGTGCGCACGCGCGGTTCGACGTAATCGGGCAGGGGAGGGGAGGAGGGCTCGGGGTCGGCGTTCGGGTCCATGTCCCGTTGGTATCCATCCTGCCTGCGCTGCGACCCCGGACGACCTGTGAATGCGCTGGGAAGCCCCGCTCCTAGACTCGATGCGTGGCCCGCTACGTCGACGTGCACCCGGACAACCCCCAGCCGCGAGTGATCGCCCAGGTGGCCGCTGCGGTGCGCGACGACGCGCTGATCGCCTACCCCACCGACTCCGGCTACGCCCTGGGCACCCGGATGGGCAACCGCGACGGACGCGAGCGGATCCTGACGATCCGGGGGCTCGACGACAAGCACCACTTCACGTTGATGTGCTCGGACTTCGCCCAGCTCGGCCAGTTCGCCCAGATCTCCAACAGCGTCTTCCGTGCGATCCGCGCCGCCACGCCCGGTCCGTACACGTTCATCCTGCCGGCCACCGCCGAGGTGCCCCGTCGGCTGCTGCACCCGAAGAAACGCACGGTCGGGGTCCGGATCCCCGACCACGCCGTGTGCCAGGCGCTGCTCTCCGAGCTCGGGGAGCCGATGGTGAGCAGCTCGCTGATCCTGCCCGGCGAGACCGAGCCGCGTGCCCTGGGCTGGGAGATCAAGGAAGAGCTCGACCACGTGGTCGACCTGGTGATCGAGGCGGGGGAGACCCTGGCCGAGCCGACCACCGTCGTGGACTGGTCGGAGGGCTTCCCGGACATCGTGCGGCTCGGCGCCGGCGACGTGGAGCGCTTCGAGGAGTAGCCGAACCGGTCAGTGGTGGCGCAGGCGCTGCCGCGCGAGCAGCATGCCCAGGCACACGGCGTACCCCGCGAAGAGCGCCATGCTGTGGTGCGCCAGACCGGTGATCACGGCCTGGACGACGCCGTCCTGCGGGCGCGCGATCACCTTCGGGCCGTTGAACGCCACGATCACCATCGTGCCGAACATCAGCAACGGCGGCAGCACGCCGACGGTGAAGAAGTCGCGCGGGCGCACCAGCACTGCCGCGGCCAGGCAGATCATCACGAAGCAGAGGTCGAAGAACAGCCGCAGGTGGCCCACCATCGTGATCTCGATCGTGGCCGCGGTGAGCACGAGCGCGCTGCACAGGGCCACCACCTCGCTACCGCTGGTGTCGCCGTGCCAGAAGTAGGACGGGGCCTGACGTCGTGGCCCTGCGTGCAGGGGAGGGTGACCGACGCGCGCTCTCGCTTCGCTCACGGTGCTCCCTGGTGAGCTCGCAGTTCGCGCGCCGCGTGCGGGCGCGTGAGCAGGTGCGGACCGACGCGCGCTCTCGCTTCGCTCACGGGCCCACCGTATGCTCCGCGACCTCCTCCCCCCCAGCGGCGCGCCGGGGGAGCGGGTGGACCGATCCGAGGGCCCGGGAGGCGCTCTCGACCTGCTGCGGGGAGGTCAGTGCGTCGTCGGTCACGTCGAGCTCCTCGAAGCGGCGGGCCGAGACCAGCACCCGCGACTCCCACGACCCGACGGTCTGGTTGTAGGCGCCGACCGCGGAGTCGAGGGACCGCCCGAGCCGGCCGAGGTGACCGCTCATCGTCTGGAGCCGGTCATGCAGGTCGCGGCCGACGCGGTGGATCTCCCGGGCCTGCTCGGCGACCGCCTCGTGCCGCCACCCGTGGGCGACGGTGCGGAGCAGCGCGATCAGCGTGGTCGGGCTGGCCAGCACGACGCCTCGCTCGGCGGCGTACTCGATCAGGGTCGGGTCGGCGTCCAGCCCCGCGGCGAGGAAGGCCTCGGCCGGCAGGAACAGCACCACGAACTCCGGCGTCTCGGGAAGGGAGCGCCAGTAGCGCTTGGCGCCGAGCAGGTCGATGTGGGCGCGCAGCTGCCGGGCGTGCCGGGCCAGGTGGCCGTCGCGCTGGTCGGGCTCGTCGGTGGAGGTGGCGTCGAGGAAGGCGTCGAGCGGGACCTTCGCGTCCACGACGACGCACCGCCCACCGGCGAGGGTGACCACGAGGTCGGGACGCAGCGCACCGTCGGCCAGCTGGACCTGCTCGAGGAAGTCGCACCGGTCGACCAGCCCCGCCACCTCGACGGCCCGGCGCAGGTGCAGCTCGCCCCAACGCCCGCGCACCTGCGGCCGGCGCAGGGCCGTCGACAGGGTCTGCGTCTCGCGGCGCAGTGTGTCGGTCGTGTGCCGCATGTCGAGCACCTGCTGGTGCAGCTGCCCCTGCCAGGTGGCCCGCGCGTGCTCGAGGTCGGCCAGCTGGTCACCGAGCCGGTCGAGACCCTGCATCACCTCGGCCTGGTCGACCATCCCCTGCCCCAGCTCGCCGAGGTACGACGGGCGGGAGCGCGCCCACAGGACGCCCACGAGCGCCCCGAGGGCGAGGCCGACCAGGAGCATCAGCAGCGCAGTCATGAGGTCCATGTGACTGATGGTGCACGAGGCCACCGACATCGTCGCGCGATGTCAACCGGAGTGCCCTCTCCGAGCGACCAGACAGTGTGCCCGGACGCCCGGTCCGGGCCGGGACGGCCTGGAGGTCTCGATGAAGACATGGCACTGCAACCCGCTCCGAGCGAGCGCACGTACGCTGGCCCTAGGGCTCGTCGTCGTACCGGCCGTGGCGTCGGCGGCGCTGCTCGCCGGGCCGGGTGCCGCCGCGACAGTCGGCGCCACCCTCACCCCGCCGCCGCCCGACTGGTACACCTGTCGCGGCACCGGCAGTGGCACGGTCTGCCACGGCTCGATGTCCTTCCAGCACCTCGCCGGCGTCGACGGCAGCTGCCCGCAGGGCTTCGACATCCTCGAGAACGGTCACGACAACGAGACCGGCGCGCGCTACTACGACCGGGACGGCAACCTGGTCCGGCGCGTGCTGCACGACAACTACCCGGTCGGCGATCCGTTGAACGTGCTCTACAACTCGGTGACCGGTACGTCGATCGCCTACCGCACCGATCTCACCGAGTCCGACAGCTTCGCCGTGCCCGGCGACTTCGGCAGCATCACCTCGCGGTTCACCGGCAACCTCTATTCGGTGACGACCCCGGGCGGCGGAGCTCTCGTGCACGACTCGGGGATGCTGACGTTCTCCTCGGAGGGTGACGTGCTGGTCGACCACGGCCCGAAGATGCTCTTCGACGGTGACACCGCCGCCCTCTGCGCGGCGCTGGCCGACGGGACCTGAGGGACGCGCGGCACGGTGCCCCGAACCGGCTGTGGTTCCGCGTTACCTTGCCCCCATGAGGCACGGACTGCGTACGACGGCGCTCGCGGTGGGCGCGTGCGCCCTGCTGTCGGGGTGCTTCGGCTCCAGCTCGCCGGAGCCGACCGCACAGCACTCCCGCACCCACGCGTCCCACAGCACGTCCCCCTCGACCGAGGCCACGAGCCCGGCGACCACGCCCGCGACCTCCGAGCCGACCAGCGCACCGACCACGGGCTCGACGCCGACGCTCGCCTTCTTCCCGAGGTCCAACGGCCCGCACTCGCACAACTGCTTCAACGTCACCGGCAGCACGCCGGTGGACTTCTACTACTACCCGGTCGTGGTCACGCCGTCGACCGCGGTCACGCTCTCGAAGGCGGCGGTCACCTACGCCGACGGCGTGCAGGTGGTTGGGGCCTGGGTGGCGCCGGCCGCCCCGGTGCGAGGCACCGGGATCGTCGTCGGGGCCACGGACTGGTCGACGGTCACCCAGGGCACCAGCATCCAGTGGAGCCAACGAGTGTCCGCCGCCGGAGCGGGCCTGGTCGCCGGTACGTCGTACAACGTCTTCCTGCACCTGCGGGTCTACCCCGACGCGCTGCCCTTGGCGACCCGCGGTGTGGTGCTCACGCTCACCGACGCCGGCGGGACCCACGACGTCACCTGGGTCGACCACCTGTCGTTCAAGACGGCCTGCTGACCGCGCTCAGTCGGAGAGATCCACGACGACGGGCGCATGGTCGGACGCGCCCTGGCCGGCCCGCTCCTCGCGGTCGATGAAGGCCCCGGTGACCCGCCCGGCCAGGGACGGGGTGGCGAGCACGAAGTCGATCTTCAGGCCGCGGTCCCGCTCGAAGCGCTGGCGGTAGTAGTCCCAGTAGGTGTAGCCCGGCGCGTGGGCACGCGTCACCTCGGCGTACCCGTCGTCGAGGAACGCCTGGAACGCCGCTCGCTCCGGCGGGGTGACGTGGGTGGAGTTCTTGAACTGGGTGACGTCGAAGACGTCGGCGTCGGTCGGGCAGATGTTCCAGTCGCCGACCAGGGCGGTCTGGTCGCCCAGCCACGAGCCGGCGGCGTCGCGCAGCCGGCTCAGCCAGTCCAGCTTGTAGACGTAGTGCGGGTCGTCGGGCTTGCGGCCGTTGGGCACGTAGAGCGACCAGATCCGTACGCCGCCACAGGTCGCCGCGATCGCCCGGGCCTCGGCCTCGAGCGGGTCGCCGTACCCCGGCATGCCCTCGAAGCCGACCTGGACGTCCTCGAGGCCGACCCGGCTGATCAGGGCGACGCCGTTCCACTGGCTGGTGCCCGCGGCCGCGACGTCGTACCCCGCGGCCTGGAGCCCCATCAGGGGCAGCTGCTCCTCGCGGGCCTTGGTCTCCTGGCAGGCCAGCACGTCGATGTCGTGTCGCAGGAGGAAGGCCTCGACCCGGTCGATCCGCGAGCGCAGGGAGTTGACGTTCCAGGTGGCGATCCGCACCCGACCACCCTAGGGGGGTCGCGTGGCAGGGTGGAGGCGTGTGCAGGCTGTTCGGCATGTCCGGTGGACGACGCCCGGTCCGGGCGACGTTCTGGCTGCTGGACGCCCCCGACAGCCTCGACGTGCAGTCGCGGGCCAACCCCGACGGCACCGGGCTGGGGATCTTCGACGCCGACGGCCGACCGCAGCTGCTGCGCCAGCCCCTCGCGGCGGACGACGACCTCGACTTCGCCCGCGAGGCGCGCGAGCTCGAGTCGACCACGTGGGTCGGTCACGTGCGGCATGCCAGCCAGGGTGCGGTGGCCCTGCGCAACACCCACCCGTTCGCCATGGACGGCCGGATCCTGGCCCACAACGGCGGCTTCGGCGACCTCCCGCTGCTGGAGGAGCACCTGGGCGACGACCTGTCCCTGGTGGAGGGCGACACCGACTCCGAGCGGTTCTTCGCCCTGGTCACCCGCGAGGTCCGTCGCACCGGCGACGTCGCCGACGGGCTGGTCCGTGCCGTCGACTGGGTCGCCGACCATCTCCCGGTGCTGGCCCTCAACGTCGTGCTCACCACGCCGTACGACCTGTGGGCCCTGCGCTACCCGGAGACGCACGCGCTCCACCTCCTCCAGAGCGACGCCGGATCGGTGGCGCGCGAGAGCCGGGCCGGCACCCGGGTCACCGCCGACCACGCGCCGCCGCACGTCGTGGTCGCCAGCGAGCGTCTGGACGACGACCCGGGCTGGGACGAGGTGGCACCCGGCGAGCTGGTCCACGTCGGCCCGGAGCTGACCGTGGAGCGCACCGTCGTACGGGACCGCGCACCGCTACGCCGGATGTCGCTCTGACCGGTGGACCCCTGCCGTTGGTGCTAAAACCACCGTCCCATGGCAACTCCGACCGCGTTCGCGACACCGTAGGGGCATCGGAGAACGACCCCTTTCCAAGGAGCACACCATGAAGCGCCTCACGTACCTCGCTGCCGCCGGAGCCCTCGTGGCCACCTCGGGCCTGGGTGCCTGGGCGGCCAACGCCGCCACCGACGACAGCCCGGCCGCACATGTCCGCACCACCGCCCGGCACGGGGCCGACGACCCGGCCGGCCACCACCGGCGCCACGGCGCCGACGACCCGACCACGCACCACCGCCACGCCTCGACCGGTGCGCACAGCGGCTCGACGAGCACCGAGCCCGGTGACGACAACGGCGGCAACGGCGAGCCCGAGCCGGGGGACGACAACGGCGGTCTGAGCAATGCGCCGGAGCCTGGTGACGACAACGGCGGCGTGACCGATGCCCCGGAGCCCGGCGACGACAACGGCGGCAACGGCGAGCCCGAGCCCGGCGACGACAACGGCGGGGTGACCGACTCGCCGGAGCCCGGTGACGACAACGGCGGGCAGAGCGAGCCCGGCGACGACAACGGCGGTGACACTTCCGGTGGCCACGACGGCAGCGACGACGGTGGCCACCACGGCGGCGGCGACGACCACGGCAGCGACGGCTGACCCGGCACCTGCCTCCACCCCCCGCACCCCGCCGGCGCCCGGCTCTCCTCGAGAGCCGGGCGCCGTCGTCGTACGACGACCGACCGCTCGTGGTGCCGGTCGACATCGAACGGGTGCCCGGACCCGGACGGTCGGGTTGCTCGCGGCTGGGTGGGGACTGGTTGGATGCCCGGCATGAGGCGCACCGTGGTCGTCATGCTCGTGGTCGCGATCGGGCTGGACGTGGCCTACTGGTCGATCTGGTTCACCCAGCGCGACTGGCTGGCCAGTGAGCACACGCAGGCCTACTACGACTTCGAGAACGCCTTCCCGCTGGCCGACCTGTGGCTCGGCCTGGCCTGCATGCTCGCCCTGGTCACGTTGGTACGACGACACCCGAGCGCGCTGCTCTGGCTGATCGCCACCGGCGCCGCCGGGCTCTACCTCGGCAGCCTCGACCTGCTCTACGACCTGGAGCACGGGATCTTCGCCAAGGGCGGCGGGGGAGCGTTCGAGGCGGTGATCGTGGCGATCACGTGGGCGTTCTCACTGACCGTGCTGCGGTTCGCCTGGACCCGGCGCGGCGAGCTGCTCGGAGCCGGTCAGGGAGCGACGGGCCGGTAACCGGAGCAGACGATCCGCAGGAAGTCGATGGTCTCGATCCCGCCGCGGTAGTAGGCCTGCTGCTCGATCAGGTGCGGCCCGTCGGCGGTGGTGGTGAGGAAGCGGTAGCCCACCCGGCGGGTGTCGCCCACCACGTCGGTGGTCACCTCCTCGACCCGGTCGATGGAGACGCCCTCGCCGAACCACGTGCCCAGGACGACGTCGCGCACCTCACCCGGCGTCGTACCCTCGAAGACCCGGCGAGGCGTCAGGCCCCGGAAGTCGACGTCGGGGGCGAGCAGGGCCTGGAGGCCGGCCGAGTCCCGCGCAGCGATCGCGGCCACCCACCGCTCGCCCGGTGTCGTCATGGGGCGAGTCTGCACCCGCAGGGTGAAAGCCGTCGAGGAATCGGGGCGCGGCCCGTGCCGCCCCTAAACTCGTCGAACGTGGCTCTCACCATCGGCATCGTCGGTCTCCCCAACGCGGGCAAGTCGACTCTCTTCAACGCGCTGACCAAGAACGACGTGCTCGCCGCGAACTACCCGTTCGCCACGATCGAGCCGAACGTCGGCGTCGTCGGCGTCCCCGACGAGCGGCTCCAGCCGCTGGCCGAGCTCTTCGGATCGGCCCGGATCCTGCCCGCGACCGTCGAGTTCGTGGACATCGCCGGCATCGTCCGTGGGGCGTCGGAGGGTGAGGGGCTGGGCAACAAGTTCCTCTCCCACATCCGCGAGTCGGCGGCGATCTGCCAGGTCACCCGGGTCTTCCGCGACGAGGACGTCACCCACGTCGACGGCGAGGTGAACCCGGAGTCCGACCTCGGCACGATCCAGACCGAGCTGATCCTGGCCGACCTCCAGACCGTCGAGAAGGCGATCCCGCGGCTGGAGAAGGAGGCGCGCGGCAACAAGTCGCTGACCGCCAACCTCGACGCCGCTCGGGAGGCACTGGCCGCCCTCGAGGCCGGCACGCCGGTGATCAACACGACCATCGACCGGGCCCTGATCCGCGAGCTCAGCCTGCTGACGGCCAAGCCGTTCATCTACGTCTTCAACTGCGATGCCGACGAGCTCGGCGACGACGAGCTCAAACAGAGGATGCAGGCGCTCGTCGCACCCTCCGAGGCGATCTTCCTCGACGCCAAGTTCGAGTCCGAGCTGGTCGAGCTCGACGACGACGCCGAGGCCCACGAGATGCTGCACGAGATGGGCATCGAGGAGTCCGGCCTCGACCAGCTCGCCCGGGTCGGCTTCGACACCCTCGGTCTCCAGACCTATCTCACCGCCGGCCCCAAGGAGACGCGGGCCTGGACGATCACCAAGGGCGCCACCGCCCCCGAGGCGGCCGGCGTCATCCACACCGACTTCCAGCGCGGCTTCATCAAGGCCGAGATCGTCTCGTACGACGACCTGGTCGCCGCGGGCTCGATGCAGAAGGTCAAGGAGGCCGGTCGCGTCCGCATGGAGGGCAAGGACTACGTGATGGCCGACGGCGACGTCGTCGAGTTCCGCTTCAACGTCTGAACGCACTTCTGGTCAACCGACCCGTTGACGCTGATCGCGCTGAGGTCTAACGTCTCGCTCCCGGCCGGAGGCGGTGGCGTCTCACACAGGGCCGTCACTCGGGAGTCTCCATGCAGAAGTTCATGTCAGTCCGCTTGAGTCTTGTGACCGTCATGTCCGCCGTGGTCGCCATGTGCGCGACCGTCGCTTCGCCCGTAGCAGCGCATGCCACCATTACCGGGAACTGCTTCGACCAGACGCCGGTCACCACCCAGAGCTTCACGGTCAGGTCCTGCTTCACGTGGCCCACCTTCTCGGGCACCACGGTCACCCCGGACCGCTCGATCACGAACGAACTGGCCGCCGTCCTCGGCACCGCGACCTCGGGAGACACTGTCGACGCCGCCTTCTATCGGCTTTCGTACAGCACCGTGGTCGATGCCCTGATCGCAGCGAAGAACACACAGGCGGCCACCGTCAACGTGGTGGTCGACAAGGACAGCCTGGACTCCACGTCCGGTGCCCAAGCCGTGACCAACCTCCGAGCCGCGGGCGTGAACGTCACGGTCTGCACCGCTTGGCCACGACGCCACTGCCGTCCGGCGGGGGCCGCTGCCTGATCTCGAACAGCTCCTCGATCATGCACAACAAGTTCCTGGTCATCCAGCGCGCCAACGACCCTGTCGTGGTACAGACGTCGATGAACCAGCACGGCAACCAGGACTCAAGGATCCAGAGCGCGTTCGAGGTCCACAACAGTCCGACGTTGACGAGCCAGTACGTCGAGTACTTCAACGATCTGAAGTCCAACGCCTGGACGGGCGTCACGCTGCAACCGAAGCACATCCAGCCGTGGGCGTCCCCGACGGCGCCGACGGTCGACATCACCAGCTTCACGCCCAAGGGCACGGGGTCCGGGTCGTCGGACGACCTCGCCGACATCGTCAACAGTGTCGACTGCTCGAACGTCGACCATCGCACGCTGTACGTCGCCAACCCCTCGTTCAGCGGTCGGGACGCGCTGCGGCAGGCTCTGGTCAACGCGCTGAACGACGGGTGCACCGTCAAGGTGGCGGTGGCGACCTGCTCGGACGAGAAGTACGTCGAAACGGCTCCGGTATCAGGAGCCGGTCATCTCTTCCATCCCGATGTGGTTCGGTCGGTCGTCCCGGTGGCCAGTGGCCTCTCGGAGACGTTCGCCTCGCACGACAAGCTGATCCTCGTCGACGCTCGCCTGCGCAACGCGTCCGGCACCTATTCCCTGCGTCATGCCGTCTTCAGCAGTACGCAGGACTTCAGCGACGGCTTCTACACGAGCGGCGGAAACGCCACTCTCGGCTACGACGACGCTCATTCGACAGACGCCAGCAGCGTATGGAGCTTCTACATGCAGCACTGGAGCCAGATCATGGCCCGGGCAACTCCTCAGAGCGCGAGCCCGGTAGACAACGACTGTCCGTGACGCGGCAGACATCGCCTGCCGACACGTCGTACAAACCCGGGGACTCCATTGCCTCATCCCGAGGGTTGGCATGATCTCGATGTGTCCCACCACGACTTGAGCAGCCGATGAACGCCTCCGACGCGAGCACGACGGCGTTCGTGGTGGCGACGGCTGCTCATGCCGGGTTCCAGCTGACCGTCACCGCCTTGGTCTACCCGACGCTGGTGCGGGTCGGGCCGGAGCGGTGGACGGAGGCGCACGCCCGGCACAGCCGGGGGATCGTCCCGCTCGTGGTCGTGCTGTACGCCGCCCTGGTGCTCACCTCGGCGTTCTTCGTCGTCCACCACCGCGACGCCGCCGCCTGGCTCGGTCTGGTCGGGGCCTGGGGCGCGATGCTGGTCACCGCGGTGGCGGCTGCGCCGACGCACGGCCGGCTGGCGACGCCCGAGCCGCGCCTGCTGAGACGACTGCTGGTCGTCGACCGCTGGCGCGCCGGCTTCGCCTGCCTGGCGCTGCTCGGAGCCGTGCTCACCGCAGCGCAGGGGTAGGTCGGCGGGCCGCTCGACCGGGCAGCCCGATGTCGACGCGGCCGTCCGTGGCGGCGTCTGGAACACTGCGGGCGATGAGCCAGCCCTCGCCAGCACCGCGACCGCGACGTGGAGTACGCCTGGCCACGGTGGTGGTGGTGACGGAGCTCGTCGTGGCACTGGTGACGGCCACCGTCGTGTACGCCGGCTGGCGGCGTCTGGACGCCAACATCCGGGCGGGCGACACGATCGACCACGTGACCCAGAAGCAGGTGCCGGAGCAGGACCGGCAGGTCCCCGACGAGCCCCTGAACATCCTGGTGCTCGGCACCGACAGCCGGGCCGGCGCCGGCGATGCGATCGACGGCGAGAAGGGGTGCAACTGCTCCGACACCACGATCCTGGTGCACCTGGCGGCCGACCGACGGTCGGCGTACGCGGTGTCCATCCCTCGTGACGCCCTGGTGAAGCCGGTCGACTGCACGCGTGGCCGCGAGTACGCCGGCACCGGGCTGGTCGAGTGGAACTCCGCGTACTCCGCCGGCGGCGCGGCGTGCACGGCCGAGCAGCTGGAGCAGGACTTCCACATCTACGTCGACGACTACGTCGTGCTCGACTTCAACGGCTTCCAGAACATGGTGTCGGCCATCGGTGGGGTCGACGTGTGCATCCCGTTCGAGCTCTCGGACCCGAAGTACGCGAAGGTCACCTTCCAGCCGGGCCCGTCGGTCCACCTCGACGGCGCCCGCGCCCTGGCCTACGTCCGCCTGCGCTACGTCCTGTCCGGCAGCGACATCGGGAGGATCCGTCGCCAACAGGTGTTCATCAGCTCGATGGTCGACAAGCTGGTCTCGGCCGAGACCCTGACCCGCCCCGACCGGCTGTTCCGCTTCGCCGACGCCCTGACCCGGTCCATCAGCACCAACCCCGAGATCGCTCACGTCAGGTCCCTGACGAACCTCGCCGAGCAGTTCCGCAACATCGACGTCCGCCACATCCGGTTCGTCACGCTGCCCAACCGGATCTACGACGTGCCGAGCACCGACGTGCGATGGGGGCGGGTCCAGGTGCTGCCCGCGGCCTATCGCCTGATGCGGATCGTCGACCAGGACGAGCCGCTCGGCGTCTTCACCCGTGGCTCGGTGAACCCGGGCCACGACTCGAAGCCGCCCGGCGCCCGCGCCCGGGCAGCCGCCGCCGCTGCCGGCGTGTGCGCCTAGGAGCTACTCCGGCGACCCGCTCGAGCCCGGCGGGACGCCCTCGTGCCCGGGCCGCCCGTGCGTGCGGTGGTCCTCCTTCATCCCGGCCTCGCGGAGGTGCCGGCGACCGCCGGTGAGGTCGTCCCGGGCCGCGGCCTCGAGCTCGCGGAACAGCGTCCAGTACCCGTCGTCGTACTCCTCGACGATCTGGAAGGTCCAGCGACCCTCGAGCACGTTGCGTCCGAACAGCTCGTCCTCGAGCCGGTCGGCCCAGGCGGTGTGGCCGGCGTCGCGCAGCAGGTGCATCGCCTCCTCCACGCGCCGGTCGCTCTCGCCGGCGAGCTGGTGGAAGGCGTAGAGGTGGCCGCGCGCCCGCTCGGTGGTCTCCAGGGCCTTCGTCAGCTTGCCCACGGCGTCGACGGTGGCGCCGTCGACGCCGTCGGGGACACGGTGCTCGGGTGCGGGTGAGTTCGTCATGCCCAGCCCGTACCCACCGGGCGCCGCTTCTGCCACAGTGAATCTCGTGGACGGGCTCCTCGGCGCCATCATCGGCCTGGCTGTGGCCGCGGTGCTGGCGATCATCAACGCGATGCTCAGCGACCGGCAGAAGGTCGCTGAAGGTGTCCGCGACCAGCGGATCCGCACCTACCCGGCGGCCTGGGAGCGCACCGGGGTCGTCTCCCGGTGGCCGCACACCGACGCCGACCGCGGCCACGCCCTGCGCCTGCACCGCGATCTCCGCACCTGGTACTACTCCGGCGGCGGCCTGTTCCTCTCCGAGGACGCGCGCGAGCGCTACGAGCACTTCCAGGTGGTGCTCGAGGCGATCGTCGCCCAGGACCCCGCCCACCCGATCGAGGAGTACGACGACCTGGTCGAGGCCGCCCACTGGTTCCGCCTCGGGCTGGCCGAGGACCTGCGGATCCGGCACCAGGGGATGATCGCCGCCTGGCGGGCGAAGCGGATGCGCCGGGCCGAGGCTGCCGAAGCGGTCGCCCGCGAGCAGCGCGTGGGCGCCCGGGTCTACGCGTCCCACGGCGCCACCCGGCGCCCGACGCCGGAGGCCGCCGGACGGGTGGCGCTGACCGACGACGACGAGCGCCTGCACCTCCCGCCGCCGCCGGCCGACGCCTGAGCCGGTCCTCGGCGGCGTCGTACGTCGCGGAGCAGGTCGTGAGAGAGATCACGGCGGTCGGGATTGGATCGTTCCAATGATCTGGTTCACACTGGAGGTGACCACCAGAGACACACCGAAGGGAACCGAGATGTCCCGCCTGATCGACGAGCTGAACACCCTGCACGACGGCTTCGTGGAAGCCATCAACATCGCCGTCGCCGACGACGACTTCGACCGGGCCGACCGGCTCGCTGCCGAGTACGACGACGAGGCCATCCGGCTGATCGCCGAGCGCGAGGGCAAGACCCACCTGCTCCCGATCCACCGCCCGGCCCACGCCGACTCCGGCCCGCGCAGCCTGGTCCGCCGGCTGAGCCTGCACCGCGCCGCCTGACCCGATCGTCGAACGGCGTCCGGGGCCAGCCTCGGAGCCGTTCAGATCAGGACGACGACCAGCAGCACCGCGACCACGAGCAGCGCGGCCGCCATCGTCAGGCCCAGCCCGAACGACGGCAGCGGCTGGTGGGTGCGCATCGCCTTCTCGACCCGCGCCCACCGCACGAACGCCCCCACTCCGACCAGGCCCCCGAGACCGATCAGCCCGACCGCGAGCGTGGTCCGCAGACCGTGCGGGCCGGACGTGGTCAGGGCATGCAGCGCCACGCCGCCGGCCAGCATCGCCAGCGAGGTGCGCACCCAGGCCAGGAAGGTGCGCTCGTTGGCGAGGCTGAAGCGCGGATCGGGTTCGTCGCCCGCGTCGTACACCCAGCGAGGCTGCCGTGAGGTCACGGCCCTCATCGTGCCGCAGCCGGGACTGATTACGCTCGCGACATGACCGCCGAGTTCGACCGCGATGTGGCGGTCACCGCGACCGGCGAGGGCACCTACGCAGCGGACCTCAGCCCCGGCTGGGTCGTCGGCGGCGGGGTGAACGGCGGCTACCTCCTGGCCGTGCTGGGCCGGGCGCTGGGCGGCTCGACCGTGCATCCGGATCCCCTGACGGTCAGCGCGTACTACCTCTCCGCGTCCCGCCCGGGTCCGGCGACGGTCACCACCCGGCTCCTCCGCGAGAGCGGCAGCACCGCCACGATGGCAGCCGACCTCGTCCAGGAGGGTGGCCACCGGATCGCCGCGCTCGCGACGTACGGCGATCTCGGCTCCCTGCCCGACGACGTGGGGACGACGGCCACCGAGCCCGAGCTGCCACCTCTCGAGGAGTGCTGGGGGATGGGGCTCGCACCACCGGACTTCCGGGCGAGTGCGCCGCCGCTGCTGAGCCGCTTCGACCTGAGGTTCGACCCCGCCACGGCCGGGTGGGCGGTCGGGCAGCCCAGCGGGCGCGGCCTGATCCAGGGCTGGTTCCGCCTCAACGACGACCGGGAGCCCGACCCGGTGTCCCTGCTGCTGGCCGTCGACGCGATGCCGCCGGTCACCTTCGACCTCGGCCGGATGGGGTGGGCGCCGACCCTGGAGCTGACCGTTCACGTCCGGGCCAGGCCGGCCCCCGGCTGGCTGAAGCTGCGGCACGAGACCCGCAACCTGGCCGGCGGGATGTTCGAGGAGGACTGCGAGGTCTGGGACTCCGCCGGACGGCTGGTGGCGCAGAGCCGGCAGCTCGCCCGTCAGCCGCGTCCCCCACGCTGATCCGCTCCGGGCGGCCGGCCTCGCGCGGGAGGACCCGGATCGGGATACCCTCGGGCGGGTTCCCGCACCGCCGGGAGCAAGGGGGCATGGGGTGTCGAGACGGGGTCCGCTCGTCGTTGTCGGCGCGCTCGCGTGCGCGCTGATGTCGTTGCTGCCCGCCGCTCGGACGATCGCCGCGGGAGAAGCCACGGCCGCGCCGTCCCGCTCGACCGTGACCATCCCGGCGTACGCCGACCGGCGACGACTGCGAGCCACGCTGCCCGGGGGTGGGGTCGTGACCTACCGCCTGCCCCGGCCGGCTGCGGACGGCATCCGCCTCATGGGCGACTGGGACGGCGACGGCGCGCAGACGCCGGGCCTGTTCACCGACGGTCGCTGGAAGCTCTGGAACCGCGTGGTGCGCACCGGGAGCCCGGCCGTCCGGTCCACCTTCGGCCAGGCCGGGGACCTGCCGCTCACCGGAGACTGGAACGGCGACGGTGTCACCGACATCGGCCTGGTCCGCGGCAGCGAGTGGATCCTCGCCCTCGGCCCGTTGCCCACCGACGACTCGCAGCCGGTGATCTGGCAGGACGTGACCTTCGGCAGCCCTGGCGCCCACCCGGTGACCGGTGACTGGGACGGCGACGGAGCGGACGGCATCGGGACGTTCTCCGACGGCACCTGGCTGCTCGTGAACTCGCCCACCGACCCCACCGGTGCCGTCACCGTCTCGTACGGCGCCGCCGGTGACGCCCCGGTGACCGGCGACTGGGACGGTGACGGGACCGACGGCATCGGGGTCGCCCGGGGCAGCACGTGGTTCCTCAGCAACTCCGCCCTGGCCCCGCGGACGTCCACCCGCGAGGACCGGATCCGCGCCGGCACCGACCTGGCGACGACCTGGCAGGTGCCGGTCGCCGGGCCGGACCCGACCTGCCCGACCGCGCGGTCGGGAACCGTGGGCAACCCCGCCTGGGTGGTGCCGAGCCCCGTCCTGGACCGCGCCTTCACGCCACCGAGGGGCACCCTGCGCCAGGTCCGCGGCTCGCTCCAGCAGTCCGAGCGGTACCTCCTCGGTGCGCAGTACGACGCCAAGTGGCGCTCGACCAGCACGCGTCCCTACCTGACGCTCATCGGCGGGGTCCGCGAGGACGAGCTCAACATCCGGCTGCCGGCGATGTCCGCCCTGACCGTGGCGATCGGGCTGCGGACCGGCGGCGCGGACCCGGCCCACATCGACGCCACCAGCACCACCGCCACCCGGTACGTCGACCAGCTGGTCCGCTCGATCGCGTGCCAGCACCGCTCGGTCAGTCCCGGCGGCTGGGGCGACGGCTGGGAGACCGCTCACTGGGCGATGCTCACCGGCGCCGCGGCGTGGTTGCTGTGGGATCGGCTCACCCCCGCGACCCGTGCCGACGTGGCCTCGATGGTGGCCTCCGAGGCCGACTTCTGGGTGGCCCGGGGAGTGTCCTACTGGGGCCTGCCGGACGGCACGATCCTCACCCCGGGTGACACCAAGGCCGAGTCCTCCGCCTGGAACGCGGCCTTCCTCTCCTTCGCCGGCTCGATGATGCCGTCGGCACCGCATGCCGCGCTGTGGCGGGCGAAGGCGGCCGAGCTCGCGGTGGCGGCGTACTCCGTGCCGGCGGACGACACCTCCTCGACCGTCGTCAACGGGGTCGCCCTCGCCGACCGGCTCGAGGGGTTCAACGCCTACGCCGACGGCACCGTGGAGAACCACGGCCGGATCCATCCGGACTACGCCAGCTGCGTCCAGCTGCTCTGGCTGGCCGCCGACTTCGCCCGGCTCGCCCGGCAGCGGGTGCCGGCAGCGATGTTCCACAATGGTGGGCTGGTGTACTCCGCGTTCAGCACCGTCGACTACCAGGCGGGCGCGACCAGTCCGGCGGGCGGGACCTTCGCGCCGCCCGGTGGCAGCGTCTACGTCCGGGGGAAGCAGACGATCTACTACCCGCAGGGCGACGACTGGGGCCGGGCGCGCCGGGCGCACTTCGTCAGCCTGGACGCGCACGCCCTGGTCTACTCGACCTACCTCGGCGCCCACGGCTGGCCGGCCGCCGCCGCCCTGACCCAGCACGAGAAGGCGCAGCGCCACCTGTGGCGCACCAGCGGCACCGACGACGGTCGCACCTACTCCGTCGACCCGGCGGTGGCCAGCCGACAGGACACCTACCCCGGGCGCGAGGAGTACGCCGCGCAGAACCTCGCCACCGCCTGGCTCGCCCTGTACGTCGCGCACCTCGGGATTCCGGCGCTCGACTCGGGCATCCTCGCGGTCCCGGACTCCACGGCGCCCGCTGTGCGTCCGCCGGCGTCGGCGGTCGCCGGTCCGTGAGGCTGGTCGTGGGCGCCGCGGTCGTGCGGGACGGCCGCCTGCTCGCGGCACGTCGTACGACGCCGGCCGCGGCCGCCGGGCGGTGGGAGCTCCCGGGCGGCAAGGTCGAGCCCGGGGAGTCGCCCGCCGCCGCCCTGGTCCGCGAGATCGCCGAGGAGCTGGGCTGTGCGGTCGCCGTCGAGCGCTGGCTCGACGGCGAGCAGCCGATCGGCACCACGCATCTGCTCCGCGCGGCGCTGTGCCGGCTGACCCGGGGCGAGCCGGTGCCCGGACCCGACCACGGCGAGGTGCGCTGGCTGGCCTCCGGGCAGCTCGACGAGGTCGACTGGCTGGAGCCCGACCGACCGTTCCTGCCCGAGCTCGAGGGCCTGCTCCGCGACGGTCGGTGACGTCTCCTAGGCTCGCGCCATGAGCGACGCGCCCGCCCAACGACTGCTGCTGGTCCACGCCCACCCCGACGACGAGACGATCGGGCAGGGCGCGACGATGGCGAAGTACGCCGCCGACGGTCGCGGCGTCACCCTGGTCACCTGCACCGCCGGCGAGATGGGCGAGATCCTGGTCCCCGGCCTCGAGCACCTCGCCGCCGACCGCGACGACGCGCTGGGCGAGCACCGCCGGGGGGAGCTCGACGAGGCGATGCGCATCCTCGGGGTCACCGACCACCGCTTCCTCGGCGGCTTCGGCCACTACCGCGACTCGGGCATGAAGTGGCATCCCCAGGGCTACGCGATCCCGGCGGACGACACCCACGACAACGCCTTCTGGAACGCCGACCTCACCGCGGCGGCCGACCTCCTGGTGGAGGTGGTCCGCGAGGTGCGGCCACAGGTGCTGGTCACCTACGACCAGTTCGGCAACTACGGCCACCCCGACCACATCCAGGCTCATCGCGTGGCGATGTACGCCGCCCTGCTGGCTGCGGTGCCGTCGTACCGTCTCGACCTCGGCGAGCCCTGGGAGATCTCCAAGATCTACTGGAGCGCGATGCCCGAGACCCGGATGCGCGAGCGGCTCCGTGCCCTGCGCGCGGCGGGCAACACCGAGGCGTTCGGCGGGCTCGACCCCGAGGGGCCGCTGCCGATGACCACGCCCGACCACCTGCTCTCGGCGGCCGTCGACGCCGCTGACCACGTCGAGCAGAAGATGGACGCGATGCGCGCCCACCGCACCCAGATCGCGGTGGACGGCCCGTTCTTCGCGCTCTCCAACAACCTCCAGGACCGGGTGTGGGGCAAGGAGTTCTTCCGGATCGCCAAGGGCGAGCGGGGCGACCTCGGCCCCGACGGCCTGGAGTCCGACCTCTTCGCCGGCCTCTGACGCACGGCGCGTACGCCGCGACGCAGACCCCCGGCGCCCTACCATGCTGGGCGTGGCGCGCTCGACCCGGCGAGACGACCGGCCGGTCCGCGAGAGCGAGGGCGGCCGGGTCGTCCTCCTCCTGATCCTGGGCCTGGCCATGTTGGCCGGCGGGCTCTACGTCGTCGCCTACCTCGGCGCGAGCGACAAGGTCCCGGTGGGCACCCGGATCGGTGGAGTCGACGTCGGTGGCCACAGTCCCGGCACCGCCGTCGACGTGCTGCGGGAGGGCCTGCACGGCCGCGCGCGCACGCCGTTCACGGTCACGATCGGGGGTCGGACCCAGCAGGTGCGGCCCCGTGAGGCCGGCCTGTCGGTGGACTACGTGGCCTCGGTGCGGCAGGCGACCGGAGGGCGCGGCTGGTCGCCGTCGCGGCTGTGGACCTATTACACCTCGGGTGGGGAGTTCGACCCGGTGGTGAACCTCGACCAGCAGACGCTCCAGGAGCTGCTCACGCGCCTCGACGAGACCGACGGCCGGCCGCCGGCGGACGCCCGGGTGCGGTTCGGCAAGGACGGCTTCTCGGTGGTCGCCCCGCGGGCCGGCCTGAGCATCGACCCGAAGGCCGCGGCCGGGGCGTTCTGGAACGCCTTCCTCACCGAGCGGCCCGAGGTGGCCCTGCCGATGACCCCGACGACGCCGGCGATCGACAGCAACGCCCTGCACCAGTTCGTACGGCGCTTCGCCAACCCGGCCGTGTCCGGACCCGTGCAGCTCCGGTTCGGCACCACGACGCTGAGGCTCCAGCCCTCGTCGTACTGCCGGTTCCTCGGCTCGGTGACCGAGGGTCACCACCTCCGGCCGACGGTCCACGCCGGCAGCCTGGCCCGGACCGTGCACGCCCGGCTGCGGCAGAGCGGGCCGGTCGACACCCCGGTCGACGCGACCGTGACCCTGGTGAACGGTCGCCCGCACGTCGTACCCGGCCGGCCGGGTGTCACCTTCACGCCGCCGGCCGTGGGGCACGCCCTGCTGCGCGCGATCGCCTCGCCGCAGCGGGTCGCCCGGGTGGCGGCGAGCGTGGCGCCCGCGAAGTTCACCGCGGCCGATGCCCGTCGGCTGGGGATCCGGCACCAGATCTCGACGTTCTCGGTCCACCTGCGACGCGGGCACCCGTCGGCCGACCTCGCGGCTGCGGCGGCGCGGCTCGACCAGACGGTGCTGCGCCCGGGGCGGTCGTTCTCGCTGCGCGCGCGGCTCGGCGGGGGCGTGCCCGGGGATGCCGCCGGCACCTCACTGGCCACCGGGCTGTTCAACGCGGCGTGGCTCGGTGGCCTGCAGATCGGGTCCCACGCCAACCTGCTGTCCTACACCGGCGACTACCCGGTCGGGCGCGACGCCTCGGTGGCGGACGGGCAGGACGTCGCGTTCACCGACGACACGTCGTACGGCGTGCTGGTCTCGGTGGCGGTGGCATCACCCAGCGCGCGGCACGGGGGCTCCCTGACGGTGTCGCTGTGGTCAACCCCGACTTGGGACGTGGTCTCCAGCCATGCGGCGCCGACCGCCGTGGTGCCCGCGGGCCGGATCGTCCGGCACGGGAGCGGCTGCCGGGCGCGAGCCGGCCGCGACGGCTTCGACACCGACGTCACCCGCACCTTCGCCCGACCGGGCAGCAGCACCGTGGACCACCGCGGGTCCTACGCGGTGCACTACGTGCCCGTCGCCGCCGTGGTGTGCAAGGGCCGGCACGGTTGACCGGTCCCAGCCCGTGGCCGGCTCAGGCCGAGGTGCTGTCGATCAGCTGGATCAGCTCGTGCGCGGCGAGCTCGACCTCCTTGTGCCGCCACTCGGTCGCCCGGTAGCGGCACGCGATCAGCGCGGTCCGGTGCACGCGCCGGAAGTCGCCGTACACGAAGGCGCACCGCGCCTTGGTGCCGTCGGCGGCTCCCTCGGTGAGCCCCAGGTGCCAGGCTGCGTAGTCGGTCCAGTCGTGACGCCCGAGAAAGGCGTTCTGCTCCTCGGCACCAGGCTGGACGTCGCCCCAGTTGCTGTCGAGGACGTACTGCCTGGCCTCGATCAGCTCACGACAACGACGGACGGCGGCCTGGTTCACGGTGTAGGTGGCCATGCCCCATCCTGCGTCGTGGTCGGTTACGGCGCCAGCCGGTGCAGGTCGCGGGGGAACAACGTGACCTCCCGGATGTTGGTCGCCTCGACCAGGCGGCCCACCCAGCGCTCCAGCCCGATCGCGAAGCCGCCGTGCGGCGGGATGCCGCGGCGGAAGGCCTCGACGTACGACGCGTAGGGCTCGTAGGGGTAGCCGCGCTGCTCCAGCGCGGCGACGTAGTCGGAGTACCGGTGCAGCCGCTGCGCGCCGCTGACCAGCTCGATACCGCGGAAGATCAGGTCGAAGGCGCGCGACCAGTGCGGGTCAGCCGGGTCGGGATGGCTGTAGAACGCCCGGTTGGCCGTGGGGTAGCCCTCGACGACCACGAAGTCCGAGCCGTGCTCGGCCAGGGCCCACTCGCCGAGCGCGCGCTCGTGGGCGGGGTTCAGGTCGGGCTCGTCGGCCGGGGCACCGGCGATCGCGAGCGCCTCCCGGAAGTGCAGGACCGGGAGCTCGTCGGGCACGTCGGGCAGCCGAAGGTCCAGCCGCTCCACGGCCGGGGCGGCGTGCCGGCGGATGCCGTCGACCATCCCGGCGACCGTGTCGCGCAGGCAGGCGATCACCTCGCGGTGGTCCTCGATGAAGCCGAGCTCCACGTCGAGCGAGACGTACTCCGCGAGGTGGCGCACCGTGTCGTGCGGCTCGGCGCGGAAGACCGGGCCGACCTCGTAGACCCGCTCGAAGACGCCGACCAGCTGCTGCTTGTAGAACTGCGGGCTCTGCGCGAGATAGGCGGGCCGCCCGAAGTAGTCGACGGTGAAGACGTTGGCGCCGCTCTCGGTCGCGGTCTCCACGAGCTTGGGGGAGTGGACCTCGGTGAAGCCGTCGGCGTCGAGGGTGTCGCGGAAGCCGCGCAGGCTGGCGGCGGCGAGCTCCCAGGTGGCCTTGCGCGCCGGATGCCGCCACGTCGTGGCGGCGTGGTCGAGCAGCGTGGGGAGCCCGGTGTTCAGGGTCGGGCGCCACAGCTCCACCGCCGGGGTGTCGGCCGGCTCCCCAAGCAGGGTGATCTCGGGCTCGGTGAGCTCGATCCCGCCCGGCGCCTGCGGGTTGGCGGTCGCCGTACCCACGACCGAGATCGTGGTCTCCTCCGACGGCACGTCGGCGCCTCCGGGTCGGACCACGACCTGCGCGAGGCCGGTGCGGTCACGGACCACGAGGAAGGTGACGGCCGAGAGCTCCCGGCGACGGTGGACCCAGCCCTGGAGCAGGACCCGGGAGCCCGGGGTCGCCTCGGGCAGTGCGTGGGCGAGTGTGCGTTTCATCAGACCTCCAGCCGGAACAGGCCCTGGAGGTGTGGGCGGGGGCAAGGTCGCGGTGCCACCACACCTTCGCCGGGTCGGACCCCGGCCTCAGTCCCCGACCGTGAGGTCGAGGGCGCTGTACGTCGCTCGCACGGGCTCGCGCTGCGCTCCCGGATCGGAGGGGGTGTGTCAGGCCCCGCGCGTGCCGAGGAAATCGTACGGAAGCGGCTCGGCCAACGCCAACTCGATCCCGGCGCTGCCTAGATTGAGGTCGTGCTGATCCACCTGCGCCTGACGCTGCCGTCGGACCTGACCGACCCGGTGGTCGAGCTGGTCCGGCGTCACGAGTGGAGCACCAACGTCACCGTCCAGCGTGGTGTCTGCGTCGAGCCCGAGGGGGACCTGGTCGAGGCCGACGTGGCCCGGGAGCGAGTCAACGAGGTGCTCGAGGAGCTCCACCGGATCGGTGCGTGCGAGCGAGGGGGTGTCGTTCTCACGACTCCCACGGGTACGCCGTTCGCGGCGGCCGAGCGGCTGGAGCGGGCGGCGCCGGGTGACCCGGACGATGCCGTGATCTGGGAGTCGGTGCTGGCCGAGGCCCAGGCGGGGGCGCGGCCCACGCTGTCGGCGACGGCCTTCCTGATCCTGGCCGTCATCCTGGCTGCGATCGCGGTGATCCTGGACTCCTCGATCCTCGTGGTCGGGGCCATGGTCGTCGGCCCGGAGTTCAGCATGATCGGCGCTGCCAGCGTGGGGCTGGTCTTCGGGCGCTGGGCGCTGGTGGTGCGGAGCCTGCGGCTGCTCGTGCTCGGCTTCGCGGTGGCGGTCGTCGTCGTCGCGGCCCTCTCGCTGGTCGGCCGCGCCACCGGCGCGATCACGGTCGACATGGTGACCGCGCCCCGGCCCCAGACCGACTTCATCTGGCACCCGGACATGTGGTCGTTCATCGTCGCGCTGGTCGCAGGCGCCGCAGGCGCGTTGGCCCTGGCCATCCACAAGACCTCGACCATGGTCGGCGTCTTCATCTCGGTGACCACGATCCCCGCTGCCGGGAACCTCGCGCTCGGCCTGGCCTTCTGGCAGGGCGGCGAGATCGTCGGCTCGTCGGAGCAGCTCCTGATCAACATCGTGGGCATGGTCGCCGCCGGGGCGCTGGTGCTGGCCTTCCAGCGGGTGTTCTGGACCCGGCTCACCGCGCTGGCGGACCGGTTCGTCGACCGGCGGCAGCGCGACTGAACCCGTGGGGGATTGGTCTCGTGCCAACTGGGTAAGTAAAGAGGTGGGGAGGGATGACATGACCAGGCACCAGGCCTTGGCGCTGTTGATCACGCGTCGCATTCCCGACGACGTCGCCGCCATCGAGGCCACCCTGCGCGCGATCGCCGCACGCGTCGACGCCGCGAGCGGGCCGGATGAGTACGCCACCGTCCACCACCGGCTCGACGAGCTGCTCACCGCCCGTGAGCTGGCCAACGCCGGGGCGCGCCGCCGGGGCGTCCTCGTCTGACGGCACCGGCCGCGCGCACCGTCGTAACTCACCCACGCCGGCGCTTGCACTCCCGTCACGGGTGTGGAAGGAAGTGCCCGTGACCAGCCCCCCGGAGCAGACCGACCACCCGAGCGGCGGTGGCTCACCGAGGACCGGGGTGGTCCCGCTCGGTGAGGCGACCCGAGCGTGGTTCGCGATCTCCTTGCAGACCTTCGGCGGCCCGGCCGGGCAGATCGCGGTCATGCAGCGCGCGCTCGTGGACGAGAAGCGGTGGATCGGCCAGAAGCGGTTCCTCCACGCGCTGTCCTTCTGCACGCTGCTGCCCGGGCCGGAGGCCCAGCAGCTCGCGATCTACGTCGGCTGGCTGCTCAACGGGGTGGCCGGTGGCCTGATCGCCGGAGTGCTGTTCGTGCTCCCGGGCGTGGTGGCGCTGCTCGGGCTGTCTGCGCTGTACGTGAGCGCGGGGGACACCACCATCGTCACCGCCGTGCTCGCCGCGATCGCGCCGGCCGTGCTGCTGATCGTCGCCCAGGCCGTCGTCCGCGTGGGTGGTCGAGCCCTGGGGCATCCCGCCCTCGTCGCGCTCGCCGTGGCCGCGTTCGTCGCCCTGGCGGCCTTCGCGACGCCGTTCCCGGTGGTCGTCGGCACGGCCGCCGTCGTCGGCTGGGCTCTGGGTCGTTGGGCACCCGCAACCATGCACCGGGAGGCGCCCGAAGCTGCCGCGCCCGACGGCTCGGCGCCGTTGATCCCGGACGACGCGCTGCACACCGAGCGTCCCAGCCGGGCCCACGCGCTCACGGTGGTCGGTGTAGGCCTCATCGCCTGGGCCGTCCCGGTGGGAGTCGTGGTCGCGGTGACAGGGCGCCACAGCATCTTCGCCGACCAGGCGCTCTTCTTCACCGGGGCCGCGCTGGTCACCTTCGGGGGCGCCTACGCGGTCCTGGCGTACGTCGCGCAGCAGGCCGTGCAGGTCTACGGCTGGCTCGCCCCCGGCCAGATGATCACCGGACTGGCCCTGGCCGAGACGACCCCGGGGCCGCTGATCATGGTCGTCCAGTTCGTGGCGTTCGTCGGCGCCTACCAGCACCCCGGGAGCCTCGACCCGTGGGTGGCTGCCGTCCTCGCGGCCCTGCTCACGACGTGGGTCACCTTCGTGCCCTGCTTCGTGTTCGTCTTCGTCGGCGCCCCCTACGTCGAGCGCCTCCGCGGCAACCGGGCGCTGTCGGCCGCGCTGACCGGCATCATGGCCGCCGTCGTGGGCGTGATCGCCAACCTGGCGATCTACTTCGCTGTGCACACGCTGTTCCGCGAGGTCAGCACCGTGTCCTGGGGGCCGGTCAGCCTCCAGGTGCCCAGCGTGGGCACGCTCAAGCCGCTCGCCGTCGCCGTCGCGGCGCTGGCCGCGGTGCTGCTCTTCCGAGCCAGGTGGTCGGTGCTGCGCACCCTCGGGGCGTGCGCCCTGCTCGGCCTCGTGGCCGGGCTCGTCGAGCTGGTCACGAGCTGACCGCCGGAGCGTCTCGACCAGCGGGGGCTCGTCTCCCGACGGTCAGGGCGCCAGGTAGCGACAGGTGTGGTGCACGCGGAACCCCAGGCCGCCGTACAGCGCCAGCGCTGCCTGGTTGTCGGTCTCGACGTGCAGCCAGACCGTGGTGGCGCCCCGCTCGGCGCCCCACTCGAGCAGCTCGGCGACCAGGGCACCGGCATGGCCCTGGCGCCGGTGCCCGGGCTCGACGACCAGGCTGTACAGGCCGAGCCAGTCCCCGTCCAGCGCGGCCCGGCCCGACCCGACCTCGACGCCCGCCACGCGTCGTACGACGTGAGCTCGTGGGCCGTCCTCGACCAGCTCGACGTCTCCGTCCCCCCGGGCGGACCGGATCGCCATCGCCAGCGACGAGACCAGGAAGTGCGCATCGCCCCCGGGCACCGGCCGCCACCCGAGGTCCGCCAGATCGTGCTCGGTCGGGGAGCCCAGCTCGACCTGCACCAGGGAGTCGCGGCCGCGAGCGGTGTAGAAGGCACGCACCTGCTCGGCGGCCTCGGCGAGCGGCAACCCCGGCTCCCCGATCGCCAGGCAGGAGTTGGCCCGCTTGAGCAGCCGTCCCACCGGAGCCGGGTCGGAACGCAGCTCCCACTCGCCCAGGGCCGACCGCTCGACGTGGGGCCACATCGGGAGCGAGTGACCCTCGGCGTCACGGGCCGGAACTCGTTGCCGCACCGACGCGCGAGGCGGCACCGGCTTGCCGCTGACGATGTCGGCCCAGGCAATCGTGACCTCCGGGCCGCTCTCGGGCCGCACCACGCAGGAGCCGTCCGCCCACGCCGTGCACAGGCCCAGGACGTCGGTCATCGCCGGGCCACCCGAGGGACCGGTCTGTCCGGGCAGCCGCCGGCGTACGACGACCCGCTGGCCCACGACATGGGGGCCCAGGCCGTGGGCGGTTCCGGGCGCTGGCACGAGGGGATACTAGGCTGGCGCAGCAACCGACCGCTCGTCTCGTCAGGAGGACCAGGTGACCTACGTCATCGCCCAGCCGTGTGTCGATCTGAAGGACCGCGCCTGTGTCGACGAGTGTCCCGTCGACTGCATCTACGAGGGCAAGCGGATGCTCTACATCCACCCCGACGAGTGCGTCGACTGCGGTGCCTGTGAGCCCGTGTGCCCGGTCGAGGCCATCTTCTACGAGGACGACACCCCGGAGGAGTGGAAGGGCTACTACGACGCCAACGTCCACTTCTTCGACGACCTCGGCTCGCCCGGCGGCGCCGCCAAGCTCGGCGAGATCGACCACGACCACGCCCTGGTCGCGGCGCTCCCGCCGCAAGAGCACGACGAGTGACCGACGCTCCGTCGATGGTCGCGCGGAGTCGAGACCATTCCCGGAGACCCGTGTCGCAGCGCCTGCCCGACTTCCCCTGGGACCAGCTGACGTCGTCCGCCGCGCGGGCGCGCGCACACCCTGACGGCATCGTCGACCTGTCGGTCGGCACCCCGGTCGACCCCACGCCCGACGTCGTACGACGTGCCCTGGAGGGTGCCTCCGACTCCCCGGGCTACCCGCAGACGATCGGTCTGACCGCGACCCGGCAGGCGGCCGTCGACTGGCTCGGCCGCCGCCACGGCGTCACCGGGCTCGACGTCGACGGCGTGCTCCCGGTGATCGGCACCAAGGAGCTGATCGCCACCCTGCCGACCCACCTCGGACTGGGTGAGGGCGACCTCGTCGTGTTCCCCGAGCTGGCCTACCCGACCTACGCCGTCGGCGCCGCCCTGGCCGGCGCCCGGGCCCTGGCCACCGACGCACTGACCACCCTCGGACCCGAGCGCGTCTCCCTGCTCTGGCTGAACTCGCCGTCCAACCCGACCGGCCGGGTGCTACCGGTGGCCCACCTGCGGAAGGTCGTGGACTGGTGCCGCGAGCGCGGCACGCTGCTGGTCAGCGACGAGTGCTACCTCGAGTGCGCGTGGGAGGCCGCGCCGGTCTCGGTGCTGCACCCCGACGTGTGCGGCGGGTCCCACGAGGGGATCCTGGCCGTCCACTCGCTCTCCAAGCGATCCAACCTGGCCGGCTACCGCTGCGGCTTCGTGGCCGGAGACCCGACGGTCGTCGCCGAGCTGCTCGCCGTGCGCAAGAACCTCGGGCTGATGCAGCCCGGTCCGCAGCAGGTGGCGATGGCCGCTGCGCTCTCCGACGACGACCACGCCGTCGAGCAGCACGCCCGCTACGCGTCACGTCGTACGACGTTGCGCAGCGCGCTGGAGGGCTCAGGCTTCCGGATCGACCACTCCGAGGCCTCGCTGTACCTCTGGGCGACCCGTGACCAGGACTGCTGGGAGACCGTCGCCGACCTGGCCGAGCTCGGCATCCTCGTCGCCCCGGGTTCGTTCTACGGCCCGGCCGGCGGCCGTCACGTCCGGGTCGCCCTCACCGCCACCGACGAGCGGGTCGCTGCCGCTGCCGCCCGGCTGACGGCGGATGCCTGAGACCGGAGTCGCGTGCGGGTGGCCCGCGGCCTCGTCGCAGGCGCGGCAGCGCAGGTGGTGGCCGAGATGCTCGAAGAGCAGGGCGTCGAAGCGGAACAGCCCACGCACCGGCTTGCCGCACAGGGTGCGCTCCGTGCCGCTCTCGACGGCGTGGCCCCACTTCTCCGGCACCCGCTGGGCGCCCCGCGAGATGTGGCTGCCGGCGCGGTAGGCAGCGGGCAGGACCAGTCGTGAGATGCGGTCGGACGCGACCATCCAGTCACCCACGGACGGTCACCACCCCTGCCAACCACGACCGCCGGACATGCGGGTGAGCGTGGCAGCCGGACATGAACATCAGGCGTACTCACGGTGGAGAACAGACGTGATCTGCCGGCCCTCCCGTGGCCCTGCATGACTAGGAACCCCAGCAGGGCTTGGGGATTCGCTCAACAACGTCGGGTTGTTCGCATCTCGTTCATCTGAGTCGACCATCCCGTTGGGGTAGGCCTTCCACGCTCCTCTCGTGCGGCCCACGGTGGGGCCGGCCGGCAACGAGAGCCATGCCTTCGTGATCAGCACTCCTGCGCAGACCTCCTCGGACCGGAGACGACTGCCGCGACGGATCTCGTCCAGGACCGTGGTCGTCGGGACGTTGGTCACGCACCTGCTGCGCGTGATCGGACTCCTCCTCCTGGTGAGCCTCGTCCTCCTCCGCTTCAGCGCCGAGCTCCCCCGGGCCGGGCGCACGTCACTCCGGCTGGGCCCCGAGTCCACCGTCTCCGGGCCCAGCCGGTCCCTCCGCCGCCTCCGCGGGGTGCTCTCATGACGGTCCTCCCGGCACCGACCCGGCCGGCGGACGGTCCGACGACGCCGCGCAAGGTGTCCCGGAAGGCGACCGGCGGCGACGCGGTCTTCGTCGGTGGCTTCCGCGCGATCGGCACCTCCGTCCTCGTCATCACCGGAGGCATCGGCGTCTTCCTGGCGCTGCAGTCGGTGCCCACGCTGCGCCACTACGGGCTGGGCTTCTTCAGCGTCCACCAGGGCTGGAACTTCGACACCGACCAGGTCAGCGTCGCCTCCCTGCTGGTCGGCACCATCGAGGTCGCCCTGATCGCGATCTCGATCGCCTTCCCGCTCGCGCTGGCGACCGCCCTGTACATCAGCGAGTACGCGCCGCCCCGGATCCAGGCGACGCTGGTCGCCGGCGTCGACCTCATGGCCGCGGTCCCGTCGATCGTCTACGGGCTCTGGGGTCGCGACCTGATCCAGCCGCACGCCGGGACGGTGGCGATGTTCGTCGACCGCCACGTCGGGCCGTTGGCCGTGCACGGCGACGCGCTGACGGGGTTGCTGGTGCTGATGTCCACCAGTGCGGCGATCTGGCTCGTGCTGCGCTGGGCGGCCCAGGTCAAGGCCCGCTGGGCCCAGGTCCCGTTGTACGTCGCCCTGGCCGCCGCCGTGGCCCTGGTCCCGGTCTGCCTGACCGTGAACGCCGACCCGAACGCCGCGAACATCGCCGCGGAGCAGTCGTCGTTCCAGAAGAGCGCCTTCATCGCCGGCATCGCGGTGGCGATGATGGTGCTCCCGATGGCCTGCGCGATCATGCGCCAGGTCTTCAGCCAGACCCCTCCGGGCGAGAAGGAGGCCGCGCTGGCGCTCGGCTCCACCAAGTGGGGCATGATCCGCGCCGTCGTCCTGCCATTCGGCAAGGGCGGGATCATCGGCGGCACCATGCTCGGCCTGGGCCGGGCGCTGGGCGAGACGATCGCGGTCCTGCTGATCATCAACCAGGTCTTCGAGATCAAGCCCAACGTCCTCGAGACCGGCACCGCGACGGTGTCCTCGACGATCGCGGCCCAGTTCGGTGAGGCCACCGGCATCCAGCTCAAGGCCCTGCTCACCGCGGGCTTCGTGCTGTTCATGATCACGCTGGTCGTCAACACGCTGGCCGCGATCGTGGTCAACCGCAGCCGCTCCGGGACCGAGACCTCATGACGGCGCTGCTCGAGGTGACCGAGACCCCCGCTCCGCCGCGGACCGTCCTGCCGGAACGTCCCCACGACGACGAGGCGGCGGTCCCGCGCACCTCGCTGGGCGCGCTGCCCCTGGAGAACCGGTTCCTGACGTGGGGCGCCCGCCTCGCCGCGCTCGGCCTGTCCTGGGTGATCGTGGAGCGGCTGCTCCCGGTCAGCGGCCTGGGCTGGTTCGTGGTCGTCGCCGCTCTGTGCAACGTGACCCTCCTCGCCGCCGGCACGTTCGTCTTCGACAACCCGGTCGCGGTCGCCGACCGGGTCGTGCAGTGGGTCGTCACCACCGGCGCCGTGATCGTCTTCGGCACTCTGGCGTCGGTCCTGGTCTTCGTCTTCAAGCGCGGCTGGCCGGCCCTGCACCACTGGAACTTCTTCACCCAGACCATGCACACGACACTGCCGGACGCGCCGTACAACCAGGGCGGCGTGCTGCACTCCATCGTCGGGACGCTGATCGAGCTGGGCATCGCGATCGCGATCACCCTGCCGCTGGGGATCGGGACGGCGGTCTACGTGAACGAGGTGGGTGGCCGGCTGGCCCGGGTGATCCGCACCGTCGTCGAGGCGATGACCGCGCTGCCGTCTATCGTGGCCGGCCTCTTCATCTACTCGCTGTGGATCATCATCCTGCACGAGCCGCGCTCGGGCTTCGCCGGAGCGCTCGCCATCGGCGTGATGATGCTGCCGATCATCGCCCGTGCCTCCGAGGTCGTGCTGCGCGTCGTGCCCGGCAGCCTGCGGGAGGCCTCGTTGGCGCTGGGCGCCAGCCGGTGGCGGACCACCTGGCACGTCGTCCTGCCGACCGCACGGCCCGGTCTCGCGACCGCGCTGATCCTGGCCGTGGCCCGGGGCATCGGCGAGACCTCGCCGGTGCTGATCGCCTCCGGCTACGCGACGTTCATGGTCACCCAGCCGCTGCACGGCGTGATGAGCTCCCTGCCGCTCTCGGTCTACAACAGCGTGATCGCGCCCGAGCCGCAGGCGGTGGTGCGCGGTTACGCCACTGCGGCGGTGCTGCTGATGCTGGTCCTGATCCTCTTCGTGATCGCCCGGCTCCTGGCCCGCCCGCCCTCCACCAAGCCGTCCGTGTGGCGGCGCCTCCGTGCGTCGTTCGACGGCGTGCCACGTCGCGCCCGGTCGGCGACCTCGACCGCCCCCCTCACCGAGACCGAGGTATCCCCGTGAAGACCCGCCTGCTCCGTCCCGCCGTCCTCCGCTCCGTCGCCGTGGCCCTGGGCCTGGGCCTGGTGACCCTGTTCGTCGCCGCACCCGCCGGCGCCGGGACCGAGTACGCCGAGATCGAGGGCTCGGGCTCGACCTGGGCCTACGGGATCATCGCCCCCTGGATCGCGCAGGTGCAGTCCGCCTACGGCATGCAGATCACCTTCAACCAGTCCGGCTCCTCGCAGGGCCGCAAGGACTTCGCGAACGGGGTCACCGACTTCGGCGACTCCGACATCCCCTACCAGGGCGTCGACCCGACGACCGGGCAGACCGATGCCAGCAGCCGCCCGTACGCCTACGCCCCCGTGGTCGCCGGCGGTACGGCGTTCACCTACCACCTCACGGTGGGCGGCCACCTCGTCGACAACATCCGGCTGTCGGGGGAGACGATCACCAAGATCTTCACCAACAAGATCACGAACTGGGCCGACCCGCAGATCACCAAGGAGAACGGCGGCCACGCCTTCCCGTCGGAGACGATCAAGCCGGTCGTCCGCTCGGACGGCTCCGGCGCCACTGCCCAGTTCACGCTCTGGATGGACAAGCAGTACCCGGCCCTGTGGCGGCCGTTCAACGGTGGCAAGGCCGGCCTCACCTCGATCTTCCCGCGTCAGGGCAGCCAGATCGCGGTGGCCCAGGACGCCGGCGTGATGAACACGATCAAGGGCTCCGGCGGTGAGGGGGAGATCGGCTACACGGAGTACTCCTACCCGCTCCAGGCCCACTACCCGGTGGTGTACGTCGAGAACCGGGCCGGCTACTACGTGCAGCCCACGCAGTACAACGTGGCGGTCGCCCTGACCCAGGCCCGGATCATTGGCTGCACCAACAACGGCTCGTGCAGTCCGAACGGCGTCCCCGCCAACAGCTACCTGACGCAGAACCTCGACGGCGTCTACACCTACAAGGACGCGCGGACCTACCCGCTCTCGTCGTACTCCTACATGATCATCCCGGCCGCCAAGGCCGACCCCCGGATGACGGTGTCGAAGCGACAGACGCTGGCCGACTTCCTCAGCTACTCGCTGTGCACCGGGCAGAGCCTGGCCGGCCCGTACGGCTACTCCCCGCTGCCGCTGAACCTCGTGAAAGCGGCCTTCGGCCAGGTCGAGAAGCTCGGACCCCAGGCGGAGGGCGGCGCCGTCGCCGGCGTGAACATCAAGAACCCGTCGGCCAACCTGGCGGGCTGCAACAACCCGACCTTCGTCAAGGGCAACCTGGCGGCCAACCACCTGGCCCAGGTCGCCCCGATGCCGCTGGCCTGCCAGAAGGCGACCAGCCAGCCGTGTGGCGACTCGACCGTGCCGCCGGGGACGAACGGCGGCTCCACGCCGAGCGGCGGCACCTCGCCGACCTCGGCGCCCACGGGGAGCACCCCCACCGGCACCACCGGCCCGGCGACTGCGGCGGGCGGCACCGCGCCGGACGGCGGAGCAGCGCCGGACGGGGGCACGGCCCCGGTCACCAACGCCGACGGCACGGTGACGACGGCGGAGGGCGCGACCGGCGCCACCACCACCCCGACCGCCACCGTGCTGGCCGCCCAGCGGCAGTCCGACACCGCGATCTGGGGCTGGACCGCCGTCCTCGAGCTCCTCGCGATCGTGCTGCTGCCCGGTCTCTACGTCGCCTGGACCCGTCGCCAGCGGGGTGTGCGATGAACCGGCGGGCCAGGCTCGTCTGCAGCGCCGTCGCGCCGGCCCTCGCAGCCGCGCTGCTGACGCTCGTCCCCGGATCGTCGGCCCTGGCGGCGGGCTGCACCACGTCGTACGGCGGCTCCGGGCAGGGCGACACCTGGTCGGCCACCGAGGAGCTCCAGCGCTCCTTCTTCGACGCGAACGGTGCGACCAGCACCAGCAACTGCTTCCGGGTCTCGGTGGACAAGCACACCTACCTGCAGGACCACGAGCGGATCACCGTGAGCTGGTCCGGAGCGCACGTGACCGGCGGCAGGTCGCTCAACCCGTACGGCGAGACCGGCCTGCCGCAGGAGTACCCCGTCGTGCTGATGGAGTGCCGCGGGGTCGACCCCAAGAGCTACGCCGGAGGACAGGTCCCCTCGGGGGCCGAGGCCGTCTCGCCGCAGACCTGCTGGACCAACACCTACTTCCAGCGCACCAACTCCGCCGACGCCGGTCAGGGGATCTGGGAGCACGACGCGTCCAACGGTGACAGCGCCGAGCACATCCAGGGCATCGACCCGGCGGCCATCCCGGCGAACTGCAACGTCAACGCCAACTTCGACTACGACATCACCCCGTTCCGGGCGGCCGGCGGCAAGCTCTTCGCGGGCTGCTCGTCCCAGGCGATGCCGCCCGAGGCCACGGTCAACTCGGTGAGCATCCCCAACGAGGTCTACGCGTTCACCAACGCCGACGGCACCGGTACCTTCCCCTTCGAGGTCCGTACCGCCCTGGAGAACCGCTCGCTCGGCTGCTCGTCGACCGTGCCGTGCACCCTCGAGGTCGTCCCGATCGACGGCATCAACTGCGACGACCCCGACGTCGCTGCGCCGTGCAACCAGACCGGTGAGCTGCCGCCGGGCCAGGTCAACACCGGGCAGGCGCCCCAGGACGCCGTGGCGCCCGCCTTCTGGGCCTCGGCGTCGAACTGGGAGCGCCGGGTCCCGGTGCCCCTCGGGTTCTCCCCGCCGCCGAGCGTGTGCACGGTCGCGGCCGCGGGCAAGCCGGTGCCGTTCTACGGCTCCGAGCTGCTCGACCAGGCGGCCCCGCAGTGGCTGCCGGCGTACTGCCTGAACAAGAGCCGCTTCAACTGGCAGGACAACATCTACCCCGACCAGGCGGCGTTCGACCTGATGCAGAGCGGTCAGGCCGCAGCGGCGGAGGTCTCGTCGCGTGGCCAGAACGACACCGGCGTCGGGTACGCGCCCACCGCGGCCACCGGCTGGGCGATCGCCTTCGACATCGACAAGCCCGGCAACGCCGGACAGCAGACCTCGATCAAGCTGAACGCGCTGCTGCTGGCCAAGCTCCTCACCGAGTCCTACCCGGGCTCGACGACCGTCGCCGCGAGCCATCCCGGCTTCCAGGACAACCCGCTGTCGCTCAACCTCGACCCGGACTTCTCCCGGCTCAACCCCGGGCTGGACCTCACCCACTGGTCGGAGGCCGCCGCCACCCTCCTGTCGACGTCGACCAGCTCGTCGGTGATGACCGAGCTGACGTCCTACATCGCCTCCGACCCCAAAGCGATGGCCTTCCTCTCCGGCAAGCCCGAGCAGGACGGTCCCTACACGATGCGGGTCAACCCCGCCTACAAGGGGATCGACCTGCCGGTGGACTCGTGGCCGCAGCTCGACACCTGGCAGTTCCTGGCGGCGCCCAACTCCTGCCTCAAGGCGCAGGGCCACAGCATGCCGCCCTACATGCCGCTGGTCGCCAACCCGACGACCAGCATGCAGCTGGTCGCGCAGGCGCTGCTCTTCAACTGGCCCAACGTGGGGACCGGCTGCACCGGCACCGGCACCACCCAGGACCCCTACCAGCTGGGCCGGGTGGCGCCGCAGGGCGTCGGCAACCGGTTCATGCTCGGCCTGGTGACGCTGGGTGACGCCCAGCGGTACGGCCTGACCACGGCCCGGCTGCAGGCTGCGCCGGGACACTACGTCGCGGCCGACGACGCCGGCATCACGGCCGCCCTGGCGCTGGCCGAGCCCACCGGCAAGCTGCACCCCTTCGACCTGAGCCAGTCGAGGATCCGGACGTCGACGAAGGCCTATCCGGGCGCGATGGTCGTCTACACGGCTGCCAAGACCTACGGCCTTCCGGCGCAGACGGCCGCTCACGTCGCGCAGTTCATCCGGGTCTCCTCCACCGAGGGCCAGCGGCCGGGACGCGGCAACGGGCATCTGGCTGCGGGCTACGTGCCGATCACGAACGCCGGGGTGACCAAGGGCTTCTTCCAGCAGGCCCAGCTGGTCGCCGCGGCGGTCGCGGCGCAGAAGGCGCCGCCCACGCCGCCGGCCCCGCCGTCGACCGGACCCTCGGGGACGCCGAGCACGCCCTCGACGCCAGGCGGCGGGCCGCCGCCTCCGCCCGCCGGTGCGCCCGGACCCGCACCGCTGCCCGGCACGGCACCGTCGACGGCTCCCGCGCCCGGGCCGAGCACGCCGCCCGGCACCTCGACAGTGGCGGACGCCGCGATCGTCACCACCGCTGCGGTCAGCCCGAGTGCCGGCGGTGGCGCGATGGTCGGCCTCGTGGTGGTGCTGGGCCTCGCCGCCCTCGGCGCCGTCGGTGGGCGGATCGCCCTGGCCCGCAAGGGTCTGCGGTGAGCACCCCCACCCTGGTGCCGGCCCCGGCAGGGACCGCGCGACCCGCGCCGCCCTCGTCGCGACCGCCCCGTCAGATCCGCGCCGGCGAGCCCGCCGAGACTCTCTACCTGGTCTCCTCGGCCTGCACGGTCCTGGTGATCGTCTCGCTCTGGATGCTGCTGCAGATGCTGGTGCTCAGCGGCCTCGGGGAGTCCCGGGCCCAGCACCTGCTCTACAACCAGTACCGCACCCAGCTGGCGACGGAGACCGCGCCGACCGGTGCCCTGGACTTCGACGGCAAGCCGGTCGCCGAGGGCAGCCCGGTGGCCCTGATGTCGATCCCCGACCTCGGCCTCCACGACCTGGTCGTGGTCGACGGGACCGCGTCCGGTGACCTGCTCGTCGGCCCCGGACACGTCCGCTCGACACCCCTGCCCGGCAACGCCGGGACGTCGGTGGTGATGGGACGCCGGACGACGTACGGCGCGCCGTTCGCGAAGATCGCGGACCTGCAGCCCGGGGCACCGATCGACGTGGTCGGCGCCCAGGGGCCGGTGACCTACACCGTCACCGACGTACGCCGGGCCGGTGACCCGATCCCGCCGCTGCCCACCGGCAAGGCGCCGGCCCGGCTGGTGCTGGTGACCGCCGACAGCAGCGGGACGCTCTCGCTGCTGCACCCGCACCGCGTGGTCTACGTCGACGCCGACGTGAAGAAGGCCCACCCCTCCGGGCCGGTCTTCCCCGCGGTCGGCAACGCCGAGCTGCCCATGCAGCACGACACCAGCGGTCTGCCGCTGCTGGTGCTCCTGCTGGCCTTGGTGGCGGCCCTCGTCGTCGCGGTGAGCGCGGCCCGGCGACACCTTCGAGACGCGTTGGTCTGGCTGGTGGCAGCGCCGGTCGCGATCGCGCTCGCCTGGGCGGTGACCGACCAGGTCATGCGCCTCCTACCGAACTTGATGTAACCCGCATCGAGAGAGTGAAACCACATGAGATCAGGGAGCAACTGATGCCTCGCAAGATCAGCGCCAAGCTCGGAATGGCCGCCTTGGCCGTCGCCGGCCTGGGCTTCACCGCGCTGGCCCCGGCCAGCGCAGACACCGTGCCCGGCCAGGACAGCGTGCCTGGCAGCTATACCCCCGGCACCAGCGTCGTCGGCGTCGGGTCCGACACGATCCAGTGGGTCGACGACGCCCTCTCCGGCGACTACAACACGTTCAACGCGGCTCAGGTGACCAAGACGCCGTACTGGGCCAACTTCGACGCCTGCCTGGGCAACACCACGGCCGGGGCACCCGGCCTCGGTGACAACCCCGACGGGTCCGGCTTCCCGTGCGGTGCCGACCACACCGGCACCAAGGCCGGGGTCAAGCGGGACGAGGGCGTCGTGGACGCCGCCGCGGCCGGTGGCGCGCTGCCCAGCGGGTCCGGCGACGGTCGTACGCTGCTGCGCAATCCGAGCGACAAGCTGTTCATGGACGTCGCCTACGGGCGGTCGTCAGGCCCGCTCAACACCACCGACCTGAACGCCGGGGAGATCGCGCTCCCCTTCGCCGTGGACAAGATCGTCGTGGTGACCCACCCGGGTGGTCCTGCTCCGGCCTCGTTGTCCGGTCAGCAGCTGCTGAAGATCTACAACGGCACCTACACCAACTGGAACCAGGTCGGCGGCCAGAACGCCGCGATCCATCCGTATCTGCCCAAGGCCGGCTCGAGCACCCTGAACGCGTTCGAGTCGTTCCTCGCGGCCCTGGACGGCACGACCGAGGCTCCGGGTAGTGACAACGACCCGACCTCGCACGCGGCTGCCTCACAGGTCTGGCAGGGTCCGGGTAACGCGATCAACGACTCCAACTGGAACCTCGGAGCCGCCAACGTCGAGGAGCACGACCCCTCGGTGACGATCGCCGACCAGAACGCGATCGAGCCGTTCTCCTACGGCCGTGCCCAGCTGGCCAACGGGGCTTCGCAGACCGTCCGGATCGAGGGCGGCTGGTCCGCAGACCGCGAGCTCTACCACGTCGTCCGCGGCGCCGCGATCACCGACGCCGTGACCACGCCGTTCCTCTACGGCAGTGACGGCGGCCTGCTCGAGGGCCTGTTCAGCAGCACCGGCTACGTGTGCACCAACGCCACCGCCCAGGCGGACATCGCCACGGCGGGCTTCTGGCCGCTCCAGGCCGGCTCGAGCACCGGCAACTGCGGGGTGAAGAACAACAACACCGTGGACACGATCACCCAGACCTCCTCACACGGGGTGGACGAGGGTGCCGTGACCACCACGAGTGGCCAGTTCTTCGCAGGGGCGCTGCACATCACCGTGGCGAGCACGGACGCCAGCACGCCGACCGGCACGGTCCAGGTCGTCGTCGCCGACCCGTCCACCCCGAGCGGCTCTCCGGCCGCGTCGTTCCACAAGACGGTCGCCCTGGCCTCGGACGGGACCGCCACGGTGACGCTGCCGGCGACGGTGGCGGGCCACAAGACGGTGGACGTCGCGTTCCTGCCGACGAACTTCGGTGCCAACTCCTCCGCGGGTGGCCACACCGCCCTCGGGTCGAGCTACGCCGAGTTCCCGGCCAACATCCCGGTGGCCGCGGTGGCCACCAAGGTGAAGGCGACCGCCAAGCCGCTGGTCCTGGCCAATGCCACCAGGCACACCTCGGTGACGGCCACGGTCAAGGCCAAGACCGGCACCAAGAAGCCCACCGGCAAGATCGTGATCAAGCGCGGCACCAAGAAGGTCGGGGTTGGCACGCTGGTCCACGGCAAGGTGACGATCAAGGTCAAGGGCACGTCGTTGAAGAAGGGCACGAACAAGCTCGTCGTGAAGTACGTCGCGACGGGCGGCTTCAAGGCCCCGAAGACCTTCCCGACGATCATCATCACCCGCACCAAGTGACACCCGGTGGTGGGCCGGGGCTCGACCCCGGCCCACCACCGCCCGCTCACCACCGACCCGACCGAGGGACCATGACCATGACCACGACCGACCGGACGCAGCCCCGCGGCGCGACCGGTGCCGCCGGAACCGACGCAGACACGACTGCGCTGCTGCCGGCGGTGCCGACCCCCGACGAGCCGACCGGCCTGGCCACCCTCGAGGCCCGCGACGTCAGCTGCTGGTTCGGTGACCACCTGGTGCTCGACCGGGTGTCCCTGACCATGGCCGCGGGTGAGATCACCGCCCTGATCGGCCCCTCCGGCTGCGGCAAGTCGACCTTCCTGCGCACCCTGAACCGGATGCACGAGCTGGTGCCGAGCGCCAAGCTCGCCGGTGAGGTGCTGATCGACGGTGAGGACGTCTACGCCGCCGACCGCAAGCTGACCGACGCCCGTCGCGAGATCGGGATGGTCTTCCAGAAGCCCAACCCGTTCCCCGCGATGTCGATCCGCGACAACGTCCTGGCCGGCCTCAAGCTGACCGGCACGAAGGCCTCCCGCTCTGCGAAGGAGGAGCTCGTCGAGCACTGCCTGCGTCTCGGCGGCCTCTGGAACGAGGTGAAGGACCGTCTCGACGCCCCTGGCGGCAGCCTCTCCGGCGGTCAGCAGCAACGGCTGTGCATCGCCCGGTCGATGGCGATCAAGCCGCGCGTCCTGCTGATGGACGAGCCCTGCTCGGCCCTCGACCCGACCTCGACCCGGGTGATCGAGGAGACGATGAAGTACCTCGCCCAGGAGGTGACGATCGTGATCGTGACCCACAACATGCAGCAGGCGGCGCGGGTGTCGGACCAGACGGCGTTCTTCCTGGCCTCGCACAACACTCCTGGAGTGATCATCGAGCACGGCGACACCCAGGCGATGTTCAACGACCCCCAGGACCAGCGCACCCGCGACTACGTCCAGGGCCGGTTCGGCTGAGTCGTGAGGTCACCATCTTCCAGGCCGCGCCCGCGGGCGGCCCGCGCGGTCGCCGTCGCGGTCGCCGGCACCCTGGTCACGGCGGTCTCGGCCTGGGTGGCGGCCGTGGCGGGCGGGCCCGGGCCGCCCTCGACGGCAGGACTCGTCGTGGCCCCACCGATCGCCGTGGCCGAGCCACTGGCTCCCGTGGCGCAGGTGCGCACCGCGTCGGGTCCGTCGTACGCCGTCAGCCCGACCTGGGCCACGGTGACCGCGGCCGCCTCCGGGATCCCCGGGCCGGCCGTCCGGGCCTACGGCACCGCGACCCTGCGGATGGCGCGCCAGGACGCTGCCTGCCACCTGGCCTGGACCACGCTGGCCGGGCTGGGCTGGGTCGAGTCCGAGCAGGGCACCATCGGCGGTCGCGTGGTCGGCGCCGACGGCCGCTCCGACCGGCCGATCCGCGGGCCGGCCCTGGACGGCGGAGGCGACCTGGCGGCGATCCGGACGCCCGACGGGCGTTGGGTGCGGGCGCTCGGGCCGCTGCAGTTCCTGCCGTCGACGTGGGTGCGCTGGGGTGCCGACGGGGACGGCGACGGCACCGCCGACCCGCAGGATCTCGACGACGCCGCCTGGTCGGCGGCGAGGTACCTCTGCGCCTCCGGCGGCGACCTGAGCACCGGCGCGGGCTGGTCGGGCGCGGTCAGGTCCTACAACCACTCCGACGCCTACGTGCAGGCGGTCTACGGCGCGGCGAGCGCCTACGCGGCGCGCACGGCGCCGCGCTGAGCCGGACCCGAGGGACCGGTCAGCTGTGGGGCCCGGGCATCGCCCAGGCGTCGTCGCTGCCGTGCTCGGTCAGCTGCGCGTGCTGGAGGTCGAACGACTCCGCGGACGGCGCGTTGGGCACGATCTCCGGGATGCGCACCGCGGTGATCGACTCCAGGCGGACCACCGAGTGCTCGGTGTGGGTGCTCAGCACGAGCCCCTGCCCGTCGATGCCGGCCACCAGTCCGCTGAGCCAGAAGCCCTGGACCAGGACCTCGACCGGCATGTGGTTGGACTCGGCGCGCCGCAGCGCTGTTCCGATGGTGAAAATGGTCGAGCCTGTCATGTGCCTAACCCCCTGAGGCCCCCCCGGGCCATGCACGATGTTGGGAGAACTGTAGCCCCGTCGGATGGCCCGCGCAGGCACTTGTAGGACAAATGTCCTGACGCGTTCGGGTCATCTCCGCAGCGCCGGCGCAGACCCGCGTGCGAAGTCGTCAGTCGACGACGACGTCCGCTGCGGATCCGGTGGCGCCGGACCGCTGTCCACCGGATTGCCAGCCCCGGTCGCTCCCGGCGGTCCAGGAGCGGCCGTCGTAGCTGACGCCCGAGACGCCCAGGGCGGACGCGTGGCTGACGACGTACGACGCCAGGGCCCAGCCGCGAGTCCGGTTCGCGGCCGCCAGGTCGAGGTGCGAGCCCGAGGCCACCGAGACCGCCGTGGCGCCGAAGGCCGGCGCGAGCGCCCGGCGCAGCCGCACGGCGCGCTGCGCAGCCGGTGCCGGAGTGCCGGTCGCCGCCGACAGGTGGCAGGAGAAGGCCGCGGGGGAGTAGCCGGTCAGGGCCGAGGCCAGGGCGCGGGCGTCGCTCTCGTAGACGGCGTACGCCGACGGGTAGCCCGAGCGCTGGACACGCTGCGCCGCCACCGTCACCGGCAACGTCTCGTAGCCGGGCACCCGCGCCAGCGCGTCGTAGAAGGCGTTGGTGGCGTGGACCGGGTCCAGGATCTGCTGACGGGTGCCCCAGCCCTGGGAGTGCCGCTGCTGGAACAGGCCGAGGGAGTCCCGGTCGCCCCCGCGCAGGTTGTAGAGCTTGGACTCCTGAAGTGCGGTGGCCAGGGCGATGGTCGCCGCATGGGCCGGCATGCCCCGCCGGATCGAGATCGCCGAGATCAGGCTCGCGTTGCGCGCCTGCTCGGCGGTGAGCACGACCGTCAGCCCGTCCACCTTCGTCGTGCACTGACCGAGGGTGCTGTCGGAGGAGGCCGAGTGCCGGGAGACGCCGTAGGCGATGCCGCCGACGACCAGCCCGATCGGGACGACGACGGCTGCCGCCTTGGTCAGGAGCCCCATCAGTTCTGGTGCAGCGCCTCGTTGAGCACGACGCCGCCGGCCCGCCACGGCACCACCTCGACGGTGCCGGTGACCGAGTTGCGGCGGAACAGCAGGTGGCTGCCGCCGGAGAGGTCCACCGCCTTGACCACCCGCCCGTCGGGCAGCGTGACCTTGGTGCCCGCGGTGACGTAGCAGCCGGCCTCGACGACGCAGTCGTCGCCGAGGGCGATGCCGATGCCGGCGTTCGCGCCGATCAGGCAGCGCTCGCCGATGCTGACCACCTGCGTGCCCCCGCCCGAGAGGGTGCCCATGATCGACGCGCCGCCGCCGACGTCGGACCCGTCGCCGACGACGACCCCGGCGGTGATCCGGCCCTCGACCATCGAGGCACCGAGCGTCCCGGCGTTGTAGTTGACGAACCCCTCGTGCATCACCGTGGTGCCCTCGGCAAGGTGGGCGCCGAGCCGCACCCGGTCGGCGTCGGCGATCCGGACGCCGGTGGGCACGACGTAGTCGGTCATCCGGGGGAACTTGTCGACGCCGAAGACCTGGACCGGCCCTTCGGCGCGCAACCGCAGCCGGGTCTCCTCGAAGTCGTCGACCGGGCAGGGGCCGACGCTGGTCCAGACCACGTTGGGCAGCACCGCGAAGATGCCGTCGAGGTTCTGCGCGTGCGGGGGCACCAGCCGGTGTGAGAGCAGGTGCAGCCGGAGGTAGGCGTCCGCGGTGTCGCCTGGCGGTCGGGTCAGGTCGACCTCGACCCGGACGACCTCGGTGCGCACGCGTCGTACGACGTGGTCGCGGGCGGCCGCGGCGAGCCCGGCCGGGGCCTCCGCGTCGGCCGGCGGGGAGCCGAGAGCGGGTCGGGGGAACCAGACCTCGAGCACGGTGCCCGCGCTGGCGCCGTCGGTCACGACACTGGCCAGGCCGAAGCCCCAGGCCCTCTGCACGCTCACCCGGTCAGGCTACTGGCCGGTCCGGCCGTCGATGCACTCGCGGAGCAGGTCGGCATGGCCGACGTGCCGGGCGTACTCCTCGACCAGGTGCACGACGATGTCGCGGAACTCGACCTGGTCGCCGTCGTAGTCGAACGTCTCACCGAGATCGTTCGCGGCGGCCAGCCACGCCTGGCCGTGGGCGACCTCGCGCCGCCACGACTCCCACGCGTCGGAGACCACGTCGTCGTCGGCCACGGCCCCGTTGAAGTCGAGGTCGCGGTCCTCCTGGGTCCGGTAGAGGCGGGGCAGGTCGTCGTGGCCCTCCAGCGCCCGGCGGAACCAGTGGTGCTCCACCCGCGCGAGGTGGCGGACCAGGCCGAGCAGCGACATCGTCGACGGCGGGACCGAGCGGCGCGCGAGCTGCTCGGCGTCCAGCCCCTCGCACTTCATCTCGAACGTCGTGCGGTAGCGGTCGAGGTACTCGGTCAGCACCGCCTTCTCGCCGACCGCGACGACCTCGGTCTCGCGCGGGTCGTCCTCGGGGTCGACCCACATGTCGGGGTGCTTGCGTGGCGGCTGGTCGCTCATGCCTCCACCCAACCGAGGGCGGGCGGCGAGGGCAACTCGACAGCGCGCTAGCCGGTCCACCGGGGGTGACCGTGCACCACCGACGAGAACGCGCTCATGGCCGAGGTGTTGGCAGCCTGCGCGCGCTGGAAGGCGGCCCGCCCGGCGGTCCGGCTGAGGTACCAGGTCCAGCCGGGTCCGTGGCCGACGTTCCAGTAGTCGCGTCGCAGCACGCCCTGGGGCCAGGCGGCGGGATAGTGCGGTGCGGTGACCACGAAGGTCGGGCGTGCGGCCGCGAACCGGTGGGCCAGGCCGCTGAGGCCGCCGGGTTGGGTGTGGGCCAGGAAGCGCAGCATCCGGGCGTCGAACAGCTGCCAGGGCCAGATGCTGGTGACGTCGGCGATCGCGGGCACCGCGGGGGCGTCCACCGAGAGGAGCGTCGCGCCCGCAGGCTGCGTCGCCAGGAGGGCGCGGACGTCGGCGCGCTGCAGCAGCAGTCCGTCGTTCCGGGTGGAGACGGCCTCCACGCCGGCGACGCCGACGGCCAGGCACACCGCGGCCGCCACCGCGACCGACCCGATGCGCCGGGGGAGCCGCTCCACGAGGAGGACTCCGAGGCCGGCCAGACCGAGCGCGGCCAGCGGCAGCAGCACGAAGAGGTCGGGGCCGCCGTTGATCACCGCCAGGGTCCACAGGCAGCCGGCCAGGCAGCCTGTCCCGACGGCGAGGACCCGACCCGGGCCGGGCGAGCGCTCGCCCGCGCTGCGTCGGACGACGGCCGGCAGGGCGGCCGCGGCGAGGCCGAGCATCGCCACCAGCCCGAGGAGGGCGACGACCAGCGTGCCGTGGTACTCCGCCCAGAGCATCGACCAGGTGGGGCCCGGCTGGGTGATCGCGGAGGGTTGCGAGGTGTAGAGCAGGTTGACCAGGACGAAGCCGTCGAAGGCCTGCCGGAGCGAGCCGGCCAGAGCGAACCACACGACGAACGCGGCGGTGGTGACGACACCGCCGACGACGAACCGCAGCCCGGCGGCCCACCGGTGCGCTCCGCTGACCACGATCGCGACCACGACGGTCGCGACCGCGACCAGGAGCGACGGCTGCCAGGTCAGCGTCGCCAGGGCGGTGAAGACGCCGGCGCCGAGCCACCTCCGCCGCCCGGCCAGGATCAGCGCCGCCAGCAGGCAGACCACCATCGTGGTCTTCTCGCGGGGACCGTCCGAGGCCAGCTGGAGGTAGCGCTCGAAGGTGAGGAACACCGCGGGCGCCACCAGGCCGGCCGCGCGTGAGCCGAAGGTGTCGCGAGCCAGGACGCAGACCAGCGCACAGCTCAGGGCGGACAGCAGCGTGAAGACCACCCGGACCGACGGCAGCGGCCCCGCGCCGACCAGGTGGCCCAGCCAGACGGCCAGGCCGGGGACGGCGTCCGCGAGCGGACCGACCGAGTTGAAGACCCCGACGTACGGCGGGACGCCGTGCGCCATCCGCTCGCCGCCGTAGGTGAAGATCGCCAGGTCCGGGGTGAGCAGCGCGTCGTACCCGTGCAACGCGTAGACGACGAGCGCCACCACACCCACCCCGACCGGGTCGAGCACCGCAGGGCGACGCAACCTCGACCAGTGTGTGGCGGACGTCGTGCTCACGGAACCCACGGTGAGACCTCCGGTTGAGGTCTCGATGAGCGCCGGGTGAGGAAATGCTGTGACCCACCGAACCCGGTGGCCCGGAGGTCGGTCGGACCCGTAGGGTTGGGGAAGGCGTTCGAGCCGTCATCAGCGGCGAGCCTCCGGAAGAACAGCGTCTCCGACGTGGTCCCGACCACCGCCGAGTCGCCCACTAGAACCGGACGGGTGGGCCCGTCACAGCCTGCAACGAGCGGTGCTCGGTGGTCGAGCGGAGTCCAGACTACGGGGTGCAAGCGAGGTGGTACCGCGGTCCCGCGAGGGGTCGTCCTCGTTCCGACCGAGGACCGACCGCAGGAGCCGCACCGATGACCTACCCCCAGGTCTCCACCGACACCACCGGCGAGCCCGGCGTGCCGTCCACCCCACGCTTCCCGCAGCTCGAGGAGCGGGTGCTGGCCTACTGGGAGCAGGACGACACCTTCCGGGCCAGCGTGGAGCAGCGCGACGCCGGCACGGACGGCGACAACGAGTTCGTCTTCTACGACGGGCCGCCGTTCGCCAACGGGCTGCCGCACTACGGCCACCTGCTGACCGGCTACGTCAAGGACCTGATCCCGCGCTACCAGACGATGCGCGGCCGCCGGGTCGAGCGCCGCTTCGGCTGGGACACCCACGGGTTGCCCGCCGAGCTCGAGGCGATGCGCCAGCTGGGCATCAAGACCACCGACGAGATCACCGAGATGGGGATCGAGGCCTTCAACGCCGAGTGCCGCAAGTCGGTCTTCGAGTACACCGACGAGTGGCGCGACTACGTCACCCGGCAGGCGCGGTGGGTGGACTTCGAGCACGACTACAAGACGCTCGATCTCGACTACATGGAGTCGGTGATGTGGGCCTTCCAGCAGCTCCATCAGAAGGGCCTGGCCTACGAGGGCTTCCGGGTGCTGCCCTACTGCTGGAACGACGAGACCCCGTTGTCCAACCACGAGCTGCGGATGGACGAGGACGTCTACCAGCTGCGGCAGGACCCGGCCGTTACCGTCGGCTGCCGGCTCGAGACCGGTGAGATCGCCCTGGTCTGGACGACCACGCCGTGGACCCTGCCGTCCAACCTGCTGATCATGGTCGGGCCCGACATCGAGTACGTCGTGGTCGAGTCGGACTTCACCGGCACCACCGAGCGCTACGTCGTCGGTGCGGCCCGGCTGGCGGCGTACTCGCGCGAGCTGAAGAACGAGTCGAGCGAGTCGGTCGACGACCAGGTGGTCGAGCGGCTGACCGGGCGCGACCTGCTCGGGCGCAGCTACACCCCGCCGTTCAGCTACTTCGAGGGTCATCCGCACAGCCACCGCGTCGTCGAGGCGGACTTCGTCACCACCGAGGACGGCACCGGTCTCGTGCACAGCGCCGGTGCCTTCGGTGAGGAGGACAAGGCGATCACCGACCGTGAGGGCATCGAGCTGATCGTGGCGGTGGCCAAGGACGGCACCTTCACCTACCCGATCACCGACTACGAGGGCCTGCACGTCTTCGACGCCAACCTCGCCGTGATCGAGCACCTCAAGGCGATGACCCGCGGCGAGGGCGCGACCGGAGCTGTCACCCAGGGCACCGTCCTGCTCCGCCGCGAGTCCTACGAGCACTCCTACCCGCACTGCTGGCGTTGCCGTGAGCCGCTGATCTACATGGCGGTCTCGTCGTGGTTCGTCTCCACGACCAAGATCCGCGACCGGATGCTCGACCTCAACCAGCAGATCCGGTGGGTGCCCGACCACATCAAGGACGGCCAGTTCGGCCGGTGGCTGGAGAACACCCGCGACTGGTCGATCTCCCGCAACCGCTTCTGGGGCAGCCCGATCCCGGTCTGGAAGAGCGACGACCCGGCGTACCCGCGGATCGACGTCTACGGCTCGCTCGACGAGCTCGAGCGCGACTTCGGCGTCCGTCCGACGGACCTGCACCGGCCGTTCATCGACGACCTGACCCGGCCCAACCCCGACGACCCTCGCCCGGCGGACGAGGGGCGCTCGACCATGCGCCGGGTCACCGACGTCATGGACTGCTGGTTCGAGTCCGGGTCGATGAGCTTCGCCCAGGTGCACTACCCCTTCGACAACGCCGACTGGTTCGACGGTGTCCAGTCCGCCGACGGCGTCCGCCGCGGCGGGCACTTCCCGGGCGACTTCATCGTCGAGTACATCGGCCAGACCCGCGGTTGGTTCTACACGATGCACGTGCTGGCGTCGGCGATCTTCGAGCGGCCGGCGTTCGAGACCTGCCTGTCGCACGGCATCGTGCTCGGCAGCGACGGCCAGAAGATGTCGAAGTCGCTGCGCAACTACCCCGACGTGCGCGAGGTCTTCGACCGCGACGGCGCGGACGCGATGCGGTGGTTCCTGATGTCGTCGCCGATCCTGCGCGGCGGCAACCTGATCGTCACCGAGCATTCGATCCGCGAGGGCGTGCGGCAGGTCCTGATCCCGCTGTGGAACTGCTGGTACTTCTTCGCGCTCTACGCCAACGCGGCGTCCGACGGCGGGTACGACGCGAAGCGCTCGACCGCCGCGACCCACCCGATGGACCGCTACCTGCTCGCCAAGACCCGGCAGTTCGTCGAGCAGTCGACCTCGCAGCTCGACAACTACGAGGTCGCCAACGCCTGTGACTCGGTGCGCGCGTTTCTCGAGGTGCTGTCGAACTGGTACATCCGCCGGTCCCGGGAGCGCTTCTGGGCCGCCGACGGCGTCGCCGACGAGGGTGCGTTCGACACCCTCTTCACCGTGCTGGAGACGGTCTGCCGCGTGGCGGCGCCCCTGCTGCCGTTGACGACCGAGGAGATCTGGCGCGGCCTGACCGGTGGCCGCTCGGTGCACCTGACCGACTGGCCGTCCCTCGACGACCTGCCCGCCGACGACGAGCTGGTCGCCGCGATGGACCAGGTCCGCGACGTCTGCTCGGCCGGTTCGGCACTGCGCAAGGGCGCGGCGTTGCGCAACCGGCTGCCACTCTCGTCGCTGACGGTCGTGGTCTCCGGCGCAGACCGCCTGGCGGGCTTTGAGGACGTCGTGGCCGACGAGCTGAACCTCAAGTCGGTGCGGCTGCTCGACGCCGACCACCCCGACGCCGCGTCCTACGGCGTCTCGCAGCGGCTCACGGTCAACGCCCGCGCCGCCGGCCCCCGGCTCGGCAAGGACGTGCAGACCGCGATCCGGGGCTCGAAGTCCGGCGACTGGTCGGTCTCGGAGTCCGGCGAGGTGACCGCCGGTGGCCTGGCTCTGCGGGAGGGCGAGTTCGTGCTGGAGACGGTGGCCGGCGGCAGCGACGGTACGGCGACCGGGATGCTGCCCGGCGGCGGCTTCGTGGTCCTCGACACCAGCCTGACCCCCGAGCTCGAGGCCGAGGGCGTGGCCCGCGACCTGGTGCGAGCGATCCAGCAGGCCCGCCGGGACGCCGACCTCGACGTCTCCGACCGGATCGTGCTCGACGTCTCGGCGACCGCCGACGTGGCCGACGCGGTCCGCACCCACGCCGACCTGATCCGGCGGGAGACGCTGGCCACCACCCTGGCGGTGCACGAGGCCGACGTGGCGTCCCCGGTGATCGAGCTCTCGCGGGCCTGAGGCTGGTTGGATGGGACGCGTGGAACTCGACCTGACGACCGACGTCGTGACGCTGACCGAGCAGCTGGTGGACATCGAGTCGGTGAGCCGCAACGAGCGGGAGATCGCCGACGCCGTCGAGCGCGCCCTCGCCGCCCTCGGCCACCTCGACGTGACCCGCCGTGGCAACACCGTGGTCGCGCGTACTTACCTCGACCGGGGTGAGCGGGTGGTGCTGGCCGGTCATCTCGACACCGTGCCGCTCAACGACAACCTGCCGTCGCGCAACGACGGCACGCTCCTGCACGGCCTCGGCACCTGCGACATGAAGAGCGGCGACGCGGTGATCCTGAAGCTCGCGGCGACCGTCCCCGAGCCGGTCCGTGACGTCACCTACATCCTCTACGAGGCCGAGGAGATCGAGAGCGAGTTCAACGGCCTCAGCCTGCTCACGGCCAGTGACCCCGAGCTGTTGAGGGCCGACTTCGCGATCCTGATGGAGCCGTCCGACGGCGTCGTCGAGGCCGGGTGCCAGGGCACGATGCGGGTCGAGGTCACCACGCACGGCGAGCGGGCCCACAGTGCCCGGTCGTGGAAGGGCGTCAACGCCATCCACCGCGCGGCCCCGATCCTCGAGCGGCTCACGTCGTACGACGCGCGGACGCCGGTGATCGACGGGCTGACCTACCACGAGGGCCTCAACGCCGTCGGCATCAGCGGCGGCGTCGCCGGCAACGTGCTCCCCGACCTGTGCACCGTGTCCGTGAACTACCGCTTCGCCCCCGACCGCAGCGAGGCCGAGGCCGAGGAGTTCGTCCGCGCCTTCTTCGAGGGGTACGACGTGCACGTCTCCGACAGCGCCCCCGGGGCCCTGCCCGGCCTCGACCGGCCCGCGGCGAAGGAGTTCGTCGAGGCGGTCGGCGGCACGGTGAACCCCAAGTTCGGCTGGACCGACGTCGCCCGGTTCAGCGCGCTGGGGGTGCCGGCGGTCAACTTCGGACCGGGCGACCCGATGCTGGCCCACAAGCAGGAGGAGTTCGTGCCGCTGGCGCAGATCCGGCACTGCGAGCAGGCGCTCAGCACCTGGCTGGGTGGAGCCCCGCGATGACCGAGAAGTACAAGGGCCCCGTGGTGATGCGGCGCAACCAGGTCGACGGCACCACGACCGACCAGCGGCTGCTCGACTCCCGCGGCCCGAGCGACTGGGTCCACGCCGACCCGTGGCGGGTGCTGCGGATCCAGGCGGAGTTCGTCGAGGGCTTCGGCGCGCTGGCCGAGCTCGGCCCCGCGGTGGCGTGCTTCGGGTCCGCGCGCACGACGCCCGACGACCCGGTCTACGCGATCGGCGAGAGTGTCGGCCGCAAGCTGACCGCGGCCGGCTTCGCGGTGATCACCGGTGGCGGCCCCGGGGTGATGGAAGCGGTCAACAAGGGCGCCAGCGAGGCCGGTGGGATCAGTGTCGGGCTGGGCATCGAGCTGCCGTTCGAGTCGGGGCTCAACCAGTGGGTCGACATCGGCATCAACTTCCGCTACTTCTTCGCCCGCAAGACGATGTTCGTGAAGTACGCCCAGGGCTTCATCGTGCTGCCCGGCGGTCTGGGCACCCTCGACGAGCTGTTCGAGGCGCTCACCCTGCGGCAGACCCGGAAGGTCACCGGCTTCCCGCTCGTGCTGGTCGGGACCGACTACTGGCAGGGGATGATCGACTGGCTGCGCGACCGGGCGCTCACCCACGGCACCATCAGCCAGGCCGACATCGACATGCTCAAGCTCACCGACGACGTCGACGAGGCCGTGGCGATGATGGTCGCCGCCCGCGAGCAGCGGCCCTCGTCATGATGTGGTTCTTCGCGATCCTGATCGTGCTGGCCCTCGGCGGGGTCGCCGTGGTCGCCTCCGGACGCGGCACGCCCATGTCGCCGTCGTACGACGACGCCTACGACGCCTTGGTCCCCGCGCACGGACCGGTCACCGCCGACGACCTGCGGCGGATCCGCTTCCCCCTCGCCTTCCGCGGCTACCGGATGGCCGAGGTCGACGCACTGCTCCAGCGGCTCGCCGAGGAGCGTGAGGTCGCCGACGCCGAGGCCCGGCGGCGGTCCATGGGTTCGTCGCCCGTCGAGGTCGAGGGTGACGCGGAGCACTCTGACTAGGGCAGACTGATCGCCCGTGAAACCGGAGTACATCGTCGTGGTCCTCACCTTCCTGTCCGCGGTCGTCGTCGTGCTCACCCGGGTCCGCCTGTCGCAGGCGCGCGCGGCCGGCCAGGCGCAGGTCGGGATGGGCACCGTCAACGCCCACACGGCCTGCGGCACCGTGGCCGTGGTGCTGTGGGTGGCCTTCCTGGCCACCGGGCACGACAGCTCGCTGCTCGGGGTGGTGGGCCTGTTCAGCTACTGGCTGACCGCCGTCGTCGGCCTGTTGATCCTGTGGCGCTGGAAGCCGAGCCACGGTCGGCACGCGTCGAGCACCACCGACGACAGCTGGTCGGAGGGGCCCGGGCTCTCGATCCTGGCCCACGTCGGCATGCTGGTCGGCGTGCTCGTCTTCACGTGGTACTTCGGCACTCAGAGCTGATGCCGCCCACCTCTCGGGACCCTCGCCGCGGCCTGGCCGCGGCGGTGCTCGCCCTTGCCCTGGTGCCCGCGTCGTACGTCGTACCGGCGTCGTCCTCGGCGGCCGCGACGGCGGACCGGCCCGCGGTGATCGGACGCCGCGTCATCGGCCACTCCGTGCAGGGCCGCCCGCTCGTGGCCTGGCACCTGGGCGAGCCGGGGCGGCGGAGGGTCGTGCTGCTCGCGGTGATGCACGGCGACGAGGGCGCACCGCGCCGGATCCTGACCGATCTGCGCGACGGGCCGCCGGTGCACGACCTGAACCTCTGGGTGGTGCCGGTCTACAACCCCGACGGCCTGGCCGCCGGCACCCGCAAGAACGCCCACGGCGTCGACCTCAACCGCAACTACCCCTACCGGTGGATCCCCCAGTCCGGTGGCTACGAGTCCGGGCCGAGGCCTGCCTCGGAGCCGGAGACGCGGGCGATGATGCGGTTCCTGGCGCGGGTCCACCCGTCGTACGTCCTCTCGTTCCACCAGCCGCTGCACGCCGTGGACGTCACCGAGCGGCCGAGGTTCTCCCGCCGGGTCGCGCGGGCCCTCGGCCTGCCGATGACAAGGCTGGACTGCGGCAGCACCTGCCACGGCACGATGACGATGTGGTTCGACCACCGGTTCCCCGGCTTCGCCCTCACCGTGGAGTACGGCGCGTCCCCTTCGCGGGCCACCCTGCGCGCGGCGCCGGACAAGATCCTGCGGCTCTTCGGTGCCTGGCGTGGCGGCGTGGTCGGCGTACCCCGGTCGGGCTGAGCGCGACACCCGCCGATTGGTCCCAAACCGCAGGTTTTGGCTCCGAATCGTCGCCGTTTGGTCCCAAACCGCAACAGTCACGTCACAGGAGTGACCAGAGTGACGGCGCGTTACCGTCCCTCGAAGACCGGCTTCTCCTTGGCGACGAACGCCGCGACGGCGGCGGCGTGGTCGGCGGTTGCTCCGGTCAGTGTCATCTGGGTGGACTCGAAGGCGGCCGCGGCCGCGAAGTCGTGCCCGGCGGCGTACTCGACGGACTGCCGGATCGCACCCAGCGCGACGGTGGGTCCGGCCGCCAGCCGGGCGGCCAGGGTGCGGACCTCGTCGGCCAGCTCGGCGGAGGGTACGACGCGGGTGGCCAGGCCGAGCTCGAGGGCCTCCTCGGCCGGCACCGTGCGCGGGAAGTACAGCAGCTCGATCGCCTTCGCCCGGCCGACCAGCCGCTGGAGGGTGAAGCTCGAGCCCGTGTCGCAGGAGAGCGCGACGTTCGCGAAGGCCAGGTTGAAGCCGGCCGTCTCGGCCACGATCCGCAGGTCGCAGGCGAAGGCGAGGCTCGCCCCGGCGCCGGCTGCCACGCCGTTGACGGCGGCGATCACCGGCTTCCGCATGCCTACCAGGGTGGTCACGATCGGGTTGTAGTGCTCGTCGACGGTGCGGAACAACGCGTCGCTCGACTCGCTGTGCAGGATCTCGATGTGCTCCTTGAGGTCCTGCCCGACGCAGAACGCGCGACCGGTGCCGGTCAGCACGACGCAGCGCACCTCCGGGTCGTCGGCGACCTGGGTCACGGCGGCGAGCAGTGCTTCCTTGGTGGCCACGTCGAGGCTGTTCATGGCCTCGGGACGGTTGAACGTGATGGTCGCGACGCCGTCGGCGACCTCCAGCAGGACGGGTGAGTCGTCAGCGCTCATGCCCGCAGGCTATTCACCCGAGCGGTCAGGCGCGGAGGCAGCGTGCCACGAACCGGTCGGAGGCGGGCTTCAACCGCCGCGCCTCGCTGGTGAACAGCTCCGCGGCGGGACCTCCCGGCCAGTCGCGCGGCAGCAGCTCGGCCGGCAGCCCCGGGTCGGCGAACAGGAACTTGCGCCACTCGTGCACGAGCCGGAAGCGGGCCGCGAAGGAGGCCTCCTCCTCGTCGTCGTGGCGGGCGAGCTCGTGGCGCACGAGGTCGTCGGCCACGTCCGGCCAGCCGTCGTACGACGCCGCGAGGCCGGTCAGGTCCCAGGCGGTGACCGGATCGGGCCGCAGTTCCACCGCCACCGCGTGCCGGGCCCGGCCACCCGCCCGGGCCACGACGTCGTCGAGCTCGGGCCGGTCGTAGGGGCACAACCAGACTCCCGGAGCGTGCTCGGCGTGCCCGAGGTAGCTCAGCTCCTGCCGGAGCCGGCTGCGCGCCCCCCGGTCGCCCGGCAGCTCGACGAAGGTCAGGCGCCAGCGGCCGTCCCAGGTCTCGGGGCTGCTGCGGTAGATCCGGCCGGCCGCCTCGGACAGCCGCTCGATGGCACGCGGGGTGGCCCGGTAACCGGGAGCGGCGGCCACCCGGGTCGGCTCCAGCCAACCCTGCGCGGCCATCCGCGAGATCGCCGTCCGCACCGCCGGGGCAGCGATCCCCACCGGCTCGAGGAGCCGGATCAGGGCCGAGACGGGGGCCTGGTGGGCGCGGGACCGGAGGTGATCGCCGTACACGTCGAACAGGGCCGAACGGGCGCGCATGGCGTCACTGTGCCAGTACGACGTCGGGGTTGGGCGGGCGCGTGTCGCCGCGATAGGGGATAATGGCTCGACAACGGGCATGTGGGGGCTCTTTCTCCGCACGCCTCGGTTCCGAACCAACCAGAAGAGGTGCGCGGATGGCGGCAATGAAGCCGCGGACAGGTGACGGTCCGCTCGAGGTCACCAAGGAAGGCCGCGGCATCGTGATGCGGGTGCCGCTGGAAGGCGGTGGCCGCCTCGTGGTCGAGCTCAACGCCGACGAGGCGGGGGCGCTGGGAGACGCACTCAAGGAGGTCGTCGGCTGACGTGCCCGCGACCCTCGCCCTTCCCGCCCAGGTCTCGCCTCCTGCTTTCGCACTGAGCGACAAGACGCCGCTCGAGCTGGGCGGCGTCGAGGTGATGGCGTTCTCGTTCACCGCGGCCGACGGAGTGGTCGACCTCGGCCCGGAGGCCGCGGAGACCGGTGCCGCCCTGGGCCTCGACCTGACCGAGGCGCTGGCGGCGCACCGCGCGACCGGCAAGGCCGGCGAGATCGTGTCGGTGCCCGTCGCCGGCCGCGGCGCGCGCTCCGCCCTCCGGCTGGTGCTGCTGGTCGGCCTCGGCGACGGCACGGACGCCGACTTCCGCCGGGCCGGTGCCGCGCTGGCCCGGGCGACCACCGACCGCGACACGGTGGCGACCACGGTCGCCGCGTCCGGAGACGGCCACGCGCTGACCGCGTTCGTGGTCGGCGCGATGCTCGGCTCCTTCGGCTTCCACTGGCGCTCACAGGGTCCCGAGCACCACCCCGTACGCCGGATGGTGCTGGCCGGGCTGGCCGACGACGACTACTCCGGCGACCTCGAGCGTGGGCTCGAGCTCGGTGGTGCCGGCTGGCGAGCCCGGATGCTGTCGACGGTGCCGTCCAACCTCAAGTCGCCGCAGTGGCTGGCCGAGCAGGCCGAGACGCTGGCGCGTGAGCACGGACTGGCGTGCGAGATCTGGGACGAGCGCAAGCTAGCCAAGCAGGGCTTCGGCGGCATCGTCGGCGTCGGCCAGGCCTCGGCCACGCCGCCGCGGCTGATCCGCCTCGACTACGCGCCGACCAAGGCGGGCCGCCGGACCCCGCGGGTCGTGCTGGTCGGCAAGGGCATCACCTTCGACACCGGTGGCCTCTCGATCAAGCCCGGCGAGGGCATGACGACGATGAAGCGCGACATGACCGGCGGCGCTGTCGTGCTCGCGGTGATGGCGGCCCTCGGTCGGCTCGGCTGCCCGGTCCGGGTGACCGGCCTGGTGCCGGCCGCCGAGAACGCCATCGGCGGCAACGCACTGCGCCCCGGCGACGTGCTCACCCAGTACGGCGGTCGCACGACCGAGGTGCTCAACACCGACGCCGAGGGGCGACTGGTGCTGGCCGATGCGATGGCCTACGCCGTCGACCACCTCGACCCGGCCGTGATCGTCGACGTCGCGACCCTGACCGGCGCGATGAAGGTGGCCCTCGGCCAGCGCGTGGGCGGCTTCTTCGCCAACGACGAGCGGCTCGCCACCCGGTTGTTCGAGGCCGGTGAGGCGTCGGGCGAGCCGCTGTGGCGGATGCCCCTGGAGCCCGACTACGAGGACACGCTGGCCTCGACGGTCGCCGACTCGAAGAACAACCCCGGCGGGCCGGGTGCGATCACCGCCGCCCTGTTCCTCCAGCACTTCGCCGGTGACGTGCCGTGGGCGCACCTCGACCTGGCCTCGGTGGGCGACTCGCCCTCGGAGTCCTTCGAGTGGACCACCGGTCCGTCGGGCTTCGGTGCCCGGGCGCTGCTGACCTGGCTGACCGGGCCCGAGCCGCTGGCCGGCATCGGGTGACCGACCTGCGGGGGCTGACCGTCCGCTGGTCGCTGGAGGGAGCCCCCGAGGGGGTCGAGGAGGCGCTGGCCGCCTACGTCGCGGAGACGTCGTACGACCGGTTCAGCGCGATGCCCGACCTCGCCTTCAAGAGCTGGCGCTGCGTGAGCGGCGCGTGGTTCGAGGGCTGCTACGTCTTCGCCGACGACGCGAGCCGGGCGGCCTTCCAGGCCACCTTCACGGCCGGCGCCGCCGACGCCCCGGGCTCGCAGATCATCGGCAGCCCTCCGGTGCTGATCGAGGCCTGCACCATTGTGGCGGTCGCCGAGGGCGGCGCCGGATTCCGGCCCGCCCGCCCCGCCTGAGCCGGCGGCGTCACGCCCCGGAGGCGTCGGGCGACCATTCCTTCTTCGCGACCAGCAGCCCGTCGCCGACCGGGAGCAGCATCGGCACCAGGGACTCGTGGGCGGCGATCTCCCGGCCGAGGTCGCGGATCACGGTGGTCTCCTCGTCGCGCTGCGAGGGGTCGGCCACCCGGTCGTGCCACAACGCGTTGTCGAAGGCCACGATGCCGCCCGGACGGAGCAGGCGCAGGGCCTCCTTGAGGTAGGCGGCGTACTCGGTCTTGTCACCGTCGCAGAAGACGAGGTCGTAGTGGCCGTCGGTCAGCCGGGGGAGCACGTCGAGCGCGGCACCGGCGATGGTCCGGGCCCGCTGCGGTGCGACTCCGCCCTCGTTGAAGGTCTCCCGGGCCAGCCGCTGGTGCTCGGCCTCGATGTCGACGGTGGTCAGGATGCCGTCGGGGCGCATCCCGCGCAGGAGCCACAGGCCGCTGACGCCGGTGCCGGTGCCCACCTCGACCACCGCGCGGGCCTCGATCACCGAGGCCAGGAAGCGCAGTGCGGCGCCGCCGCCCGGGCTGATCGCGACCACCCCGACCTCGTCGGCGCGGGCGCGCGCGGCGGCGAGCACGTCGTCCTCGGCCACGAAGCTCTCGGTGTAGGACCAGCTGGCGGGCTTGGGCGGGGCAACGGGCATCGCGGTCGGAGCCTTCCGGTCGGGGCGTCGGTCAGGCCGACACTATCGCGAGGGGACCGGGTCGGAATCGGGGAACATTGCCGACCCCCTCGCTCGTTGGAGGAGTGAGTCGGCCGCGAGTTCACATGATGTGGCGGGCTCTGCTCACAGGTTCCTCTCAGTCGCAGGGTCGAGAGTTCTCACGAAGGGAAAGCCACTGTTCGGGTCACCGGCGCGCAGGCGCCCTCAGGAGGAGTCCGTGGACGCCGTGTCCAGCCAGGCGTACGACGACACCCAGGCCGACCACGACGGCGTGCCGACGTGGGAGGAGATCGTCGACCGGCACTCCGAGCGCGTCTACCGGCTCGCGTTCCGCCTGACCGGCAACCGCCACGACGCCGAGGACCTGACCCAGGAGGTGTTCGTCCGCGTCTTCCGGAGCCTGTCCACCTACCAGCCCGGCACGTTCGAGGGCTGGATCCACCGGATCACCACCAACCTCTTCCTCGACCAGGCCCGCCGCAAGCAGCGGATCCGCTTCGACGCCCTGTCCGACGAGCGTGCCGACCGCCTGCACAGCGCGCTGCCGACGCCCGACACGGCGTACGCCGACCAGACGTTCGACGACGACATCGAGCGCGCCCTGTCCACCCTGCCGCCGGAGTTCCGGGCGGCCGTGGTGCTGTGCGACGTCGAGGGGCTCTCCTACGACGAGATCGCCACGATCCTCGACGCCAAGCTCGGCACCGTGCGCTCCCGGATCCACCGCGGCCGCGCGATGCTGCGCGAGGCCCTGGCCCACCGCGCTCCCGCCGACGGCCGCACCCGCTACCGCGGACCGGCCGTCCTGCCGCAGGGGTCGACGTCGTGATCGGCCACCTCGGCCCCCGGATCAGCGCCCTGCTCGACGGCCAGCTCACGCCGGCCGAGGAGGACCGCGCCTGGGAGCACGTCCACGCCTGCCACGAGTGCCGCGACGAGGTCGAGCGCGAGGGCTGGGTGAAGACTCGGCTCTCCTCGATGCAGTACGCCGGCTCGCCGGCGCCGGCGCACCTCAAGGGCTCGCTGATGGTCTCCGGGGTGATCGCCCAGTGGCACGAGGCGATGCCCGAGGAGATGTTCCTGGCCGTGGGCGGGCGCACCCGCCGGCATCTCGGTCTGGCCGGGATCGGCGGTGGCGCCATCGGTGCCGCGGTGATGGGGGTGCTCGCCCTGGGCGCCTCACCGGCCAACGCGCCGGGCTCGGTGGACGGCCCGGTCGAGGTCTCGCACGGCAGCTCGCTGTCGAGCTCGATCACCGCCGTCGTCGACCGCACCGACCCGCGGGCCGCCCAGTCGTCCCACCCGTCACCGCAGCCCGGGTCGACCCGGAGCCGTTCGGACGCCGACCCGGTGCTCCGCGCGCTGCGTCGTACACTCGCGCAGTAGGGCCCGACCGGGCCGGAACGCCGCCGCGAGGGCGGCATCTCGAGGGTGGAGAGCCAGGTCCCGCGTGAGCGACGAGCAACCCGGTAGCGACGACACCGCGCCGCTCGCAGGCTCCGACGGTGGGAGCTGGCTGCCGCCGCGCGTGCAGCCGCCTCCCCCGTTGCGCGACGAGATCACCGGCTACGGAGGTGCTCCGGCGGCCTTCGGCACCGGTTACCCGCCGCCCGGCCCGTCGACCCAGCCGTACGGCGTACCGCCGGCACCGCCCCCGCCGCCGCGCGGGCGGGTGCCCGGCTGGCTGTGGCCGGTGGTGTGCGTGCTCGCGCTGCTGCTCGGCGTGGTCGGTGGTGTCGCGGGCGGCGCCGCCTACGAGAGCTGGCACCGCCACCACACCGAGGGCCGGCTCGCCGGTGGGCTGGGTGAGGCCGGCACCGTGTCGAAGCGTCCCCTGCCGGGCAACCACTCCGTCGCCGCGGTCGCCCAGCGCCTGCTGCCGAGCACGATCCAGGTGCTGGCGGCCTACCAGGGCAAGAAGGACGGCGCGACCGGCTCGGGGTTCGTCCTCGACAGCGCCGGGCACTACATCACCAACAACCACGTCGTCGCCGACGCCGTCGCCAACGGCGGCCCGATCGAGATCGTGGACCAGAAGGGCGACAAGTTCACCGCGACCGTGGTGGGCCGCAGCCCGACCTACGACCTGGCCGTCCTCTACGTGAAGGGCGGCCCGTCGCTGCCGCCGGCCAGCCTCGGTTCGGCCCACCTGCTCCGGGTCGGCGACCAGGTCGTGGCCTTCGGGTCACCCCTCGGGCTGAGCAGCACCGTCACCTCGGGCATCGTCAGCGCGCTGAACCGTCCGGTCACCACCAGCGACTCGACCTCCGAGGCCTCGTCGTACATCAACGCGGTGCAGACCGATGCCGCGATCAACCCGGGCAACTCCGGTGGGCCGCTGGTGGATCTCTCCGGCCGCGTCGTCGGTGTGAACTCCGCGATCGCCACCACCGGCAGCAGCGGCACCGGTCAGTCGGGCAACATCGGGGTCGGCTTCGCCATCCCGATCGACCAGGTCAAGATCACCGCCGACCAGATCCTGCGCACCGGTGCGGCGCGCTATCCGGTGATCGGCGCCACCGTGAACACGTCCGGGGCCGGCGGGTCGGGTGCCCGGATCCTGGCGGTGACGAAGTCCAGCCCGGCCGCCCGAGCCGGGCTGCACAAGGGCGACGTGGTCACCGCCGTCGCCGGTGAGCCCGTGGCCGACGGGATCGCGCTGATCGTGGCGATCCGGGCGCACCAGCCCGGCGACACCGTGCCGTTCACGGTCCGCCGGGGCGGCTCCACGATGTCGGTGAGGATCACGCTGGGGTCTCAGGTCGGCTGACCTCCCACACACCGACTTGGACGATGCTTCTAAGGTGTCGTCGTGGCCAAGCCCTCCCGACGTGAAGCCGAAGCCGCGCGACGCGAGCGCGCGGCCCAGATCCAGCGCGAGCACCAGCAGCGCGAGCGCCGCCGGATCATGCTCGGCGTCGTCGTCGTCCTGCTGATCCTGATCGGCATCGGCTTCGGTGTCTACCGCGGCCTCCACAAGACCAAGCTGTCGGCGGACACCCAACAGATCCTGCCGGCCGCGGTGACCGGCCAGACGACCACCGAGACCAAGCCCAGCACGGTGGCCAACCCGACCAAGATCTCCGGCGTGATCGCCTACGACACGGCCGGCTACCCCGGCCCGGGTACGCCAGGGCCCGGCACCCTCTCCCACGACCACGTCACCGGCCCGGTCACCTACGCGGTGACCCCGCCGGTCGGTGGCGAGCACAACGCGATCTGGATGAACGCCGGCGTCTACACCAAGCCGGTGCCCTCCGAGCGGGCCGTGCACAACCTCGAGCACGGCGCCGTCTGGATCACCTACGACCCCGACCTCTCGGCCGCCAAGGTTCAGCAGCTGGTCGACTTCTTCGACAAGCAGACCATGATCTCGGAGTCGGGCGGCCGGTCCAACCGGTACGTCGACCTGAGTCCCTGGACCGACAACAGCCTGCCGAGCCCGATCATGATCAGCTCGTGGGGCTACCAGCTCGGTGTGGACAGCCCGACCGACCCGCGCCTCCAGCAGTTCGTGGACACCTTCCGCAACAGCAAGACCTACAGCCCGGAGTACGGCTCGCCCGTGGACGGCGTACCGGTGCAGACCGGTGGTCAGCCCGCGATCAACGGCTCGTCCAAGCCCAACCCCGCCGGCGCTGCCAACTGATCAGTCGACCTCGGTGGGCCGCTCGTCGGCGGCCGGCTCGGAGAACGGGTGCTGGTCCACGAAGGTCCGCGCCTCGTCGTACATCCGCTCGATGTAGGCCTCCAGCTGGCTGGCCTCGACCCGCCACTGGCCGCGGCCGCCGATCTTGATCGCCGCCAGGTCGCCGCGGCGCACCAGGGCGTAGACCTGCGCGCTGGAGGTGCTCAGGATCTCGGCGACGTCCGCGAGCGTGAGGAAGCGTGGCGTGGGAGCCATGGGGCCATCGTTGCACGAGTGACCGTCCGCCCGGGCCCGGCTCGAACGAGCCTGTGGAGGAGGGTGCACCGGAGGCCGGTTCTGGGGTGAGAATGGCGCGGTGAGCAGGACTCTCGGGAAGACTGACACGCCCTCAGGCAGCTTGCCGGCCTCGTCCGCGGCCATGGTGCCGGCCACCCGCGCCACCACGCCGGGCTGGCGCGACCCCCGGATGTGGGTCGGGATCGCGATCGTGGCCGCCTCGGTCGTGGTCGGGTCGCTGGTGCTCGGCGCCTCCGACGACACCGCGCCGGTCTGGGCCGCGGCCCGCACCATGGGCACCGGCCACGTGCTGACCGCGGACGACCTGACCGTACGCCGCGTGCACTTCGCCGACGCCTCGGACGCCGACCTCTACTACCCGGCCGGTCGGCCGCTCCCGGCCGACCTGCGGCTGGTGCACGGCGTGGGTGCCGGCGAGCTGCTGCCCCGGGGCGCCGTCGGCTCCGCCTCGGCCGGCGAGCTGCGGCAGGTGCCGGTCTCGGTCGCGGCCGACCAGGTGCCCGGCTCGGTCGCGGCCGGCGCCAGCGTCGACGTCTATCTTCGCCCGTCGTCGCGCGCCGGCTGCCAAGGCTCCCCGGTGTGCACCGGGCAGCCGGTCCTGTCCGGGGTCACCGTGCTCGAGGCGCCGCCTCCCGACCAGGAGTTCGGGGCTGGCGGTCAGCGGATGCTGGTGCTCGCGATGAGCAGCGGCGAGGCGCAGACGTTCTTCCGGCTCCTGGCCTCGGTCGACGACCCGGCGCTCACCGTGGTGGGCAGGGGCTGAGCGTGGTCGTCGTCCTGGTCGTCGCGGCCGGCGCCGCGTGGGAGTTCCCGCTGCTGGAGGTGCTCGGCGGCCGGTCCGGGGTGGTCGTGCTGAGGCGTTGTGTCGACGTCGAGGACCTGCTCGCGGCCAGCAGCGCCGGACGGGCCGACGCTGCCGTGGTCGCGCTCGACGCACCGGGGCTCGATCAGGCCGCCATGGATCTCCTGCGCCGCCACCAGGTGCGGGTCGTGGCCGTGTCCGGCCCCGGCTCGGCCGAGGCGGCCCGCACCCGCGCCTCGCGGATCGGCGTCGACGCCCTCACCGCGGCCGACGACCCCTCGGCGATCGCCGACCTGGTCGAGTCCGCCGACCCGCCGTTCGTCGTACCCGACGACGAGGACGACGATGCCCCGACCCCGGCCGAGGTGGGCCGGATCATCGCGGTCTGGGGGCCCGCCGGGGCACCCGGCCGGACGACGGTCGCGACCGCGGTCGCCACCGAGCTCGGCCGGCGCGGGGCACACACCACCCTGGTCGACGCCGACCCCTACGGTGGTGCCGTCGCCCAGCACCTCGGCGTGCTCGACGAGGTCTCGGGTCTGCTGTCGGCGGCCAGGCTGACCGGCGACGGTGCGCTGGAGGCCGGCTTCTCCTCGGTGCCGCGAGCGCTGCACGACCGGCTCGCCGTGGTCACGGGCCTGCCCCGGCCCGACCGCTACGCCGAGGTCCGGACCGGTGTGGTCGAGCACCTCCTCGAGGTGGCGGCCACGCGGGGTCACGTCGTCGCGGACACCGGCTTCAGCCTGGAGGACGAACGCATCGGCGACCTGACGAGTCGTCCCGGACGCAACGAGCTGACGCTGGGTGCGCTCGCCGTGGCCGACGAGGTGGTGGTCGTGGGCAGCGCCGACCCGGTCGGCCTCTCGCGGCTGGCCCGCGGGCTGGTCGACCTGCGCGAGCGGCGGGCCGGCGCCCCGGTGCGGGTCGTGGTCAACCGGATGCGCTCCAGCCTGGCGTGGTCCGAGCGCGAGATCGTGGGCATGGTCGAGGGCTTCGCGCGGCTGGCCGGGGTCCACTTCCTGCCCGACGACCGGGCGACGGCCGACCGGGCGCTGCTGACCGGCGCGAGCGTCGTCGAGTCCGCAGACACCGAGCTGTCCCGGGCCCTGCGCCCTCTCGTCGACGCGCTGGTGCCGTCGTCGGCGCCGTCACACCGCCGTGAGCGCGGCCGGCTGCGGCTGCGGCGATGACGCCTCAGAAGAGGCCGGTCACCCTGCCGTCCGCGTCGAGGTCGATGCGCTGGGCGTTCGGGTGCTTGGGCAGGCCCGGCATGGTCCGCATGTCACCGCAGATCGCGTAGACGTAGCCCGCGCCCGCGGCGAGCCGCACCTCGCGGACGGGGAGCCGCCATCCGACCGGCGCGCCGTGCAGCTGGGGATCGGAGCTGATCGAGAGGTGGGTCTTGGCGATCACCACCGGCAGCCCGCCGTACCCGAGGTCCTCGTACGACGCCAGCCCACGCGCTGCGGTCGGCGACAGGTCGATGCCGTCCGCGCCGTAGATCTGGGTGGCGACCGTCTCGATCTTCTCCACCAGCGGCATCGACAGCGGGTAGAGGTACTCGAACGACGAGCCCTTCTCGAGCTCCTCGAGCACGGTGTCGGCGAGGTCGGCCGCTCCCAGACCACCTTCGGCGGCGTGCCGGGCGGTGGCGCAGCGGACGCCGAGCCCTTCGCAGAGCTGCTGGATGACGGCGTGCTCGGAGGGGTGGTCCTGCGGGAAGGCGTTGATGGCGACGACCGGGATCACTCCGAACCGGCGCACGATGCCGATGTGGGCGGCCAGGTTGGCCAGCCCCGCGGTGACGTCGTCCGGGTTCTCCTCGAGCAGGGCCGGCGGAAGGTCCTTGCCGGGCTTGATGTCGTAGCGTCCCGAGTGCGCCTTCATCGCCCGGACCGTGGTCACGATCACGGCGACGTCGGGGATCAGGCCCTCGGAGCGGCACTTGACGTCGAAGAAGCGCTCGGCGCCCATGTCGGCGCCGAACCCGGCCTCGGTCACCACGATGTCGGCGTGGGCCAGCGCGATCTGGTCGGCGATCACCGACGAGGTGCCGGTGGCGATGTTGCCGAACGGGCCGCAGTGGATCAGCGCGGGTCCGCCCTCGAGCGTCTGCAGCAGGTTGGGCTTCAGGGCGTCCTTGAGGATCACGGCCATCGCACCGGCCGCGCCGAGGTCCTCGGCGGTGACCGGCTTCCCGGCCGCAGTGGTGCCGACGACGATCCGGCCGAGCCGCTGCCGGAGGTCCTCGAGCGAGGTGCTCAGCGTCAGGATCACCATCACCTCGCTCGCGGCGGTGATGTCGAACCCGCTCTCACGGGGGACGCCGTCCAGCCGGGGACCGAGGCCGATCACGACGTTGCGCAGGGCCCGGTCGTTGACGTCGATCACCCGACGCCAGGTCACGTTGCGCGGGTCGAGGCCGTCCGGGCTGCCGTGGTGCAGCTCGTTGTCGACCATGGCGGCGAGCAGGTTGTGGGCGGCCGTCACCGCATGGAAGTCACCGGTCAGGTGCAGGTTGATCCGCTCCATCGGGACGACCTGGCTGTAGCCACCGCCGGCCGCGCCGCCCTTGATGCCGAAGGTCGGACCCATGGACGGCTGCCGAAGGGTCACCACGGCCTTGGCGCCGCGGGCCACCAGCCCCTGGGTCAGCCCCACCGATGTGGTGGTCTTGCCCTCACCGAGCGGGGTCGGGGTCACGGCCGTCACCACGACGTACTTGGCGCGGTCACCGGACCTCGGGGCGCCGAGAGCGGTCAGCTCGATCTTGGCCACACCGCGGCCGTAGTGCTCGAGATGCTCCTCGTCGACCCCGAGGTCGGCGGCTACGTCGGAGATGGGGCGGAGGGTGGCGGCCTGGGCGATCTCCAGGTCGGACGGCATCGATGTGGGCATGGCATCGGACCCTAGTGATCACTTGCCTCCGTGGTAAGGGGCCGAAGGTCCGCTCAGGTCGAGAACAGGAGGTACAGCCCGCCGACGGTGAACGCGATCATCGCCGCCAGGAGCGGCAGCTGGCCGGTGAGCTGGTGCCGCTTCGGCAGCACCTTGATCGCCCGCTCGTGGGCGGCGACCACGCCGACGACGTGACCGGTCACCACCGCGGCCACCTTGCACTCGGCCAGGAACGTCGGGTGGTAGGACAGCCAATAGTTCACGGTCAGGCCGCCGGTGCCGAAGACGTTGCTGCCGTTGCCCAGAGGGTCGCTGGCCTGGATCAGGGTGTAGGTGCCGATCTCGACGAAGTAGCTCAGGTAGTGCGCCACGATGTAGCCGACGATGATCGGCACCAGTGAGTGGGCGAAGAGGCCGGGCAGCTGCCGCCGGGACTGACCGGGTACGACGCCGGTCGAGACGCACGCGATCCAGAAGACCAGGGCGACCCCGGCGCAGAAGCCGGCCAGGCCCAGGGTGTTCTGGAGCATGATCGGCGCGCCGTTGCCCTGGATGTAGACCAGCCACCGGGTGGACTCGCGGAAGGCGTCGAACGCCGTACTTCCGAAGAGCACCGCGACGACGGCGAGCAGGCCCGGCGTCGGCGGGGTCGCGTCGAGGTTGGCGAGCGGGCTGCGCACGATCAGGACGCCGTCCCGGCGGTCCCACACCGAGACCCGGGCGACCAGCGAGGAGTAGACCTCGAAGGGGTCGGCGTTCGCGTAGAAGGTGTTGCCGAACAAGGCGCCGCCCACCACCATCGCCGCGAGGTAGATCGCGCACCAGAGCGTGACCTGACCCAGCTCGGTGTTGTGGGTGTCGACCAGCTCGAACCACACGAACGCGAACAGGCCGAACGCGGCCGGCCACAGCCCGAGTCGTTGCGGGTAGGTGTAGAGGCCCGCGTCCGGCTCCGCACCGGTGACCCTGGCCAGTCCCGCGTTGATGGTCCGCCAGGGACTGATCGCGCGCCAGACCCGGCCGAACAGCAGGGAGGCCGGCACGAACCCGACCCAGATCCAGACGTAGAAGATCCCGAAGATCGGGTTGGTCAGCAGGTCCTTGCCGGCCAGCGCGACCAGGACGAGGTAGAGCAGTGCGACCAGTCCGACCGCGCGCAGCAGCGCCCGCCAGGCCGTGGAGTCCACGATGGCGACCAACCAGGTGGGCGCGGGTCGCCCGGTGGTCGCGGCGTCGTACCGCGGTGTGCGCCAGGCCAGGGCGAGGACCACGAACGACACGGCGACCGCCGCCGCCGCTCCGAGGATGGCGAGCTCCCGCGAGATCGGAAGGTCCTGCGCGCCGCCCAGGCCGTGCTGCGGAAGGAGGAGCGGCAGCGAGGAGCTGTTCACTTGGCCTGGAGGATGAACAGGGTCTTGTCGAGCGTGTGCGACTCGACGGTGGTGCGACCGGGCGCCGGGATCGGCTTGATCTCGACCGTGCTGGAGCCCTTGTCGTACTGGAACTCCTGCTCGGTGGGGGAGGAGTGCACGTGGATCTCGCCCGGCGCGTCTGCCGTCACCCGGAGCTCGATCCGCTGCCCGATCGCGACATCGATGGTCTGACCGCTCGGCGTGGTCGTGCTGCCGCTGATCGTGACGTCGATGACCTTGGTGGGCTGCGCCCCCGAGGACGGGGTCTTGCTGCCGCACGCCGTGACTGCCAGGGCGACGGTCAGGAGGAGCGCGGCGATCGTGGTCAGGCGTCGCACGGAGTGGCCTTTCTCGCAGTCGGACCGTCGGGCGCGGCGGTGGAGCCTCTGACAGAATCCCACGACGGACAACTCTCCGAGCACAGGGGCGAACAGGTGGGCGATCGGCTGCGCGCGCGCGACCTGGCCTTCCTGACCGCGGAGACCCCGTCGACGCCGATGCACAACGCGACGGTGGAGGTGTTCGACCCGGGCACCTCGGGCTTCGACTACACCGCGCTGGTGTCCCTGATCGGTGAGCGGATCGCCTTCGTCCCGCGCTACCGGCAGCGGGTCCGCGAGGTTCCCGGCCACCTCGCCAACCCGGTGTGGGTGGACGACCCGCAGTTCGACCTCGGCTACCACGTACGACGGTCGGCCCTGCCGCGGCCGGGGTCGCTCGAGCAGCTCCGTGAGCTGGTGGCCCGGATCGTGTCGCGGCCGCTGGACCGGCAGCGGCCGTTGTGGGAGGTCTACTTCGTGGAGGGCCTGGCCGACGGCCGGGTCGCCGTCCTGTCCAAGGCGCACCAGGCGCTGGTCGACGGGGCCCAGATCGTCGACCTGGCCCAGGTGCTGCTCGACCGGGAGCCGGGCCGGCGCGACCTCGGCGCCGACGAGTGGCGACCCGAGCGGCCGCTCTCCTCGACAGGCCTGGTCCTCGAAGCGGTCCGCGACAGCGTCGCCGCACCTCTGACGGCGCTCGACACGGTGCGCGGCACCGCCGACTCGGTGCTGCGGGGTGCCGACGCCGCCACCCGGCGCGTGGGCTCGGTGCTCAACGCCCTGGCCAACCGACGCTCCGAGCTCGACACGCCGATCAGCGGCACCCTGTCGCAGCAGCGCAGGTTCGTCACCGTCCAGCGTTCGCTCGCCGACCACCGACTGGTCCGCGACGCGCACGGCGGCACGGTCAACGACGTGATCCTGGCGACCGTCACCGGCGGCCTGCGCGCCTGGCTGATGACCCGGGCGGAGTCGTTGGGTGGGCTGCGCCAGGTGCGGGCCGTGGTCCCCGTGTCGGTGCTCGACCACGACCTCGAGGCCACCTCCCTCGGCACCCAGATCGCGGCCCACTTCGTGGACCTCCCGGTGGGTGAGCCGAGCCCGGTCGTGCGGCTGCACCAGGTGTCCTACTCGTTCAAGGCGCACAAGGACACCGGTCGTGCCGTCGCCGCCAACCGGATCGCCGGCATCGCCGGCTTCGCCCCGTCCACCTTCCACGCGATCGGCTCGCGGGTGGCAGCCGAGCAGGTGCGTCGCGGGTTCCAGCTGACCGTCACCAACGTGCCCGGCCCGCAGTCCCCGCTCTACGCCGCGGGCGCAGTGATGGAGCAGACCTACCCGGTGCCGCCGCTGCTGCCGGGACACGCCCTGGCGATCGGCGTCACGTCGTACGACGGCAGCGTCTTCTACGGCGTGACCGCCGACCGCGACCTGGTCCCCGACGCGGACATGTTCGCCGTCTGTCTCTCCGAGGCGCTCGACGAGCTGCTCGACACCGCGGGGGACGCCCGGCCCCGGGTGCCGCGCGGGCGCCGTCGCAGGACGCGGAAGCCGGTCGACCCCGCATGACCCGGCTCTACGTGCCGGCGACGCTGGTCTCCCTGGCCGAGCTCGACGCCGGGTCCATGCTCGACAGCGCCGAGGCGTTCGTGGCCGCCGACGAGTCCGAGGAGGCGGAGTACGACGCCCTGGTGGCGGCCGCAGAGGCGTCGGCGGCACTCGTCGCCGGACTGGGCGGCGGCCTGCGGCGTCGGGTCGTCGTCGTGGCCGAGGTCGACGATGAGCCGCAGACGATCGGCATCCGGGACGTGGTCGCGGTGCACGCCGACCCGGTGGACCTGGGGCCCGGTGGGGCCGATCCCGACGACGACCTCGGGTGGTACGCCACCCAGGAGATCGCCGACCTGCTCGCGGGCGGCTGATCGGGGGAATTGAGCGGCTGCTGCTTGTCTGACAGCATCGCCGACATGGACGCCGTCACGCACCCGCCCCTCCCGGTCAACGAGCCCAACCTGACGTACGCGCCCGGCAGCGCCGAGCGCGAGGCGCTGGCCGCGGAGCTGGTGCGGCAGGAGCGCCGGCAGGTGACGCTGCGAGCTCACATCGGCGGACGCCGCCGCAACGGCGGCGGCGTGGAGATCAACGTCGTCCAGCCGCACGACCACCAGCACGTGCTGGGCACCCTCAAGGCTGCAACCCACAAGGACACCGAGGCCGCGATCAAGGCCGCTGCGGACGCGGCCCCCGGCTGGCGGGCGATGTCGTTCGACGACCGTGCCGCGATCATCCTCAAGGCCGCCGACCTGCTGGCCGGCCCGTGGCGGCAGCGGCTGAACGCCGCCACCATGCTGGGCCAGTCGAAGACGGCGTTCCAGGCCGAGATCGACGCCGCCTGCGAGCTGATCGACTTCTGGCGCTTCAACGTCCACTTCGCCCGGCAGATCCTGGCCGAGCAGCCGATCGCCAACAGCCCCGGCATCTGGAACCGCACCGACTACCGCCCGCTCGAGGGCTTCGTCTACGCGATCACGCCCTTCAACTTCTCCGCGATCGCGGGCAACCTGCCGACGGCCCCGGCCCTGATGGGCAACACCGTGATCTGGAAGCCGGCAGTCACCCAGCAGCTCGCCGCCAACCTGACCATGGAGCTGCTCGAGGAGGCGGGGATGCCGCCGGGAGTCATCAACATGCTCCCCGGGCACGGCCACGACGTCTCCGAGGTGGCGCTCGCCCATCCCGACCTGGCCGGCATCCACTTCACCGGCTCGACCGGCGTCTTCCACCACCTGTGGCAGACCGTCGGCGCGAACATCGCGTCGTACCGCTCCTACCCGCGGATCGTCGGCGAGACCGGCGGCAAGGACTTCGTGGTCGCGCACCCCAGCGCCGACCCCGACGTGCTGCGCACCGCGCTGATCCGGGGCGCGTTCGAGTACCAGGGCCAGAAGTGCAGCGCAGCCTCGCGTGCGTACGTCGCGAAGTCCGTGTGGGCCCGGATGCGTGACCAGTTCGTGGCCGAGGTCGAGGGCCTGACCATGGGCGACGTCACCGACCTATCGAACTTCATGGGCGCGGTGATCGACGACCGCGCGTTCGCCAAGCACAAGAGCGCGATCACCCGCGCCAAGCGCAACAGCCACCTGTCGATCCTGGCCGGTGGCCAGGTCGACGACTCGGTCGGCTACTTCGTGCGACCGACGGTCGTGGCCTCGACCGACCCCAAGGACCAGATGTTCTCCACCGAGTACTTCGGCCCGATCCTCGCCGTGCACGTGTACGACGACAGCCGCTACGACCGGGTGCTCCAGCAGATGGAGTCGTTCGCGCCGTACGCCCTGACCGGGTCGATCATCGCCCAGGACCGACGTGCCATCGTCGAGGCCCAGGAGCTGTTGCGCTTCGCGGCCGGCAACTTCTACATCAACGACAAGCCCACCGGTGCGGTCGTGGGGCAGCAGCCCTTCGGTGGCGCCCGGGCGTCGGGCACCAACGACAAGGCCGGGTCCGCTGCCAACCTGATGCGCTGGACCAGCCCCCGGTCGATCAAGGAGACCCTCGTCCCCCCGACCGACTACCGCTACCCCCACATGCGCTGACTCGGCGCAAAGGTGCACGTGTAAGACGCTGACTCGGCGCAAAGGTGCACGTGTAAGGCGCTGAGTCGGCGCAAAGGTGCACGTGCAAGACGCCGACTGGGCGATCTTGGTGTCTGTTTGCGCCGACTCGGCGGTCTTGCGGTGTCTGTTTGCGCCGACTCGGCGGCCTTGCGGTGTCTGTTTGCGCCGACTCAGCGGCATTGGCGTGCCTGTTTGCGCCGACTCAGCGGCATTGGCGTGTCTGTTCGCGCCGACTCGGCTTCAGGCGCGCCACTCGCCGGCGAGCCACTTCACGCCGACCTTGTTCTCGGCGTCGAAGGCCTTGCCGATGAACCCGCCGATGAGGTCCTCGACCTTGCCCCCGACGATCGGCATGTTGACCTTGACCGCGAGCTCGATCTGCTGGACGACGTCGTCACCGGACTGCGTGAGGGTCTCGGTGCCGCTCATCTCGCCGGGCTTGCCGGGGATGGTCACGTGGATGTCGGCCGCCTCGGGCGAGGCCCACGCCTCGGTCTGCAGGAAGCGGATCTCGTGCCCGACCAGCCGCTGGGCGAAGCCCGGGATCCGGTCGGTGCCGTGCGCCTGCTCGAGCTGCACGTCCATTCCCTCGCCGTTCATGGAGATCCGGCAGTCGAAGTCGACGACGCGCTGGTACTCCGAGACGGCCCGGCGGTACGCCGGGTCCCCGAACATCGCGAACACGTCGTGCACCGAGGCACCGGGATAGGTCAGGGTGTGGCTCACGCGCTTCATGCCCTCATCATGCCGGGCGGCCGCGTCACTGCAAACGGGAGTTGCAGTCCCGGAGCGCGGCGGCGAACGCGGGGTCCGTCGGCGGCAGGCTGACCACCTCGGCGGTCGGTGGCGGCGCCGGGGTCCCCGTCGACCCCGGCCGGAACCACAGCGTCCAGGTCCCCTGCCGGGTGTGCCGCGACGAGTTGCCCGCGGCCGCGACGAGGGCTGACCACGCGATGGTGACCTGCAACCCACCCCGGCTGGGCGCGAAGGTCGCCGCCACCCGCACGCCGGCCGGCGGCAGCAGGGACCGCCGGCTCAGCTCGGCATCGGTCCCGACGATCTCCAGCACCGACCTGGCCGACATCGACCCGGAGATGAGTGAGCCGTCGGCCCGGACAGCCCGCGACGAGAGCAGCGCGCCCAGCTCGGGGGTGCGGGGCCCGGCGAAGCGCGCCGCCGACGATCCGGCCCGCGACCAGCACGCGGCGCCGGCCCCGGTCGGGCGGGACAGGAAGGCGCCCGGGCTCCGGAACACCTCCGTCCCCGGCCCGCTGCGCCCGATCGGCAGCACCGACGCGTCCACGACCGAGCCGGCTGCCCGCCAGGCGAGCCGCACCTCGGTCTGGCGGCCATCGACCACGTAGTCCTCGTCGACGGCGACCGACGGCGAGGTCGCCACGGCCCGGACCAGTCCGCTCAGGAGCCGCTGCGGCGACGGTCCGGACGCGGTGGGTGTGGGCAGCGACGTCGCCCGGGACCGCTCGGCCGCGGTCGGGCCACCCTCGGCACAGCCGGCCAGGGTCAGCGAGAGTACGACGACAGCCGCACCGATCTGTGTCCCGCGCACCTGCGCATCATGCCCGACCGGCCGGATCGCGACCACGACCTCACGACGCCGTACGACGTCCCCGCACGGCGGGTTGGTACGCGCGTGCCGGGGGTCCTACTGTCGGGTTGTGTCAATGACGACCGGCCTGTCGACCGACCCTGCGAAGTCCCACCTCCTGACCCAGGCGATCGCCCTCGCGGAGCGCAGCTCCGGGAGCGGCGGGCCACCCAAGGACGAGGCCGCCCGGCTGTTGACCGCCTACTACCGTCACGTCGCCGTCGACGACCTGGTCGACCGCTCGGCCGAGGAGCTGTACGGCGCGCTGGTCTCGCACTACCGCACCGCCGAGGTGCGTCCGCAGGGCACCGCCCGCGTGCACGTCTTCACCCCCGCGCTCGGCGAGCACGGCTGGTCGGCCGGCGGTCACTCGGTGGTCGAGGTGGTGACCGACGACATGCCGTTCCTGGTGGACTCCGTGGTGATGGAGCTGACCCGGCAGCAGCGTGACGTGCACCTGGTCGTGCACCCGCAGTTCGACGTCGTCCGCGACCTCACCGGCAACCTCGAGCACGTCGCCTGCCCCGACAACGAGTCCGCGCCGCCACCCGACGGCGCCGCCCGCGAGTCGTGGATGCACGTCGAGATCAGCAGGATCGGTCACGACGAGGACCCGGAGGCGATCGCCGCCGAGGTGGAGCACGTGCTCCGCGACGTCCGGGAGTCGGTCGAGGACTGGGGCCGGATGCGCCAGCAGATCGGCGAGATCGTCGAGGAGCTGACCGCGACGCCGCCCCCGTCGGTCGACCGCCAGGAGGTGGACCGCTCCGTCGCCTTCCTGAAGTGGCTGGCCGACGACCACTTCACCCTGCTCGGCTATCGCGAGTACCACCTCGAGAAGCACGACGACGGCGAGTACCTCCGCGGTGTTCCCGGCACCGGTGCGGGCATCCTGCGCAACGACCCCGACATGTCCTCGGCGACCTTCGGCAGGCTGCCCGACAAGGCCGCCGCGACCGCGCGCGAGAAGACCCTCCTGGTGCTGGCCAAGGCCAACTCCCGCTCGACGGTCCACCGCCCGGCGTACCTCGACTACGTCGGGGTGAAGACGTTCGACAGCGCCGGTGAGGTCTCCGGCGAGCGTCGCTTCCTCGGGTTGTTCTCCAGCGCCGCGTACACCGAGTCGGTCTGGCGGATCCCGCTGCTGCGCGAGAAGGCCAAGGGCGTCCTGCACCTGGTCGGCCTCGACCCGCACAGCCATGCCGGCAAGGCCCTGATCGACACGCTCGAGACCTACCCGCGCGACGAGCTGTTCCACACCCCGATCGAGGAGCTCGCGACGATGTCGTCGCGGGTCAGTGAGACCCGCGGCCGCCGGCAGCTGCGCACCTTCGTACGTCGCGACACCTACGACCGCTACGTCAGCGTGCTGGTCTTCCTGCCCCGCGACCGCTACAACACCACGGTCCGCGAGCGCTTCTCCGAGATCCTCAAGGACACCTTCGATGGCGAATCGGTGGAGTTCACGGTGCGGATGAGCGAGTCCACGACCGCGCGCGTGCACTTCGTGGTGCACCCGCCCAAGGGCCGACGCATCCCCGACGTCGACGTCTCCGAGCTGGAGCGCCGGCTCACCGACGCCTCCCGTTCCTGGCGCGACGACTTCACGGCGGCGACCATCGCCGAGTTCGGCGAGGACGTCGGCTCGACCCTGGCCCGCACCTTCGAGGGCTCGTTCCCCGAGGCCTACAAGGAGGACTTCTCCGCGGCCACCGGCGCCCTCGACCTCGGCCGGCTCGAGGCGCTCGGCGAGGGCGGCACCGACCTGTCGCTGTTCTCACCCCTGGACGCCGCGCGCGGCGAGGCACGGCTCAAGGTGTTCCGCCGCGGCGCCGCCATCTCCCTCTCGCAGGTCCTGCCGGCGCTGTCCTCGATGGGGGTCGAGGTCGTCGACGAGCGCCCCTACCGGCTCGACCACGTCGACGTCCCGTCGTACATCTACGAGTTCGGCCTGCGCTACGCCCCGGGCATGCCGGACACCATGCGCGAGCCCTTCCAGGACACGATCCGGGCGGTCTGGGACGGCTTCAACGAGATCGACGGGTTCAACGCCCTCGTCCTCGGCGCCGGCATCACCTGGCGCCAGGCCACGGTGCTGCGCGCCTATGCCAAGTACATGCGCCAGGGCGCCAGCCCCTTCGCCGTGGACTACATCGAGGAGGCGCTGCGCGGCAACACCGACATCACCCGCCTGCTGGTGCAGCTCTTCGAGGCCCGCTTCGACCCGGGCCGCAGCGGCCTGGCTGCCGACGCCGAGGCACGTACGGCGCGGGTCGACGAGATCAGGGGCCGGATCCAGCGGGCGCTCGACGACGTGGCCAGCCTCGACCACGACCGGATCCTGCGGTCCTATCTGACCCACATCACCTCCACGCTGCGCACCAACTACTTCCAGAACGACCCGAGCGGCGCACCGCACCCCTACATGTCGTTCAAGCTCGACCCGTCGGCGATCCCCGACCTGCCGCGGCCGCGGCCGCGCTTCGAGATCTTCGTCTACTCGCCGCGGGTCGAGGGCGTGCACCTCCGGTTCGGCGCGGTCGCTCGCGGCGGCCTGCGCTGGTCGGACCGGCGCGACGACTTCCGGACCGAGGTGCTCGGACTGGTCAAGGCGCAGATGGTGAAGAACACCGTGATCGTGCCGGTCGGCGCCAAGGGCGGGTTCTTCTGCAAGCAGCTGCCCGACCCGTCTGACCGCGAGGCCTGGCTGGCGGAGGGCATCGCCTGCTACAAGACGTTCATCTGCGGGCTGCTCGACATCACCGACAACCTCGTGGACGGCGCGAACGTGCCGCCGCGTGACGTCGTCCGCCACGACGGGGACGACTCCTACCTCGTCGTCGCCGCCGACAAGGGCACCGCGACGTTCTCCGACATCGCCAACGGCGTGGCCAAGGAGTACGGCTTCTGGCTGGGCGACGCGTTCGCCAGCGGTGGCTCGGTCGGCTACGACCACAAGGCGATGGGGATCACCGCCCGGGGCGCCTGGGTGTCGGTCCAGCGTCACTTCCGCGAGCGGGGCATCGACTGCCAGGCCGAGGACTTCACCTGCGTCGGCATCGGGGACATGTCGGGCGACGTCTTCGGCAACGGATTGCTCTGCTCCGAGCACACCCTGCTGCTGGCGGCCTTCGACCACCGCGACATCTTCCTCGACCCGCACCCCGACCCGGCCGCCTCGTTCGCCGAGCGGAAGCGGATGTTCGGGCTGCCCCGGTCGAGCTGGCAGGACTACGACGCCTCGCTGATCTCCGAGGGGGGAGGCGTCTACTCACGTGCCCTCAAGTCGGTGCCGATCAGCCCGCAGGTGCGGGCGGCGCTCGGCCTGGCCGACGACGCGACGGCGATGACGCCGGCCGAGCTGATGAAGGCGATCCTCCAGGCGCCGGTCGACCTGCTGTGGAACGGCGGCATCGGCACCTACGTCAAGGCCGGGGACGAGACGCACGCCGACGCCGGCGACAAGGCCAACGACGCGATCCGGGTCGACGGCGACCAGGTGCGGGCGAAGTGCGTGGGGGAGGGCGGCAACCTCGGGCTCACCCAGGGCGGCCGGATCGAGTACGCCCTGCGCGGCGCCGAGGGCAAGGGCGGCGCCCTCAACACCGACTTCATCGACAACTCCGCCGGTGTCGACACCTCCGACCACGAGGTCAACATCAAGATCCTGCTCGACCGGGTGGTGGCGGCCGGTGACCTGACCGAGAAGCAGCGCAACCGCCTGCTGGCCGAGATGACCGACGAGGTGGCGAGCCTGGTCCTGCGCGACAACTACGAGCAGAACCTCGCCCTGGCCAACGCCGCCGCCAACGCCCCGTCGCTCCTGCACGTGCACGAGGACTGGATGCGCACCCTCGAGCGCGAGGGCGTGCTCAACCGCGAGCTCGAGGGCCTGCCCAGCTCGCGCGTCGTACGACGCCGGATCGACCGCGGCGAGGGCCTCACGGTGCCGGAGCTCTCGGTGCTGCTGGCCTGGACCAAGATCCTGCTGGCCGACAAGCTGATCGACGACGACCTGCCCGACGACCCGTACTGCCACGTCGACCTGATGGCCTACTTCCCCACGCAGCTGCGCGACGGTTTCGAGGCCGCGATCGCCGAGCACCCGCTGCGCCGGGAGATCATCGTGACCCAGGTGGTCAACGACCTGGTCAACGGTGCCGGGATGACCTTCTGGCCGCGGCTGGCCGGCGAGACCGGCGCCACGCCGGCCGAGCTGACCCGGGCCAACTTCGTGGCCCGCGAGATCTTCGGCTCGCTGCCGCTGCGTGACGAGATCAAGACGTTCGACAACGTCCTCGCCGCGTCGTGCCAGACCCGGATGCGGGTCGAGATGCGCACGCTCGTGGAGCGCGCGTCGCGCTGGCTGGTCAACAACCGCCGGCCGCCGCTCGACAGCCAGGGCACGGTCGACTACTTCAGCGCGCCGGTCCAGGAGCTGATGAGCGAGCTGCCGTCGCTGCTGACCGGGCGTGAGCTCCGCGCCTTCCAGTCGCGCCGGAAGTCGCTGACCGACCAGGGCGTCCCCGAGGAGCTGGCGACCCGGGTGGCGGTGCTCCATCCGGCCTACATGCTGCTCGGCGTCGTCGAGATCGCGGACCGGATGTCGCTCGACCCGGCGCAGGTCGCCCGCCTCCACTTCGCGCTCGGCGAGCGGCTCGGGCTCCCCGACCTGGTCACCCGGATCCTCGACCTGCCCCGCGACGACCGCTGGCAGACGATGGCCCGGGCCGCGCTGCGCGACGACGTGTACGCCGTACACGCGCAGCTGACCGCGCAGGTCCTGCGCGACACCTCGCCCGACGAGAGCGTGCCGGCCCGGATCCAGCAGTGGGAGGACGGCGACTCGGTCGTGGTCTCACGGGCCGCCACCACGCTGGAGGAGATCTGCCGCGACGACGCCGCCGACCTGGCGCGGATGTCGGTGGGTCTGCGCGTCGTACGCGGGCTGCTCGCCAACTGACGTCCGGACGCACCGACCGGCCCGCACCCACAGGGAGGGCGGCGGGCCGGTCGGCTCCGGGGGATCGGATCGGCCGCGCAACGTGATGAGCGTGAGGCGGCCGCCCCGGATGACGACGCTCGCGAATCCTCGGGAAAGCGGGCGGGCGTCGTCGATCTGTGGGTCGGGACCGATCAGTGGTGGCAGGTATGGGCCTCCGCTTCGGCCTCGGCGAGAAACGACTCGGTGTCGTACTCGTCGTCGGCGGTGACGTCGCTGCGGGTGACGGTCAGGAAGACCACCAGGGAGAGGATCGTCCCGAGGAAGATCACGCTGGTCGCGGTGCCCAGGCCCAGGCCGCCGGCGTGGCGGGCCTGCGACACGTAGTCGCCGATCGACGCGCCCAGTGGCCGGGTCAGGACGTAGGCGAGCCAGAAGCTGACGACCGCACCGAGCCGGAGCCCGTAGTGGGCGACGGCCACGACCGCGATCGCGGCGGCGAAGACCGTGACCGTCGCGAGGTGACCCAGGCCCATCTGCTCCGAGAGCAGGTCGCCGCCGGCGGTGCCGAGGGCGAACGTGAACAGGACCCCCACCCAGTAGAACGCCTCGCGACGAGGGGTGCGGATGGTGTGGATGGACAGGGTCCGCTCCGCCTTCCACCAGGCCGCGAAGGTGATCGCCAGGAGCACCGCGAAGACGGGCGTGGTCACGCTCGTGGGTACGCCGTACCCGGCGGTGAGGTTGTCGGTGATCAGGGTGCCGAAGACGCTGACCAGCGCCACAGTCAGCCAGTAGATCCACGGCACGTAGTGGCGGGCGCGGAGCTGGAGCGTGAGCGCGACGAGGAACGCCGCCCCGATCACGATCGTGGTGAGGGTCAGACCGAGACCCAGGGTCCGGTCGAGGTAGTCGGCGAAGGTCTGGCCGACGGTCGTGCACAGGACCTTGATCAGCCAGAAGTAGACGGTGATCTCGGGCACCTTGTTCATCAGGTGCGCATACCGGTCGACGTACGCGCGCCCGCGCGCGGCCGTCGGATCGGTGGTCATGCCACCCAGCGTGCGGCAGAGCGCCTGCCACCTACCTGAACGGGCGCGGTCTCAGCGAGCCGGTGCGCGGACCTCGAACCGGCCTCCGGGACCGGGCCGGGCGACCAGGTCCGCACCGACCGCCCTGGCCATCCGGCGAGCGAGCGGGAGCCCGAGCCCGGCTCCCTCGGAGCTGGTCGTGTGGCCCGGCTCGAAGACCGACTCGACATCCGCGGCTCCGACCCCGGGCCCGTCGTCGAGGACCGCGATCACCACGGTGCCGCCGTCCCGGCTGACCTCGACGCGCGGGGTCCCGGTCCCGTGCCGCTCGGCGTTGTCGAGCAGCGGTCGGACGGCGGCGGCCAGCGGTGACGCGGGAGCCGCGAGCACGACGGCGTCGTACGACGAGGGGGGCAGGCCGAGGGACTCGAGGAGCGCCCCGACCGTGGTCCGGTCGTCGGCACCGGCGTGGGCGCGCGCGACGGCCAGCATGGTGTCGATGGAGTCGCGCATCCGCAGCGCTGCCTGGTGGATGCCGTCGAGGCCCTCGCGCTCGCCCGGTGTCGCCGACGTCCGGGCCAGGTCGGCCTCGGCCAGGATCACCGAGAGCGGGGTGCGCAGCTCATGGGCGATCTCGTCGGTGAGCCGCCGCTCGGCGGCCAGCGCGTCGACGATCCGGTCCAGCATCAGGTCCAGGGTCCGGCCGAGATGGGCGATCTCGTCGCCGCCCGGTCCGGGCGCGAAGCGGGCGCTCAGGTCGTGCTCGCGCCAGTCGTCGGCGAGCTCGGACATCGCCCGGACCTGGCGCAGGGACCCCGTGGCCGCCACCCAGGCCGCGGCGGTCGCGACCACGACGGTGCCGACGCCGAGCAGCAGCGAGAGCCACAGGGAGTGCCGCTCCGCGAGCTCGTAGGGCTCGAGGTACTCGGCCGCCACCACCGTGGCGACCCGCCGGCCCCCACGGTCGACGGGCAGCGCGTAGAACGTGACCTCGCCGTCGGAGGTCTGCCGGGGCTCGGGTACGGCGGCCAGGTTGCGGACCGGCACCTCGAGCGCGCGCTGCGACAGGCTGCCGTCCCGCAGCGCACCGTTCGCGTCGAAGATCCAGACGTTCTGGTCGAGCACCGACGAGCGCTGGTCGAGGATCCGCAGCAGCCCGCTCCGGTCCAGGAACACCGTCGCCGCCGCGGCCTGGGCGCGGCTCGTGAGACGGGAGTGCACGGTCGCGTCGTTGCTGCGGGCCAGGAGCACCTGGACGCCGATCACGAGCACCGCGGCGGTGAGGGTGGAGACCAGCAGCGCCGTCGCGGCCATCCGGGCCCGAAGTGACGGCGGCTTCACTGCCATCGGTAGCCGACTCCACGGACCGTCGTGATCAGGGCCAGGTCCAGCGGCCCGAGCTTGGTCCGCAGCCGTCGTACGTAGGAGTCGAGGGTGTTGTCGCTGACCATCGCGCCCATCGGCCACGCGGCCGCCACCAGCGCGTGGCGTCGTACGACGGTGGACGGCTCGGCCATCAGCCGGCCCAGCAGCCGGAACTCGGTGGGGGTCAGCGCCACCTCGGCGTCGCCGTGCACCAGCGCGTGCCGGCCCGGGTCGAGCACCGGCCGCTCGGCGGCCGCGTCGACGGCGTGCGGCGGGGTACGACGCAGCAGGGCGTCGAGGCGGACCCGCACCTCGTCGAGCTGGAACGGCTTGGTCAGGTAGTCGTCGCCGCCGGCCTCGAAGCCGGCGATCTTGTCGTGCAGCCCGTCGCGCGCGGTCAGGAACAGCACCGGCGAGTCCACGCTCGCCGCGCGCAGTGCCAGGCAGAGGTCCCGCCCGTCGGCGTCGGGCAGGCCGATGTCGAGCATCATCACGTCGGGCCGGCGGCGGACGAAGGCCCGCAGCGCCTCGGCGGCCGTCGCCACCACGAGCGGCTCGTGCCCCATGGCCCGCAGCGCGCGGGTGAGCACCGAGCGCAGGGCAGGCTCGTCCTCGCACACACCGACCAGGGCCACGACCGGAGCCTACGGGGCGGCGGTAGGTGTAAGACCCAGAACCCGAAGAGGTGTCATACAAAAGAATTCGTGATGTGTCGGCGCCCGGGGTTAGAGTCGGTCAACGATGCCTGCCGATCCCCATAGCCACCCGCCCGCCAGCGTGAACTCGCTGTGGCGGCTTCGGGCCTACCTTCGACCTCACCTCGCTGCCCTGGTGATCATGCTGGTCACCTCGATGTCCGGGGTCGTCGTGGCGATCTCGATCCCGCTCGTGATCAAGGCGCTGATCGACGGCCCGATCGAGGACCACCGTGCCAGTGGCATCCTGCCGCTGGGCCTGCTCGTGCTCGGCCTGGGCGTGCTCGAGGCGTTCCTGATCTGGTGGCGCCGCTGGGTCCAGAACAAGGCGGTCCTGGCCGTGGAGACCGCGATGCGCCGCGACCTCTACGACCGGCTCCAGGAGCTCCCGATGAGCTTCCACAGCCAGTGGCAGTCGGGCCAGCTGCTCTCGCGCGCCACCACCGACCTCTCGGCGATCCGCCGGTTCTTCGGCTTCGGGATGCTGTTCCTGCTGGTCAACATCACCCAGGTCACGGTGACGACCCTGGTGCTCCTGCACATGTACTGGCCGCTCGGCCTCGTGGTCGCGGCCACCTCCGCGCCCATCGTCTGGCTCTCGATGCGCTTCGAGAAGGCCTACGTCGTGGTCTCCCGCCGCGTCCAGGACCAGCAGGGCGACCTCGCGACGCTGGCCGAGGAGGGGGCCGTCGGCATCCGGGTGATCAAGTCCTTCGGCCGCACCGGTCACGTCTCCGGGCAGTACGACGACGCGGCGCGCACCCTGCTCGAGACCAGCGTCGACAAGGTGCGGCTGTCGGCGAAGTTCTGGACCTTCCTGGAGATGATCCCCAACCTCGCCGTCGTCGTGGTGCTGCTGCTCGGGGCGATCGGGGTCGGTCGCGGCGCGCTCACGCCTGGCGAGCTGGTCGCCTTCATCACCCTGATGCTCTCCCTGGTCTGGCCGGTCGCCTCGCTCGGTGTGATCCTGGCGATGGCGCAGGAGGCCATGACCGCCGCCGCCCGGGTGCTCGAGATCTACGACATGCAGCCCGACATCGTCTCCGGCGACGCCACCGCTCCCGACGCGCAGGGTCACCTTCGGTTCGAGCACGTCGACTTCACCTTCCCCGGCTCCGACACCCCGGTCCTGTGTGACGTCAACCTCGACCTCGCCCCCGGCGAGACGATCGCCCTGGTCGGGGCCACCGGCTCCGGCAAGACCGCCCTGACCGCCCTGGTCCCGCGGCTGTACGACGTCAGCGCAGGAGCGGTCACCATCGACGGCGTCGACGTGCGCGACTACTCCCTGCACGAGCTGCGCACCCTGGTGGCCACGGCCTTCGAGGAGCCGACGCTCTTCTCGATGAGTGCCCGGGAAAACCTCACCCTCGGCCGGGCCGACGCCACCGAGGACGAGATCGCCGAGGCGATCGACATCGCCCAGGCCGGCTTCGTGCACGACCTGCCCTGGGGCCTCGAGACCCGGATCGGCGAGCAGGGCATGTCGCTGTCCGGCGGCCAGCGCCAGCGCCTGGCCCTGGCCCGCGCCGTACTCGCGCAGCCGAAGGTGCTGGTCCTCGACGACACCCTCTCCGCCCTCGACATCCACACCGAGAAGCTGGTCGAGGAGGCCCTGCGCCGGGTGCTCGGTGCCACTACCGGCCTGGTCGTGGCCCACCGTGCCTCGACGGTGCTGCTGGCGGACAAGGTCGCCCTCCTCCAGGACGGCACGATCACCCACGTCGGTGCCCACCGCGAGCTGCTGGCCACCGTGCCGGCCTACAGAGAGCTGCTCGCCGCCGACTCCGAGGAGCTCGAGGAGGCCGTCTCATGACCACCGACACCACGGTGGCCGAGCGGAGTCGAGACGAGGCCCAGCCCCCCGAGAGCCAGAAGTGGCGCGGCGTCGCAGCCGACGGCCGCGACGACCTGACCGACGAGACCACCGCCAAGCTGGCCGGCCGCTCGCGCCGGTTGCTGCGCGACCTCCTGCGCCCCTACCGCCGCGCCGTGAAGCTGCTGACGATCGCGGTGCTGGTCGAGAACGCCGCCCGACTCTCGATCCCGCTGCTGGTCGCCAAGGGCATCGACCAGGGCATCCCGCCGATCCAGCAGAGCAACAACCTCCGGCCGCTGTTCGTCATCGTCGGCATCGTGCTGTTCGCGACGATCGTCCAGGCGATCTCCCGCAACATCTTCCTGGTCCGCTCGGGCCAGATCGGCCAGGACATCCTGTTCGAGATCCGGCAGCGCATCTTCCGGCAGTTCCAGCGGCTCAGCCCGGCCTTCCACGACTCCTACACCTCGGGGCGGGTGATCTCGCGCCAGACCTCCGACGTCGACGCCATCTACGAGATGCTCGAGACCGGCTTCGACGGTCTGATCACCGCCGCCCTGACCTTGGTCGGCACCGCCGTGCTGCTGCTCTACCTCGACGTCAAGCTCGGACTGGTCGCGCTGCTGTGCGGACCGTTCCTGGCCTGGGCGACCAACTGGTTCCGCAAGGAGTCGGCCAAGAGCTACCGCGTGACCCGCGAGAAGGTCGCGCTGGTGATCGTCCACTTCGTGGAGTCGATGAACGGCATCCGGGCGGTCCAGGCGTTCCGCCGCGAGCCCCGCAACCAGGAGATCTTCGACGACGTCAACGACCAGTACCGCGCGGCCAACCTGGTCGCCTTCCGGCTGGTCGCGTGGTTCATGCCCGAGATCCGGCTGATCGGCAACGTCACGATCGCGGTGGTCCTGCTGTACGGCGGCTACCTCGCCTACGACGGCCAGGTCACGGTCGGTGTGCTGGCGGCGTTCCTGCTCTACCTGCGCCAGTTCTTCGAGCCGATGATGGACATCTCGCAGTTCTACAACACCTTCCAGTCCGCCAACGCCGCCCTGGAGAAGATCTCCGGCGTGCTCGAGGAGGAGCCCGGCGTCCCGGAGCCGACCGCCCCGGTCGCGCTGAACGACCCGCGCGGCGACGTGCGCTTCGACCACGTCCGGTTCGAGTACGTCGACGGCGTGCCGGTCCTGCCCGACCTCGACCTGACCATCCCGGCCGGCCAGACCGTCGCCCTGGTCGGCACGACCGGGGCCGGCAAGACCACCATCGCCAAGCTGGCGACCCGCTTCTACGACCCGGTCGACGGCACCGTGACCATGGACGGCATCGACCTCCGCTCGCTCGGGTCGACCGACCTGCACCGGGCAGTGGTGATGGTGACCCAGGAGAACTACCTCTTCTCCGGCTCGATCGCCGACAACATCCGCTTCGGACGCCCCGACGCGACCATGGCCGACGTCGAGGAGGCCACCCGCGCGATCGGCGCCCACGGCTTCATCGCCACCCTCCCCGAGGGCTACGAGACCGAGGTGTCCAACCGGGGCGGCCTGCTCAGCGCGGGTCAGCGCCAGCTGATCGCCTTCTCGCGGGCCTTCCTGGCCGACCCCGCCGTGCTGATCCTCGACGAGGCGACATCGTCGCTCGACGTACCCTCCGAGCGTCTCGTGCAGCGGGCCCTGCGCACGATCCTGGCCAACCGGACGGCCGTGATCATCGCCCACCGGCTCTCGACGGTGGAGATCGCCGACCGGGTGCTCGTGCTCGAGCACGGCCGGATCATCGAGGACGGCACCCCGGCCGACCTGATCGAGGGCGGGGACGGCCGGTTCTCCGACCTGCACGAGGCCTGGCTCGAGTCGTTGGCCTAGACCACGCTCAGTAGGTGACCGACGGCTGGCACCGGGCGAACGACGCCGAGTCGCCACCCAGCAGCAGGACCCGGTCGCCCCAGATCGGCTGGCAGTCGCCCGGAGTCAGCTGCCGTACGGCGGTGCCGTCGTCGAAGCCGTTGCCGAAGCACCACCCGTAGTAGCCGTACATCTCATCCGTCCGCGGCGAGCCGCCACCCAGGTGGCGAACTCCTCGGGAGCGTCCTGCGTCACGGTCACACATTGTCTACGCAGCGCCGCCGGGCTTTGTTGCACTCGGCAGGGGAGAATCGAACCGATCTCGGACCTGCGTCGTATCACTGTGGTGTGGGGAGGTGTGATGGCTGAGAGCCCGGACGTCGTGATGCAACGACTCCATGACGAGCACGCCGGTGCGTTGTGGGGCCACTGCCTGCGCCTGACCAACTACGACCGCGTCCGTGCCGAGGACGTGTGCCAGGAGACCCTCCTGCGCGCCTGGCGCAACGCCGCCCTCCTCGACGAGACGCAGGGCTCGGTCCGCGCCTGGCTGTTCACCGTGGCCCGCAACATCCTCATCGACGAGTCGCGCACCAAGCGCTACCGCTCCGAGATCGCGATGGACGAGCTCCCCGAGCCGGCCACGACCGAGGACTCCAACGACCACCTCCTGATGACCTGGATCGTCGCCGACGCGGTGACCCAGCTCTCGCCCGAGCACCGTGCGGTGCTCCAGGAGACCTACTTCAAGGGCCACCCCGTCGCCGAGGCGGCGCGGCGGCTCGGCATCCCGGAAGGCACCGTGAAGTCGCGGACCCACTATGCGCTGCACGCGCTCCGGCTCGCGCTCGAGGAGATGGGGGTCGTCGCATGAGTGTCACGCCGATCCGATGCCCGTTCGCCATGGACGACGGCGCCTACGTCCTGGGCTCCCTGTCGCCGGCGGAGCGCAAGGCCTTCGAGGCGCACCTGCCCGGCTGCGAGCACTGCTCCGTCGCGGTCCGGGACCTGGCCGGCCTGCCCGGGCTGCTCGGTCGGCTGGACGCCGACGTGTTCGACCTTCCGGCGATCGACCCCGTCCCCGACACCCTGCTGCCCCGCCTGAGCCGCGCCGTACGACGTCAGCAGCACCGCCGCACCTGGTTGATCGCCGGTGCCGCCGCCGCTGTGGCCGCCGCGATCAGCATCGGTGGCGTGGCCGCCTTCGACCACCCCCACCCCGGCACCCCGGTGGCGGTCGCTCCGCCGCTCGGCCCGGCGATGACCCAGATCGGGAACGACCCGATGACCGCCCACCTCGCGGTCACCCAGGTGGGGTGGGGCACCAAGCTCGACCTGACCTGCACCTACCCCGTGCAGCACCGGGGGGCGTCCTACGACGCGGGTGCCTACGCCCTGGTCGTGCACACCCTCGACGGTCGTTCGCAGCGGGTCGCGACCTGGAGCGGGCTGCCCGGCAAGACCATGCACCTGTCCGCGGCCACCGCCTCGCAGGCCTCCGACATCAGCTCGGTCAACGTGGTCCGCGTGGGCGGACCGCCGGTCCTCGCCCTCCACCTCTGACCGCCGACTCCTGACCTGCAGGCCCCTACTGATCGAGTCGTGTGCCTGGGGACGCGCTCCAGAGCGTTCTCAGGCACACGACCTGCCCGCTGCCACCGGTTGTCACCGGATGGCACCTACCGCTCGGTGCGGGCCGCTGCGGATCGCCCGGCTCCGCTGAGCTCAGGAGGTCAGTGCGCGCCGACCGTGCTGCGCTGGGCGACCGGTGCGGTACGCCGTTCGGTGGCGAGGAGGTAGAGGCCAGTCAGGATGGCGACGGCCTCGGCCGCGGTGGCGGTCCAGACGTAGGGGCCCTGCCACTTCTCGTGATCACCGAACAGGCCCCACTGGGCGGCGATCACGAAGCCACCCAGCGTCGAGGCACCGAAGCCGAACGCCAGGAACGGCGCCGGCCAGCTCCGCCAGGTGACGAGGAGCGCCGCGATGGCCACGCCGGCGACGACGTTGACCATGAACAGCGGGCCGACCACGTGGTCGTGACGGAACCCGTCGAGCCACAGGTGCAGGTGGACGTACGCCGAGACCAGGACGGCAGTGGCAGCGACGAGACGGACGGTCATGGGAGCTCTCCGATCCGGGCCCCGGACCGGGCCCTCGACGGGTGACACGAGCAGCCGGCGGGATCGGTTCGGTCAGGGGGTGCGCTGCGATCCGAAGGCGGCCAGGAAGCGGTTGCGGAAGGTGTCCATCCGGGCCACCGGCCCGTGCGGGTCGGGCAGCATCCCGGGCGTCCAGCCCCAGCTCGCGATCCGGTCCAGGACGCGCGGGTCGTGGGCGATCAGCGAGATCGGCACGTCGTGCGAGGCGTCGAGCCCGCTGACCACGGTGTGCGGCTGGTGGTCGCCGAGCACGACCATCACCAGCTTGTTGTCGTGGGCGTGGCGCACGAAGGAGACCAGCGAGTGCAGCGAGTAGCGGATCGAGGTCGCGTAGTTGCGCTGTGTGTCACCCTGCTGGGCGAACAGCTGGAACAGCGACGCGTGCGACTCGGTCATGCCGTCGTAGACCGTGCCGTGCCCGAGCTGGTCCCACGGTACGACGTGGGGCAGGGGCGTCCAGGGCGTGTGGCTGGAGTCGAGGTCGATCTCGGCCATCACCGGCCGCCGGTCCCGGGGCTGGATCTCCCGGTGGTAGAACGCCTTGAACGTGTACTGGTCGGGCACCCGGGCGTAGCTGAAACGGGGGCCGCGGTAGCCGACGTTCGAGGCGCCGTACATCTGGTCGTAGCGGTAGAACTGCTTGCCCAGCGGCCACCCGTGCCCGTCCGACGGCACGTCGCCCACGGTGCGCCAGCCGGCTCGGCCGAAGGCCTGGCTGAGGGTGAACCGGTCACCGGACAGCACTTGGTCGTAGCGCGACTGGGAGTCGATCCACAGGCCGGTCTGGAGGGTGGAGTGGGCCAGCCAGCTGATCCCGCCGAAGGTGGGCGAGGTCAGGTAGCCGCTGCGAGCCGCGAAGCCGGCGGCGCCGAGCTGCTGGGTGACCCGGTTCAGCGTCTGGTCCACCCGGGGGGCGAACCACGTGTCCTGGACCGCCACCCGCCCGTAGCTCTCGATGAACACCAGCAGCACGTCCTTGCCGCGCAGCCGGGTGAGCAGCCGGCTGCCCGGGGTGAGGGCGTAGGCGTCGTGCTGGACCTCGGCCCGGAACGCCGCCCGGTCCCGTAGGTCGGCCTGGACCTGGTCGACCTGGGCGGCGAAGAGGGAGGCGGCCGGCGTCGCAGCGACCGGGACGCCGTCCACCTGCGCGCCGGCGGCGCCGGCCACGGCCCAGACCACGGTGAGCACCCCGGTCACCCGCAGCCACAGCTCGGGCCTGCTCCGGACCGCCCGGCGCGACCGCAGGGCTGCCCAGACGCACGCGACCGTGGCCAGGACCACGCCCAGGGCGATCCCGGCCAGCACCGTCACCTGGCCGGTCCGGCCCAGTGACGACTGGAGCAGGTCCAGGCCGGAGCCGGCGTAGCCGGGATCGGTCAGCGGGTCGAAGGGTCGGTCGAGTCCTTCGTAGAAGCCGAGGTCCAGCGCGGTGACGACGACGGTGACCGTCAGCAGCAGCCCGGCAGCCACTGAGAGCACGCGACCGATCGCCGTGGGCAGCACCAGCGCCAGGGCCAGGAACACCACCAGCTCGACCGGCACCGCGGCCAGCGCGCCGGGCCGGAGCAGGTCCGGACGAGGAGGCAGCGCCAGGGCGAGCCACACGACGCCGAAGGCCAGCGCGTCGACGGCCGGGCGCACCCAGCGCGCCCGCGCGGGCGCCTCCTGGCGATGGCGCTGCCGCCAGAGCACCCAGGCCTGGTGGCCGAACGACTCCACGAGCAGCAGCCAGGCGCCGGTCAGGAGCACCTCGGTCCAGCGGCGCGGCAGGAGGTCGGAGCCGACCACCGCGAGCACCACGCCCTGGACCGCCGCCACCACCTTGGCCCAGAGCCGCGGGGGAGTGGGGTTGGCCAGCCAGCGCCAGGCCTGGGCCGCCGCCAGGAGCGCGTAGCGGGCCAGCCCGATCGCCAGCACCCACGAGCCGGCGACCGGTACGACGTACGCGCTGAGCACGAGGATCAGGAAGGCGTCGGTCTCCATGTCGAACGCCGCGCCCAGCCGGGTCACGCTGCCGTTGCGGCGGGCCAGTTGGCCGTCGACCGCGTCCAGGGCCAACGCCACCGCGCTCAGCGAGACGACCAGAGGGCGCGGCACGGAGGCGGTCCACGACTGCACGACCAGGGCGGCCACCCCGGCGACCAAGGTGGCCCGTAGCAGCGTCACCTGGTTGGCCACGCCGAGCCGGTCCAACCCGGTGCGGGTCATCCCGCGGGCCAGCAGCAGGCAGGTCACCACCGCGCACGCTCCGCCCACGACCAGGGCAGGGCCGCCGAGTCCTACGCTGACCGTGAGCACGACCAGGAGGGCGGCGGCGCCGGCGAGCCCGGTCGCAGGACCGACCTGAACCCGACGCACGGTGCCTCCGTATGCAGTAGTGACCACGGACACCGGGTCATACGACGACGTGCAGTTTCCGGTTCAGCCGACTGGATGGGGAGTGGACGTGGAGGGAGCCGACATGGCCGCACGGGCGCGCGCGTTCTGGGTGCGCGAGCCCGGGCGCGGCGAGATCCGGCCGGTCGACCTCCGGGACCCGGGCCCCGGCGAGGTCCTGGTGCGGGCCGTGGCCTCCGGGGTGAGCCGGGGCACGGAGACCCTCGTCTTCCGGGGCGGGGTCCCTGTCGACCAGTACGACGTGATGCGGGCGCCGTTCCAGGAGGGCGCGTTCCCGGGACCGGTCAAGTACGGCTACCTCAGCGTCGGCGTCGTCGAGGCCGGCGAGGCCGCCCTGGTCGGGCGCACCGTCTTCTGCCTGCATCCGCACCAGACGGCGTACGTCGTCCCGGCGGCCGCGGTGGGCGTCGTACCCGACGACGTGCCGGCGCGCCGGGCGGTGCTCGCCGGCTGTGTTGAGACCGCGGTCAACGCGCTGTGGGATGCCCGCCCCCTGGTCGGCGACCGGGTCGCCGTGGTCGGCGCCGGCATGGTCGGGGCGTGCGTGGCCCGGCTGCTCGCCGGCGTCCCCGGAGCGGAGGTCTGGCTCGTCGACGTCGACCCCGCCCGGGAGAAGCTCGCCACCGACCTCGGGGTCCGGTTCGCGACCCCCGACGAGGCGCCGCGCGACCTGGACCTCACCCTGCACGCCAGCGGGACCGCCGCCGGCCTCCAGGTCTCGCTCGACCTGCTCGGCGCGGAGGGGACCGTGACCGACCTCAGCTGGTACGGCGACACCCCGGTCACGCTCCGCCTCGGCGGCAGCTTCCACTCGTCGCGGCTGACCATCCGGGCCAGCCAGGTCGGTCGGGTGGCCCCGGTGCGGAGCGCCCGGCGTACCACCGCCGACCGGCTGGCCCTCGCACTCTCGCTGCTCGCCGACCCGGCGTACGACGCCCTGCTCACCGGCGAGTCCGCGTTCGCCGAGCTCCCGGACCTGATGCCCCGGCTGGCCTCGGGGGACCTGCCCGCGATCTGCCACACGATCACCTACGACCGTGAGGAGCCGGCATGTTCGAGGTGACCGTCCGCGACCACATGATGATCGCCCACAGCTTCCGGGGTGAGGTGTTCGGCCCGGCCCGCCGCCTGCACGGGGCGACGTACGTCGTCGACGCGGCGTTCGCCCGCGACGGCCTGGACGACGACGGGATCGTGCTCGACATCGGCCGGGCGGGGGAGGCCCTGCACGCGGTGCTCGCCGAGCTGACCTATCGCAACCTCGACGACGAGGAGGCCTTCGCGCGCACCAACACCACCACCGAGGTGCTGGCCCGTGAGGTCGCGGATCGTCTGGCGCAGCGGCTCCGGGCCGGCGAGCTCGGGGTCGCCCACGACTCCCTGGCCCGGATCCGGGTCACGCTGCACGAGTCGCCGGTCGCGTGGGCGAGCTACGAGCGCGCGCCATGACCGGCGTCCTGCACGCGGTCGTGCCCGCCGGGGTGGACGACCCGGCCCGACCCAGCGGTGGCAACGTCTACGACCGTCGGGTGCTCGACGGCCTCCGGGCGTGCGGTTGGCAGGTCGAGGAGCACCAGGTCGAGGGCGCCTGGCCGACCCCCGACGTCGGCGCGCTGGCGGGGCTCGCCCGGGTGCTGGGCGACCTGCCCGAGGCAGCCCTGGTGCTGGTCGACGGGCTGATCGCCTCGTCCGCCGCCGTGGTGCTGCCCGGAGCCAGCTCCCGGCTGCGGACCGTCGTCCTGGTGCACATGCCGCTGGGCCCCGACGCCGGCGAGGAGGCCGTCCTGTCCGGCGCCTCCGCCGTGGTCACCACCAGCCGGGCGACCCGTGACCGGTTGCGCCAGTGGTACGCCCTGCGCCGGGTCCAGGTCTGCGAGCCGGGAGCCGACCGGGCGCCGCTCGCGACCGGCAGCGGCACCGACGGAGCCCTGCTCTGCGTGGCCGCGGTGCACCGGGGCAAGGGTCACGACCTGCTGCTCGACGCGCTCGCCGAGGTGGGCGACCAGCCCTGGACCCTGACCTGCGTCGGCTCGCTGGAGGTCGACCCGATCCACGTGGAGCGTCTCCAGCAGAAGGTCTACGCCCGGCGGTGGGAGGGTCGGGTCCGGTTCGTCGGCCCGTTGGGCGGGCGGTCCCTCGAGGCGGCGTACGACGTGGCCGATCTGGTGGTCCTCGCGTCGCGCGCCGAGAGCTACGGGATGGTGCTCACCGAGGCGCTCGCGCACGGGCTGCCCGTCGTCGCCACCCGGGTCGGCGGTGTGGCCGAGGCAGTCGGCCGGGCCCTCGACGGCTCGGCGCCGGGGCTGCTGGTGGCTCCCGACGACACCGCCGCCCTCGCCTCGGCGCTGGGCGGCTGGCTCTCCGACGGCGACCTGCGCCGGCGACTCGCCGCCGCGGCGGCCTCGCGTCGTACTGGTCTCCGGCCCTGGTCGGCGACCGCGGCCGACCTCGCAGCCGTGCTCACGCAGGTCGACCACCGCGTCCAGGCCACGGCCGGGACCCGCCGATGAGGGCGCGCTCGTGGCTCCGGCTGCTCGGCGGCGCGCTGGTGCTGGCCGTGCTCCTGTGGCGGTTCGGGACCGGGCCGTTCGTCGAGGCATGGCGGGTGACCACGTGGTGGGCCGTCCTCGCAGCGCTGGTCCTGACGTCCTTCGCGACCCTCACGTCGGCCTGGCGCTGGCGGGTCGTCGCCGGCCGGCTCGGCGTGCCTGTGGCCCCGGGTCCCGCGGTCGCGGCCTACTACCGCTCGCAGTTCCTGAACGCGACGCTGCCCGGCGGCATCCTCGGTGACGCCCACCGCGCCGTCCGGCACGGCCGCGAGGCCGGCGACCTGCCGGCCGGGCTCCGCGCCACCCTGTGGGAGAGGCTCGGTGGACAGGCGGTGCAGGTCGGCCTGGCGGTGCTCGCCGTGCTCCTGCTGCCCTCACCGCTGCGGCCCTTCGCTCCGCTCGCGGTCGCGGTGGCCGTGGCCGTCGGGATGGTGGCGTGGTGGCTGCGGCGTCGCGGGGACGCTGCTCGCCCCGGCTTCGTCGCGGCCGACCTGCGGGCGCTGCTCGAGCGTCGTACCGCCTCTCGCGTCGCGCTGGCCTCGGCCGGCTCGACGGCCGCCCATCTCGGCGTGTTCCTGGTCGCGGTGCTGGCGGTCGGCGTGGCCGCGCCGCTCACGGTGCTGGTCGCGACCGCCCTGGTGGTCCTGGTGGTCTCGTCGGTGCCGGTCAGCATCGCCGGCTGGGGGCCGCGCGAGGGCGTCACCGCCTGGGCCTTCGGCTTCGCCGGGCTCGGCTCCGCGGCCGGCCTCACGGTCTCGGTGGTGTACGGCGTGCTGGCCGCGGTCGCGACGCTGCCGGGCGCCGTGGTCCTGGGCGCCGAGGCGGTGCGCGGACGCGGGCTCCGCCGCGCGGCCACGCCACCCGCCCCGCTGACGTCGTCCCCGGTGCTCGAGGAGGCGCGTCATGGCTGAGCGGCCCTACACCCTGCTGAGCTGCAGCATGTCGATCGACGGCTACATCGACGGCGCCTCCGAGAGCCGGCTGCTGCTGTCCAACGACCTCGACTTCGACCGGGTCGACCGGGTCCGCGCCGGGGTCGACGCGATCATGGTCGGCGCGACCACCGTCCGCAACGACAACCCCCGCCTGCTGGTCCGCGACGCCGGGCTGCGGGCACGCCGCCGCGACCGGGGCCTGCCCGAGAGTCCGGCCAAGGTCACCGTGACCAGTCGCGGGCTGCTGGACCGGTCGGCGCGCTTCTTCGCCGACGACGGCAGCGCGAAGCTGGTCTACGCCGCGTCCCCGGTCGTCGACGGGCTCACCGACCGGGTCGGGCACGCGGCCGAGGTGGTCGACGGCGGCGAGCCACTGAGGCTGGTCACCCTCGCCGAGGACCTCCACGCCCGCGGGGTGCGGCGACTGATGGTCGAGGGCGGTGGCTCGGTGCACACCCAGCTCCTCGCCGACGACCTCGTCGACGAGCTCCAGCTGGTGGTGGCTCCGTTCTTCGTCGGCGAGCCCGCGGCGCGCAGGTTCGTCGGCGAGGGCCACTTCCCGTGGCACGCGGGCCGCCGGGCCGTGCTGGCGGACACCCGGCAGCTCGGCGACGTGGTGCTGCTGCGCTACGCGCTGTCGGACCGCTACGACGCCGCGATGCCCAGCGCCTAGGGTTCCGGGGTGACCGAGACCCCGCTGTCCGCTGCCGCCATCGTCGAACGCGTCACCGCAGGCGACCTCACGCCCGGCGCCGTCGTGGACGAGTCCCTGCGCCGGATCGAGGCGGTCAACGGCGAGCTCAACGCGTTCTCCGTCGTGCTCGCGAACGAGGCTCGCGAGCAGGCCCGCTTCCTGGCGCTCGGGGCGGGCGAGGCGCCCGGCCCGTTGTACGGCGTACCGGTCGCGATCAAGGAGGAGCTCGACGTCGCCGGCTGCGTGACCACGTTCGGCGGCCGGGCCAACAGCACTCCGGCCGCGTCGGACGGCGAGGTCGTGCGTCGCCTGCGCGAGGCGGGCGCGATCATCGTGGGCAAGACCCAGATGCCGGAGTTCGGAGCGTGGCCCTACACCGAGTCCGTCGCCTACGGCCACACCCGCAACCCCTGGGACACCCGCCACACGCCCGGCGGCTCGAGCGGAGGTACGGCGGCAGCCGTGGCCTCGGGCATGGTGCCGGTCGGGATGGGTGGCGACGGCGGGGGGTCGATCCGGATCCCGGCCGCCTGCTGCGGGCTGTTCGGCCTCAAGCCGCAGCGGGGGCGGGTCACCACCGCGCCGATGGAGCACCTGTGGTGGGCGCTCGGCACGGTCGGGCCGCTGAGCCGGACCGTGCTCGACTCCGCGATCGTCTACGACGTGATCCGCGGCAACCTGCCGACCGACCGGTGGCGCGCGGGAGAGGTCGGCTCCTTCGCCGACGCCGCCCGCCGCGATCCCGGCCGGCTGCGGATCGGCTGGACGGTCAAGCCGGTGACCAGAGGCGTCAAGCCGCATCCCGAGCACGTCGCGGCGGTCCGCGACACCGCCCGGCTGCTCACCGGGCTCGGTCACGACGTCCGCGAGGTCGACCCTCGCTACCCCGACCCGACCACGGCGTTCGTCCCGCAGTTCTTCGCCGGGATCCGGGCCGAGGCCGACGCCGTCGAGCACTACGACCGTCTCGAGCAGCGCACCCGGGAGACGTGCCGCCTCGGGTCGTGGGTGACGCCGCGGGTGATCGACTTCGCCCTGCGTCGCACCGAGCAGGTCTCGGCCAGGGCCAACCGGGTGTTCGCCGACATCGACGTCCTGCTCACCCCGTCGATGGCCCACCGCCCGCCGCCGGTCGGCGTCCTCGACGGCACCGGCACGGTGCGTGCGTCACTCAAGGCGATGCCGGCGATCGCCTACGCCGCGCTGTGGAACCTCGCGGGCAACCCCGCCTGCAGCGTCCCCTCCGGCACCGGCACCGACGGTCTGCCGATCGGCTGCCAGCTGGTCGGCCGTACCGACGGCGAGGAGACCCTCCTTAGCCTGGCCGCGCAGCTCGAGGCCACCCGCCCCTGGCCCCTCGTCGCCCCCTGACGAGTCGGCGCAAACAGGCACCCAGGACACGCCGAGTCGGCGAAAAGAGGCACCCAGGACACGCCGAGTCGGCGCAAAGAGGCACGTGATGACGTCAATCGGCCGAGCGCCGGCGCTCCTGCACGGCCCGGGTGGAGAGCAGGGTGCGTTCGCTCTGGTTCGCGGTCAGCTCGGCGGCTTCGGCGAACGAGTCGGCAGCCTCGCCATGCCGGCCGGCGCGCGCGAGCAGGTCGCCGCGGACACTGGGCAGCAGGTGGGACGCGCTCAGCGCCGGGTCGTCGGCCACGGCATCGAGTACGGCGAGCCCAGCGGCCGGCCCGAAGGCGCGACCGTGGGCGACGGCGCGGTTCACCTCGACGACCGCGCTGTGTCCGGCGCCGGCCAGCACGTCGTACCAACCCGCGATCGCGCGCCAGTCGGTCTCGTCGGCCCGGCCGGCCCGGGCGTGGCAGGCGGCGATCTGGGCCTGGACGACGTAGCCACCGATCGGCGTCCCCAGCGTCATCGCCCGCTCGAGGTCGGCCAGGCCGCGCCGGATCAGCAGCGCGTCCCACCGCGACCGGTCCTGGTCGTCGAGGAGCACGGGGGCGCCGGCCCCGTCGGTGCGGGCGTGGATGCGCGAGGCCTGGAGCTCCATCAGCGCCAGCAGACCGTGTACGTCGGGCTCCTGCGACGCCAGCTGGGCCAGCATCCTCGCCAGCCGGATCGCCTCCGTGCACAGGTCCGGGCGCATCCAGTCGTCGCCGGCGGTGGCGGTGTAGCCCTCGTTGAAGATCAGGTACAGCACGCCCATCACGTCGTCGAGCCGCTGCACGCGCTCGGCGCCGACCGGCAGGTCGAACGACTCCCCGGCCAGCGTCCTCTTGGCCCGCGAGATCCGCTGGCCGATGGTCGCCTCCTTCGTCAGGAACGCGCGGGCGATCTCCGGGACGGTGAGGCCCCCGACCAGCCGCAGGGTGAGCGCGGCCCGGCTCTCCGGCGCCAGGGCCGGGTGACAGGTGAGGAAGACCAGGCGCAGCACGTCGTCGTCGATGTGGTCGACGAGCGCGTCGAGATCCGCCATGGTGTCCTCCTCTCGCTCCAGGGCGTGGCCGAGGTCCGTCGTACGACGGCGCAGGGTGTCGGCGCGACGGAAGTGGTCCACGGCCCGCCGCTTCGCGGTCTGCATCAGCCAGGCCCCGGGACGGTCCGGGACCCCGCCCTGCGGCCACTGCTGCAGGGCGGCGACCAGGGCGTCCTGCGCGAGGTCCTCGGCCAGGGCCAGGTCGCCGGTGATCCGGGTCAGCGCGCCGACCAGGCGCGCCGACTCCTCGCGCCAGACCCGGGTGACGGCCTCCTGGGCGGTCCCGGTCTCGTCCACAGCAGGAGACTAGGACCCGCTCACGAGCCCTCGTGGTGGCAGGCTCAGGTGTCGGGCATCGGGGTGCCTCTCGGTCGTGGGTCGGTTCACCCGTACGTCGAACGGCGGGCCCGGTTTTCGACAGGCCCAGCCGAGCCGGTCCGGCGACCGATGACAGAAGTCACTGGTCGGTCCCCGGGACAGTCGCTAGCGTCTCGACCCGTGGGAGCAGCCATCGAGGTCGCGGACCTGGCCATGTCCTACGGAACCCTCCGCGCGGTCGACGGCGTCACCTTCGAGGTCGGCGAGGGCGAGTTCTTCGGGATCCTCGGGCCCAACGGAGCCGGCAAGACGACCACGCTCGAGATGATCGAGGGCCTGCGCAAGCCGGACTCCGGCACGGTCACGCTGCTGGGCGAGCCCACCTGGCCCCGCAACCCCGGCCTCCTCCCGCGGATCGGCGTCCAGCTCCAGGCGTCGTCGTTCTTCGAGCGGCTGACCGCGCGCGAGCAGATCCACACCTTCGCCGCGATGTACGGCGTCGGGCCGGGCCCGGCGGACGCCTGGCTGGAGCGGGTGGGGCTCGACGACAAGGTCGACACCAGGGTGGAGAAGCTGTCCGGTGGTCAGGTCCAGCGGCTCTCGATCGCCTGCGCGCTGGTCCACGACCCCGACGTGGTCTTCCTCGACGAGCCGACGGCGGCTCTCGACCCGCAGGCGCGACGCAACCTCTGGGACCTGCTGTCCGGGCTCAACGAGTCCGGCCGCACGGTGGTGCTGACCACGCACTACATGGACGAGGCCGAGGCGCTCTGCGAGCGGGTCGCGATCATGGACCACGGCCAGGTGCTCAGGCTCGACTCGCCGGCCGCTCTGGTCCGCGGCCTCGACGCACCTACCCGGATCACCGTGGCCGCCGGCCAGCTCACACTCGACGACGGGCGGGCGATCGGCGGGGTCGACGTCGCCGAGGCCGAGTCGGGCGGGCTCGTCCTGACCACCAGGGATCCCGCCGTCGTCCTGACCACCCTCGCCGAGCGCGGCCACCTCGACGGCATCCAGGTCCGCACCGGCACTCTGGAGGACGTCTTCCTCGACGTCACCGGCCGGGAGTACCGCGCATGAGCAGCTTCCGCGCTCTTTCGCTGGCGATCCTCAAGGGCTTCCTGCGCGACCGAGCGGCGGTCTTCTTCGCGGTCGTCTTCCCGCTGATGTTCCTGGTTCTCTTCGGCGGCATCTTCAACAACGCCAGCGTGTCGAAGGTCGACCTGATCGAGGTCGGGGACGTCTCCCTGGTCGACCACCTCCCGCCGAGTGCCCGGGCGGCGTTCGACCAGACCTTCCACGTCACCCACAGCAACGACCTGGCCGCGTCGATCGCCCAGGTCCGCAAGGGCGACGCGGACGTCGCCCTGGAGGCCCGCGGCAGCCAGCTCGTCGCCCACTACACCAACACCGACCGGGTGAAGGCCGCCGAGACGCAGGGCACCCTGCAGGCCTTCGTCGACGGCGCCAACGTCGCGGCCAGCGGCAAGCCGCCGACGTACTCCCTCCAGGTCGTCAGCGTCGAGGACAAGTCGCTGAAGGTGATCCAGTTCGTCACGCCCGGGCTCCTGGGCTGGGCAGTGGCGATGAGTGCGTCGTTCGGTGCGGCGGCGACCCTCAACGGCTGGCGGAACAGCAAGCTGCTGCGCCGCCTCCAGCTGGCGCCGGTGCCCACCTCGACGGTGGTCGGCGCGCGGGTGGCGGTCACGGTGGCGATCGCGCTCGGCCAGCTGGCGATCTTCCTCGGCCTCGGCACCGCGGCGTTCGGGCTCCAGCTCACCGGCGCGTGGCCGATGGCGATCCCCCTGCTCGTCGTGGGCACCTTGTGTTTCATGGCGGTCGGCCTGCTCGCCGGCGCGGTGGCGAAGTCCACGGAGGGCGCGGTGAACATGGCCAACTTCATCGTCTTGCCGATGGCCTTCCTGAGCGGCTCGTTCTTCCCGCTGGAGGGTGCGCCGGGCTGGCTCCAGGCGCTCTCCCACGTCCTGCCGTTGCGATGGCTGAACGACGGCATGACCGACGTGATGGTGCGCGGGGAGCCGTGGACCGCGGCGCTGGTGCCGATGGCGGTGCTCGCCGCCTTCGCGCTCGTGGTCAGCGCCGTCGCGGCGCGCTTCTTCCGCTGGGAGACGACCTAGCCCCGAGGGTCGCCGAGCGCGACCAGCAGGGCGGCGTACGTCGTGTCCGGTTCTGCGGCGGGCAGTCGCAGGCCGTCGAGTGCCTCGAGCCGCTCGGCCCAGGCGCGCAGGGCCCGGTCGCCACCGTCCAGGTCGACCTGCCGGGCGGCCTGGTCCTGCCAGACGTGGTCCTCGCGCTGGCGGAACCGTCGTACCACCTCGTCGTGCGGCGCGGTCATCAGCACGTGCACTTACCCCGCGCCCGCATCGGCGGCGGCGCCGGCGAACCGGGCGAGCTGATCGGGTACGGCGACCAGCTGGGGGACCACCACGTCACCGCCCTCGCGGAGGTACGCCGAGATCATCGCCAACGCGCCGGTCCGGACCCGGGGGCCGACCTCGGGCAGGTCGTCCTCCCAGCCGGAGACCATCGTCCGCAGGGCGTCGATCTCGCAGACCAAGGTGCCCGGATGGTCTGCTCCGTAGCGGCGAGCCAGCGTCGACTTGCCGATCCCCGGTGGCCCGTTCAGGTGGAGAAGTCTCGGCACCAGGTCACGCTAACCGCCGCGGGCCGGGCCCGCGCGTCTTACCCTGATCGGTGTGTGGACCCACCTGGCCTCGTGGCTCGTGAAGTCCGGTGAGGTGTCGCAGCTGGAGCTGGGCGACACCTTCCGGGACGTCTCCGTGCGCGCGTCGTCCTGGAGCTTCACCGACGCCCAGGGGCCCGACGGGCTGGACCTGCGGCCGGGGCCGGACCCGACCGGCGAGCCGTCCCTGCACTACGCGATCACCGGCGAGGTGGCCTGGCGACGGGAGCCGGGCTCGATGCTCGTGCAGGTCGGTGACCTGGCGTTCGTGGTCGAGCCCCGCGAGGGCGCGGTCCCCGTCGACCGGCTGCCGGAGGTCGGCGAACGGGTCACGGCGCTGGCCACGCTGGACGTGATGGGCACCTACGAGATCGACGCCTTCGACTATCCCGACGTGCGCCGCGACTGGCTCGTGCGAGGGCTCAAGGTGGAGCACCGCGAGCTGGTCACGTCGCCGACCTTCCCCGACACCCGCGAGCCCGGCCACATCCTGCGCATCGACGACATCCCCCAGATGCTGCGCTGGGCCGACGCCACCAGCCGCGACCACGCGACGTACGTGCTGGACCTCGAGCCGTTGACCGCCCCGACTGGTTAGATTCTGCGCATGGGAGAGCGCCCTCCGCTGTTTCTCGGGCTGCTCGCGGACCATCCGGAACTGATCGCCGAGGTCGGCGTGCTGCGCTGGCGCGAGTGGGGCAACGGCTCGCCGACGCCCGGCAGCTGGATCGAGGTGACGGCGCGGGAGGCAGGCAGCGAGCACCTGCCGGTCACGCTGGTCGCGATGGACCTCGACGGGTACGCGCTCGGCGCGGTCGCGCTGGGGGAGTACGACGACGCGCTCGACGCCGACGAGCGGGCAGGGCGCGGCCCGTGGCTGCTCGGGATGGTGGTACGTCGTCCGGAGCGCAAGTGCGGCGTCGGCCGGCTCATGGTCGCCGCGATCGAGGACCTCGCCCGCAGCCGGGGACACGAGCGGGTCTGGGTCGCCACCGGCGCCGAGGCTGTCGAGTTCTACGAGCGGTGCGGTTGGCAGGTGGACGAGCACCTGGTCTTAGCGAAGGACCACCTGCCGACCACGATCCTGACCCGACGTGTGGCGACCGCCTGACCAGTCTCGGCCCGCGCGGTCAGGGGCAGCCGTTGATGACGTCTCCGATGTCGGCCAGGCACGTGTCCGTGCCTGCACCTCCGAGCAGGCTGTCGTCGGGCACGCCGTCCTGTGCGTCGAGCGAGTCGTCGCCCTCGCCTCCGCTGACGTGATCCTTGCCGGTCCCGGCGAGGATCGTGTCGGTGCCGGTGCTTCCGAACAGGATGTCGCCGCCCTTGCCGCCCCTCAGCGCGTCGTCATCGGCTCCGCCGGCGATCCGGTCGGCCCCGCGGCTGCCCTTGAGGAAGTCGTTGCCCGCGCCGCCGGAGATCCGGTCGCCCTTGCGACCCCCGCGCAGGCTGTCGCCGTCCGCACCTCCGCGAAGGGTGTCGACTCCTCGCTGACCGGACAACCGGTCGGTGCCTCGGCTGCCGGCCAGGTGGTCGGCCCCCCGTCCGCCCTTGAGGACGTCTGCGCCGTCGTCGCCACAGAGGAAGTCGTTCCCCGCGAGGCCGCGGATGGTGTCGTTGCCCTCGAGCCCGACGATGACGTCGGCCCCTGGTGTGCCGGTGAGCTTGTCGTCCCCGGGCGTGCCGATGATGGTGGCCGGATGTCCGAAGCAGGTGTGCGCGGTCGTCGCCGAGCTGTGGACCTGCAGGCCGAAGGTCGCCGCCGAGATGACGGCGAGTGAAGCCAATCCTCGCCATGTGAAGTGCCGCATGTGTTCCCCCAACAACAACGTGCGCCCCGGCCCTGCGCCCGAGCTCTGTGGCATCACCCTAGGTGGTGCTACCGGTATGGACTAGGTAATCACCTCCCCTACACCACCCGTCCTCCCGAACGCCGGAAATCGCGTTATTTGGGTAAGCCGACCGTGCCCTGCGTGCTGAAGGATTGGCCGCGGACCGGCGAAGACCTGTGGGGGGTAGGCCCGGTCCTCTGACGCCGACGGGTCCATCGCGGCGTCCACACAACGTTCGGGGGGACGTTCACATGAGCACACAGGTTGAGGTGGGTCCGCCTGGGCCGGCCAAGACGGCGCGAGCGGTGGTCAACCGGCTGGCTGTGGCCAGTGGCGGGCTCGAGACCGACCATGCCCTGCCCATCGAGGTGGCGTACGACGACGGCCCGACCGACCGGCAGTTCGGCCTCCGGACCTCCTCCCTGGAGATGTTGATCCGGCTCGCCGCCGACGTCGTCGCGCTGGTCGTCGCGGTCGTCGCGGCCGGCATCTCCACCACGCTCGGCGTGCTCTGCGCCTTCATCATGCTGGCCGCCTTCGCTGCGGCCGGGCTGTACGGTCGCCGCCTTCGGCTCTCGGCCCTCGACGACGTACCGGCGATCCTGGTCGGCTCCCTCGCCGGGCTGGTGGCGATGTCGCTGGCGCATGGTCCTCACTTCTCCAAGGCCGTGCTCGCGGCTGCTCTGGCCGGGTCGCTGGTGGTCCTCGCTCGCGGCTGCGCCTATCTCCTCATCCGGGGTTGGCGCCGTGACGGTCTGCTGCGTCGCAACACGGTCCTGGTCGGGACCCGGTCGCGTAGCGCTGAGCTGGTCTCGCGGATCGAGGCACATCCCGAGACCGGGCTCAACGTCCGCGGCGTCCTGGGAGCTCGACCTTCCGGCCTCGGTGCCTTTCCCATCTGCGGTGCCGTTGCCGACCTGCCTGCCCTGATCAGCTCCGGCGCGGTCGACACCGTGATCGTGGGTGACGCCTCCTCCAAGGAGGAGCGGCGCGTCATCGAGGCGCTGCGTACGTGCTCGACCTCCGCCGAGATCTTCGTGCTGCCCCGCCTCTCCGAGCTCTCCGCCTCCACGGACGAGATCTGGGGCGTCCCGTTCCTGAGGCTGAAGCAGCGCCGTTCGCGCGCCCAGCTGGCCGTGAAGCGGCTCGCCGACGTGGTCATCGCCTCCAGCGCCCTCGTCGCGGCGAGCTGGCTCCTGGGCATTGCTGCCTTGGCGGTTCGGATCGAGATGGGTCCCGGAGTGATCTACCGCCAGGAGCGGGTGGGACGCAACGGCCGGCACTTCCAGCTCCTCAAGCTGCGCTCGATGCGCCCGCTGCCGCCCGACGCCTCGTCCGAGTGGGCTGCCAGTGCGGACCGGACCGGTCGCGTGGGCGCCTTCATCCGTCGATACTCCATCGACGAGCTGCCCCAGCTGGTCAACGTGATCCGCGGGGACATGAGCGTGGTCGGCCCCCGGCCGGAGCGCCCGGAGTTCGTGGACCAGTTCGGTCACGAGTTCCCGTCGTACGTGTTCCGGCACCGCGTGATGGTCGGCCTGACCGGCCTGGCGGCGGTCGAAGGTCTGCGCGGGGACACCTCCATCGAGGAGCGGGCCTACTTCGACAACTGGTACATCGAGCACTGGTCCCTCTGGCTCGACGTCAAGATCATGGTGCGCACGGTCAGCGCCCTGCTCAAGGGCACGGGCGGCTAGACCCGGCCAGACCGGGTGAGGCACGGCCAGGCTCTCCGGCGACCCCGACAGCCGATCTGTCCACCTCGGTGGCGGTGCTGTGGGTTGCCGGTGACGCTCCGTGCCCGCAGGTCAGCTGACGCCGGCCTGCAGGATCTCACCGTTGAACCAGTCGGCCCCGGGACCGCCTTCGGACTTGGCGCCGATCGAGAGCGGAGCCGAGTTGCTGATCGTTCCCGTGGAGCCGGTCTTGGTGCGGGGCGCGAGGTCGTCGACGACGACCGTGAGTCCACTGCTCGTCCGACTGCAGGTGATCGTGTGCACCCGACCGTCGGCGAGGTCGGTCGTGCCCCGGATCTGCAGTGCCTTCTTCGCCGAGTCCTTGACGACGCACAGGGCACGGGCCTTGCCGTTGGCCTGGAGGATCTCCACCTTGTACTCGCCACCGGTGGTGGTGGTCAGTCCCTTGCGCATCAGGTCGTAGTCGAGGCCGTTGCCGGGCGGCACGCTGGTCTGGAACGTCACGGAGAAGGAGAAGGCGTCGGTCCCCGGGTTGAGTGAGGGGGACGTCGGTACGACGACCAACGAGCTGCTGCCGTCGAACTGGTACCCGCTGCCGTCCATGATCACGTTGAAGGCCGTGCCGTCGTTGCCGTTCCCGGACGAGTCGAACGCAGTACTGCCCGAGGTCTCGTCGAGCTGCCACACCCCACGGGCGGTCGCAGCGACCGCCGGCCCTGCGACCGCGACCACTCCGACGGCAGCCGTGACGCCGCAGGCTGCCAGTCCCGTGAGTCCCGGAGTGCGGCGAGGAGCACGGTGCCTGGGCGAGTACCTGTTCCGTGACTGGACGATCATGGCCACCCTTGCTCTCCACCGGACAGCCGCAAGGGACCGAGAGCGCGACCGTTCCGGCGAATCTACGGAGGGCTCCGGCATTGCTCAACCCCCTTGATGGGGTAAAAGCGGTGTGCCGGGGCGCAGCATGCCCCGGAGCAGCCCGGCCCAGAACCCGTAGCCCCACCCGACGTGCATGGCTGCGAAGGCCCCGGGCAGGTGGATCCAGTCGGCGTCGTCCTCCAGCGTTGCCCGGGTCTGACGCGTCGCCAGGGCCACGCCGGCGAGATAGGGCGAGATCATCACCAGAGCCTGGGCCGGGTGCCGGCGACCACGGACGGCGGCCAGGGCCACCCAGGCCACCAGTCCCGGCGCGACGACGTGCCGCGCGGCCAGGGACGCCGGATGGAGCATCGCCACGTCGGCCTTGCCCTTGCCGTAGCGGACGTACTGCCGGTACAGGTCCGGCACCGACTGCCGGCAGTGCCAGGCGATCACGATCTGCGGGTCGAGCAGCAGCCGACCTCCGCGCTGTCGGAGCCGATAGTCCAGCTCGTAGTCCTCGTTGGCGACCAGGTGCTCGTTCCAGCCCCCCACCTCGCGCAAGAGCTCGACGGGGTACGCGCCGAAAGGCAGATGGTCGACTTCCATCACGCTCGTTGCGTAGTGGTACTTGCTGTTGCCCACCCCGAAGCGGCTGCCCATCGCCGCCGCGATCGCCCGTCCGGCCGGGGTGACCCCCACGCCCGGCTTGACTCCCCCGACACCCGCCCAGGTGCCTTCGCGGAGTCGGGTCACCAGGTCCTCGACGTACGTCGGGGGAACGGTGCTGTGCGCGTCGACCCGGACCAGCCATCTGCCGCGGGCCGAGGCGAGGCCGAGGTTGAGTGACACCGGAATGCTCGGGAGTGCGTTGGTGATGATCTCGATCCGGGCATCCTCCGCCTGCCGCTCCTCGAGTATCGCCAGCGTGCGATCGGTGGAGCCGCCCTCGATGACCACGAACTGGAGGTTGCGATACGTCTGGCTCAGCACCGAGTCGACAGCGTCACCGATCGCCTGTTCCTCGTTGCGGGCCGGCATGATCACCGTGACCAGCTCGTCCCCGTCGTCGTGTCCCGTCGCAGTCACATGGGCACGCTAGCCGCAGTGACGCCCACCGGTGAGCGATGCCATACCTTTTCCTGGGTAGTCCGAGCGGAACCGGACATGGCCGCCGGTCCCAGCCAGTAGCGTGACGTCGTGCGTGTCGGCCAGGAGGTGTTGCGGCTCCGCCTCCACCTACGGCGTCCGGTGTCGCGGCTGCCGTACGTGTGGGACGCGGCGATGTACGCACGTCGGGACAAGCGTTGCACCCTGGCCCGCAAGGACACTGCCCTCGTGATCGAGGGCTTTCCCCGCTCGGGGAACACGTTCGCCGTCGCGGCCTTCCAGATCGCCAACGATCGTCGGACTCACCTCGGGCGGCACCTGCACGGAGCTCCGCACCTGTTGCGCGCGGCGCGGCTCGGAGTCCCCGCGATCGCGCTCGTGCGAGCACCCGAGGACGCGATCCCCTCGTACCTGATCCGACGTTCAGGGCTGCACGCTGAGGATGCGCTCGTGGAGTATCTCGACTTCTACCGCACGGCCTGGGCGGCACGCGACGACTTCGTGGTGGGCCTCTTCGCCGACGTCACGGGCAGCTTCGGAACGGTGATCGACCGGGTGAACCAGCGCTTCGGGACGTCGTTCGAGCGCTACGAGTCGACTCCCGACAACGAGGCTGCGGCCTTCGAGCTGGTCGAGGAGATGAACCGGCTGGAGTGCCGTGGCGAGATCGTCGAGAGCCACGTCGGTCGGCCCTCTGCGGAGCGGGACGAGCGCAAGATCGAGGTGGCCGCGAGCCTGGGACGTCCCGGCGCCCAGCGCCTCCTGGGTCGGGCGCAGGATCTCTACCAGCAGTACGCGGCCTTGGCTGTCGGAACGGGGAGTCGCCCGTGAGCAAGGTGCTGCTCGTCGGCAAGGGGTACCCGGACCGCGGAGGCATCCCGACATTCCTCCACACCCTCCAGGGCGGAGAGCTGGGTCAGCTGCACGACATCACGTTCCTCAACGTCGCCCACTTCGGGACACCTGAAGGCGGCGAGGTGACCGCAGGCAACATCGGCCGAACCCTGCAGGACGCGCGTCGGGTGTTCCGGATGGCGAAGGGCCAGGACGTCGTGCACCTCCACTCCGCGCTGGCGCCGGCCGTGACCGTCGCTCGAGCCGGGCTGCTGGCCGCCGCCGGTCGGCTGCGCGGCGCCAAGGTCATCGTGCACGCCCACGGCGGCAACATCGAGACCTGGCTGACCTCGCGGCGCACTCGTCTCCTGATGCGCCTGGCGATGCTTCCGGCGAGCCACGTGGTCGCGGTGTGGTCGGCAGGGGAGCGGACGCTGGCTGGGGCCCTGGGGTCGGCGAAGGTGAGCCTGATCGACAACGGCGTCGACGTCGAGCGCTTCGTCCCGGCTGCGGTCGACCACCGTCCCCCTCGCATCCTGTACGTCGGGCTGCTGACCCCCCGCAAGGGGGTGCTCGACCTGATCGAGGCGTCGAGGCTGCTGAAGCAGGACGGTGTCGAGCACGAGCTCCTGCTGGTCGGCGGGATGCCCGACGAGGGACCCGAGGCAGCAGCGCCGGTCCTGGCGGCGGCCGACGGGGTCGCCCAGCTGCTCGGCACCCGGCCGCCGGAGGAGATGCCGGCCGCGTACGCCGACGCCGACCTCTTCTGCCTGCCGTCGTGGTGGGAGGCGATGCCGCTGTCGGTGCTCGAGGCGATGGCGGCCGGGTTGCCGGTGGTCGCGAGCGATGTGGGTGACGTGTCCAGGCTGGTGACCCCCGAGTGCGGGGCCGTGGTGCCGGTCAAGGATCCGGTGCGACTGGCGGCGGCCCTCCGCACCCTGCTGGCGGATCCCGAGCTGCGGCGGCAGCAGGGCGAAGCGAGCCGGAAGCGCGCCGTCGAGCACTTCTCCAGCTCCGCGACGGCGCTGGCGATCGACCGCGTGTTCCACGATGTGAGACGCTGAAGTCCCGCCTGAGCGCCGTCCCTCAGCACGTCCGGCCTTTGTCAGGTCGCGGATCTTCTGTGATCTTGGTGTTCTCGGGAAAACACTGAATCCCCCGCTGCCCCCAAAGGTGATACCCCCGATGTCCCACCCCGCCGGGCGCCTACGCGCCATCCTGCTCACCCTCGCCACCGGTTCCCTGATCGCCGGTGTCGCCACGCTCCCCCCGACCGTCCAGGCTGCGGTGCACCACACGCCGCCCGGGGCAGCCGCTGCGACCCCGTCCACCGGCACCCGCCCCTTCAAGCCGGGCTCCTACTGGAACACCAAGCTCGGCAACGCGCCGCTCGACGCTCACAGCTCGGCGTGGATCAACGACGCCGAGGCCCACAGCGGCACCCACCTCACGCTCGTCCTCGGCGCGTGGGGGATGCCCGTCTACCGGTCCAGCGCGTCCGACCCGCTGGTGCAGATCTCCTCGGGTGGTCACACGGTCCGCTTCCACATCCCGGCCGGCGCCCGCCCGATGGCGGCGAACGACGCCGCCCTCACGGTCATCGACCCCACCACCAACCAGGTCGTCGGTCTCTTCGGTGCCCACGTCTCAGGCGGAAAGTGGAGCGTCTCCGGGCTCTCGCGTTACCGCTACTCCTCGAAGGGCATCGCCGGCGGGCTCCCGGGCGGCATCAAGGCCAACTTCGGGCACCGCGGGATTCCCGCCTCCGTCCCGGCGGTCACCCTGGCCGAGATCCGGCGTGGTCGGATCCGGCACCGTCTCGAGATCTACTGGCACGAGACGGCGTCCCGCACCCCTGAGGGGGCGAGCGCGTACTTCCCGATGACCGGGTCGGAGTCCGGCAAGACCGGCGTGGTCCCGGAGGGCGCGGTGATCCGGATCAAGCCCGGCCTGAACCTCGATGCGCTGCGCCTGTCCCCTGCGGCGAAGGTCATCGCCCGGGCTCTGCAGAAGTACGGCGCCGTGGTCGGGGACAATGCCGGCTCCGGCAACAGCCTGAAGCTCCAGGGCAACGCGAACTGGTCGGGAGTCCTCAACAAGGACTCCCTCAAGAGCATCCCGTGGAGCGACTTCGTGTTCGTGAAGGGCGGCTTCCGGCCCTGACCCCGGAGGAAGCCCGGGTGTGCCGTGACCCGGGGGGTTCCGTCGGCGACCATAATGGCGCGCATGGACGAGGGACCGGTCTTCATCGTCGGCTCGATGCGCTCGGGTTCGACCATGCTCCGGCTCATCCTCGACAGCCATCCGCGCATCGCCATCGGGGCGGAGACCGGGTTCATGGGCGCCCTGCTCGCCAACCGCCGGATCCCCGGTTGGAAGCACGGGGCCGAGTGGTTCGGCAGGATCGGCTGGAGCGCCGACGAGCTGGACGCGCGCCTTCGCGAGTTCTACGGCGGCATGTTCCTGCGGCACGCCCAGTCGCAGGGCAAGGTGCGCTGGGGTGACAAGACGCCGTTCCACACCTCCCACATCCCGGAGATGGCCGAGGTGTTTCCGGATGCCGCCTTCGTGGGCATCGTCCGCCACCCCGGAGCGGTCGCCGCATCGCTGCACCGGAGCTTCCACTACGCCTTCGACGAGGCCGTCGGCTACTGGTGTGATGTGAACCGCCAGATGCTGGTCGCCGCGGGGGAGCTGGGCGACCGGTTCACGATGTGCCGTTACGAAGACCTCGTCAGCGGAAGCGAGAGGGTCTTGAGGGAGCTGATGCCCGCGATCGGTGAGGAGTTCGACGACGCCCTGCTGCGACACCACGAGGTGCAGCGCGCTCAGGGCGCCCCGAAGCTCACCGACGGCAGCACCAGCTCACGTGACCCGATCGATGCTCGCCGCGCGGAGCGATGGGCTGACGAGATCACTCCCGAGCAGCTGCTGACGCTGGCCGAGGCGGTGCCGATCGCGGCGGCTCTCGGATACACCGCGACCGGCACCGGTGCGTTCCCGGCCGGCGCTCACGAGTGGACCGCGAGCGGCACCGAGCTCGCCGGGCTGTTCGCCGGGCAGCCGGCGCTGCTCGACGGAGGCGGGGGCACGCCTCTCGACCTCGACGCCGACCCGGCCGAGCTGGCCCGGCGGCTGGTCCAGGTGGAGGCTGCGCTGGCCCGGACCAGGGGGCGGCGTGCGGTCCGGTTGGCGGACGCCGCGAGGCGCGTCCAGCACGGACGGACCTGGGCCGATGTGAAGGCCGCGTCCGCCATGCTGCGCCGCGACGGCCGGGCCAGATGAGCTCCCCGGGCGTGGTCAGCGACTTCGACCTGAACGGCCTGGTCGGTGTGCGCGTGGTCGACGGGTCACCCTCCGACGTGGCCGTCGTTCGCCGCCAGCTCGGCCACCCGGAGACCGTCTTGCGACGCGAACCGGATGTCACGATCCGGTTCGTCGAGCGCCTGGCCCGGGTGCCGCTGACACTCGTCGGGGTGGGCGAGAGCGGGTACGACGACGAGGCCTTCTACCTCCTGCAGGCCAAGGGCGGCAGCACCCGGCGGACGATGATGCCGTTCGACCGGCTCGGCCCCGGCACCGAGATCGTGTGCGAGCGAGGCATCTCTGCGGTTCCGCACCTCCTCGCCATCGTCAACCTCGTCCTGCTGGGGCAGGGTGTGCTGCCCCTCCACGCCACCGCCTTCGACGTGGAGGGCGTGGGCGTGCTGATCACCGGATGGTCCAAGGGTGGCAAGACCGAGGCCCTGCTGGCGGCCACCAGCCTCGGTGCCCGCTACGTCGGCGACGAGTGGGTCCATCTCACGCCGGACGGGCGGATGCTCGGGCTTCCCGAGCCGATCCGGCTGTGGGCCTGGCAGCTGGACCAGCGACCCGACCTGCTCGCTTCGCGGGCCGCGAGCGACCGCCGTCGCCTGCGGATGTGGGCCGGCGTCGCCCGGACCGCTGACCGCGTCGCTGGTCGGCCCTGGCGGGTGTCGGCTCCCGTACGCCGGCTGGCTCCCGCGTTGGGGCGCCAGGCCTACCTCCAGGTGCCCCCCGACGACCTCTTCGGACCCGACGGCATGGTCGCGAGTGCTCCCCTCGACGCTGTCGTGCTGGTGCTCAGCCACGAGGCGCCGCAGACCGCCGTCCAGCAGGCCCAGCCCGGAGAGATCGCCCGTCGGATGGCGGCCTCCCTGTCCGAGGAGCGGGCACCGTTGATGACGCACTACCGCCAGTTCCGCTATGCCTTTCCCGACCGGTCCTCGCCCCTGCTCGAGTCGGTTCACGAGCTGGAGGCTCGGCTGCTGTCCGAGCGGCTCGATCACGTGCCCTCGGCGAAGGTCACCCATCCCCACCCCTGTGACATCCACGAGCTCGGTCGAGTGGTCCTGGAGGCCGTCCGCGACGCGCGTACCCGGAATTGATGAACCGAAGGTTTTGCCCGAGACCGTGCCCGGTTAGGCGACGAACCGACATAGGCTGCCTTGGCATATGGCAAAGGGGGAAAGCCATTGGCTCGGCCACGGCTCACTGTCGCCCTCGTCGGAGCAGACGGGGCCGGTAAGAGCACCGTCAGTGCTCGCCTGCGCCAGG